>JANMGO010000047.1:0-76266 GCA_031374665.1 Akkermansiaceae bacterium | reverse complement strand
AGAATGAATGGCTTCTCCGCGTTGCTGGCGTTCAGAATCGTTTTTACAACCTCGTTGGATCCAAGGAAGGTAATCCATTTCTGTTAGGAGTTCGGAAAGAACGGTGGCGGGATGTTCTTTGGAGAGATCGATGCGGTTTTTTGCGCTGGAGATGAGAGCGACGAAGTTTTCGATCGCGCTGGCGGCTTTTGCACCGAGTGTGGTGGTGAAAAATGGATCGCAGAGAGCATCCCACACCGAGCGATTTTTTTCGCGCGAGTAATCGGTGGCGAGAATGGCGGTGGCCTGGCCGATCCCACGGTTGGGGGCGTTGAGAATGCGGAGCAGGGGAACGTCGTTTTGTGGAGAGACCAGCAAGGCAGCGTAGGCGAGCACGTCGCGGATTTCCCGGCGATCATAAAACGATTGTGCGCCGACCATACGGTAGGGAATTTTTCTATCGCGCAGTGCGAGTTCGAGTTTGCGGGATTGGCCGTTGGTGCGGAACAGCACGGCGAAATCTTCCCACTCACGTCCGACGGCGGTTTTCTCACCAAGGATTTCATCGGCAATGAAATCGGCTTCTTCGTCATCGCCGGGCATGGCGACGATGCGGACGTTTTCGCCACCGCTGCGAGTGGCGCGGAGAATTTTTTCGCGACGGCCGGTGTTGTGTTTGATCAGGGAGTTCGCTGTGTGGAGAACGGCTTGGGTTGAGCGGTAGTTTTCCTCAAGACGAATGATTTTAGGTTTCGGGAAGAAGCGCTCGAATTCGAGGATGTTTGCGACTTCCGCACCGCGCCAGCCATAGATCGATTGATCGTCATCGCCGACGACGCAGACATGATAGGGCGGGCCGACGAGTTGCTGAAGCAAACGCATTTGCAGAGAGTTCGTGTCTTGGAACTCATCGACGGTGACGCGGGTGTAGAGTTTACGGAAGTGATCACGGACATCGCTGTGCTCGCGCAGGACTTGTTCTGCAAGGACCAAGAGGTCATCGAAATCGACCGCGTTCTGCGCGCGGAGTTCGTTTTGATAAGCGACGGCGAGCTGGGCGAAGAAATCGTCGCTGAGATCTTGGACATCGATGCCTTTGTTTTTCGCTCGGGAAATCTCTGTTAGAACCGTCTCGGCTTTGACTTTCTCATCGGTACCGCCTTTGCGGACGAGGAGTTGTTTCATGATGCCGACCTGATCCGAGTAGGCGGTGATGGAGAAATTCTTTTTGTAACCGAGCTTGTCGATGCCGCCGCGAAGGAGTCGGACGCAGAGTGAATGGAATGTGCAGACGGTCATTTGCTCCGCTGAGTGCTTGGAAACCATGCCGCCGATGCGTTCGCGCATTTCTGCTGCGGCTTTGTTGGTGAAAGTCACCGCGAGGATTTCAGATGGCGGGATTTTGCGCTCCAGCATGTGCGCGATGCGGCAAGTGACCGTACGAGTTTTACCGGTTCCTGCACCAGCAAGGATCATGACTGGACCATCTAAATTAGATACTGCTTCGCGCTGTGCGTGATTGAGAGATTCGAATGCGAAGTCGTTTGCCATGAACAACGCGAATCAATATGGGGCGCAGTGCTTTGGCAATTGGATTAAAAATTTCAATTTTGAAATGTTACGAAAGTTCACGATACAAAGACGGGTAAATCTGAAACACTCGTCTCGTCTCGGACCGATCACCCAGCACTCCATCCCTATGCGCACCCTACTCTGTTTCATTCTGCTCACGCCATTCAGCCTCTGTCTGGCCCAGCAAGCTTCTCAACCGCTCAACCTGTGGCCGGCGGAAGCTGGTAAAGTGGCGGAGGAAAAAGTGGTGACTGGCAAGGATGACTCAGTAAAACGCATCACCGATATTTATCAGGCAACGATTACACCATTCCGGGTGGCCGTGCCGCCGGATTCGATCCATCCCGCCGTGCTCATCTTTCCCGGCGGTGGCTATTCGATCCTCGCTATCGACAAGGAAGGAACAGAGATCGCCGAATGGCTCAACCGGCTTGGCTATTCCGCATTTGTCGTCAAATACCGAGTTCCTAAGGACCGTGAAGGCGCCCTTGCGGATGGACAGCGCGCCGTGCGTCTCGTGCGTCAACACGCTACGGAATGGGGCATCGATCCCAAGCGCATCGGCGTGATCGGATTCTCCGCGGGCGGCCACCTCTGCGCACGCCTAAGCACGGACTTCGCCAAGATAGCCTACCCGGCGGTGGATGAGGCAGACAAACTGGACTGTCGCCCCGACTTCTCCATGCTCATCTATCCTGCCTACCTACAAACCAAGGAAGGAACGGTTGCCCCAGAATTGCCAATCTCCGCCAAGGTGCCGCCGACCTTCATCGTCCAGACCAAAGACGACAAGGCGTTTGTCCCTGGGACCATTGTTTACGATCAGGCGCTCAAAGAAGCCGGCGTCTCCTCGACCTTCCACCTCTTCGAAACCGGTGGCCACGGCTACGGCCTGCGCCCCTCAGCTAACGAAGTTTCCAAATGGCCCACCCTCGCGGAAGAGTGGTTGAAGGGTAAGCGGTGAATGCTAGAATTCTACAAGTTGTATGTCCCGATGAATTGAAGCTCACAAGGGAATGGAAATCCAAGCCCGGGAATGAATGATGTGATTCATCGCACATCCACTTAAGAATTCGCTCTCTGTTTATCGGTAAGCCGGAATTCCGGTGGGGATGGTTACTTCATCATTTCGATGCCTGACAAGCGACTGGTGTCGTTGCGGTCTGTGACAGTGAGTTTGAGCAGTCCGTTCGTTGAATCCGCGATTACGACGGTTTTGAGCGTGTCCGCCTCATCTACTCGCCAGTTCGAAAAGTTTTCCAACTTGCCACCTCCGTCGATGAAGGAGGAGGAAAACTGGGTGATGAAGGCATCCCGGAATCCTTTCTGATCTGCCTCCATTTTGTAGGTGACATACTCGGCTCCGACATTGACGCCGAAGGATTGAAGTGTCTTCCAATCGATCTTCGGATCGACTTTGGCGTCTCCCCGCGCAAGCATTTCAAACGCCTCCTTGGCGAATGCAACATCCGCGACTCCTGTATTGCCCTTAGTGCCGGTGTGTTTCCCCTCACACGAGGTCAGGGCGAGTAAAGCGGTGATTCCCGCGAAGATGAGAGCTACTGTTTTCATGGTTATGTTTCTGTTTTTGTCGAAATCGTATCTATTCAAGCGGCAGTGAATGGTCTCGTGGCTGAACTCGCTGAGCTCTTGTGGGCAGAATGAGTTGTTCTGATGATGAGAGTTCCGTTGAACAGAGTCGCCGCAATTGCGTTCCTAGCTTTATTTATACGTCCACATTCTCACTGAGGGTGGCTACTCTACCATGGGGTCTAACCCTACGAAACCGTCGCACACCAAGGATCAAAATTCTATCGTCTTTCAGGCGGTTATCCGAGTGGAGTGCCGGCGTGCGAGCATAAATAACGTTTCGAGCGAAGGTTGTCTCAAGGATCGTCTTCACTCCTTGCGGAACTGGTGCCACGCACAGTGCCTGCCGGGGCTCCGTGCGGTGTTGGGGATGCCTGCGGTAAAGCTGACACTTTCAGATTTAATGAAATGGCAGTAGTGGAAATAATGAAATGCTAGGAAATTGCTCTTATTTCGTGTGATTCGTGCATTTCGTCGTCCAACGATTTTTCGTTGAGTTAGCTTATATAGATGTTTCTCATGCTGCTGAGGCGGTGAGTTTTTTGCAGAAATCCATGCATTGATCCAGGGACTTGATCGCACCGGATGGGGTGAGATCGCGGCGGCAGACGGTGGATACGGCGAGGCCTTGTTTGAGGCAGAGGTCGATGGGTTTATCGTGGAATAATCCTTCGAGAAATCCTGCGCCGAATGCGTGATCGACTCCTGCTGAGCCTGCGCGTTGATCCCATGGCAGGAAGTATCCAATCTGGTGATGAAAACTGCCATCCGCACCAACGTAAACGGCGGCGGCACCGGATTGAATGATCACGGCTTTGCGAATGCCGCATTCGAGCAGTTTTTTTCCCGCGCGCTTTGCGAGCTCTGGGTCGAAATGGTTTTCTGAATACAATTCCACGTTCAGCAGGGATTCTGTTAGGCGATCGTTGATGATGAGGTAATCGGCTTCCGCAAGAGTTTCTGTGAAATCATCGAGACTGGCAGTGTGATCGATGGGTGCGATTTCGACGACTGTGGTAATGTTTTGTTTGCGTGCATCACGAACGAGTTGGGTGGCTCCGCGGCGTCCGTATTCGGGATTGAACTCATCCAATTTTCCAAGTGCTCCAAGCGATCCGAGAAATAGCATTTTCGGTGCCACGGCACGGAGTTTGACGTCTTTGCGTGAGAACGTATCGCCGATGCCGCAGAAGTGGAAACAGGTATGACGGCCGGTGCTTTTGGTGGTGTAGACATCGGTGTAACCCGTGCTAGCTCCGGGGATGGCGGCGATTTGTGTGATATCGATTCCATGCTCGATGCAGCACTCGATGATGTATTTTCCATCGAGATCCTGGCCGACTTTTGCTGCGGCGAAGAGTGGGAATTTGACCTTAAGTTTTGCCAGATTGATCAGAATGTTCAGTGGTGCACCGCCGTTGCTGACCTGCTCGCTGAGAACGTGCGCGCCGGATCGTTCGGTGGGATAATGATCGAGGAGCTTTTGGTAATCGACCACAAAAGTTCCGACGGCGAGAAAAGCGGGAAGAGATGCGTTAGGCTCAGATGTTAGATTAGGCTTCTTCATGTTTGCTTGAGGTGAGGATCGAAAGCAGCAGCACCCAGATGGTGACGGCGAGGATGGCGAGCGGGAGTTGGAGTTCGGCTGGGAAGCAATAGATGATGGCGACCATTGGAATCCAGAACGCCCAGTTGGTGATCAGCACGGGTAGGATTTGTATGCCCCAGAAAGGTTTGAAGGGTTTCATTTGTGCGGTGACTTTTCGGAAAGAGAAACCTTGGTTTTTCCAGAGGTAAAGGATGGTTTGGTAGGGGTTTGCGAGAAACACCGTCCAAACGAATTGGTCAAAGAGCACTTTGGGAACAAGCACTTGCCATGATGTACCGCTGCCGAAGAGATGGACTTGGAGTAGATAGAAGTAGTTTTGAATGACCCCGAGAATGCCGAAGATGGAGAGGTTGAAAATGGCGTTGGTCGTGTTGGTTCGTGTCCAACGTTTTTCCTTGGACATCAGAACTTTCACCGCCTCAGCCAAGATGCCGACCGAAAGTCCCATCCCGAGAAATGGAAAGAGTAGGCCCATTTTTGCCTGCAATGCATTGAGTGCGGAAAAGAAGCCCTGTGTGGCTGGTACCGCATAATAGAGCACCGCTACCAATGCCATGATTCCCCAAACGAACATGGCGGGCTTGAGGCTTTGCTTGGCTGCTTTGAATCCAGCGCGTGCGCTGTTCTGAAACATATCATCCCAGAAGGGCGAATCAGCAGGAATCGCTTGGTAGGTGCTCCACTGAAATGTTGAGGTCGTCAGGCTGTTGCGGCTGCGATAAAAGCGTCGACCGCCGGATGGAATTTCATGAAGGGTCGCGTTGGTGGCAGTGAGTGTGTCGTTGAGGATGAACATAAGGCTGTTGGGTGATTGCAACGACGCATGAGCAGATCCGAAGCCAAGACTCCCGTATTTAAAGGATTTCTTGCGATGTGAAGCGGTTTCAGATGCGAGTATCTAACAGATGAATATGCTTCATCTCGATTGCGAGCCTCACGTTCCGCAAAATGTGTTCTTCACGCATTGCTCGGGGAGAGGAGCGCGCTCCAGGTCCGCATATGCGGGATTATCCTCGAACGGATTTGCCAGCGCATCGGCCAGACGATGGAAGAGGGAGAAGTCGTTTTGGTAAGCGGCTTGGATGGCTTCCTCGATGCGGTGGTTGCGCGGGATGAGGATGGGGTTGATGGATTTCATCTTCGCGAGGTGATCAGCGGACTTGGCGAAAGTTTTCCACTGCTTGATCCATGTTTCAGCGGCTTGGGGATCGAGGAAAAGCGATGGTAAATTTGCGCGCTCGTCATCGGCAGCAAGTAAGGTGAGGTGGCGGAAGAATAGGGTGAAATCGACTTTGTTCTGAGCGAGCGTGCCGAGGGTGGATTTGATAAATGCCGCGCTCGCATCGAGATCGGTATCGGTGAACAAGCCGAGTTTTTCGCGAAAATGATTGAGGTAGGCGGGTTGGAAATGATCGATGAATTGATTCAACGCAGTGGTGGCGATCTCTTTCGCGCGTTCTGGTGATGGATCGAGAATGGGTAGCAAGGTTTCCGCAAGACGGGTGAGATTCCAATGCGCGATGGTGGGTTGGTTGCCCCATGCGTAGCGGCCATTGCGATCGATGAAACTGAATACGGCATCCGGATGAAATGTATCGATAAACGCGCAAGGTCCGTAGTCGATCGTCTCGCCGGAGATCGCACAGTTGTCGGTATTCATCACGCCGTGGATAAAACCGAGCGGCAACCATTTCGCGATCAGTGCAGCTTGGGCGCGAATCACGTTTTCGAGAAACGCGAGAGCAGGATTTTCCGCATTGGCTGCGTGTGGGTAATGGCGAGCGATGCAGTGATCTGTTAGAATTTGGATGGCTTCGGTATCTTGTCGCGCAGCGAAGTATTGAAACGTGCCGACGCGGATGTGGCTGGCAGCGACGCGGGTGAAAACGCCACCGGGTGCGGGTTCTTCGCGCTCGACGATTTCTCCAGTGAAAACCGCAGCGAGGGCGCGGGTGGTGGGAACACCAAATGCGTGCATGACTTCGCTGACGAGGTATTCGCGCAGCACTGGACCGAGGGCGGACTTGCCATCGCCGCCGCGTGAAAACGCCGTGCGGCCGGAGCCTTTGAGTTGGATGTCGCGGCGCTTGCCTTGGATGTCGATGATTTCGCCCAGTAGAATTGCGCGGCCATCGCCGAGTTGGGGGACGAAGCCGCCGAACTGGTGACCGGCGTAGGCTTGTGCGATGGGTTCTGCTCCGGTAGGTATTTCGTTTCCGGAAAAGGTCGCGAGTGCAGCGGGTGAGGAGAACCACGCGGAATCGATCCCAAGTTCGCTGGCCAGCGCAGGGTTGGTGCGGATCAAGGATGGCTCTGGAGCACCCGCGGGCTTTTGTTTGGAAAAGAACCGCTCAGGAAGATGGGCGTAAGTATTTTGGAAAGGAATTCCCATGCCGGAGAGTCGTTTGAAAAGAAAGGGGTTGCAAACCCCTTCTCCATATTGCTTGAAGTCGGCATGTCCGAGACGTTTGCGCCCCTATTTGTTTGCGGGGCAACTGCGTCCGGGAAGACCGCCTACGCCTTGCGGATGGCGGCGGAGCTGGACGGTGAAATCGTGAACGGCGATGCGTTTCAGCTATTTCATGGGATAGAAATTTTAAGTGCCGCTCCGAGCGATGCGGAAAAAACGGATTTTCCGCATCACTTGTTTGGCGTTCTAGAGCCGGGTGAGAAGTGCGATGCGGGTCGGTATATCGAGATGGCGATGCCGGTGATTTCCGAAATCCAATCACGAGGGAAAACTCCTATCGTGGTAGGTGGATCGGGTTTGTATCTGAAATTTCTCACTCACGGGCCATCGCCATTGCCGAAAGGTGACGAAAAACTGCGTGCGGAAATGGAAAGTCGGTCATTGGAAGAATTGTTGGCGGAGTTGGAAGCAATCGATCCTGTGGAAGCCGCGCAGGTGAATCGTGGCAACAAGCGTTATGTGTCGCGGTCACTGGAAATTTGCCGCCTCACCGGCGAGAAAGTTTCCGAGTTGCGCGATGGTTGGGAGAGGAAGACGGCGGAGATAGAGAAGTCGCTCAGAGGAGTTTGGTTGATTCGAGAGCGTGCGGATCTGCATGAACGGATTGCGATAAGAACGCGGCAAATGCTTTCAGAGGGCGCGATCGAAGAGGTTGCTGCTCTGGCTGGAATTCATGGCAACTGGGAAAAAGCCATCGGAGTGAAAGAGATCCGACGTTTTCTTTCTGGAGAAATTTCACGCGAAGCTTGCGAGGAGTTGATCGTTTTCTCGACTCGTCAGTATGCGAAACGACAGGAGACCTGGTTCCGCAGGGAGAAGTGGCTAGAACAGATAGAGATTTAGGATAAAGCCTCTTCGTTCGATTCTTCGAAATCCAATTCACGCACACGTTTTGTATCGCGGACGGTTTCGACTTCTCTGCGTAAAGTTTCACGGAGAGTGGTGGCATCGCTGACAGCTGGGATGGTGATGTTAGGAAGCGAGCGATCCGAAGTTTCGAGATGGAGAGATCCGAGGTTGAGGATGCGCATCCACCATTTTTTCTCAAGTAGCACGTCTTTGACCCGATACAGTTCCACTTCGTCGATGGTTTGATTGAAGACGCCTTTGCTGATTCTGAGGCGTTGGGAAGTAAGTTCAAAAGCTTCGCAGCGGATGACGAGGTAGCGCCAGATCATCCAGACAAGAGGAAGAATCAACGCAATGTAGGAGAAGGGAACGTAAACACCACCTATTAAGATGCCTGCTGATAACAACAGTGCCAAACTGAAATGGCCAATATTCAACCATTGGGATGGTGTGCCTTTCCAAAGCGGAGTCTCGGTTTCTTGAGTCATGTGCTGGAGGCTAAACACGAATTTCTGAGAGGGAAATGAGAAAGGTTGGTTGAAAAAGATAAGTCCTATGGATCATATAGGACTTATCTTTTCATCACCCAAGCCTAGACTTGCAAGTTGTGAGCAGAGAGGCGATTGAAGGGGCATGGATCGTTGGTTTCTTATCGCTGCAACTTTGCTCGCCGCTGTGGCTGGAGTTCGCGGGCTTCTGATTTTGCGTCACGGCAACCGGAGCCGGTGGACGGTTTGGTGGATGATTGCGGTGATGGTTTGTCAAATGGGCTACCTCGCCGTGCGGGGTGAAATGCGAGGAGCTTGTCCGTTGCGGAGCATTGCGGAGATCTCGGTGTTCCTCGCGTGGTCGCTGACTTTGTTTTATTTGTTGGTTGGGCCGGTGTATCGGATTTCTCTGCTGGGAGTTTTCACTGCGCCGGTAGTGGTGATTTTTCAGGGATTTGCGTTGTTGCCCGGGCGCTTGGCGGCGAATCCTGAAAAGGTTTTGAACACGAGTTTCTGGGGGGAAACGCATTCCTCGATGTCGGTTCTGGCATATGGAGCATTGGCGTTGGCGGCGGTGGCGGGAGTGATGTTTCTGGTGCTTGATCACCAATTGAAAGAGCATCATCTCAAAGGTGGGTTGTTCCGGAATTTGCCGCCTGTGCCTGAATTGTTAGTTTCGCTGGAGAGATTGCTTTGGCTGGGGATGGTGTTGTTGACGGTGGGCGTCATTGCTGGAGTGCTTATGCCGTTGGGTAAAGGAGCGATGGCGCATCTAATTGCGGCGGTAGGGGTGTGGTTGGGATATGTTATTTTAATGGTCACCAAGCGGGTGAGGGGTATTACGGGACGGCGGTTTGCGCTGGGTGCAGTGGCACTTTTCGTCCTTTCACTTGGAGTTTTTGCTTTTGTCTAAATGGAATTCGTTTGCTTGGGAGTGAATCACAAAACCGCACCTGTAGAGGTTCGGGAGCGATTCGCTGTGGGCACGACCAAGCTCGGCGAAGCTGCACAGCAGTTGTTAGAAATGGCCGGAGTCCCGGAGGGCGTGGTGGTTTCCACTTGTAACCGCACGGAATTTTATTTGGTCGCTGAACATGCTGCGACGGCGCTCGCGCGTTTGGAGCATTCGCTGGCGGAAAAAGTTCACGGTCACGAGGAGCCATTTTATCGCTACGAAAAAGCCGATGCGGCGCGGCATTTGTGCAAAGTGGTGAGCGGGTTGGATTCAATGTTACTCGGCGAAACGGAAATTTTCGGCCAAGTGAAACAAGCCTACCAAGCTGCCCACGAAGCTGGCGCGACCGGGCCGATGTTGAACAAGCTGTTTCAAAAAGTTTTTAGCGTTGGCAAAAAAGTCCGCACCCAGACATCGATCCAAGAGGGTTCCACATCGATCGGCAATGTGGCGGTCGAACTCGCAGAGAAGATTTTCGGGCATCTAAAAAACAGCGAAGTGATGGTGCTTGGGGCTGGTGAGATGAGTCGGCTGACCGCGCAGGCTTTGGTATCGCGCGGGGCGAAATCGATCATTGTCGCGAATCGCACGCACGAGCGCGCAATCGAGCTTGCGGAGGAAATGGGCGGCAGAGCGGTGCGGTTTGATGATTGGTTAGAAGAACTGAAAAAGGTTGATGTTGTCATTTCCTCAACCGGTGCTCCGCATACGATCATTCATCGTGAGGAGGTGGAATCGTTGCGCCGCGCGAGAAAGTTCCGGCCCTTGTTCATGATCGATATCGCCGTGCCACGTGACATCGAGCATTCGGTGGGAGAGATCGAAGAAGTTTACCTTTACGATATCGATGCGTTGGAACAAATCGCTGAAGAGGCAAAAGTGCGTCGCGTAAATCAAATCATTGAATGTGAAAAGATCATCGAAGCGGAGTTGGTCAAAATCGTGCAACCAACGGATCGGTCATGAATCCTGCACTTGAGACTTTGGTTCTTGCGCTGCAAGAACACCGAGCTGATTCGGGAAATGTTTTATTTCTCGGAGCGGAGCCCCATCCGGACTTGCCGCCGCTGACGGCATGGCAGCCGCTTAAACCGTTGGCGAATGCGTGTGAACGTGCGGGTATTTTTCTAACGGATAAGCCAACGGGTAAATTTTCGACTGTATTGTTTTTACCTGGAAAGAGCAAAGAAGAGGTGCTGGCGGGATTTGCGATGGCGTATGGATGTTTGGCAGAGGGCGGAATTTTCATCACGGCAATGGCAAACACAACTGGCGCTGCGCGGTTTGAAAAAGAGCTGGGAAAAGCAGCACCGCTTTCCTTTTCTGTATCGAAACACAAATGCCGCGCCTTCGGGGTTTCTTATATATCACCTTGGGACGCTGAGATTCTGGCGGAGTGGCAGAACTTGGCCGAGTCACAAGTGATACCCGGAACTTCTTTCGTCACCCAGCCAGGAGTGTTCAGCGCGAAACATATCGATCCCGGTTCGCTGCTCTTGGCTGCGCATCTGCCGGTCTCCATGCGGGGAAACGTCGCGGATCTCGGCGCGGGTTGGGGATATCTGAGTCATGTGGCTTTGGAAAAATCGCCAAACATTTCACACATCGATTTGTTCGAAGCCGATGCACGGGCTTTGGATTGTGCGCGCAAAAATATTTCCGGAAATGTTTATTTTCACTGGCACGATGTCACCACAGGACTGCCTGAAACATACGATCACATCATCACCAATCCGCCGTTTCACACCGCGCAGTCGAAGGATGTGGATCTTGGGAAAGCTTTCATCAGTGTAGCCGCTGCGGCGCTGAAACGAAATGGAACCCTGCATTTGGTGGCTAATCGCCAGCTTCCCTACGAAGCACATTTGCGGGAGCTCGGGCTGCGTTTGCGCCAGATTACTGAGGATCACGCTTATAAAATCATTTTCGCGTCGAAATAGCTCCGTTTCGGACTTTTTTCCGAGATTCAGAGTGGGGTTGACGCGTCACCCGTTCCATGCACAATCCCGCCGCCGCGTCCGGAAATAGAATGGCTGCGGTAAGTTTAAACCAAAAGTCTCCGGACTCTCTCACCAAGCAAATATATGACTACCATCGCCATTAACGGATTCGGTCGCATCGGACGCCTCGTCTTTCGCGCACTCGTCGAACAAGGCCATCTCGGCACCACATTCAAAGTCGCCGCAGTAGGTGACCTCGTGCCAGCAGACAACCTTGCTTATCTTCTCAAATACGACTCCACCCAAGGCAAATTTGCCGGTGAAGTTTCTTCGAAGAAGTCTTCTCCAGAACTTGAAGAGGATGACATCATCGTGGTCAACGGTCACGAGATCAAAGTCGTTTCCGCACGTACTCCAGAGGGTCTTCCATGGAAAGAACTCGGTGTCGATGTCGTCATCGAATCCACCGGACTTTTCACCGAAGCGGATAAAGCCAAAGGTCACATCACCGCTGGTGCGAAAAAAGTCATCATCTCCGCTCCTGCGAAGGGTGAAGACGCTACCTTCGTGGTTGGCGTGAACGACGACTTATACGATCCTGCTAAGCATCATATTATTTCTAACGCTTCTTGCACCACCAACTGCCTTGCTCCGCTTGTGCACGTGCTTTTGAAAGAAGGTTTCGGAATCAAAGAAGGCTTGATGACCACCATCCACGCTTACACCGCGACTCAGAAAACCGTCGACGGTCCTTCCAAGAAAGACTGGAAAGGTGGACGTTCCGCCGCGATCAACATCATTCCTTCCACCACTGGCGCAGCGAAAGCAGTAGCACTCGTTTGCCCAGAAGTTGCTGGAAAACTTACCGGTATGTCGTTCCGCGTTCCAACTCCTACCGTTTCCTGTGTCGACCTCACCGTCAAAACCGAAAAGGAAACCTCCCTCAAGGAAATCAAGGCAGCACTCAAGAAAGCTTCCGAGACCTACCTCAAAGGAATCCTGAACTACACCGAAGACGAAGTGGTTTCCACGGATTTCATTCACGACAAGGCATCCTCCATTTTCGATGCAGGTTCATCGATCGAACTCAACAGCACCTTCTTCAAGTTGGTCAGCTGGTATGACAACGAGTGGGGCTACTCCAACCGCGTGATCGACCTCCTCACCGACGTCGTCAAAAAAGGTATCTAATCGAACACCTTTCTAAAATCTAACGGCGGCCTACGTGAAAACGTAGGCCGCTTTTTTTGTTAACGTGGAAGATGGTAGGGCTGCATTGCCGAGGGCACCCTACCTTTTTAAAACTTAAAGCCCCGGGATGCCTAAACCACCTGTGAGCTTGCCCATTTCTGCGGCTGCTTGCGCTTTGCCTTGGGAGATGGCGTCTTGGACGCCTTTGAGGACGAGCTCTTCGAGGAACTCGGCATCGGTTGGATCGATGACGGTCGGGTCGATTTTGATCGCGAGAATGTCACCGGCACAGGTTGCGCGGACTTTGATTTTATCACCGCCGACTGAGACTTCGATTTCGCGAGCGGCGAGTTCTGCTTGTTTGGCAGCGAGGCCAGCTTGCATCTGCTGTGCCTGTTTCATCAATTTCTGGATGTTCATAAATAAAATGTTAGGTGGTTAAAAATTTAGCTTCGAATTTCACCAAAGCAGCTTTGATCAATGGATCTTTATGAAATGAATCGTCGACCACTTTTGCCTCGGCTTGGGCGGGAGTTGCTGGCTCGGATTTTTTCACTGGAGCAGGCGCGGGTTCTTCGGGGAAATCGGTTTCGTCCGGTGCATTTTCGATCAAGGCATCGAAGTCGGAGAGGGTGCTACTGGTCGTTTTTTTTTGTGCAGGCGGTTCCGGTGCAGGAATGGGCGGAGCTGCTTGAACGGCGATGAGTGCGGGTGCTGCGGGAGTTGGAGATGGAGACGGCTCGGATTTAGCAACTGGAGCAGGCGCTGCGGCTGGAGCTGTGTAGGATAAGTGATCGGCGCCTCGGGTAAGGACTTTGATGACATCGGTGATCCGGACTTCGGAAAGCACTTGAATCGCTTTGATCATGCCGAGCTCGAAATGCAGGCGTTTGTTGGTGCTCCATTTCATCCGACCATCGGTTTCGGCAAAGACATCGATGGCGGCGAGGAGTCGCTCGGAAGCGTATTCATCGGAGTCTTCGAGGAGTTTTGTCCAAAGTTCATCGGGAATGCCTTCGCCATCGGCTGATGGATCGAGTTTTGCGATGAGCAATCCGCGCAAGCAGCCGATGAGTTCGCCGAGTAGTTGGGAAAGTTCGCGTCCACCTTCGGCTTCGGTTTGGATCAATTTCAGCGCGGCCGGAGTATCGCGGGCGAGCAGCTTGGAAGTGAGTTCGGCTACTTTTTCACGCGAGGTGAAACCAAAGATATCTAACACGTTTTCCTCGGTGATCGATTCACCGCAGAATGCGACGAGTTGATCGAGCATCGACTGCGCATCGCGCATGCCGCCGTCCGCGCCTTTTGCGATCGCCCATGCGGCGGTGGTGTCGAGCTTGATGCCTTCCGCAGAAGCGATGTGGAGCAAGTGATCCGCGATCGTTTGGGTAGGGATGGGGCGAAGGTCGAAACGTTGGCAGCGGGATAAAATGGTCGGCAAAATTTTCTGCACCTCCGTGGTGGCGAAGATGAATTTCACGTGATCCGGTGGCTCTTCCAGGGTTTTGAGAAGGGCGTTGAAGGCCGCATTGGAAAGCATGTGGACCTCGTCGATGTAGTAAATTTTGAACTGACCGCGGCTGGGCGCGTATTTGACGGAGTCTCGGAGATCGCGGACTTGGTCGACCCCGTTGTTCGAGGCACCGTCGATTTCCAGAACATCCAGAGAGCGACCCTCGGCGATTTCGCGGCAGACATCTTCTTCGGGATCGAAATCGACTTTCGGGCCGCCGGTGCAGTTGAGGGCTTTGGCGAAAATCCGAGCGGTGGAGGTTTTACCTGTGCCGCGAGGACCGACGAAAAGGTAGGCATGGGCGAGTCGATTTTGGTCGATCGCATTGCGCAGCGTGCGGACGACGTGGTCTTGTCCTAAGACGTCATCAAATGTTTTGGGACGATATTTTCTGGCAAAAACCTGGTAGCTCACGAGGGGAGAATAATGGTCTGGCGGGATTTGTCATGATCGCTTTTCAAGAAAACGGATTTTGTGGGGAGATGCTGATGAAATGGGGGAGGATTAACCACGAAGTCCACGAAAGGAGGATGGGTTTCGATAGAAAAATTTTGGGGAGAAAAATAAGAAGGGATTTAGAGGTGGGGATAGTTACTGAGGGATAGACAAACTAAGATTATTGCCGGGTTCGATGCTGCTGAATGAAACAGGAAGATTTTTTAGTGCCTAGAGTGCTTGATGGAAACTTCAGTCGTTGAATCTAAAGTTGCGTTTCAGGACGTAAGGATGTTCTTTGCGGTGCGACTTATGAAGGGCTCGACTGTATTTCTGGTGATGCTTGGGCTGGTGATTGCTGGTGCGGGGGGATTGTTTACCTGGTTGATGGGGATGAGTTACATGCGGGCGGTTGATCAACGCGCATGGCCGCAGGTGGAGGGGGTGGTGCTTTCTTCGGAGATTGAGGAATACAAGCATGATGAGTTTTCGCCGATGGAATACCGGATGAAAATTCTCTACGGGTATGAGTGGAAGGGTGAGCGCAAAACTGGCGAGCGTTATGGTTTCCGAGGAAATCCGAAATACAACAAGCGGAATAAAATCGCAGGGTTGGTCGAGACGTATCCGGTTGGGAAAAAAATCAGTGTTTACGTGAATCCGGCGGATGCAAATTTTACCATGCTCAAGCCGGATTCCAAAGCAGCGGGATACTCGATCTGGTTTCCGATGTTGTTTGTCATCGGTGGGCTTGGAATTGCTCTGAGAGCAAAGAGCGGAGAGCGGGGAGTTGAGAGTTGAGAACCAATCCCTCGACAAGCTCGGGATGTAAAACCAGGAACTACAAAGCCGAGTGAGCGCTAGCGAGCCTTCAACCTAGGACAAAGTCCTGACCGCTTGGACGGAGCGTAGCGTAGTCAAACTAAGAACTCTACGAAACCACACCTTTCACCACTTTCGTGCCGGGTTTGGTGATGTTGGTTAGGCGTTGGCCGACACCTTGGAAGGGGAAGGTGAGTTTTTCGTGATCGAAGCCGAGAAGGTGAAGCATCGTGGCGTGGAGTTCGTGGACGGAAACTTTGTCTTTGATCGCCTCGTAGCCGATGGGATCGGTTTCGCCGTAAGAGGTTCCGGCTTTCACACCGCCGCCTGCCATCCAGATGGTGAAACCGCCGGGGTTGTGGTCGCGTCCAACGAAAGACATTTCACCACCACCACGGTTTTCGCGCATGGGTGTGCGACCGAATTCTCCGCCCCAAACGACGAGTGTGTCTTCTAACATGCCACGGCGTTTGAGATCTTTGAGGAGAGCAGTGATGGGTTTATCGATGCGGTTGCAGAGATCGGTGAAGCCTCCTTTAAGATCTGTATCCTTACCGGTTCCGTGGGAGTCCCAGCCCCAATCGAAAAGTTGGATGTAGCGGACGCCGCGTTCCGCGAGTCGGCGCGCGAGCAGGCAGTTGTTAGCAAACGATTCCTTACCAGGCTCCGTGCCATACATCGCGTGGGTGGCTTCGTTTTCCTGTTTCAAATCAAAGGCATCCGTGGCGTGCATTTGCATGCGGTAAGCCATTTCGTATTGGGCGATGCGGGTGACAGTTTCAGGATCGCCGGTTTGCTGCGCGATTTTTTGGTTGATACGGTCGAGGGCGTCGATGGAACGACGGCGCATCTCGCGAGTGACGCCATCTGGATTCTGGAGGTAGAGGACGGGTTCGCCTTGGGAGCGGCATTGCACGCCTTGGTAAACGGAAGGGAGGTAACCGGAGCCCCAGACGGATTTACCGGCATCGGGGTTTTTGCCGCCGGATGTTAGAACGATGAAACCCGGAAGATTTTGGTTTTCCGAGCCGAGGCCGTAAGTGGCCCATGCGCCGATGGAAGGAGCTCCGAGGTTTTGGGTGCCGGTGTGGACGAGGAGTTGTGCGGGGCCGTGGTTGAATTGATCGGTGTGCATCGATTTGATGAAGCACAGATCATCTGCCATGGTGGAGAGGTGAGGGAGACGATCGGAAATCCATGCGCCGCTCTCGCCGTGTTGTTTGAATTTGTATTGAGGGCCGAGCATTTTCGGAACGCCCTGAATGAAGGCGAACTGTTTGCCTTCGAGGAATTCTTTGGGGCAATCCTTGCCGTCGAGTTTTTCGAGTTCGGGTTTGTAATCGAAAAGCTCGTGCTGGGATGGCGCGCCGGCCATGTGGAGGTAGATGACGCGTTTCGCTTTGCCGGGAAGCAAAGGCATGGAAGGAGCGAGCGGATTGGACGGATCTTTGACCAAGGCTTGCGAGGCACCGAAAAGCTGGTCGCTCAACATCGTGGAGGCCCACATCGCGCCCAACCCAGTGGTGCATTTCGAGAGGAAATGGCGACGGGTGAGGTGGGAGAGTTCCGCGAGGCGGATTTCGTTTTCGAGGCGGTTCATTTGGTAAGTGCGGCGTCGAGGTTAAGTATCGTGTTCGCGGTGAGTGTCATCGCGGGATCGGATCCCATGTTTGCTTTTCCATCAAAAGTTTCCTTTTTCAAATCCTGATAGAGCGATGTGAGTTCAGAGAGGATGTCCTTATCAGGCTGGCGTTGGGTGACGGTGAGGTAAGCGAAGCCGATTTGTTCTTCGAGGGAATTCGCATGCTGGCGTGCTTTTTCAGCGAGTGCGGCAGCGGCCTCGATATGCGCAGGATCGTTCATGGTGACGAGAGCTTGCAGCGGGGTGTTAGAAACGATGCGGCGAGCAGAGCAGAGATCGCGGCTTGGTGCGTCGAAGGTGAGGAAGCCGGGGAAGCCGCTGGTGCGTTTGGTGTAGGTATAAAGCCCACGGCGGTATTTATCTTCTCCTTTGGATTCTTTCCAGCTTGCACCACTGTAAACCGAGCTCCAGACACCGGCTGGCTGTGGTGGGTAAACGGATTCGCCATACATTTTCTTGGAAAGTAGACCTGAAGTGGCGAGTGCCTGATCACGAACCATCTCGGCTGTTAGACGATTGCGTGGGCCGCGTGCGACGAGTTGGTTTTTAGGATCGCGTTCAAGCAATGCAGGCGTGGCGTTAGAAGATTGCAGGTAAGTTGATGACAAAACCATTTCGCGCAGGGCTTGTTTGATCGACCACTTCTGTTCGCCTTGGAAACGCAGGGCGAGGTGGTCGAGCAGGGCGAGATTGGATGGCAGTGTTCCGGAGGTGCCGAAATCTTCCATGGTCTCGACAATGCCGATTCCGAAAACTTCGCCCCACAAGCGGTTGACGATGACGCGGGAGGTGAGGGGATTTTCGGCGCTCGCCATCCAGCGAGCCATGTCCAAGCGGGTGACTTCCTCTTTTTTCGGGAATTTTCCGCGCAGAAGCTCGGGGACATCGGCTTTGACGATTTGTTCTTTGGCCATGCGATTGCCGCGGGCGAACAAGCGGGTTTCACGTTTACCTGCGGCTGGACGATCGAGCATCACGGGAACTTCCGGTCCTTTCATTGCGGCCATCTGATCGAGATTTGAACACACTTTCTGCCATGTCTCGGCGCGCTTCGGATCGGTTCTCAGCGCGGTGTAACGTGCGTCTTCGGCGACCTCGATTTTAAATCTTCTGACATAAGCGGTTTGGCTTTCGTTGGCGTTGGCACCTTGTTTGAGAGAAATCTCGATGGTTTCGCCGGGTTGCAAGGCGATTTGATATTCGGGAAGGATCACAAATCTGCGCGGGCCAGCGATACGTGGAAATTCACCCATGCCAGAGGCTGCGCCGTCTCTACCTGTTGGGTCTTTAAAGCGTTCGAAACGTTCGCCGATGCCTTTTTGTGCGAACGCACTCATTGGATCTGTCGAGCCAGAGAGATGATCTGCTATGACTTCGCCCATCGGAATTGGGGTGCGTTTGCCATCGGCTGAAATTTTATCGATATGAAACAAAGTTACGAAAGCGCCAATCTCTGGCCAGTTTTTCGGATTGTCGCTTTGCGGATAGACCGAGAATTTCAGTGCGTCGATTTTTGGGAAATGTCCGGAGAGTTTATGGGTGGTTCCTGAGCGAAGATTGCCTTCGCTGTGAATCATGCCGTCCTTATCGATGCGCATCGTGCCATGCTGAGGGGCGAAGGAAATATTTTCCAGGATCTGCCATTTGGTGTCGGTGATTTTGTGACCTTCCGCATCGAGGGCTTCGCGCAGCTGGCGAGTTTCACGTTGGAGTTTCACCCATTCTTCGCCAGCGACTTTGATTTTTGGATATTCGTTTTTGAGATCGGAGTCTTCGGATTGGTTGAAGAAATCCATGAACTCGTAGAATTCTTCGTGAGCGATAGGATCGTAAGGGTGGGAGTGGCATTGCACGCAACCAAACGTGGTGGCTTGCCATGTGGTCCAGACCGTGGAGATGCGATCTATCACAGCCGCGACGCGGTATTCTTCGTCATCGGTTCCGCCTTCGGTGTTGGTTTGGGTGTTGCGGTGGAAAGCGGTGGCGAGGATTTGGTCGGATGTGGCGTTGGGTAAAAGATCGCCCGCCATTTGTTCGATGGTGAATTGATCGTAAGGCATGTCCGCATTGAGCGATCGGATCACCCAATCTCGCCACGGCCAGATGTCGCGGTGGGGGTCTTTTTCAAATCCAAAGGTATCGGCGTAGCGCGCGAGATCGAGCCAGACGGTGGCCCAACGTTCGCCGTAGGCGGGGGAGGCGAGCAAACGATCCACAACCTTTTCGCGGGCGGTTTTGCCATCGGTGTTGCATGCGGCTTCGAGCTCCTTTAGATCCTCGATGCTTGGTGGAAGGCCCGTGAGGTCGAAGCTGACCCGGCGCAGCCATTCCGCGGGAGTGGCTTGGGGTGAGGGGGTGAGTTGGTTTTTCTCAAGGTTTTTCAGGATGAGGCGGTCGAGCGGCTTGGTGACCCATGATTCGTTTTTGAGTGCGGGGATGATTTTATCGACCGGAGGCATGAACGCCCAATGCTCTTCCCATTTTGCGCCTTCGGAAATCCATGTCTCGAGGAGGGCGATTTCCTTTTCTTTGAGAGGCGAGCCGTGCTTGGGTTTTGGCATGATTTCCTCGGGATCTTTGCTGCGGACGCGGCGCATGATTTCCGATTGGTCCGGCTTTCCCGGGACGATGGCAATTTTGCCCGATTCACCCTCGATGAGCGCGCGATTGCAATAAATGAAGGAGATTCCGCCCGCTTCTTTGACCCCGCCATGGCAGGCTGTGCAGTTTTTGAGGAAAATCGGGCGGATGTCGCGGTTAAAGCTGATCTCGTCGGCCTTCAGATCGAGGCCGAGTGAGTTCAAGCCCAAGAGTAGGCAGGATATCTTGAAGGTGCTTGTCAAAACGGTGGCAGAGTAACGTGAGTTTGCAGAAATTTCTTACAATATGAGAGTGTGAAAACCTTCATTGAGGGTTGGCGTTATGGGTGAGAGTGTGCATCTTCCCCCGCACACAAACTGTATGAAGATTCTGTCCCACAAAGATGCCTCCTATCCCTCGTTCGTCAAGCGACTGCATCGCCGAGCGATTCCTGAGGATTCCGTCCGGGATTTAGTTTCCGATATCATCGCGAAAGTCGGCATGCAAGGTGACGACGCATTGGTGGAGCTGACGTATCGTTTCGATGGCGCAAAGCTGACGAAAAATCAGTTATTTGTGAGCGATAAAGAATTTGCGCAAGCAGAAGCATCCGTGACCGCAGCGACGCGTGAAGCGATCCGTCGGAGTTTGAAAAACATTCATGCGTTTGCGCAGAGAAGCATGCGCAAAGATTGGTCAGCAAAAAATGCAGAAGGCGCAGTGATCGGTGAACGCTTCACTCCGTTTGATCGCGTGGGTGTTTATGTTCCTGGCGGAAAAGCACCTCTGGTTTCCACAGCTTTGATGACGGCCGGATTTGCTCAAGCGGCAGGTGTCCCGGAAATTTTCGCAGCCACCCCGTGCGGTCCAGATGGCACCGTGAATCCCGCGTTGTTGTTTGCATTGAAACAAGCAGGCGTGACGCAGGCGATCAAAGTCGGCGGCGCTCAAGCGATTGCAGCGATGGCGCTAGGGACGAAAACAATTGCTCCGGTAGATCGCATTTTCGGACCGGGAAATCGTTTTGTGGTCGAGGCAAAACGTCAACTCGTCGGCGCGGTATCCATCGATCTTTTACCGGGACCAAGTGAAATTTTAATTTTAGCAGACGCATCGGCGAAAGCCTCCTACATCGCAGCGGACATGCTTGCGCAAGCCGAGCACGGCGGAGATAGCGCGGTGGGTTTCCTGACGACCTCATCCGCGTTGTTAGAAAAAGTTCGCGTGGAGATCGAAAAGCAAACGGCGCAGTTGAGTCGCTCGAAAATCATCAAAGAAGTTTTGAAAACCAGCACGTTTTTGCTGCACGTGAAATCGATGGATGAAGGCGTGGCGATCGTGAATGCGTTTGCTCCGGAGCACCTTTCCTTGATCGTGAAAGACGAAGACGCAGTGCTTGCACAAATCCGCACTGCGGGCGCGATCTATCTCGGTGCCGATTCTCCGGTAGCGGTCGGTGATTTTCTCGCCGGGCCCAGCCACACCTTGCCAACAGGCGGGGCGGGTCGGTCATTTTCCGGACTTCGTGCAGATCAGTTTCAACGCCGCACCAGCATTGTGAAAATGGACAAGCGTGCGGTAGAGAAATCGTTGTCAGTGATTGAAGAATTCGCGCGGCTTGAAGGATTGGATGCTCACGGGAAATCGACTTTGATACGGTTGAAGCGATAAAAGTCATTCAATATCCCCGTTTGACGAGAGGTGGGTTAAGGGCTTTTCTTGTCGGCATGAAAAAGATCATTTCCTTGGTTGTGAGCGTTTGTGGGTTGATGCCGTTGAGTGCTGCGGTTGTTGAGCGGATTGTGAAATACAAACTCGGCGAAGTGGAGTTGGAGGGGTTTCATGCTTATGACGACAAAGTCGAAGGTAAGCGCCCCGGGGTGTTGATTATTCATCAATGGACGGGGCTGACCGATTACGAAAAGATGCGGGCGCGGATGCTTGCGGAGTTAGGTTACAATGTGTTTGCGGCGGATGTTTATGGAATCGGGATTCGTCCACAGCCACCGGAGGCGGGAACGGTTGCTGGAAAATATAAAGGAGATCGTGAGCTTTTCCGGGCGCGGATGATTGCGGGTCTGGAGGTTCTGAAATCCGATGAGCGCACCGATCCAAGTAAGCTGGCGGCGATTGGATATTGTTTCGGCGGAACCGGTGTGCTCGAGCTTGCCCGCGCAGGTGTGGCACTGAATGGCGTCGTTTCGTTTCATGGCGGTTTGTCTTCGGCGCTTGATTTAGCGGCGATAAAAGGCGCGATTCCTGCCAAGGTGTTGGTCTTGCATGGTGCGGTCGATCCGTATGTGCCAGCGGCCGAAGTTGATGCGTTTAAAAAAGAAATGGAAGCAGCGGGTGCTAATATGAAAATGGTTTCCTATAACGGTGCGGTGCATGCGTTCACCCAGAAAATGGCGGGCGATGATCCATCAAAAGGTGCTGCCTACCATGAAGAAGCGGATCAACGTTCGTGGGATGATATGAAACGGTTCTTTGCTGAAATCTTCCCAAAATCTTAAGTCGCGATCTGCATGGATGAACTTTTCAAATGGCCAGATTATCTCGATGAGTTCGCGGAGGCAGCACTGCGCCAGGGGTTTCGTGCTGAGGTTTTGTTAGATACACAAGACGGGCTGATGATGGCTTGGGAAAAGGAAGGCGAGGGTTCGTTGGTTTATGCTTCCGCTGGAATTCATGGCGATGAACCGGCGGGTCCGCTGGCGTTGTTAGAAATGATGCGCGCGGGGAGTTTTTCGGATAGTCATCATTGGTTGATTTGTCCGGCGTTGAATCCGGGTGGGCTTGCGATGGGTCGGCGTGAAAATCGGGATGGAGCGGATTTGAATCGCGATTACTTACAGCAATCGACACCTGAGATCGCTGCGCATGTGCGGTGGCTGACGCGGGATAGAGTGCCCGATGTCTTTGTCTCGCTGCATGAAGATTGGGAGACTGAGGGATTTTATTTTTACGAGATCAATTTGCTGGAAGACCAACCGCAGCGCGCAGCGGGGATTTTGGAGGCGGTGAGCGAACATTTTCCTGCGGAGTCGGGTGATGAAATCGACGGGCATGAGCCGCGAGCGGCGGGTTGGATTTACCATGGTGCGGAAGCGGATTTACCGAACGAGTGGCCGGAGGCGATTTATCTGGCGAAGCAAGGTTGCCCGCTGTCGTTCACGTTCGAGACTCCGAGCCAAGCGGATTTGGCCAAGCGGGTAGCGGCGCATGTTTCTGCCTTTCAAAGATTACTGCGCCTGATTGGATGAGCGGGCAGTCGTTTTACCTTCTCTATGAAAATTCTCATCACCGCAGGCCCAACCCGTGAAGCGATCGATCCGGTTCGTTTCCTGACGAACCGATCCTCCGGAAAAATGGGATACGCGATCGCGGATGCGGCGGTGCACGCGGGGCATCAGGTATTATTGGTTTCCGGGCCGACGGATCTCGATGTTCCGGCCGGGGTGGATTTCATTCCCGTGGAGAGCGCGGCGGAGATGTATGAGGTGGTGGCGAGGTATTTGCCTAAAATGGGTGCGGCGTTTTTTGCAGCAGCGGTGGCGGATTTTACACCTGCTGAGATTTCCACCCAGAAGATCAAGAAGAGCGGGGAGAAGATGATTTTGGAATTGGTGAAGACCAAGGATATCCTTGGATCTGCGCGTGAAACCATGGGTTTTGAGGGTTTTTTGGTGGGATTTGCGGCCGAAACGGAAAATCTTGAGGCTAATGCACGGTTGAAACTTGAGAAGAAAAGCTGCGATTTGATCGTGGCAAATGATATTTCCCGAAGCGATATAGGCTTTGATTCCGAGGAAAACGAGGCGCTGTTGGTCTTTAAAGACCGCACTAAGTCATTTGACAAAGCCCCAAAGCATGATTTAGCAATGTATCTGATCTCGATGTTAGGGGAGTAGTTTTACCCATTATATTCCCCTAATTATTATTTATAGGCTCTTGCCAGAATCGAAACTCTACGTATATGAACTCATTTATGAAAACCTACATTGGTGCAACTATCTTGATACTTGGAACTTTAACCGCACATTCCGCGATAACGTTAGATGCGACAGATAACAAAGCAATCAGCGGCGATACAGCGGCCACACCCAAGTTAGCCGCATCAAGTCCAGCGTCAGAAGCCTATACTTTATATGACAAAGGTGAGCATGCAAAGGCTGTCGAACTTGCCAAGCCACTTGCTGAGAAGGGCGACAAAGACGCTATCTATCTCTTGGGCTTCGCCCACGAAAACGGACAAGGCGTTGAATTATCACGCGACAAGGCGATTGAGTATTATCGTAAAGGTCAGGCAAAAAATCATCCTGACTCGATTTATCGTTTGGCCGGAATCCTTTTGTCATCAGGTCAGGGAGATCAAGCGCAAGAAGGAAGAGAAACTCTTGAGAAACACGCTGCAACCGATCCGACGGTAGCCGGACGTATCCTCGGAGAAGCCTTTCTTCTCGGGCGTTTGACCCCAGAACCTGCTCCAGAAACGGCTGTAAAATGGTGGTTGAAAGCTGCGACCGCTGGCGATGTGCCATCGATGGTACTGCTTGCTCGCTTGTATGACGGTCAGTTTGGAAAGACTCCGCTAATCAATACCAAGACAGCTTATGAATATTTCCTCAAAGCTGCTGAAAAAGGCGACGCCAGCGCAATGGTGGCAGTGGGCATTCGACTCCTGAAAAGTGATGCGGTTGCTCCCGATGAGAAAAAAGGCACCGAATGGTTAAACAAAGCGATCAAAGCCGGAAATGCAGCGGGATGGCTAGCCTTAGGTGATTACCAAGCAAACATCAAAGAAGATCCGAAAGCAGCGATTGAGCTTTTCGATAAGGGTTCTGAGGCGGGTAATGCAGATAGCATGCTCAGAGCGGCGGCTTTTTACATGGAAGGCAAAGGCACCAAAAAGAATACGGAACGCGCCACCGAGTTGTTAGAAAAATCAGCTACCGCTGGAAATGCCCAAGCGCATCTGTTTTTGGCATCTGCCCTAATGGGAGAGGAAAAACCTGATATCGGCAAAGCTTACGGACATCTCCTTACCGCAGCTAATTCGGGCATGCCTCTCGCACAGAATGAGCTCGGACTTTTTTATCTCTCCGGAAAAATGGGCGTCGCAGATATTTCCGCAGCCGTTTCGTGGTTTGGACGCGCAGCACAAGCAGGTTTGGCGGCCGCACAAAACAATCTTGGTACTCTGCATGAGCGCGGTGCAGGTGTGCAACAGAGCTACGAAAACGCTGCAAAACTTTACACCCTTGCTGCTCAACAAGGTAACCCAAGTGCAACTCTCGCACTTGCTCGTTTCAATGCAGCCGGAGCAGCGATGGCGATTAATAAGCCACTTGGCTGGGCACTCGCCTCGATTGCTCTAGATGCAGGTGAAAAAAGCGCGACCGATGTCATCAAAGACATCGAGAAAGGCATGTCCAAAGAAGAATTGGTGAAGGCAAAAGAAGAACTCGCTCGCATCAAAGCGGAGCAGAAGAAGTAATTCTTAACAATTCCTCGACCACTTCAGTCGGGTGTTTTGCGGAAAGTGTGATTCTCAAGCGTGCCGTATGTTTCGGAACTGTTGGGAATCGAATCGCTGGAATGAGGTAGCCGCTTTGTTTCAGCTTTTCCGAAGCAGCCAACGCGGTTTGGTTTTCACCGAGAATAATCGGTAAAATCGCGCTTGGGTGGTTTTTCTGAAGGATAAAAATGTTCTGAAAGAGTTTTTCTCGCAACTCCACCCCTTCTTTTGAGCGGATCA
The DNA here is from genome assembly GCA_031374665.1 of Akkermansiaceae bacterium. GTDB lineage: Bacteria > Verrucomicrobiota > Verrucomicrobiia > Verrucomicrobiales > Akkermansiaceae > Luteolibacter. The sequence goes on along the minus strand of JANMGO010000047.1, from coordinate 50,873 downwards.
GTTGGATTGCTGAGATCGCAGCGTGCGCAAGGGCTGGCGGCGGTGCGGTGGTATAGATAAATGGCCGAGCGCGATTGGTGATAAGTTCGATCCAATCACGCGACGCCGCGAGGTAACCACCTGATAATCCCACTGCTTTACTCAGGGTTCCCATTTGAAAATCGATGCGATCTTGCAGACCGAGTTCTTCGGCTAGACCCATTCCCGTTGCGCCCAGGACTCCGATGGCGTGAGCTTCATCTAATAAGAGTTGTGCGTGATTAGCTTCGCAGAGATCGACGATTTCGCGCAGCGGGCATCTATCTCCGTCCATGGAGAAAATCGATTCGGTAACGACCAAGATTCGTGCGGTGGGATGTTTGCCGCGGAGTTTGGATAATAAAGCTCCGAGATGATTTAAGTCGTTATGTGGAAAAACACGTAACGTGGCTTGCGAGTGGCGGGCTGCATCGATCAACGATGCGTGCGCGAGTCGATCAAGGACCACGTAGTCGCCTTTTCCAACGATGACCGGAATGGCAGAGAGTGCGGTCGCGAAACCTGAACTAAATGTTAGTGCCGCTTCCGTATGTTTGGCGGCGGCGAGGATATTTTCTAACTCCGTATGCGCATTGAACGTTCCGGTAATGAGTCGGGAAGCTGCAGATCCGGTGCCGTAAATTTTAATGCCCTCGATGAAAGCTGAGGCGATTTCTGGATGAGTGGAAAGCCCGAGGTAATCGTTAGATGCGAAGTTCCACATTTCACATCCATCGCGAACGATACGGAGATCTTTCGGGGTATGGGAGATGGGGCTGAGAGAGCGTAGTAGCTGTTCATTCGCCAATTGCTCTAACTGTTGGCGCGGTTCCATCGAGGTGAAATAATAGAATGAAAATTACGGAGCCGTGGGTTGATCAAGAGCCCAGCGCATGAGTTTTTCGGAGTCGCTCCAGATGTTTGCGGTGTTCGATTTTAACACCACACAAACGACCGAACGCCCATTCACCTCACCTGTGGAGATCAAGCAGCGTCCTGAGGCATCAGTGGTTCCGGTTTTGAGGCCATTGATGAAACTAACTTTTTTCAAAAGCTTATTCGTGTTTTCAAGTTGGACCATACGTCCGTCGTTGTATTTGAAGAAATATGATTCGGTATTGGTGTATGAGCGGAGTAGGGGGCTTTGATAAGCCATGCGTGCAGCGATGGCCATGTCGCGAGCGGTGGAGTATTGACCGGGTTCCGTTAGACCGTGAGGATTACAGAAGTGAGAATTTCTCATGCCGAGTTGTTGGCATTTGCGATTCATTAAGTCAGCAAAACCTTCGACGCTGCCACCCACATCACGAGCCAGTGCGCGACTCACATCATTCGCGCTTTTAACCATCAAGACTTTAAGTAACTCACGGCGCGTGTATTGCTCGCCCGGTTTAAGGTAGAGCTTGGTAGGCTCACAGTTTGCATCGTAACTGCTGATGGTGACCGCCTTATCCAGGTTTCCGGCATCCAAGACGCACAAGGCCGTGATAATTTTTTGTGTCGATGCGACAGCGCGTCGTTGATCGGCGTTTTTCGCGTAGAGATTGCGATTGGTTGCCATATCGACCACGAGCACGCTCTCAGCAAAGACTGGCGGAGGGGGAGTGCGCGGAATACTGGCTAGTTGAAGGGGATCTGGTTGGACGACCTGACCACGCATTGGAGGTGGTGGACTGCTTCCACATGATGAAAACACCATGGAAATGAACCCACATAGGAAAAGGGTATATGCGAATCGACGCAGAGAAAACATGGCCGAAAGATGCGTATGGAGTGGATAGTGGTCAATCTTGATTGAGGAATGTTAACGAAATTCAATTTTTTCCCACTGCTCAGTGGCCTCCGTTCTCCTCTGTGGTAAATCGGCCTGAAATCGGGAAATAGAGGGCTGGAATTGCCTATTTAATGAGGAATAGAGGCAAATTCCTTCTTGCGCTTAACCTCAATTTCCGCGTAATTTCCCCACGTAAGCACAATTGCTGCGAGCTTTGATACGCAGCTAATTTTTCAGTGATGACATTTTCGAAACGCCACCTTGCCCCAATTAACGCCGCTTCCTTTCGGTGCGGTGTTCTTGTTCATTCTTCATGACGCGCTGTTTCAGTCATTTACGTAAACTTTCTTCGTCCCGGTTAGCCGCGGTGCCTATGCACAGTTGTTTGCCAGAACGTCGCATCAACACATCCGGAGGATAAAGCCATATCTAAGCCACCAAATAACAACAACAGGGGTCGTTTCCGTGATATGACACGGATTAACGATCGGATCCGCGCACCCAAAGTCAGAGTCGTCAATGCGAACGGCGAGCAACTTGGGGTGATGTCGTCACGTGAAGCTTTAGCCAAAGCCCAAGCCGTTGGTTTGGACTTAGTAGAAATCGCAGGACAGGCAGATCCGCCGGTATGTAAGATCATCGACTATGGGAAATACAAATACACCCAAGCCAAGCTCAAGAAGGGCAAGTCGAAGTCTGCGACCAAAATGAAGGAAGTGAAATTCCGGGTCGGCACGGGAGATCACGATTACAACATCAAGCTCGGACGCGCAGAGACGTTCTTGGACACCAACCACAAAGTGCGATTCGTCCTGCAATTCAAAGGACGTGAAAACGCCCACAAAGAACTCGGCTTTGTTGTTTTTAAACGAATCATCGAAGATTTAAAAACTATGGCCGCAGTGGACCAACCACCGCGTTTGGGTGGCAGAGCCGTTGCCATGATTTTATCACCGCTTCCATCACATCAGCGGAAACGTCATTTCCATCTGTTCCATGGTGAACTGATCGAAGAAGACGACCACGATGAAGAGGAAGAAGAAGAGTTCGTCGATCATGAAGATGATTCCGATATCTCTGCCAGCAGCGAAGCCGTTGGAGAAGTTGCAGAAGAAGCTCCTCCATCCAAAGATTAATGAACGGAAATCTCGGTGAACTGCTCGCAGCTTTGAAATCGGGCGGCGATCCATGGTTGCTGTTGTTTGATATCGACGGAACCCTAGTGGACACTGGCGGCAAAGGCATGTCCGCACTCAAGAAAACCGCGATTGAAGTTTTCGGTAGTGATGGTCCGCAGCTTGATCTCGCGGGATCGACCGATCTCGGGATCCTCGCGAATCTCTACGTTCATTTTGAAATCGAGCCTACTGAAGAACAGACTCATCGGTTTTTTGAGATCTATCACAAGCATCTAGAGCAAAGCCTGAAGTCGAATCTTACGGAGGGAAAAGTGTTGGATGGAGTGTTTGAATTGTTAGAGGAACTGGTGACCAGTCAACATGCCCAGCTCGGCTTGCTTACAGGCAACACGGAACTCGGCGCAGAAATCAAACTCCGCCACTACGGTTTGCATCAGCATTTCAACTTTGGAGCCTACGGATCGGACCGGGCAGATCGTAATCTCCTCGGACATATTGCCCTGGAAAGAGCGTTAGCCGTCACCGGAAAAACATTCACTCCTGACCGCACCCTGATTATCGGCGATACCCCCAAAGACATCGCCTGCGCTCACGCGATCGGTGCGAAATGCCTAGCGGTCGCCACCGGACATTTCACTGCTGAGCAATTGAAACAAGCCGGTGCTGATTGGGTGCTGGGTTCGTTGCGTGAGGTTTGTTCAGGGATTTAATTCCTACCGTATTACCTCGCTCCAGCTTTTTTCAATTGGGCGATTGCTTCGTCGAGTTTTTTGCGTAAAGCGATCATTGCGGCATTTTGCTCCGTAATTTTTTGATCACGTAATTTCAAAGCATCTCCCCACTCGATCATACGTTTCTGCATCGTATCGCGCTCGGCAACAGCTTGTTCATAGGCAGCCTTGGCAACAGTTAACTCCTCGTCCTTCTGTTTCAGTATCAGACCTGCTGCATCCGCGGCCTTTTGGGTTTCTGCGAAAGAATTTTTCAGTTCTGTAAGATCGAAGATTAACTCATCGGCGCGTGTGACGGCTTCCGCTTTCGCTTCGTTGGCTGCGTGTTCCTTTATTTGGATGGCGCGATATGCGGCACGCTGCTGTTCGCTTTGCTGCCATTGTAGACCAACGATTACCAACAGCACTAGACAGCCGATCGTATTAATGATGCTAAAAAGATGTGGCTTCATGGCTGCGGTGTCTTGCTTTCGAAGCTCACGCGCCCAATACCAGCGGCGCGCACTGCATCTAGCAATCGCATGACTTGCTGGTGCCGTGCGTTCGCATGAGCGGCGATGAGAACATTCACCTCATCACGCTTTTCCAATGAGGCGAGTCGCTCGGTGACTTCGGTTGGCGTTAAAATTTCATCTTTCAGCGTGATGACACCCTGTTCGTTAAGCGCGAAGTGAAAAGGTGGTGCAGATTGTTCAGATAAGGCTGCTTGTGCATCGGGTAATTCGATGGGCACACGACTGAGCTGAGTCATGCTTAAACTCACTAGCATGAAGCTAGCTAAGAGGAAAAACATGATATCGATCAGAGGCACGATCTCGATACGCGCTTCGTCGTGACCATCTTGGTCTGCATTCGTGGAGAGTTTGACGGGCATGGTGGCTCAGGTATGAGGCGCTTTGAAGTCTGCGAGATCGTGACCATGGGCTTTGGCAGCACCAGCTAGTAGTTCACAGTGATTGATCCAGTATTCTAACTTGCCGCGCAACAAGCTGGTTTTTTTGCGAAAAAAGTTGAATGGCAACAGACACAAAATAGCGATGCCGAGTCCTGCTGCCGTTGCAATCAACGCCTCTGCAATTCCTCCAGATACTTTGGTTACAGCTAATTGATCGTTACCAATGAAATTAAACGAGCCCATGATTCCCACGACTGTGCCGAGTAGTCCGAGCAACGGAGCAAGGGTAATCACTGTGCTAAGCACCCATAGGCGAGCCTCGGATTTTTCTAACAAATTACTGGCATGCAATTGCATCGCAGCCAAGGGTGAGGTTGCTGCGTGCGAGATCCCATCACGTAAGTTATGAAGAAATGGATCGGTGTGGTTTTGGCAGATTTCCCATGCCTCCTTGAACTGCCCTAAGCCAAGAGCTTCCCGCGCTTGCTCCTGATTTTCCAACTTCACTTTGGAATGTAGAGAGGTCCACCAGATCACGCGGTCAATAATCACGCATACAGCCAGAAAAAACAGGAAGGCCATCGGCCACATGATATCGCCGCCTTTTTCAAAATATTCTACAAGGATATGAGAGAGCATCATAAGGTATCAGTTAAGTTGGAAGACGATTGAGATTTTGTAACGGCGAGCAGGCCCTTCTGGAAATTTCCAGCGATTGCGGATCGTAGAAAGCGCGGCATTGTTGAGCAAGTCATACGCGCTGGGTGATTTCAACCATGCATTTAGCACCTTGCCATCCACGCCTACGAGGAACTCTACGACCACCGTGCCTTGCTGATTGTTTCTCCGCGCTTGCAAAGGGTAAGTGGGTGACGGCTGGCGGCCCGCACCCGTGCCGAGAGTGAGCGAGGTCGCATTCGTAGGTGCAGCAGAGTTCGAGGCATTTGTCGGTTTCGTCGGATTCGACTGCGGTCTCGGCGTGGTAGTTGGAGTTGCGACTTGTTGTGCGGTCTCGCGTATGACCGAAGTGGCCATTTCAGGAATCTCGGGTAGTTCTGCCATCGGCACGAGTTCAGGCAAAGCAGGTGGCGTAGGCAATGCCGCCGTTACGGGTTCCACGGTCGCCTCTGTCGGCACTGCTTCAGTAACCGCCTCTACTGACTCGCTAGCTGCGATATCAACGCTTGTCATCACACTCAACGGTTTCGGTTTCACCGCAAATGCCACCGTCCAGTCCTGATGAAAACTAAACCCAATCCACGCCCCCAAGGCCGCACTTAGCCAAGCGGCGAGTGTGATCACATTCAGCGTATAGGTTGCTCCTTTCGTCATAGCGAAGAAAGGTATTATTGAGATATATTCTCAATAAGACAAGAGGATTTTATGGTTGGGTGCATACAATTAGGGGTTGGATGAAGTGTTTGGCGAATTTCTCCATTCAAACCGGATGGATATGAATGAACTCATCTCTCGTCCAGATGCATTTAGTCACATCGCCCTGTATCCGCTCTTCAGCTCTTATCAGAGAGGATCCGTTTTTTGGCGACTTATCCGAATCGCGTTCATTCGCTGTGCCTTGATCGCTTTTACTTACGAGCTTTTAGATTGCGGTTGCGCGCTATATTGTGGAGAAAGCGTAAGTGGATATTACGAAGTTGAAAATAGGCGATGGCCCCGTTGTTCGAACGGGCAAGATCGTGGCTTGGGACAGTAAAAGGGGGTTTGGCTGGTTGGAATGCGAAGGCGAGCGCTTATTCGTGCATTTGAGGGAATTCAAAGGTAGCGAGATCACACCAGGGTTGGATGTGGAGTTTCCCTTTGTGATGGGAACCGATGTGCAAGGGCGACCCTGTGCGAAGGGGGTCAGCGCTTGCATGGTTAACGGGAAAGTAAAACTTGCCGGCTGGCTGCAGCTGGCTGCGCTGCTGGTCTGGCCAGTGGCTGGGGCGACTCGTCTGCCAGTGTCTTGTTGGGTGCCTTTACTTCAGATGGCGATCCTTTCGGTCGTGGTCTACAAGCTTTATGCATACGACAAGCGGCAAGCGATCCATTACGGTTGGCGCGTACCTCAGACCATCATGCAACTCGGCGAACTTGCGGGCGGCTGGCCTGGAGCGTTCATTGCTCAACGAAGATTGCGACACAAGAGTGCAAAGAAAACCTACCAGTCCATTTTCTGGGGAATCATTCTGATCTATCAGGTCGTGGGTTTCGATCTGGTTTTTGACAACAGGTTTAGCAAAGAGCTCTGGAAGACGATGGGCGAGAGCCATGTTATGGATAAGGTTATGAAATAGCATATCCTCTGGTGCTGCCGATTTATAAAATCCTTGATCCTACTGTTATCTTGATTTGATAGATGATTAGATTTTTTTTTGAACGAAAAATCTTCTGTTAGAGCGCACTCTTATTGACCGACATGTGATTCAAAAGCTTTTGGTTGAACTCATCTGCCATGTTGTAGCCGAGGCGGCGGAGTTGTTGGTCTAGGGCGGCGATGGTGACCATGCGGGCAGTATCACGGCCGGGGCCGACGGGGATTTCTACGTGGGCGACTTGTTGGCCGAGGAGTTCGTAGGATTTGGATTCTAGGCCGACGCGATCGACTTCGTTGAGATCGGATGCGGGTTTGAGGGTGATGACGAGGTCGAGGCGTTTGTCTGGGCGGATAGAGGCAAGGCCGTAAAGGTTGGCGACGTTGATAATACCGATACCGCGGATTTCCATGTAGCCGCGGGAAAGGTCTGGGGCGGTTGCGATGAGTTCGCCGCCGACGTGTTTGATGCGCACCATGTCGTCTGCGACGAGAGAACCGCCGCGTTCGAGAAGGCCGATGGCGGTTTCGGATTTTCCAGAGCCGCTTTTACCAACGATCAGAACGCCGATGCCGCGCATATCGACCATGCAACCGTGCATGGTAACGGTGGGGGCGAATTCATGTTCCAAGCTGATGGTTGCCGCATTGAGGAACTTCATGGTGATTTGCGAAGTGCCGAATACGGGGATGGAATGTTCTTTGGCGACCGCCATGAGCTCTGGGCCGAGTATGGCACCGCGGGAAACGATCATGCAGGGAATGTCGCGCTCGCACATGCGGCGGAAGCGATCGACCCGCATTTCTTCGGGTAATTTTCTTAGGTAAGCCATTTCGAGGTTACCGAGGACTTGCACGCGTTTCTTGGCGAAGTAGGAAAAGAAACCTGCGAGGGCGAGGCCGGGTCGGTTGACGGCGGGTTCGCTGATAATGCGGTCAAAGCCGACGCGATCACCGAGCAGAGTGAGCTTCAAGCTTTCCGAATAGGATTCAAAGAATTTCTCTACGGTGATCGAAGCTACGGTTTTGACTCGCTGTGACATAAGTAAGTCCTAACAAGCAAAGCCGCAGAGATCACGATGAAAATCTAGATTTCTGAAACGATGGCCTCTTCTGGTAAAGTGGCCATGGCTTCTTCGATTCTTGGATTGATCTTGTGCTCCACGGTCTCGACTGCGACGCGGATGGCGTTTTTCACTGCGACACCAGTTGAAGAACCGTGAGCGATGATGACAACGCCGTTGACGCCGAGAAGGGGGCTGCCGCCGTAGGTTTCGTAGCTACTTTTTGCTTTCAGGGCTTTGAAAGCGCCCTGGGCGAGCACGGCTCCGGCCATACGAAGAGGGGTTTCCTTGATTTCATTTTTCAGCCATTTGGAAACGGCTTTGGCGGTGGCCTCGACGCTTTTGAGGACGATGTTGCCGACGAAACCGTCACAGAGCACGATGTCGAGTTTGGTTTCGAAAAGGTCGTGGCCCTCAACGTTTCCGACGAAATGGATGCCGGGAGTGGCTTTGAGGCGTTTGAAAGTTTCTTTGGTGAAGGTCGTGCCTTTCTCGTCTTCCTCGCCATTGGACATGAGGCCTACTTTAGGTTCTTTTACTCCGAGGACGTATTTGGCGTAAGCCGAGCCCATGATGGCGTAGGCGACGAGGTGCTCGGGTTTAGCCTCGGGGTTGGCGCCGGCATCGAGGATGTTGCAGATGCCGTGTTCGTTGGGTAGGGGAGAGGCGATGCCAGCGCGATCCACGCCTTTGAGGCAGCGGAGCTTCAGTGTGGCGGCGGCGACTGCTGCGCCGGTGTTGCCAGCGGAGACGAAGGCATCTGCGGTGCCGTCTTTGACGAGATCCATCGCAATGCTGATGGAAGAAAGTTTTTTGCGACGCACGGTTTTCGCACCGGGTTCCGCCATCCCGATGACTTCCGGGGCGTGAACGATGCTGACGCGTGGGTCGTTGAGATCGAGGTTATGTTTCGCAGCTTCTGCTTTGAGGGTTTCCTCATCGCCCACAAGATAAAGGTGGCTGAGCTTTTTTAAATGTTTCAGAGCCTGGACGGCACCAACGATATTGATTTGTGGGGCGTGATCGCCACCCATGGCATCGAGTGCTATCTTCATATAAGAGCTTTATTTAGCGGAGAATTTGGCTTGTGGAAGTACGAAGAAAAAACCCTCGCCAGAAGACCAGCGTGGGTTTTTTGAAATCATGCGAGTTTCAGATTAGAAACTCTCAACTTCGATCACTTTACGACCGCGATAAGTGCCGCAAGAAGGGCAAGCGATGTGTGAAGGAATCGTTGCTCCACAGTCGGAGCATGCGCTGAAGATAGGAGCTTTCCAGCGGTTTGCGCCGCGACGCATTTTCTGGCGGCTTTTCGATTGACGGCGTTTTGGTACGGCCATGGTGGTAGTAAGTTAAGTTTGATCGTTGAGACCCGTTAGGTCGTTGAGAGCGGACCATTGGTCGCTACCCTCGTTGCGGGGCGCAGGTGATAAATCATTATCGGAGGATTTGTCTACTGCTAAATATCGCGAATCTATTTCGCAGGGTTCAGGGACGTCTCCTTCGTCGCAGCGGGGATCGGTGGGAAACTCCAAAAGAATCTCTTCCCGTATGGCTTCCGTGACGTCCATTTGGCTGGATTGCCCTGTTTCTATGGCGATTGCAGCCGATGGAATCCGCATGGTTTGGATGAAATGTTTCAGGGTCACGACGCAAGTGAACTCGAAAGGAGCGGAAATAGAGCCGGTGAGCAAAAGTTCAGATTCAAATTTTTGGGCCCAAAGATCGTAGATCAGCGGGCCGGTGGCGCGGGCATCGCCTTTTGGGAGGTCAAAAATGGAGCTGTCGAGCTCACCAGAAAAGTCCATGCCTTCCTCGGGGAGGGTGGAGAGATCGATGATTAAGGAGGTTTTCATGTGCTATAGCTAAATTTCAAGTAAGACAGAATGAAAAGAGGGAAATCACTCGGCTCTTGAGAGGGTGTTGAGGCCGCGTTGGAGGAGGGCGGTATCGACCATGGAGGAGAGGGATTCATCGAGGTGAACGGTGAAATCCTCGTCGAAGAATTCGATGGAGTGCAGTTTGTCTGCGTTTGGTTTTTTGAAAGCCTCGATGAGGGATTTCATGTCCTTGATTTCCACGCCGTTGACTTTTTTTACGATGAGGTTGCGGAGGGATTCGTAGCCGACGGTGGCGGGTGTGGGGATGCAGTTACTGAGGAAAATGATGCGGTCGAATTTTTCTTCGTATTTCTCGGGGTTCTCGTAGGCGTCTAGGAGGTTGAGTGGAGCGCGGCTGGTCCATTCTTCGCCATAGGCTTCAAGCAAGGGGCGATTGAGTTCTTGGAAGATCAGGCCGCCTTTGACGAGAAAGTTTGGTGCGCGATCGAATTGATAGTGAGGCACTAAGACATCTTTTGGATCATCGCGGGTGAGGGTAGCGGTAATTTCCAGAGGCACACCATTTCTCAGGATGGAAAGTTTGATTGTGTCACCAGCGGATTTTTCGCCTTTGACGAGGTGGCCCCAGAACACAGTGCTGTAGTTCGGATGGTGGTAGTAGCCTAAGCGATCAATGGAGAAACCATCAGCGGCGAGCAGCACATCACCTTTTTTCACGCCGGCTCTATCGGCAGAACCACCGGGGCGGACTTTACTAATAAAAATGCCACCTTGTTCTGGGGTGAGTTTGAGGAAATCTCTGAACAAAGGATCGTTCGTCTCTGCGATAGAAATGCCGAGCGAAGGAAAGCCCGCGTAATCGCCGTCTGAGGCGTCGGCTAAGAAATGTTGGATGACGTCGACGGAGAGCACATCGGAAATTTGGTCATCCTTGTTGTAGCTCAGAAGAATGCCGGCGAGTTGCCCATTGTGGATGACAGGTAAGGAGAAGCTGCTCGCAGCACTTTGCATCGAGGCTTTCACCAAATACCCGAGAAAAGCTTGTCCGGTTATAAAACTCGCACTGACTTCCACAGATTGAAGTTTGCCTTCGGTCATTAACGGATTGCCGTTGTCTTCGACTTGAAGGATTCCAAGGCTGTCGCCGATGGTTGGCGGGCTGGCTAAGGTAATCGGAGTAGTATTGGCGAAAAACTCTTTGGCGTCTTCTTTGGATTTCACTTCGAGCAACGCGAGGTTGGCTTCGTAATCTACCGCGATGGTTTTTGCCTCGACGTTTTTTGATCCATCAATGAGTTCGAGTTCGAGGTAGGTTGCGTCTGCAACCATTTCCGCACTGGTGAGAACTTGGCCAGGTTTCACGATGATACCTAGCGAGCGTAAGCTTGTGGGAGGATTTTTTTCCCATGGTTGCGCTGGACTCCATGATTGGCTCGTGGAATTCACACGCACTGCAGAACGGACAAGCTTGGTGTTATCGGAAGCTGTGGGTTCCGTTGCTTCAGCGGCTGCTGGAACGCCGGTGTTAGATACGGGTTCGCCATTGCAAAGAGCGGCTCCGAGTAAGATGAGGAAGATTGGTTTCATGGGAAAACGAATGAGGCTTATTTGAGTTCAAGGACATCCTGCATGTCATAGAGCCCCGCAGGTTTTCCTTGTAACCAGATCGCAGCGCGAACTGCACCAGAAGCGAAGGTCATGCGAGATGAAGCTTTGTGGGTGAGTTCCACACGTTCGCCATCGGCTGCGAACATGACCGTGTGATCGCCGACCACATCGCCACCGCGCAGGGTGTGCATGCCGATTTCACGGGGCTTGCGGGGACCGATGTTTCCGAAACGACCGTGAGCGATATCGTCTTGGTAAGAGGTTCCGGTTTCTTCGTTAAGGATTTCTAACAACCGACGCGCCGTTCCGGATGGAGCATCGATTTTGTGACGGTGGTGCATTTCCGTGACCTCGATGTCGAAGGTGTCTTGTTTTAAAATGCGAGCGGCTTGGCTGGTGAGCCAGAACAGGGTGTTGACGCCGACGGAGAAGTTCGGGGCGTGGACGATGGGGATGGCTTTCGAGGCAGCATGGATGATCGCGAGTTCAGCATCGTTGTGGCCGGTGGTTCCCATGACGATGGCGCATTTGTGGCGCAGGGCGGTTTCGACCAGAGTCGTGGAAAACGAGTGGACGGTGAAATCGATGATACACTTCGCGGCTTTGACGGCTGCGTCGAGGTCTTCACCAGTGTCGTGGGTCGCGGCGATGACGGTTCCTGGATTGGCAATGGTGGCTTCGGCAACAGCCAGGCCCATTCGGCCGGACTTTCCTGTGATGAGAATAGGTAACATGCGCGGGGATAATGGTCGTGGTATGAGAAAATGGAAATGAAATTTGCAGCTATTGCCTTGCCGCATGCGGTAAGATGATGAATCAGAGAGTATGTTCAGAAGTTTGATGTGGCTGATGGTATTTGGCGTTTCTGTTCATGGAGCGAAGCCGAATGTGCTTTTGATCTGCGTGGATGATTTGAGGCCTGAGCTGAAATCTTTTGGTGCGGAGTATATGCATTCACCTGCCATGGATTCGTTGGCGGCGAGTGGGCGGGCGTTTAAGCGTCACTATGTTCAAGCACCGACTTGTGGGGCTTCGCGGTATTCGCTTTTGACAGGAAAATACGGAACCACTGCTAAACTCAGAACCAACGACGCATTGATGTCTATCGCTGGTCAGGCGGATACCGAGCCGTTTTCTTTGCCGAGGCAATTTCGGACTCAAGGTTACCGAACGGTAGCGATAGGGAAAATTTCGCATTATCCGGGAGGTCTGGGCGGAAAGGATTGGGCGGATCCTGAAAAAGTGGAGATGCCGGGTTCCTGGGATCTGAACCTGATGCCAACCGGGCCTTGGAAGACTCCGCAGAAAGCGATGCATGGATTATCGGATGGTGCACCGCGCATTTCCGGGGCTTGTCCGGTCAATGAGCACAAAGAGGGCGATGATTTTCGTTATCATGATGGTTGGATTTCGCGGGAGGCAGTTGAGCAGTTGGGTGATTTGGCGGGTAAGAAAGAGCCGTTCTTCCTGGCTGTGGGTCTTATCAAACCGCACTTGCCGTTCGTCTCGCCGAAATCCTATTTGGATATTTATAAGGATGTGAAACTTCCACCGATTCCACATCCAGATAAGCCTTCTGGCTTGAGCACGTGGCACGCGAGCGGTGAGTTTTTCGGCAACTACGTCAGCGGCGATCCCCGCACGGATCCCGCCTGCGCCGATGAAATGAGGAAATCATACGCGGCCTGCGTTTCGTATGCCGATGCGCAAGTGGCGAAAATTTTGAAAAAGCTCGATGAATTGAAGCTGAAGGAAAACACCATCGTCGTGTTGTGGGGCGATCACGGTTGGCATCTCGGTGAACATGGCGTGTGGGGAAAACATACCTTGTTTGAAGAGTCCCTTCGCTCGCCTTTAATCATCCGTTATCCCGGGATCGAAAAATCCGGAATGGCTAGCGATGCTGTGGTTGAGACGGTGGATATCTTTCCGACCCTTTGTGAAATCGCCGGGATTCCTGTTCCGGCAGGGCTTTCCGGAAAGTCGCTCAAACCCCAGCTTTCCCAACCTGATGCAGCAGGCGATGTGGCATTGGGGTTTTCCCCGCAAGCCGAGACCATCCGCACTGCGCAATATCGTTTGATTCGCCATCCTCAAAAAAGCGGTGAGTTCGAATACGAGTTGTACGATCACACGAGTGCGGATGTTGAAACCAAAAATCTAGCAGAAACGAAGCCCGAGGTTGTCAAAAAGCTGAGCGCGTTGATGGATGAGAGGAAAGGTTCTTAAAAGTTCTTGGTTCTTGGTTCTTGGTTCTTGGTTCTTGGTTCTTGGTTCTTGGTTCTTGGTTCTTGGTTCTTGGTTCTTGGTTTGAATATGCAGAGGCGCGAAGCTCAACCAAGAGCTAAGAACCAAGAACCAGGAACAAATGCCAAAGTCGCTCAGCGTCTTTGGCATTTACTGCACCAATACGTGGCTCGTTGGCCGAGGACTTGGTGTGAGATGGGTGTTCCGCAAACTCGGCAGGGTTGGTCTTTTCTGTCGTAGACGAAAAGCCGCTGTTTAAAATAACCGGGTTCTCCATCGGATTTCAGGAAATCCCGTAGAGTTGTTCCACCTTGGGTGATTGATTCTGTTAGGACCTCGCGGATCGCGGTGACGAGTTTTTCCGCGCGGGGTTTGGTTAGCTTGTTGGATGGTAGCAGGGGATGAATCCCGGAACGGAACAAGCTCTCGGATGCATAGATGTTTCCGACACCGACTACGATTTTCGCATCCATGATCGCGACTTTGATAGGGATGGATTTTCCCTGCAGTGCCTTGTGCAGATGAGTTGCCGTGAAATCAGGTTCCAGTGGCTCAGGGCCGAGACTTGCGAGTAGCGGATGTGTCTGAACTTCAGATGCTGCAATCCGCATGACCAGTCCGAACCTTCGTGGATCGTGGTAACGGAGTTGTAAATTCTTACCGACGGTGATCCCGATGTGATCGTGCTTTTTCCAATCATCGCCCGGGGAAATGATGCGCAGGCTTCCCGACATGCCGAGGTGGATTAGGATGACGTCCTGAGTATCTGTTTCTAATAAAAGGTATTTGGATCGGCGTTTGACTGAAACAAAAGTTGCGGCCTCGAGTTCCGTTAGATTTTCCGAAACTGGCCAGCGCAGATCGTAGCGCCGGATGATGATTTCACGAATCGTCTGACCGATGAGATGTGGTGAAATCCCCAAACGTGTGGTTTCGACTTCAGGTAGCTCCGGCATGGGTCTAGAGCGCTAAGGATTATGGGTAGACCGTTTTGGTGAATCTGACCACGACCTGGTATTTCTCATCCATTTTAGAACTACCGAGTAAAATACTTCCACCCTGTTCAAGACTCCATAAATGACTGGCGAGCATTTGAGAATCTTGAAGCTTTTCTGCCTTGGGCATTTGAGTGGCTTGTTTGGGTTTGCCGTAAATGGAAATCAACAATGCTTCTAAATCCTTCCAACAAGGTTTTAAAATGGTCGTGTATTCATCGAGTTTCTTATTTTCCGATTGCAAGGTGATTTCAATCAGTTCGCCATTAGAACCCCAATCAAAACTGAGAGAACAGGCGAGACCTCCGATTTTTTCGCGTGTGTGGAAGATGTTATTGAGGCCGGTTCGTCCGATGTGAGCACTGGCTACGGTTGTCGCTACGATTTTGCTCTCATTGAGCTTCTTTAAAACCGTTTCGCGATCGTCACCAAACACGAGTGTGTCGAACACGGTATTCCCATTGATAGTTTTGGTATTCGCGTCCGCGGCTACTTTAGCTTGAGCAGGATGATTCTGATTGAGCCAAAGTTTATCATCTTCATGAAGGTCGTTGATATCTACGACCAAGTTATTGAAATTTTTGAGCTGTAAAGTCACTCGATTCTCTTTCCGGTTGATAAATTGACCCTCGAAGCTCTTCGTTTTATCGGGATTTGACCAAGTTCGAAATTCATCGGCTCCAACGATAGTAGAGACGATAAAAAAGATGAAAATGACTAATCGATGCATGGATTGGACGGCGGATCTTTGGGTTGATCTTGAACCTGATGCAAGATAGAAAATCCCCACGAAACACCCATTCCATAGATCCAAGTTGTCTTCTTGGAACCCAATCACGCTGCTAAACCTCAGCGTCGTAATCTGGGTTTCGGTCGTGAATGTAGGATTTTCCCAATCATCCAGCGATGAGCCAACCGGGCCTCGCGTGGTGATTCCGACCGGTAACCGTTCGATGAACCAAACACGTTTGTCACAGCCCGTTTCGCCGATCAAATATCCGTGGAAAACCCATGTGACAGCAACGATTTTTTGGTGTGGAGAGCAGCCGACAGATCGCAATCCGACCCCGAACTGCAAGTCTTCATGGGATACAAAATGGATGGAGAATTTCGGTGGTTACGACAATCCAGATCCTAAGCAACGAATTGCGAATCATTCGACAGGTGAATTTCGCCCCAAAGATTTTGTGCCGAAGTTGAATCCGTTTTACATCGCGCTTCCCTATAATGACTTGGTGTCATGGAAGGCGCATAAACCAGAAGCGTCCAAAGTCATTTCCTGGTATGCACGAATGAATCCACAACCCGGGAAGACGGTTTTGAAAGGGCGTTGGTTACAAATTTTCGTGAATAATCGCAGTTGTTATGCGCAGTGGGAAGATTGCGGGCCGTGGGTCACAGATGATTGGGCGTATGTGTTCGGCAACAAACCACCCAAAGCAACGCAGAATGGAGCGGCGGGAATAGATATTTCTCCATCGGTCCGGGACTATTTGGCGATTCAGTCTGGAGCAAAAATTCACTGGCGTTTCGTTGAAGAAAACCAAGTGCCTCATGGGCCATGGAAAAAATACGGAAGCCAGTTAGCGAATGCAGGTGGAGCTAGCTCAAGTCCTACAGCCGCAGGCAAAGATGACAAAGAAGCTCAGCGAGAATACGACGAATACCTCCAAGAACTCCGCAATCGCCAGTTCATGAGGCAATCGATCAGTGGGCGGTAGAGAGACTATTCCTCATATTTTTCGGTCTGAGGTCTTTCCAATCTTACTAAACAACAATTAGTTAGACCCATTTAGCGCAGCATCTTGTCCTAAATCATTTTGCATCAGTTTTAGATGCGTTACTGCATCGCGAACAAAGAGCTAGTGGGAATCTCCGTCCGCGTCTTTTTCGTCATTTTTTCTGTCGTCTTCCGAGTTTCCCCAGCGCCACTTGGGAGGCTCACCCTTGGCGTAGCAAATTCCAATCAAGACTACGGCACAACCCATGATGGATGCAAAAAACAGTAACGAGTTATCATTCGGGTCGATGAAAAAGCCCAGCATTGAAACCACTGCAAGGAAGATGATCAAAACGACCCAACCCTGCCATGTATTTGGAAGTCCCCAGCCCCAGCCATAACGCTTCGCAGGAAACCAGTAAGGTTTTGTTTTATGGTTCATAATAGTTTTCGCTTCGGTTTTGTGTTTAGGGATTTCATGTGGATAAATACCATGTCTTTGTCTCGCTTGAGTATTCCCAAGTGTCGATCAATCCACCTGGCTGGGGAAACGAGAACGAGTAACTACTCCCATCTGAACGATAACCGTAAGAGACGCGAAGAAGACGCGGAAGAGAGGGCTTGGTCGGAAGCTGCGCAAGGTTCGTCGGGTAAGCTCCGTGGGTGCTGCGGTAAGCCTCCAGCATTGGTGCCACACGCGATGGATAATCCTTGGCTGCATCGACTGCGATCTGTTGAGCAAAGTGATTTGATGGGATGGCGAGTCCGACAAAGCAGCCGAAAATCGTGACTATCGAAAGGATCGTCAATGCTGGACGATTTGAGTACCCGTAGCGGAAAGCAATTAGCCAGAGAATTCCAGCGACAAGCAACGCGGGTATTCCTATAAATATAGCTATGATGCCAAGCATCATTAACATAAACGGGTCGATGTATAAGACGATGCCGATGAAGCACGCAACAAACACAACGGCAACGAAGATCCATCGACTTCTAGTGAGTAGTTGGCGAATATTCATTTCTGCAGAACGTAAACCGCACGCTCCACTAGTAGCGACGGTGAGTTTCACTTACGGGGTTGGGTTTTAGTTGCGGGAAAAGATGAAACAAAACGGCTACTGGGGTTGTGTGACGCGGCTCGTTGGGATTTGAGAGATGTTGCCGATCATTTTCCGATTTTCGTTTCGTTTGTAAGCCATTTCAAGGCATCCAGCTCTCCCATCACGCGGGTGCGTTCGACGTAACGCTTCATGAGGTCCGGGTTGCTAGTGAAAATGGTTTCCAATTCCGGCATATTATCCAAGACTGCTCTCACTGATTGACGTTCAGCAGCGATGGATTCTCTCGCTTGGCCGACGGTAAGTCCCTCATACGGAGACGGTGCATCATCAGGCTGCCCTTTCAAGGTCGCTTCTTCTAACATCATTCCCGACAGATGGTCGATTACCGTCTTTGATCTCGATTGATCGCGCATCCTCTGTCCCATCAATGCGGTCATCGATCTGAGTTCTGAGGCCTCGTCTGGCGACATGGAGCCTTCAACATCTTTCAGCGATCCTACTAAAGACCTTAAATCAGAGAGATACCCGATTCTCATTTCGAAGACACTCCGGATCCTGGCTGCATCTGGAGAAAGACCCGCTGCTATCAACGCATCTTCCGTCATCAGTTGCGTTTCCAATCCGAAGTCGCCTATCTTGGGTCGCTCGGCCGAACCCTTCAATATTTCAATAGCCGCATCTGTCTGCCCAGTTTCCGATAAATGCGCAGCGGAAATGAACGATGCTAGAGCATTATCGGGGGCCGCCTCGAGGAGTCGTTTGCTCATCGCAAAACGTTCTTCATCTGAAAACCCAGCCAATGTTGTGCCAATGAATAACAAGTGCCCATTTTGAGGATCGGTTTGGATGCCCTGACGAATGAGATCTGGATCTTTGGTTAACAGTCCTACAGTCACCAATGCCTCAGCATAGGAGCGAGGATCTCCCTTCTTGCTTTCAATCCACGCATCGAGATCGGCACGTCCAATCGATTTCGACATTTCCATCACTAAGCTCGGACTATATTTCGGCCTAATATTTTTGGAATGAACATTTGATCGGTCAACAGGTCGGCCATCAATCATCATAGCGCTCTTCTTTGATCGCGTTTGATTGGATTTCTCACTATCGCCAGGTTTTGTGGTTTGAGGCCATAAGATCACAGCCACAATTCCAAGAGTGATAGTGATTAGAAGAAGAATCAGTCGTTTCATATTTCGGGGTGCAATATTTTTTATTAGTATAGTCCCACGTGCATATATCAGGCGGGGGGGGAACTATCAGATCCAATCGAAATCTTTTAATATCGACAAGGAATTTGTTAGCCTGTGTGGATACTATCAGGAGAGCTTAGTTTACTGATTTTTCTAAAAATTCCTATGCTGATATTACTGGGTTTCTCTTTGAAACGATCAGTGATTAGCCGGCGGTTTAGGATAAATTCTTTAAAAGTGCTTTCACAATTGCAGGGGTGGTTGTGGCCAGAAAGCGAGGTATTAATGACTCAAAGCGAGCGTGTGGTGCGGTATATCCGGCACATCAATGTGAACAAGTGCCTGAATATTTACGGCGTGCTTGATTTTTTAAAACTTGGATTGAACCCATGCTCGCATGAGGCGAGGGTTGGCGCGGATGGATAACCCCAATACATCGGTGGAAGCCTTCGCGCCTGGCTCGGAAGTAAAACTACCTGGCAAGCTCGGCGAGATGAACCTCACTATGCAGGTTTTGACTTTGGCGATGTGGCCGTTGTTAGAGCAGGTCCTCGCGTTCTTTGTGGGGATGACGGATATCCTCATCGCGGGTCGGATGGCATCAGGTGCGGAAAGAATTCCCATTATCGATGCGATGGCTCTGGGCGGATACGTTGCTTGGTTTCTTTTCATTTTCCAAGGTGCAGTGGCCACCGGTGTGATGGCATTGGTGTCGCGCGCGACGGGTGCCCGTGATTCGAAATTGGCTAGCCTCGGTTTGGGGCAGGGACTGTGGTTAGGTACGCTCGCGGGATTGGCAGCGTTCCTCGTGTTGCAAGCTGGTACAGATCTTTTGATTCAGTGGATGGGTCTAACGCCAGCGGCGGCGGTTCATGCTGAAAATTATATCCGCGTGCTCGCATGGTCTGGCCCGATTGCTGGTGCCATGTTCGCGGTGAATGCGGCGCTGCGTGGGGCAGGTGATACGAAAACTCCATTCATCGCGATGCTGGTCGTCAATCTAGTGAACATTGGAACGAGCGTGCTATTCGTGTTTGGCCCAGAACCGTTTGGGGGAATGGGAGTTCAAGGGATTGCGTTAGGAACAGTGGTTGGCTGGATCGCCGGACTTGCGACAGTGGTTGGCCAGTTGACGTTTCGGAAAAGCGAAGGTCTGCGTTGGAGTCGTGAAGCGTTGGTATTTCATTTTGAAACCATCTTACGAATCTGGCGGGTAGGGGTTCCGCAGGCGATTGAGGTCGCTGGGATGTGGATGATTCACTCCTACGGCTTACGCGTGATTTCAAACCTCAATCAAGAAGGTGCTTTGGGTGCGCATTTCATGGCAGTTCGGTTAGAATCGATGAGTTTTCTGCCCGGTTTTGCCATTGCGTCCGCCGCCGCCGCGCTCACAGGCCAATACCTCGGGGCAGGTTCGAAAGAAATGGCGAAACATGTGGTTCGGTTCGCATGGAAATTCGCCGTTGGCGTGATGTTTTTCATGGGAGTCTGCTTCGTGCTCGGGAGGGAAGTATTGATCGGCCTGTTAGCTCCGGGCAGTGAACTGCATGTGACCTTAGCCGCACCTTTGCTTGTGGTTTGTGCGCTTACCCAACCGTTTTTTGCGACCTGTATCATTCTGAAAACTACGATGCGTGGTGCGGGTGCCACGCGTCTGGTGATGCGCTATGCATTTTCCAGTATGTTGTTCTACCGGATCGGAGTGCTGTGGGTTTTATCGCACTTCAATTTCATCTCTCTCACTGGCGTATGGATCGTGCTGAGTTTGGATCTATTTACCCAAGCGATCTTGTTCTCTCGTCTGCACTTCAAAGGCGATTGGCTGGATGCGAAGGTTTGAGTGGGGGAAGTGCCGAGTGATCAGTGATCAGTGGGAGAGAGTAAACGGTCTAGAGCTCGCGCTCTTGGCGATCCAGAGTCTCGATGAAAAGTGTCTCGACCTTGTTTCTCGCCCAAGGAGTTTTTCTGAGAAATGTTAGAGTGGATTTGATCGATGGATCAGTGGCGAAGCAGCGGATCTTGATACGATCCGCGAGCTCGTCCCAGCCGTATTCTTCGACGAGTCGGGTGACGATGGTTTCCAGCGTGTAACCGTGCAGAGGATCGTTGGGATGGGAATTCATGCTTATGGAAGTTCCCGGATTCTAAGATTGCGAAAACGGATGGGCGAGCCTTCGGATTCGAGGCAGAGATATCCGGTGTTAGGGGTAGCATTGTTTCCGCCGGAGACTTCGACTCCATTCACCCACAGGCGAATCTCGCCGTTAATCGCGCGGATGTAGTAATGATTCCACTCGCCAAATGGTTTGGTTGTCTCTGCGGTAGGAAAACTTCTCGTGCCATCAGGCGATACCGGAGCGAAGGGCGAGAGCTTGGCCTTTCCGACCAGAAACACATCGCCGTGGCAGGTGAACCAATCAGCTTTCTTTCCTGAACTTTTCTCGTAATCGGCTTTATATCCGAGATCGAGGATCTGTACTTCGATGCCTTCTTTGGGAAGGCCCGGAGCTTTCAACGCATCCAAGGAGGCTTTGCTGGTCCAAACAAAAATCCCCGAGTTGCCCGCAGGTTTTTCATGCATCCACTCAACGCGGAGTTCAAAGTTGGTAAACGATTTTTCCGTGCGGATCACGCTGACAGGTTGACCTGTGCAGGCGATCTCAGCTTTTGCGTCATCGAAAACCCACGTATCTGTGTTGCTGTTCACCGTTACAAAATCTGCTTTCTGCAACGCGCGCCATCCAACTTCATTACCGGTGATTTTCGGGGAAAGTTCTTCGGCGAGGAGATGAGTGGATCCTTGGACGAGGATAGCAGCCAGCAGGAGGTTTTTAGCAAACATAAGGAGAACTCTAGGACCTCATTCCGTGAGAGCGAGGAAATCTTCGATTTCACGCGAGGGATCGTTAGAGCGCATCAGCGTTTCTCCAATCAGTAAGGCGTTCGCTCCAGCTCGCAGGGCGCGCAGGGCGTCGTCGTGGGTTTTGATACCGCTTTCGGAAACGAGGATCACATCTTCAGGAACTTCTTCGGCGAGGCGTTCGGTGGTCGCCATATCGACCTCGAAGGTTTTCAGGTTGCGGTTGTTGATCCCGATTAAATCCGCACCCAACTCCAGAGCGCGCTCCATTTCAGGGAGATCGTGAACCTCGACGAGAACATCGAGTTGGAACGACTTCGCTTCATGATAAAGACGTCGTAAAAGATCATCATCGAGCGCAGCGACGATGAGCAGGATCGCATCCGCACCCGCGATCACGGCTTCGTGAATCTGGGTTTCATGGATGGTGAAATCTTTCCGCAACAAGGGGATGGGGGAGAATTCCGAGATTTTCGATAGATAGCCCAATGAACCTTGGAAATATTTCTCATCAGTTAGGATCGAAAGGCAGGAAGCGCCGCCATCGATATACAGCCCCGCTTGGCGGATGGGGTCGAAATTTGGATCAATCAAGCCAACGGATGGGGAGGCTTTTTTTACCTCAGCGATCAATGCGAGGTGGTTTGGACCACGGTCGAGAGCCGCGCGGAAGCCGCGAAATTCGTTTCGTTGCAAGGCGGCTGCACGCAGGTGACCGGCGCGCGGGAGCAGGGCTTCGACTTCTAGATGCTTGGTGGCGATGATTTGGGCGAGTTTGTCAGACATAAAACGGGCTGGGTATGGGTAGAGCCGAGATAGCCATGTGCGAAGAAAATTTTTTGATATTTTCTCTAAAATTCTCTTGATCGCAAGCGGCGGTAGGGTAACAACTCCGCACGCGCATAACAACGCGGGCGTAGCTCAGTGGTAGAGCGCCACCTTGCCAAGGTGGATGTCGTGAGTTCGAATCTCATCGCCCGCTCCATTCTTCTCCTTGTCCACCCACTGAATTCAGTGGGTTTTTTATTTGCCTGATAGGCTGTGCCCGATGAATCTCCGCGCATATGTTTTTATGGTCAAAACTTGCAGGGGGTCGTTGGATCGATGCCTGGGAAGAGCGATTCTCGGGAAATCCGAATTTCGTTATGGAGTATATCAAAGGCGGAAAATCCGTGCGTTTGCAGGTGTATTGCCTGAACCAAAAGGAAGCCGAAGGGATCAAAAAGCAGTTCGGTGGATCGGTTCGCCGCGTGAAAGAGGCGGAGTGGAACAAGACTCCAGAGCTCCCCAAACCCCTCAAAATCCGCGATGTCTTTCTCGTTTCCGCCGAGTCAGATCCGAAAAAAATCAAAGAATTGAGCCAGAAACATCCCTCGCGTGAGGTGATCGTCATCCCGCCGGAAATGGCTTTCGGTACCGGCGATCACGCCACTACCTCGACCTGCCTGCGGTTTCTGGTCGATATCGCACGTGAGCGGAAAGACCAATCATGGAGCGTCGCCGACCTCGGCACCGGCACCGGATTGCTCGCGATCGCGGCTAGAAAACTCGGAGCCACCGAAGTCTGGGGCTGCGATTTTGATCCTTTCGCTGTCAATGTCGCAAAGCGCAACGCTGTACGCAACGGCACCCCAGAGATCGTTATGAAAGATCAGGACGTCCTCAAATGGAAACCCCGCAAAAGCGGTTACAACGTCGTCGCGGCTAACCTTTTCTCAACGATCCTCATCGAAGCTTGGCCAGTGATCGCAAAATCGCTAGCCAAAGGCGGCGACCTCGTCGTCTCCGGAATCCTTGCCACCCAAGCATGGGATGTGTTCGAAGCCGCCGCTAAAAACGGTTTAGGATTTTCCAAAATCATCAAAAAAGGCAAATGGGTCACGGCAAGAGGCGGTTGGTTCGATGATCTTGCTGCCAAGTAGCGGCGATGGAAGATGCGAGTTGCAAATTGCCGACGTGATTTTGTAGGAGTTAAGTCGGCTATCTCCACTACGCTTCGATTCGCGATCCCAGGTTGTTTGTTACTTCTGCAGAATCACGAAGCAGCCTTTTTTGTTCGCGGAGATGATGTCTGGTTTTTTATCGCCGTTGACATCTTTGGCCATGACTTGGCAGCCGACTCCGCTGTTTGAATCGATGATTTCGGGGGTGAATGTCGCTATGCCGTCTTTGCGAGTGAGAAGGAAAGCATAGATCACTGGGGCTTGGTCGGGTTCGACATCACCGGTCGGGCCGTGAGACCAGAAGCGTTTTCCAGTGATGATATCTAATGTGCCATCGCCGTTGATGTCCACAAGATCGATGGCGTGGGGTTGGGTGAATGCCACTCCGGTGGAGCCTTTTTCCTTATCTGTATCGATCAGGTGATGTTGTTTCCACGAACCATCCGCGTTCTGCTCAAACCAGCAGACACCATAGCCATGGGCGTCGATGGAAGTAATGATGTCGGTTCTGCTATCACCGTTCACATCGTATCCGAACATTTGGGCTCCGCCTTTGTCTCCGAAGTTTGCGGGATGAAATTTCCATGGCACCATTTCATCCTGTGCATTGGGATGTTCCCACCAACCTCGTTTTTCCAAAATATCTGTTAGACCATCCGAGTTGATATCACCATGGCCAATGCCGTGAGTGAAGCGCTGGTAGGATTTTTTATCCACGTCAGTGATCCAGTTCCATTTCCATACAGCGGTGGGGTTTTTCGGATCAAAAGTTGCGTAGCCGATCTGACCGCCGGACATACAGAGGAGGTCGGGTTGTTTGTCGCCGTTGATGTCGGCGAGCATGGGGGATTCGTTATCGGTCGATGCTAGCGCGGTGTGGCGTGGCCAATCGCCACCTTTTGAACCTGGGTTTTCATACCAGAAGGTTTCTTTGCCTGGAAAACCGATCACGAGGTAGTCGGGTTTACCATCGCCATTGAAATCGTGGGCGTAGGAAAGGAAATTATCCGAGTAGGCATTCTTGCCGCTGAGTTCGCCTTCGAAGCCTGGGATCTCAGTTTGGTCGGCTGCTTTGAACGTTTTGGTGGCTGCGTGGATGTTGTGCTGGGTTTTGAAATCCGGTCCCACATACCAATACGGGCCGCTCAGGACATCCGTTTTGCCATCGCCATTCACATCCGCGACGCATGCGCCTTCTGCCCAGAAATAGCGGCTGATTTTAAGGGATTGCCATTTTCCCGTTGGCTCAGGCGGCTTTGTGGAAACGACCACAGCGACTGTGCCGGCGGCGAGAAGAGGAAGAAGAAGGGTTTTCATGGGGTAGTTACCTAACTTGTGTGATGGCTTTTGTCAGTTATAAAGAAATCGGCCGATCGTGTATCTCTACGGCGACATGTAACGGAATGTTCCAGTAAAGATTTTTTATGCATAAGAATTCAGATAATCCGCGGGATGTGTGAACTTGATTATTGGTCGGCGACGCTCATGTTACAGATATTCAAAAGTTAGGATTCTATGTCACTCGACAAACTCACACAAAAACTTCAGGAAGCCCTGCAAAGCGCGCAGGGATTAGCTTCGAAATCTTCCCATCCTGAGTTGCGCAGCACGCATGTATTGCTGGCGCTATTGCAACAGGAAGGCGGGATCGCCGTGCCGATTTTACAAAAGGCGGGCGTCGATGCATCGATGTTAAAAGCTGCGGTGGCCTCGGCTTTGGTTAAAGAGGTCAGCGTCCAAGGAGCATCGACCCAACCACAGATCAGTGCGGGATTGCGGGCGACTTTAGACGATGCCGATCAGGTGCGTGAAAAGATGGGTGATGATTTTCTCTCGGTTGAGCATTTTCTATTGGGCGCGTTAAAAGGCGATTCACCGGCTGGCAAGTTATTGAAAGAAGCGGGCTTCGATACGAAAAAGGCTGAAGCTGCGATCAAGGAAGTGCGCGGTTCACAAAAAGTAACCGATGCCGATCCTGAAGGAAAATATCAGACATTGGAAAAATACGGAACCGATCTAACGGCTCGCGCGCGTGCGGGTAAAATTGATCCGGTCATTGGTCGGGATCATGAAATTCGCCGGGTATTGCAGGTGCTTTCTCGTCGCACCAAAAACAATCCGGTGCTGATTGGTGAACCGGGCGTAGGTAAGACCGCTATCGTTGAAGGGTTGGCTCGACGCATCGTCTCCGGTGATGTGCCGGATTCGATGAAGAACAAGATGGTCATCTCAATGGATATCGGAGCTATGCTGGCGGGTGCAAAATTCCGCGGTGAGTTTGAGGAACGTCTCAAAGCCTTTCTCAAAGAAGTCACCGATGCGGAAGGGCGTATCATCTTATTTATCGACGAGTTACATACCATCGTTGGTGCCGGAGCAGGTGAGGGCGCAGCCGATGCTTCGAATATGCTCAAACCTCAGTTGGCACGTGGAGAACTGCATGCGATTGGAGCGACCACTCTGGATGAATACCGGAAATACATCGAAAAGGACGCAGCCTTGGAACGTCGCTTCCAGCCAGTGATGGTAGGCGAACCTTCGGTTGAAGATACTATTGCGATCCTACGTGGTCTGAAAGAACGCTACGAAGTCCATCACGGTGTGCGCATCCAAGACGGAGCCATCGTCGCAGCAGCTGTGCTTTCGGATCGATATATCTCGGATCGGTTTCTTCCAGATAAAGCAGTCGATCTCATCGACGAAGCCTCATCACGTTTGAAGATCGAGCTGGATTCCATGCCGACTGAAATCGATGTGCTTGAGCGGCAGATCATGCAGCTTGAGATGGAGAAGAAGGCTTTAGAAAAAGAAACCGATAAAGCATCCGCTGCGCGTTTGGATAAAGTCAAAGAAGAGCAGGCAAATCTAAAAGAGCAGTCATCTGGAATGATGGCTCAATGGCGTAACGAAAAGGCGATCATCGATCAGGTTCGGGTTGCTCAGGAGAAAATCGACTCATTAAAAACTGAGATCGAGAGAGCACAACGAATCGGCGATCTAACACGTGCTTCGCAGATCACCTATGGGGATTTGCCAGATGCTCATAAACAGCTTGAAGAAGCTCAAGTGGGATTAGCGACTCTCCAGAAAAATGGCGCAATGCTGAAAGAAGAAGTGACGGAAGAAGATATCTCCCGCGTGGTTTCATCATGGACGGGTATTCCTGTGAGTCGTTTGCAAGAAGGCGAGAAACAGAAACTGGTATCAATGGAACAACGCCTTGGCGATCGAGTGGTGGGTCAGAAAAAAGCGATCACCGCCGTGGCGAACGCCGTGCGTCGGGCTCGTGCTGGATTGCAGGATGAGAATCGGCCTATCGGTTCGTTCCTTTTCCTCGGTCCAACCGGTGTGGGTAAAACCGAACTTTCAAAAGCACTGGCTGAGTTCCTCTTTGATGATGAAGGCGCGATGGTGCGAATTGATATGTCGGAGTATATGGAGAAACACAGCGTCTCACGTTTGATCGGCGCGCCTCCGGGATACGTCGGTTACGATCAGGGCGGACAGCTTTCCGAACACGTTCGCAGAAAACCGTATTCGGTCGTGCTCTTCGATGAGATCGAGAAAGCCCATCCCGATGTCTTCAATGTGCTATTGCAGGTTCTAGACGACGGTCGGATCACCGACGGGCAGGGCAGGACGGTCGATTTCCGAAATACGGTTCTGATCATGACATCGAACATCGGCTCGCAATTCATCCTCGGTGAAACAAATGCCGAGCAACGCGAGGCAGCGGTCATGGAAGCTTTACGTGGTCACTTCAGACCTGAGTTCCTCAATCGCATCGATGAGATCGTGATTTTCGATCGATTGAATCGTGAAGACCTAACAACCATCGTCGATCTTCAACTCGACCGCGTTCGCAAGCGCCTTGCAAAACAAGGACTTGGCCTCGCACTCACAGAAGAGACCAAAGAGTTCGTCGGTAACCAAGGCTACGATCCGGTTTACGGTGCGCGTCCTTTGAAACGCGCCATTCAACATCATCTCCTAGATCCACTGAGCCTAGATGTGTTAGAAGGAAAATTCGTCGATGGCGATGTGATCAAAGGCGAGATGAGTGATGGGAAAGTCGTGTTTACGAAGTGAGAAGGAGCCTAACGAAAATGTGAAGGAGGTCTCCCAAAACGTTCTTTAAAAGCTGATGTAAAACTCTGAATGCAGGAGAAGCCGACTTCTTTAGCGATGGTTTCGATCTTATCATTCGTGGTGGAAAGAAGATTCATCGCACGTTGGAGGCGAATGAATGTCAGGTGTCGCATGGGGGAGCGTCCGATTTCTTTGATACACATCCGACGCAGATGTTCCGTGCTGACACATGCGAGATCGGCGAGTTCGTTGAGTGTCCAGTCATGCGCGGGATTCTTTTCAACGGCGATCCAGATACGCGACAGTCGTTCATCCAAATTTGAGGGTTGGGCAAAACGGATGACGTAATGGTGAACCAGCTCGCACCAATGATGAAGGGCGGTGGAATTATTTTCACCTGTTGTTTCTAGATGAAGACCCTTGATCGCATCGGCTAGGCCGTTTGCATTGAATTGTCCAATGACTGGAGAGATCGATGAAACGATGGGTTTGCGTTCAGGTGATTCGTCATAGCGAACCCACGCGAAGTGCCATGTGGATTTGCCGATGCATTTCAGTGAGTTCGTCACAAACGGTGGAAGCAGGCAGGCTTGACCTGCGTGGATGGTCTTCCAAGAGCCATCTACTAAAACAACTCCTTCGCCGCCAAGGCATGCCAGCATGAATGTTCCTGATTGGACGACGCGGACGATTTCATACGGGCTGCGTGCTTCCAGAATGCCGGTGTGGGCAATGTTGTGACTGGCGAGCAAAGGACAATTCGGCATTCCACGCAGCCAGCCTTTTGTGTCAGCTGCTGTGCCTAAAACCGCATCAAACCGAGAACGACTGCCTATAATCTCGATGTCAGTCAAAGGGTTGGTGGGGTTCTTTTTCACTCAGAATGTGGATTTGAGTTAAATTCTGGTGGATGATTGAACCTTGGCTCAAGCGTATATTTTGCGAATATGTGGATGATATAAAAGTCAGCCATCATAGCGTAACCGCCTAGGTTGAATTTTCCTTCGATTCCATCCAACTCATCATGAAGTTTTTATTCCTGTTCCTTTTCTGTGTGCAGATGGCCTATGCCGCAGAGCCTCTCCGTATCTTCATTCGCTCTGGTGAAAAGACGCATCGACCTGGCTGTCATGATTATCCGGCCTTTTTAGCGGATTGGACAAAGCTGCTCAATGAGCGCGGCGCAAAAGTAAGCGGGGGAAATGATTTTCCGACCAAAGCACAACTCGCTGAAACCGATGTGGTGATCCTTCATTCATCGGAATCAGGAAACATCACCGGAGAGGAGCGAGCAAACTTTGAAGCGTATTTGAAACGCGGCGGTGGAGTGGTCGCGATCCATGGGGGTTCTGTCTCCAGAGATCCTGATTGGTATAAATCCGTGATCGGCGGTTCATGGAATTTCGACCATACGAAATTTCTAGAAGGTCATATGTCATTGTATTTCACCGATCGTGAAAACCCGATCACCAAAGGCATATCGAACTTCGATCTCGAAGACGAAATTTACTACGACATGGATATGTTGCCGGAGGCGAAGATCCTCGCTGCAGCATACACGCCGAAACCGAAAGATGGCATTTCCAAGCCGGGTCAGTCCGTGAACGTCTATGACATCCAACCTCAGATGTGGACCTATGAGACGGATAACCGCCGAGCCTTCGTTTGCATACCCGGTCACCAGTATGTGAATTTTTCTCACAAATCCATCGAAGCAGTTCTGCTGCGCGGCATCGCATGGGCTGGGAAAATGAAAGATACGGATGCTTTGCTTTCGAAAGAAAAGGGTCTCGATGAAACACTGCGCTATTCAGTCGGTGGTCCGACTAAACCTGAAGAGGCGGCTGCAAAAATTGAAGTGCATCCCGAGTTCGATATCTCATTGGTCGCAGCGGAGCCTCTAATCAATAAAGCGTTGAATATTGATTGGGATGAGAAGGGTCGGATGTGGGTCGTCGAGTCGCCTGAGTATCCGAACGGCCTGCGTAAGGTGAATACCGATATTTGGAAAGATAGTGGATCGGTCGAAAGAGGAAATTACGATCGTGATCCACTTGATCGCATCAGCATTCTAACAGATTCAGATGGCGACGGGCGGATGGATAAAAAACAGGTTTTCGCCGATAAGCTGGAGCTCGCCACGAGTTTTGTTCTCCACAAGAACGGTGTGATCGTATCCGCCGCTCCGGATATCTGGTTTCTTGAAGATACAGATGGCGATGAGGTTGCTGATAAACGCACGAAACTCTACACCGGCCTCGGGACGGGCGACACGCATGCTGTCATGAATAACCTGCGCTGGGGTTTAGATGGTTGGGTTTATGCGACACATGGTTATTCAGCTGGCCGGGTGAAAGCGCTGGGACTCGATTCCCAACCCCAAACCGACATTGGATCCGGTGTGGTTCGATTTAAACCTGACGGAACGGCCATCGAAATGGTTTCCAGTAAACGCGGAAATACCTGGGGCTTGACCATGACAGCCGATGGCCAGTGCTTTTGGACGCAGCCAACGAGTGGAACTGTTCTGTTTCATACAGTCCTTCCTGAATCCACTCTCGCGCGCGGTAAAATACCCGGAACGGAAAGTTTCAAAGGCATGATCACCGGACAAAAAACCTATCCGCTGATGTCTTGGGAACAAGCCGCCTACAAACAGATCGATTTTGTGGGTTCCTACACCGCTGCTTCAGGTTGTGCGATTTACGAAGGTGGTGCTTGGCCCGAGAGATGGAATAGATCCTATTTTGTCGGCGAGCCAACCATCAATATCGTCAGTCACTTTTTCCTGAAAAAAGACGGAGTCTCTTACGCAGCAGAGAAGGAAAAAGGTCGTGAGGAAACGGAATTCATCCGCAGTCGCGATCTTTGGTTCAGACCTATCGAGCAACGCGTGGGTCCCGATGGTGCTTTGTATGTCATCGATTTCTATAACCAAGCAGTCATCCACAACGATACTCGTGGGCCAAAACATGGCCCAGCAAGCGCGGCGGTTCGTCCGGATCGCGATCATTACTTCGGTCGGATTTGGAAAATTCAGCACAAGAATGCAAAAAAGTTAGAGGTGAATCCTATCATCAATGGTAAGCCGCATGCATTGGAAACTGCATCCTTCAGTCACAATGCGCATACCCGCATGACCGCCATTCGTCTCATGCGTGAAAAAGGATTTTCCATTGAAATGGAGGACGGCTCTCCAGCTGTGGCTTTATGCCGTGAGTTTAAGAAAACTGATTCTCCAGAAGATCGCCAAAAGCTGATTTCTGCCTACGAAATTGCAAAAGATGATTGGTCGAGATCTGCGCTCATCTCAGTCGCAAGTAAAAATGCGATGGAAGTCATACTCGACTGTCTCAAGGCACAGAAACCTGACGCTCTCGTTTCTCTTGCTCAGAATCTAGTTCCGATCGTGCTTCGTGAAAACCCAACTGACGGTGCGGTTAAATTGATTCATGCGGTGGCAAAAGCACCTTCATTAGTTGATGGAATCAGGGCGGCGATTTTTTCCGAGATCATTGCTAACAACAAAGCACAGCCGGCATTGGATAAGGAGCTCAGCGATTCACTAAGTAGTCTACTTGCAGATCCTACCACCGGATCGCTCATCCTTCCCTTAGTCACTCGCTGGGACAAACAGGGAGCCTTGAAAGATGTTGTTGGAAAACAGATTGAGCTACTTTCCAAGAAGCTTGCAGATTCCAAAGTGAATCTAGCAGAACGCATCGCTGCTGCCAGAGCATTGGTTTCCATGGGCACGGATGATTCGACTGATAAAGCATTGGTGATTTTGAAAAACCCCGAGGAACCTGCTAAACTTCAATCCGTGATTATCACATCGGTAAGTGAAGCGAATCTATCAGTGAAGCTGATCAGCTATTTCAACGGCCTCAGTCCCGATGTTCGGAATCTAGCATTCAATGAAATCATCAAACGCCCAGCGGCAGCGATCGCCCTGCTGGATGGCGTGGATACTGGAACCATTGATCCAAAAAACATCAGTCCCGGCGATGTGGCTCGTCTTCGCAGTCATCCCGATAAAGGCGTTTCGGCGAAAGCGAATGCGATCATCGAAAAGCTTATGCCTGGCGCGAAGGCAAAAGAAGAAACGATCGCGGCTTTCCTGCCCATCGTATCAAAACCGGGCGATGCAAAAAACGGTAAGATGCTTTTCACGGCTGCCTGCGCGGTATGTCATAAGTTTGGTGAATCGGGTGCGGATGTGGGTCCTGCTCTAACGGGTATGGGATCGCACGGCGCCGCGGAACTGCTCGTTCACATCGTCGATCCCAATCGCGAGGTCGATCCGAGTTTCTGGCAATGGAACATCACCACGAAAACGGGTGAGACACTTGCGGGAGTTGTGACTGGTGAGAATAGAGTCACGGTTAATCTTCGAAACCAAGGCGGCGATACCGAGATTCGTAAAGACAACATCGCAAGCCGCGAGAACACGCATCGCTCTCTGATGCCAGAGGGACTTGATGCTTTGGGTGCAGAAAATCTACGCGATATCCTCACTTACATGACCGAGGCATTTTCTGATCTTCCAGCAGATAGCACTTCGGCCACTGGACTGAGATTTAAGGAACCACAGGCTGATGGTGTGTTGCGTGTGCTGATTGTTGGCGCAGGAGCCTCTCATAATTTCCCGCGTGATTTCATTAAAGCCGATACGGAGATTTTATCCAAAATTCCCAAAACGGATGTGATCGCCACCATGAATCTCGCAGAGGCGTTGGAGGCGATGCCCAAAGCTGAAGCTCTCGTCTTCTCAGGAAATCACAATCAATGGGGGACTGCTGAATTCCAGAAAGCACTCAATACCTTTGCTGACTCAGGTAAGGGGATTATTCTGCTCCACGCCGCAACTTGGTCGCATCCTTGGGAGGGTTACAACAAACGCTTCGTCGACGGTGGAACGAAAGGCCATGGCAAAGGAACCGTAACTGCGGAATGTGTGGTTGCGGATCATCCTATCCTCAAAGGAGTTTCAAAATCGTTCACCATCGAAGACGAGTCTTACCACTTTACGTTCTTTGATAAGGAAGGTCATACAACTCTCATCGAGAATAAGCCCGACGGGAAAAGTAAGGAATCCCATCCTGCGTTATGGATTGTGGAAGATCCGAAGGCACGCATCGTTGCTTACACACATGGACATGATGACAAGTCCCATGCGAATACCGCTTACCAAACTCTACTTCAAAATGCGGTGAAGTGGGTTTCAAAAAGATAACTCATACCGATTTAGTAACATGTTTATCACACCTGAAAATGCGCCTTATGAAACGATAGCTGGGCGCGAGCACATTTGGCACTCGAAGCCGGGCCTCACTCCAACCGAAGACTTGATCGTCGTTCACGCAACCATCAAGCCCGGCGGCGGTCATCCGTTTCACACTCATCCTAACAAAGAAGAGGTCATCTACATCATTGAAGGCGAAGCAGAACAATGGATTGAGCAGGAGAATCAAATCATCGGCCCGGGCTCATCTGCCTACATTCCGAAGAGCGCAGTTCACGCCACATTCAATCGTGGCGATAAAGATTTGAAATTCATCGCGATCATCACTCCTTGCTCATCAGAGGGAGAGATCCATGTTGCGGTCGAGCATCTGGATCCTTGGAAGTCGCTGATGGCTGGGATGGCTTAATCAGCTTTCAGACCCGCGTCGGCTAACTCTTGGCAGCATTTAATATCGAGTTTGCCCGATGCGAGGAGAGGGATGTCTTTTACGGGAACGATTTGTCTTGGGCACCAGAGAGAGGTGATGCCTTCGTCGAGGAGTTTGTACCGGAGGTCGATGCATTCTTGTTCGAGGGCTTGGCCGGCGATGGTGGAGAGGAGAATGATGGCTTCACCTTTTTTGTCATCGGGGACGCCGACGATGGCGACTTTGCGTTCGGTTTCGCTATCGAGTCCGAGGACTTTGTTGATGGCGGCTTCCAAAGTTTCGTGAGGCACCATTTCACCCGCGATTTTTGAGAAGCGGGAGATACGTCCTTGGATGTGAAGGAATCCATCGGCATCGAGGAAACCGACGTCGCCGGTTTTGAACCAACCATCGGCTGTTAGGACTTCGTTGCTGCGTTTGACGTCGCGTAGGTAGCCGGGGAAAATGTTAGGGCCTTTGAGAATGATAATGCCAGGTTGATCGATTGGCACGGGGGCATTGGTGACGGGATCGGCGAGGCGGATGGCGATGCCGGGAAGGAGTTGACCAACGGAACCGTTGAGATGAGCGGGGAGAGAATGCAAGTTCGCGACCGGATTGGGTGTCGGTAGATTGACGTTCGTGGCTGGCGAAGTTTCCGTTAGGCCATAGCCTTCCATTGGACGGACGCCGAATTTTTCCTCAAATGCATCGGCGAGGTTTTGCGGGAGTTTCTCTGCACCGGTGACGACGAGTTCGAGCGATTTTAGTTGGGCTGGATCGATGCGTTTCATGTAGCCACGCAGGAAGGTCGGGGTGGCGAGCAAGACGTTGATCTGATGAATCGAGATGAGTTCCGAGAGGCGTTTGGTTTCGAGTGGGGAGGGATAAGTGATGAGGTTGATGCCTTCGATGACGGGATACCAGAGTGTGACGGTGCAGCCGAAAGAATGGAACAGAGGCAAGCAGCCGAGGATGGAGGAGTTGCGACCGATATCGAGGCGTGAGCCGAACTGAAGGACATTCGCGAGGACGTTGCGATGGGTGAGCGGCACACCTTTGGGTTCACCGGATGAGCCGGAGGTGAATAGTAGGATGGCTTCATCGGTATCGCGGCGCTTGTTCAGTCCGAGGATGTTGGCGAGCCATGCGGCGGGTAGGAATTTTGAAATCAATGCCCATTTGACGATCTCTTTTTTGATTTCAGGAAGCGTGCGCTCGATGAAAATAAGGTCGCGATTGGGTGGCCATGGAAAGCTGGAGACCTTACGGACAAAGGGATCGGCGGTAATGAAGCGATCCACATCCGCTTGTCGGATGGAAGACCGGATAGCGTTTTGTGAGGCGGTGAAGTTGAGGTTCACGGGTACTTTTCCCGCGAACAAGACGGCGAGGTTGGCGATCAAACCGCCTTTGCCAGGAGGTAGAACGATAGCGACCCGTGGTTTATCGGTTTCCTTGATGATGAACTTGGAAAGCGCGATGGCGGCTGGCAGGATGTTAGAAAAAGGAATTTCTGAATCATCTGAACCGTCTACGATTTTGTCGTTGGGATTCTTTTTTAGGCCATAAAGCAATGCGGTGGCAAGTGAACCATGGATGATCGCGCGTGTGCTGTATGCGGCTTCAAATGCTTCTAACAGACTTTCTTGAAAACTCGGAATATTGACTTCTTTTTCATTCAGCAAGCGACCGGCAGAAATGACCGCGTGTGGGAGTGAGGAAATTTTTTCGATCCCCAAGCAGGATTCGCGTGGGCAATCGATCGCGATGGGGAGCGTGGGGAGTTGGAACGAAACGAGAGTTTTGAGATGACTGGAAGGAATGTGGATGGGGGTAGCGGGTCGGGCTTTGGATCGCCCGGGAACGAACAACAGGATGCCACCGTTTTTGAGGTATGCTGCGAGTTGCTGACCCGCAGCGGCTGGGTTTTCGTCTTGGATGGAAAACATCGCGCCGCGCTCGGAGCGTTCCATGTGGCTGCGGAGGGCTGGGTCAAAAGTGTCGTTTTCCTCGATCAGAAACGTGATGGTTCTGCCGTGGAGTTGTTTCTCAAGGTGGAGGAGTTGTTGAAAATCGAGTCGTCCAGGAATCGCAAGAAAACCGGTGGCAGGGATGCTTTCAGCATTTAGAAATTGGATGGATGCGGACATTTTGAGAAAAATTCTTCGCTAAGATTGAGTTTTTTTGGCTCAGAAGCACGGATTTTTTATGTGAATCGTTCATTCTGGGGGTTTTTACACTATCCCATCGTCATATCGTGATTTGATGATTTGTATCTTGAAGCGTGGGCTGGATGAATTAGGCTTCGGCCATGGCTCAGGCGGATCACACAGCGGAAATCGAACAGGAATTGTCACAGCGGATCATGGTGCTGGATGGCGCGATGGGGACGACGATTCGGACCTATGGCCTAGATGAAGCCGCCGCGCGCGGCGAGCGATATGCGAATAACGAGAAGGATTTGCTGAACAACGGCGATATTCTATCCATCACGCAGCCGCAGGTGATTGCGGATATCCACAAGCGATTTTATGAGGCAGGATCGGATATTTGTGAAACGAACACCTTCTCAGCGACCGGAATTGCGCAGAGCGAGTTTTTCGTTGAAGACCCGAGGGAAAAGGGCGGTCGCAAGGATCCGGAGTTTTTCCAGAAGATTTTGGAAAGTGATTTTTTGAACGAGCTCGCGTGGGAGATGAATGTCAAAGGCTCCCAGCTTGCGCGGAAAATGGCGGATGACATCGGGACAGACACGGGTGTGAAACGTTACGTGGCTGGGGCGATCGGTCCGTTGACGGTTTCTTTGAGTAACTCGCCGGATGCGGAGGACGCATCGTTTCGGGTGGTGACGTTTGATCAGGTGTTAGAAGCGTATCGCATGCAGGTACGTGGATTGATTGAGGGCGGATGCGATATTTTAATGATCGAAACGATCTTCGACTCTCTCAATGCAAAGGCTGCGGCTGTGGCGGTGCAGGATATTTTTGATGAACAAGGGATCGTTCTCCCAGTGATTATTTCAGCTGCAGTCGGATTGGGTGGAGAGACAATGATTTCCGCGCAAAAAGTCGAGGCGCTTTGGAACGCGTTTGCTCATACCAAGCCGCTGGCGATTGGATTGAACTGCTCGCTCGGCCCGGATTTGATGCGGCCGTTTTTGGAAGAACTTTCTGATGTGGCAGAGACTTTTGTTTCAGCATATCCAAACGCTGGCTTGCCTAATCCATTAGCACCCACCGGCTTCGATCTCGAGCCGCAGCACATGAAGGATTTTATGAAAGACTTCGCGCAAAGTGGTTTGATTAACTTTGCCGGTGGATGTTGTGGAAACACCCCCGAGCATGTCCGAGCAATAGCTGAGGGGGTAAGGGGAGTTGTTCCGCGAAAACTCCCTGTGAAATTTTCCAAATAGAGATCAAACTTCTTAAAAGCTCTGCGACCTCTGCGTCTCTGTAGTAAAAAATCTTCTTTTCTTATAATGAACCAAATCAAACCAGCACTCAGACTCTCCGGGACGGAGGCTTATAACCACGATGAGGGAAAAGGTTTCCTGATGATAGGGGAGCGGACGAACGTGGCGGGTTCTCCTCAATTTGCAAAATTGGTGCGCGCTGGTGATCTGGAGGCGGCGGTGGAAGTGGCGCGTCAGCAAGTG
Source organism: Akkermansiaceae bacterium (assembly GCA_031374665.1). Classification (GTDB taxonomy): domain Bacteria; phylum Verrucomicrobiota; class Verrucomicrobiia; order Verrucomicrobiales; family Akkermansiaceae; genus Luteolibacter. The sequence continues at coordinate 14,069 of JANMGO010000047.1, read as the reverse complement.
GCGAACGGCGCGAATGTGATCGATATCTGTTTCGATGACGGCCTCATCGATGGTAAGGCGATGATGGCGAAATATCTCGATCTGCTCCAAGGCGAGCCGGATGTGGCGCGGGTGCCTATCATGGTGGATTCGTCGAAGTGGGAGATTCTTGAAGAAGGTTTGAAGCATCTTCAAGGCAAGGGAATCGTGAACTCGATTTCGCTCAAAGAGGGAGAAGAAATTTTCAAGAAGAGCGCCAAGCACATCATGAAATATGGTGCGGCGGTTGTGGTGATGGCGTTCGATGAAAAAGGTCAGGCTGCGACTTATGATGAGAAAATTCGTATTTGTGAACGCGCTTATCGGATTCTTGTCGATGAGGTGGGGTTCAATCAAAACGATATCATTTTCGATCCGAACATCCTGACGGTTGCGACGGGAATTGAGGAGCATAACAACTACGCCTTGGATTTCATCAATGCGACGCGTTGGATCAAAGAAAACCTACCCGGTGCTAAGATTTCAGGGGGTGTTTCAAACATTTCCTTCTCTTTCCGTGGAAACAACAAGGTGCGCGAAGCGATGCATTCCGCGTTCCTCTATCACGCAACCAAAGCGGGGATGGACATGGGTATTGTTAATGCCGGCATGTTGGAGGTTTACGATGAGATCCCGAAAGATTTGTTAGAATGTGTTGAGGACGTCTTGTTGAACCGTAGAGATGATTCGACCGAGCGTCTTTTGGATCTTGCTGAGAGTTACAAAGGAATCGGCGGCAAGAAGGTTGAGGAAGATCTCTCCTGGCGCGAAGAAGAAGTCGAGAAGCGTTTGGAATATGCGCTCTTGAAAGGGATCGATCGATTTATCGACGAAGATACAGAAGCGGCGAGATTGAAATACAGCAGGCCGTTGAAAGTGATCGAAGGTCCCTTGATGGACGGCATGGGCGTGGTGGGTGATTTGTTTGGTGCAGGTAAAATGTTCCTGCCGCAGGTGGTGAAATCCGCACGCGTGATGAAGAAAGCGGTGGCTTGGCTTTTCCCCTACATGGAAGCCGAGAAAGCGGAAAACCTAGCGGGAGATATCGAGGCGATCCAAGTCAAGAACCCCGGAATGTCTTACGACGACGCGTTGAAAATCGCGGAGCGCGGCAACTCAGCTGGGCGTTTTCTAATCGCGACTGTCAAAGGTGACGTTCACGACATCGGTAAGAATATTGTCGGCGTGGTGTTGTCTTGCAACGGCTTCGAGGTCACCGACATGGGTGTGATGGTGGCTTGCGATAAGATTTTGGACAAAGCGATTGAGCTCGGTGCGGATGTGATTGGGCTCTCGGGTTTGATCACTCCTTCGCTCGATGAAATGGTGCATGTCGCGAAGGAAATGGAGCGTCGTGGTTTCACGGTTCCGTTGTTAATCGGTGGCGCGACGACTTCCGCTGCTCACACAGCCATCAAGATCGCGGAACATTACTCGGGTCCAGTGGTACACGTGCTTGACGCCTCGCGTTCGGTTCCGGTGACGACTTCGCTTTTATCGAAAGACGGGCGTGATGAATTTGTTAGAGATCTGCGTGAGAAGCAGCAAAAGGCGCGCGAGAATTTCCTAGGTGGACCGAAGAAAGAAACTATCAGCATCACGGAAGCCCGCGCGGCGGGGCCTAAATATGATTGGGATTCTTATAGTCCGCCAGTGCCTTCATTTACCGGCACGCGGGTGATCGAACCTGCGATCAATGATCTCCTCGAATACATCGATTGGACACCGTTCTTCCATGCCTGGGAATTGCGCGGTGTTTGGGATAGAGATAAGAAAGAACTCAAAACCAAAAACGAAGGAGGTGCGGCTGAGGCGAAAAAACTCTACGCCGAGGCACGTGTTTATCTTGAGAAACTCGTCGCAGAAAACCGACTCACCGCACGAGGAATTTACGGATTTTTCCCAGCGAATTCGCAAGGTGATGACATCATCGTGCACAACGAAGACGGAACCGAACGGACAAAATTTCATACCTTGCGGCAGCAGTTGAAGAAGACTTCAGGCAAACCAAACGTGGCGTTGTCTGATTGGGTGAAACCTACTTCCGCCGATTTCATCGGCGGCTTTGTTGTGGGGATTCACGGGGCGGATGAGTATGCGAAGGAACTCGATGCTGAGAACGATCCTTATGGAGCAATCATGGTCAAAGCGATTGCGGACCGCTTGGCGGAGGCTTGTGCAGAAATGCTGCATCATCGGGCGCGTATCGCTTGGGGATACGAGGCGGAAGGTGAACTGACGAAAGATGCCCTGATTCATGAAAAGTATCAGGGAATTCGTCCTGCTCCCGGTTATCCGGCGCAACCCGATCACACGGAGAAGCCGATTCTTTTCGATCTGTTAGGTGCGACCGATGCGACCGGAGTTTTCCTCACCGAAAGTTGCGCGATGCATCCGGGAGCTGCAGTTTGCGGACTGTATTTCTCACATCCAGAAAGTCATTACTTCGCACTGTCAGAACTTCAGAAAGATCAGATTGAGGATTATGCGATGCGGAAGGGAATGACTCTACAAGAAGCGGAGAAATGGCTCGGCCCTTGGTTGGGGTACGCTTGAGTGAGAAGTGCCGAGTGATCAGTGGAAAGAGCGTAAGCGAGCGACGGTCTTCTCTTTTCCTAAGATATAAAAAATCTCGCCGAGATCTGGACCGTGGGCTCGACCTGATAGGGCGACGCGGACAGGGAACATGAGTTGGCCGGGTTTTGCACCGTTGGCTTGGGCTACGGTCGCGATGGCTTCTTTAGCGATATCTGCGGACCAATCTGTTAGTGTTGCCATGTGCTCGGCGAGCGCAGGGAGAAACGCGGCGTTCGGGTTTGCTTTAGCTTTCGCGACGGCTTCGTCATCTTGAGCTGCGGTATCGGTGACGAGGAAATCAATGGCGGCGGGGACTTCGGAGAGGAGTCGGACTTTCTCTTTAACTGCGGCGATCACAGTTGGGTAGTTCTCGGTGATCGGGAGTTTCTCGGCTTCGACAAATGGCTTCGCTAAATCTGCAAACGTCTCCGTGGAGATTTTCGCGATGTGTTGTTGATTGACCCATTTGCATTTTTCCAAGTCAAAGCGGGCAGGAGCACGGTTGATGGCTTCAAGTGAGAAACGATCAATGAGTTCGGTTAGGGTGAAAATTTCATCATCCGATTTCGATGACCAACCAAGCAGAGCGATGAAGTTCACAACTGCCTCTGAGAGGAAACCTTGTTTTGGATAATCGCCAACCGCAGCACCGGCGTCGCGTTTGGACATTTTTGATCCATCTGCATTGAGAATGAGTGGAATGTGCGCGTATTGTGGCGGCTGAGCACCGAGGGCTTCGATAAGTTGAAGATGCTTCGGAGTGTTCATCAAATGATCCTCACCGCGGATCACGTGGGTGATTTTCATTTCCAGATCATCGACCACGTTTACGAAATGGAACACATAAGAACCATCACTACGGCGGATCACCATATCGGGCGTGTTTGATTCATCGCGGTAATCAATCGTGACCTCACCGCAGACGAGGTCGTTCATCGTGATCGGTTTGCGGTCGAAGCGGAAACGGTAGGCATCGCCGTCTTTGTAGAGTCGATCAGCCGCGAGGAGTTTTTCGAAATAGGCGTCGTAGATGTCGTTGCGCTGAGATTGGTAGTAGGGGCCGAACTCGCCGCCACTTTCTGGACCTTCGTCCCAATCGAGGCCGAGCCATGACATGCCATCGAAAATCGCCTGACGGGCTTCTTCGGTGTTGCGGGCGGCATCGGTGTCTTCAACGCGCAGGATGAAAGTACCATTGTGTTTGCGGGCGAAGAGCCAGTTGAAAAGAGCGGTGCGGGCGCCGCCGACGTGGAGGTAGCCGGTGGGTGAAGGTGCGAATCGGGTGCGGATCATAAACTTTAAATTTCAAACTCTAAATTTGCCTGACGGCTATGAGAAAAGACTACGTTAACTGGTAAGTTCGCTAATGCTCACAAGTCATTCAATGAAGAGAGGGTTAGCCTTGCAGGCTTCTTAATGCGCCACGGATGAGAACCTCGGCGGTGGCGGCGGGGTCTTTGTCGAGGATGGCGCGGACGGCTTTTCGTGAATCGACCTGTTTGTAGCCGAGGGCGATGAGGGCGAGTTCGGCATCGGCGGCTTGCGAGGAAACTTCTCCTGAAGCGGCGTCTTGCCAGGTATCGGTGACGCCGACCTTGTCTTTTAGCTCTAAAATGATGCGTTCGGCGGTTTTTTTACCGACCCCTTTGGATTTTGACAGCAGCGCAACATCGCCAGCAACGACGGCGGATTTAAACATCGTCACCGGCATCCCGCTGAGGATGGCGATGGCGATCGCGGGGCCGATGCCTGAGACGCGATCGATGAGCAGAAGAAAGACGTCGCGTTCTTCTTCTGTCGCGAAACCATATAGCGTCTGGGCGTTTTCCCGAATATGGAGATGAGTGCGGAGATCGACGAATGTGCCTTCAACCGGATGCAGGCTATCGAAAGTGGAAATCGGAATGATCGCTTCATAGCCGACCCCATGGCAATCGACGACGAGTCGGTTCGGGTAGGCTTCGATGATGTTTCCTCTGAGTCTTGCGATCACGGCTGAGGTTTTCGGTGAAATCGCTGAGGTTGCAAGATGGAAGGTGTCGAAAATGGAATAAAATGTTGCAGCCGGTGAGATGATAAAGCATTAAATCAGTCCGAAATTCGAACTTTCCAGCTTCGAATATGCATTCCGAATTTGCTATGTCAGAGACAGATGAAGATATTGTGATTTGTTTTGCATGCGGAAATGCGATGTCTGTCGCCGCTTTGCAGCCTTATACACGAGTTGCCTGTCCGACTTGCGGTGAGGAAAATCGGATCAAAAAGCAGTTCGGTCCATATACCGTGACCAAGCGCCATGCAATTGGCGGTATGAGTTCGGTCTTCGCGGGTATCGATACGACATTGAATCGCGAAGTGGCGTTGAAAATTTTGAGTGAGGAATACTCAAAAGATGAAAAGCGGATCGCGGCCTTCGAAGACGAAGCACGTTTGACGGCATCATTTAGTCACCCACATGTGGTGAAAATTCTCACGACCGGTAGAGCATTCGGATTGTTTTACATCGCGATGGAATTTGTTCCAGGTGGCCATCTTGAACATCGAATTCACGAGAAGGGAAAGATGACTGAGGCCGAAGTTTTGCCGCTTGCGATTCAGATTGCCGAAGGCTTGAGAGGAGCGCAATCCGCAGGCTTGATTCACCGCGATATCAAGCCGGGAAATATCCTCTTTGATGCCGAAGGCAACGCGAAGATCGTGGATTTCGGGCTAGCTCTCGTTACCAAAGGTGGCGAGGCAAAAGCAGATGAAATCTGGGCAACTCCTTACTATGTACCGCCAGAAGCAATTGAGGGTGGGGCCGAAGATTTTCGATCGGATATTTATGCGTTCGGCGCGACTCTTTATCACGCACTTGCGGGTGTTCCTTCCTGCACGGAGGACACGATGGATACCAAGCTGCTACGCATGGCTAAGACTAAGGTGATCCCATTGAAACGCGTCGCACCGGATATTTCCTATGAAACCTGTGCGATTGTGGATCGTGCCATGTCCTATGATCCGAGAAATCGATTCAGCAGCTATGACGAAATGATCGTTGCCTTGGAAGGCGCTATCAAAGCATTGGATAGCGGAGGCGCAAGTCAAGGAGCCGCACAAGCTCTGGTGCTTCAACGCATGCAGATTCGTGCAAAGAAGAAAAAGACTTTGATCACAATCGGTGTGTTAGCTGTGGTCGTTTTGGTAGCTTTCATTTTACTGCTGAAATTACTCAGTTCGAATGATTCAGATCGACCAGCAACGATTGTTAATACGGGGCATGCAGGTCTTGATGGCCCAAATAACGACCAAGAGATCATCATCAAGTATCGCGCTGCGAAAGAATTGATGCAGCAGGGGAAACTCAAGGAATCAGAAGAAGCATTCATGAGGTTGTTTTCTAACACGAAAGTTGAAGAACCGACCCGTTCGTGGGCTGGATTGGATGGCGTAGTTGCTGCATTCTTGGATGGACGGATCAACGATGCGAAACGTCATGCGAAATCGGTTACTGAGCATATCGATACTCGTTCTTCCAAGTTACCTTCAGGTTTTTCCAATATTCTGAATCCCACATTAAAAAGTGTTCAACAATTAGAATTTCAGGACATCAAGAAAATGGACCTGAGTAAAATGGATGATGAACATCTGATGGCCTTCATGATCGCAGGTTTGAAAAATTGGGAGCAAGGTGGGCTTGATAAAGCCGCACCATTTTTTGAAACCATTACCCGTGAAATCGATGCTAACCACGATGGCCCGCTCGCTTGGTATCGAAATGTAGCGAATCACTATTTAGGTGATCTTCGGGTGCTTAAATCGAAGTCGATGAATGACATTCCCTCAACATCTAGTGACTGTAGAAGCGCGGTTGATGAATTAGAAGCTGCTTTAGGATCACTAAAAACGCGGGGCCGTGCCAAATATAACATTCGATCTCGGCAATCTGAATTGAGACAGCATGAGACGTATCTTGATAGTCAACTCAATGCGAATTGATAAGGATTTCATCAATCGGAGTTCGTTGAATTCCACGTCAGAGGATATTTTTTCGCTACGCTGAATACTCAAAAATGAATTACCGCACGACCCCAGAGGAAATCACGAAGATGCCATCGGGCATTCCGCATATTATCGGTAACGAGGCAGCGGAGAGGTTTTCGTTTTATGGGATGAAAGCGATTCTCGCTGTTTTCCTGACTCAGTATTTATATTTGATGGATGGGTCTGGCGGAAAGCCAATGGATGAAGCTCGCTCTACGGAGTTGGTGCATTTGTTCAATGGGGCGTTTTATCTAACACCTTTTATCGGCGCGATCCTTGCAGATGTATTTTTCGGGAAATACCGAGTCATCATGTTTCTCTCTATCGTTTACTGCGCCGGCCATGCCGCGCTGGCGATGATGGGGCAGTTTGGGAATTCTGAATGGTGGATGATATCGGGATTGGTCTTGATTGCGCTTGGGGCAGGGGGGATTAAACCGTGTGTTTCCGCGCATGTTGGGGATCAGTTCGGCGCGCAGAACTCGCATTTGTTATCGCGTATTTTCAACTGGTTCTATTTTTCCATCAATCTCGGAGCCTTTGCTTCGATGTTGCTAACGCCATGGTTGTTAGAATGGTATGGACCGCATTGGGCATTTGGCGTGCCGGGAGTTTTGATGGCGATCGCGACGTTTATCTTTTGGTTGGGTCGTCATCGTTTCGCACATGTTCCGGCGGGTGGATTTGGTTTCTTGAGAGAGGCGTTTGGAAAAGATGGGATCATCGCGATATTGAAACTCACCCCGGTTTATCTGTTCGTTGCGATGTTCTGGGCGTTGTTTGATCAAACGGGCTCCACATGGATATTCCAGTCCCAGAACATGGACAGAAGCTTTCTCGGGTTTAACTGGCTGCCTTCTCAGATCCAATCACTCAACTCGGTCTTCGTGCTGAGTTTCATCCCGATTTTCAGCTACTTCATTTATCCGTTTGTGCAGAAATTCTGGCCGTTGAGTCCGTTACGTAAAATGGGCGTCGGTTTTGTATTGATGGCTGCTGCCTTTGTTTTGGTGAGCGTCATTCAAGAATGGATCGATGCTGGCCAGCGTCCCAATATCGGTTGGCAGATTGGCGCATACGCTTTGCTGACGGCTTCCGAAATCCTGATTTCCATCGTCGCTCTTGAGTTCGCTTACACGCAGGCACCGCGCAAGATGAAGTCGTTCATCATGTGTTTCTATCTCGCTGCGGTAGCGATTGGAAATTTCTTGGTGGCTGGAGTGAATCATTACATCCGTGTTCCCAGCGCAGCAGAGGAGCAACTCCAGACGGCGCTCAAAAATCTACCAGAGGATTGGCAGTCGTCTCCGCGCACCGTGGTTTTGCCTGGATACGATGGTGTGACTGGTACGCAGGATGATTTCATCAAACGACTCGAAAAAGGCGTGGAAAATCCATTGGAAGTTGGGAATCAAGCGGTGCTCGATCAAATCGCCAGCAAGATCATCAGTGAATCGATTGCGGCCGGAAACACATTCCCCAAACAAGCACGCGGAGATGAGTTGATCTCCACTTACCGCATTCAGAATAATGAGTTTCGTTATGAAATCCTGAACTCTAACTCGATTCGCATTCGTAGTGCCGGGAGCGATGGCAAGTGGAATACCAAATGGGACACTGGCATCATCGTGGATAAGCCTGAGGAAGAGGCTCCGAAAAAAGCATCATGGCTAGATACTTTGCGTCCGCACGAAACGTGGTTGTCTGCGAGGAAGAAGGCTCTGGGCATCAAGTCCACGGCCGATGCCATGTCAGCCGAGGATCTCTACACAAAAACCACTTTCTCTGGCGGACAGCCAAAACTCCAAGGAGCCAAATATTTCTGGTTTTTCAGCGGTCTGATGGGTTTGACCGCGATCCTGTTCATTCCGTTTGCGATGATTTACCGTCCGAAAAATTATCTTCAGCAGTAGATTCCTCAGGCTCTGTTTCATCGAAAAGAAACACCTCGCCCTCGCTGCGTGCGACAATGACTGCCGCACAACTGTCGCTGTAAACGTTGACCGCAGTTCGACTCATGTCCAATAGCCTGTCCACCGCCAGCAAGGTAACGACGGCTACCTCCGCGTTTGGTATACCGGAGTTTTTCAGGATCAGCAGAATCGCCACCAAGCTCGCGGAAGGAATGCCGGCCATTCCGATGCTGGTGAGCAAGGCCGCGACTACGATGAAAAACTGCGCTCCGAATCCCAGTTCGATGCCCATGACTTGTGCGACGAAAATCACCGCCACGCATTCGTAGAGCGCCGTTCCGTCCATATTTACCGAGGTGCCCAGTGGTAGAGTGAAACTCGATATCCGCTTGGAAACCCCTGCATTTTCCTCAACGGATCGCATGGTGACGGGAAGCGTTGCAGCCGATGAGGCAGTGGAAAATGCGAGCAATAGTGCGGGACGCATCGCTTTCAAATGAGCGAGCGGGCTGGTTTTCCCAATGAATTTCAATGCCAAAGGCAAAATGATCCCAAAGTGAATGAGCAGTCCGAAAAGCACGGTGAAAAAGTATTTTCCTAACTGAAAATAAAGATCGAGTCCGGCTTCATAAATCACCGGCAGGATCAATACGTAAACTCCGATGGGCGAGACAGACATGATCCATCGGGTCACGATGATCATCGCATCGTTTGCCGCTGAGAAAAAATCTCTAACATTGTTTCCTGTGTCACCGGGAAGTTGGGTGACAGCGATTGCAAAAAGGAAACTCAATACGATGACTCCAAGCATCTGGCTGTTATCGCTGGCCGCGTGGATGATGTTTTCCGGCAGCATCGCTTTGAATATCGCGAGAAAATCTTTTCCTTCGCGCTGACTCGCTGCTTCGACTGTCTTCAGATCCGCAGTATCGGCTGAGACTTTATTGTCTTCAAATGCGGCGCGAATCGTTTCGTTAGGTTTGCCGTCAACAAAGCCGGGCTGAATCAGGTTCACCAATACCAGGCCGATCATGATCGCAATCAAACTAGATGTTAGATAAAAGCTAATCGTTTTGAAACCGAGGCGACCGAAGCCCTGCACGCCTTTCATGCCGGTGATTCCTGAAATCACCGCGGTCACAATCAAAGGCACGATGATCATTTTCAAAGCACGCATGAAAAGATCTCCAATGAATTTGCACGTCGCCAAAGCACCTGCCACAAGCTTTCCACCGGATGATGATTCATCCGCATCGCCGAACAAACCACGCAGCGCAAGAGCGGTAACGGTCGCTAAAGCCAGTGCGATGAGAATTTGCCAGTGGGTTGCGAGTCGCTTCATTTGCCCACCTAAAACGAATCATCGGTTTTTTGCAAAGATTCTCGCGGCTTTTTCCTCCTAGGATAATCAAGTTAGAAAAAGAGAACCGCGAATGAACGCGAATGGACGCGAATCTTGGGGTAATGAGAGCATATGGTGGCTGAATCGAAATCATTTCATCAAATACTCATTTTCCAAAGCCACATGCATCGGATCCGCGTTCATTCGCGTTCATTCGCGTTCATTCGCGGTTAAATATTCAGAAATCTGGACAGGGTTTTCCATAGCTTGATCGTCCTGCTTTTCCTCCTCGGCGAATTTCGGAGGTGGGTTTATAAAATTTTATACCGTTCATTTTCAACGAGTTCTGCAACTTCAATAGTCCGCATTTGCAGATAATAAGGATATCTTAAGGATTTTTTTCAAATTTTTGTGAACAGGTGGGTAAAACCCCATTTGTGAATTTTTTTTCACTACCTACACCTGTGAATGGAATTAATAGTGAGACCGTGGAACTCCCAAATTTAAAGGAGCGGGACTTTACGGGTATCTCAAGCATATACTACATGTAGTATTGTGAATAATTTGTGGATACTACATCTGCAAAATCGAATTGACCGAGAGAACAAATTTCGTGCAGTGTCTCCCACGCTATACGCAAGTCGTTAGCGCCAATTTCAAGCCCTTCAGAAACCAAATTCCCAATTCTCAACGATTCATGTCCACCACCACAGTCACCCTCGGCAACCGCACTTTTGTGCTCGATAAAGCAAAAGCAGAGTTGGCCTTCAATTCCAAGCGCGTCATCAACGGCAAGGACACGATGTTCTTCAACATCCTGCCGATCAAATACCAATGGGCTTATGATTTGTATAAGACCATGAAGAACAATCATTGGGAGCCAGAGGACATCTCGATGCAGAAGGATGTCGAGCAATGGCGTTCTAACGAAATCTCCGATGTTGAGCGTTGGATCATCAAAATGGGCATTGGATATTTCTCCGCCGCCGAAGGCATCGTCGGTGACAACGTGCTGCACGTCGTTCGTGAAGTGGTGACCGCACCTGAGCTGAAACTGGTTTTGGGTCGCCATGCCCACGAGGAAAACATCCATGCAGACAGCCTCGTTTACATGATTTCCTCACTTGGTATCAACCCGCACGAGTGCGAAGCAATGTTCGAGGATGTCCCGACCATCACTGCGAAAAACAACTTCGTGACCTCGAACTCACGTGCGCTCCGCCGTGATATCGACCTCACCATTACAGAAAACAAGCAGGCGCTCGCTAAGAACATTTTCATGTTCGGTCAGATCATGGAGGGCACGCAGTTCTACGGTCTCTTCGGAATGATCCTCTCGCTGTATCGCCAGAACAAATTCCCAGGCATCGGCCAGATGTTCCGTTACACCCTTCGTGATGAGTCGAACCACATCGAAGTCTTCCGCAACTTGTTGATGGATCTTATCGATGAAAACCCAGATATCTGGACCGAGGATTTCCGTGAAGATCTTCGCCAGACCATGGCCGAGGGTATCCGTCTCGAAAAAGCATTCATCCGCGATTGCCTTCCAGTTTCCGGTCTCGGTCTCAACTCAGATGATTTCGAAACCTACATCGATTACATCGCCGATCGTCGTCTAACATCTTGTGGCCTTGCCCCGCTCAACGAATCCGTCTCCAACCCATTCCCATGGCTCGCTGAAATGATGGATATCAAGAAAGAGCAAAACTTCTTCGAAGGCCGCGTCACCGAATACCAAAAAGCCGCAGCCTTAACTGCGGTAAGCGACGACGAGCTTTAATCGGCGAAGCCGATTAGTGAGCAGTGCCGAGTGATCAGTGATCAGTGGAAGAAAAGAGAATAATGAGCGACATCAATACATTTGAAGATCTGGAAGTTTGGAAGCGTGGATGCAACCTGACTGTGGATATTCACGTCGCTTTCGCTGATTCTAAAGACTTTGCACTGCGTAACCAAATGGAGCGCTCATCACTTTCGATTCCATCCAACATAGCTGAAGGCATGGAACGCGACACAACTCCAGAATTCATTAAGTTCCTTCGTTACAGCAAAGGCTCCTGCGGAGAACTCCGCACGCAGCTCTATCTAGCCGAAAAAATCCGCCAACGTCTCGGAGCGCCACCAATGCCCGGCTCCAAAGAGCTGATCCAAGAAACCCGCGAGCTCTCAAAAATGCTCCAAGGCCTCATCAATTCCCTAGCACGCCGATTAAACCAAACCCCACCCAAATCACCAACCTCTCCCACTGATCACTCAACACTAGTCACTTAAAAAGCAACCTCTCCCCTGATCACTGATCACTGCTCACTCAACACTAGCCACTAAACCGCAACCTCTCCCACTGATCACTGATCACTCGGCACTAGCCACTCAATCTTCCCACTACCCCAAAACCCCGCACTCACCAACAGTATGTATCGTTCCCTGAACCTCGCCGAAGACAACATCCTCAAACAAGTCATCTCTGATCGCTTTGAGCTCGCATCAACTGACCGCCCTTACGACTGGCGCGGGACTATTCCTGTTGATAAGCGTAAGCCATACACAGATATCATCGTGACTCGTGGTGAGAAAGAAACTCAGTTCTCTCTCGAAGACGTTGCAGATGCGATTGGTGATTCACTTGCTGACCTTCTCATCGCTCGCAGTGAGGATGAAAAATCCATCTTCTCCGATGTAAACCGCAACTTCGTCTCGCAGGTGGCGCATGCAGTTGCTATTTCTCTAACTGCTACGCTCGAGTCCGGTGGCCGTCTCCGTCTTTCCGAATCCGATCTGTATTTGTTGATTGAGAAAGCCTTGTTAGAAAACGAAGCTTACGATGTTGCGAAGTCTTTGGCATTCCGTCGTTCGCTTGAGAAGACCGGGCATGTCGACATGGGTGCAGGCCCACACGCACTTCCAGTTCGTTTGATCCGCCGTAACGGAAACGTCGTGCCTTGGTCAGAAACGAAAATCGAGATCGCGGTTCGCAAAGCCTTCCTCACGATCAAAGCAAACCCGGAGCCAGCCATCGATATTGCGAAAGCCGTGACCGAGCGCATCCGCCGGGGTGATCAATCCTTCGTCCACATCGAGGACGTCCAAGACATGGTCCAGGAAGAACTCATGCGCCAAGGTCAGTTCAAGGCAGCCGAGCATTACATTCTCTATCGTGCCCAGCGCAACCTGCTCCGCCGTGAGCAAGAAAGCGTAGCCACCGAAGACCTTTCACAAGACTCGATGATCGTCGTCACCACCGACGATGGCCAATCCTCCTTCTGGGACGGCATGGAACTCAAGAAGCGCATCGCTTTCGCCTCCATCGGTTTGAGCCTCAATCTTCCTGAAGCAGACATCGAACGCGAACTCCGCCGCTCGATTGGTTCGGAAATTTCCGCCAAAGACCTCAAAGCAACCATCATCCTCAACTCCAAGACCCTCATCGAAAAAGATGCCGACTTCGCGAAGTTCGCCGCGCGTATCTTGCTTTCCTACATCTACGAGGAAGTGCTCAACTGGAACATCTCCACCGATGGGGTTGAGAAACTCAAAGAGGCCCACAAACAAGGCTTCAAGTCTTACCTCAAATACGCAGTTACCATCAAACGCATCCATCCTGATTTGCTTGAGAAATACGATATCGAAAAACTCTGCGAAGCGTTCGACCCAACGGCCGACCTCGACTTCGATTACCTCGGTATTCAAACCCTCTACGATCGTTACCTCATCGTCGATAAGACCGCTGAGCGTCATCAGCGCATTGAAACACCTCAGTTCTTCTGGATGCGTGTCGCCATGGGCCTCTTTAAAACGGAGCCCACCAACGCCGAGGACTGGGCGATCCGTCTCTACAACCTCTACAAAGGTCGTCGTTTCTGCTCTTCCACCCCGACTCTTTTCAACTCCGGAACTCTCCACTCCCAGCTCTCTTCCTGCTACCTCTACAAGGTCGATGACTCCATCGAGTCCATCATGCAGCGTGGTATTGCGGAAAATGCTTACCTCTCCAAGTGGGCAGGTGGTCTCGGTGGTTCATGGACTGCCGTCCGCGGCACCGGTGGTTACATCCAAGGCACCAACGGCGAATCCCAGGGCATCATCCCGTTCCTCAAGCTTCACAACGACCAGCTCCTAGCAGTGAACCAAGGTGGCAAGCGCAAAGGCTCTGGCTGTGCTTACCTTGAGACATGGCACAACGACATCGAGGACTT
>JANMGO010000002.1:0-2689 GCA_031374665.1 Akkermansiaceae bacterium | reverse complement strand
GCTATTTGGCACTTATTTTGCAGCCTCTTCGTGGCTTATCTAGCCTTATGGCCTAAGAACGCTGGCCTCTGGCTTCTCCTGCCAATTGCTCTGATTCCTATATCACTATTGATCTCATACATTCGCCGCAAGAGATGGAATATAGTGCATCGCGGATGTGCTGTAATAGCCCTCCTGCCAGCAATTTGGATTGCTGGTGAAGAGTTTTTTCGTCCATATTCGCCGAATAGGCCTTGGCTGTGGCTGGTGCTTTCTGTCTACTTTGTCGCGTTGATCGGATCGCTAATAATCAAAGAAAATCCTGCAGAACAAGGCGCAGATGGCGACGCCGAGGAAGCCGTCTGATAATTTTGTGCGTGCAAGCCTGCGACGCCATTGCTATACGTTGCTATGGCTGCTTGTTTGTCAACGGGCAAAAGTTTCTCTATTTCATCTAACTTATTTGATGATTTTTTCTTCCGAATTTTCTTCGTTGGAGGCCGGGATAGGAATGGCGGTTTTGATCCAGTTGTGATCAGCAGGTCGCCTAGTGCTTAGTATGCTGCTATTCGCGGGCTACTCGGTTTCCCAAGTCTTTCCGTCAGTTTCTTTATTCACGTTTGTTGGCTCTTGATTCAGTCTCTGCACGGGTGCTCCCTCAGCGAGGCCGAGGTAACCCAGAACGTCTATCGAGGATTGAGCCGGCTGGCGCTTCCTATCCCGGGCTGCAACGCAGATGTCCGGGCTATGTGTCTTTCTTTTGTGGTTTCTAATGTCCTTGGTAACGGAATCTTGCTTTTTTCAAATCCCCCCCAAGGGACGCCGGGGGTTTGAAAAATGGAAGATGGAGTGGTGTTCTTGTTAGTTCATGTAACGTGCATTTTTGGATTCGATCCTGGTGCCTAGCTCCCAGATGAAGGCACAAAGTTCACGTGCGATAGCGACTTTGATTTTGTTATGATGCATCCTGCGCCTAGCCAATGCCATGAAGCGCGTGTTGAGTCGCAACTGAGTGCTCCATGAAAGTTCGAGAACCCAGCGATCTCGTCCGTCCTGGCGGCGTGAGAGCTGTTCACTCACTTTCGGTGGAAAGCGGTAATGCGTAGCTTGTTCAATCAGCAACCAGCGAGCGTGAGGGTTACCACATTTGCTAATTCCACCTTGTCGTTGCTTTCCTCCGCTCGAGTTTTCAGTCGGCACTAGGCCGAGGAATGCCATGAGTTTTTTGGGATGTTCAAAACGGCTAAACGTTCCGATTTCACTCACCGTCACCATCGCGGCGACGAGTTTAAAACCTTTGAAGGACATGAGAGCGTCAACGAGGGGTTTGCGCTGCCAGCTCTCTAAGAGGTTGAGCATTTCCTTCTCAATTCGCTCGACTCGCTTTTCGTTGAAATCGATGAGGGTGAGGTTGTCTTCGAGCACAATATTGTGAGCACTGTCTGGAAATTTGAGTCCACGCAAATAGTTCATGTGAGCTTGGCTCCAATGCGTTTTACCATCGTATTTGTAACCCAGGCGTCGCAGTAGGGCTAAGAGTCGCGAGCGAGCACGGCGCAAGTCATCAACCGCATCGGTGCGTCCTCGGCAAAGGTCTCGAACCGCTTCGTCCACGCTGTCGGGGATATTGACTGCAACCAGATCGTTGGAGCGAAGACTTTTAGCGAGCTTCATCGCATCGCGCTTATCTGTCTTAACTTTATCTCCGGATCTGGTGGGGATGAGCGATGGTGCAATCACTTCGCATCGAACGCCCATTTGCAAAAGCCTACGTGCAATCCAAAATCCGCAACCGCTCGCCTCGTAGCAAACGTGAAGATCAGTAAGCGCTCGGTCTTGGCTCTTGGCGATCCTGCGCATCGCTCGTTCAAGGGCGTGTTGCGTGGTGTTGATTTCACCGTAGATCCTCGGTTCGGCATCTCGATAAGATTCGAGGAGAGCGATGGATGTTTTTTCTTTATGTACATCGAGTCCGATGTAAATTGTGCGTGGTGTGTCTGAGTTCGTTTTCATTTATATTAGTCTATGAATGTTGGATAGGTCTCAAGAAATTGAGATAGCCCACGATTTGAACCAGACACACCACATTCAACTCAAACAAAATTCGACCTGAAATGCTGCGCCTTACTCAACGGGCAGCCATAGGGTCTCTGCAATAAAATGAAGATCACCTTGAAGCGAATTCTCATTGGTATCGTATGCATCCTGATACTTGGCATGGGACTGATCGCTTCGGCGTTGTGGACGAGTGACTACAAGACGACATTACACACCGCGAAGATCGATTGGCTTCCATCAAGCGCCACAGACATCAGCCATAAGATTCGAACCGGATTTGGAGCGGTCGAGCAGATTGAATGTACATTGCCTGAGAAGGATTTCCTAGCGCTAGCAGCAGCTAAAGACTGGAAGATCGAGCCGGCGGAACAGTGCATGGCTAGCCTAAGGATTCAAGAGCTACCGAAGCTCAGAATTATACCAGATTTCGGGCCTGTAGACGTCGTTCTGAAAGGTTACAAATACCAGTCTATCGCAGTAAATGGGGGAGGAATTTCAGTATGGTATGACGCCGATTTGCAGCGTATGATTTACGCTACGAGCATCCGATAATGGAAGAAGCAGAACAAGTCATGGCACACCAACCGGAATAAGCTTTTCAATCTCAATTCAACATCAATTCAACCGCGCCGGTGGGCGCACATCAAACGTT
>JANMGO010000011.1:0-8060 GCA_031374665.1 Akkermansiaceae bacterium | reverse complement strand
CTTTCCCAAGAAAATTTCCACTTCCCTCCCGCGCCCGCTCCCCTACCTTCCCGCCCGACCCAAGCACTCTTCCTTGAGGTTTAAAGTTTAAAATTTAAAGTTTATGAAAATCGTCGTCGCATACTCCGGAGGTCTCGATACCTCAGTCCTCCTCCTCTGGCTCAAAGAAAAATACAACGCGGAAATCATCGCCTACTGCGCAGACGTCGGCCAAGGCGATGAACTCGACGGCCTCGAAGCCAAAGCCCTCTCCACCGGTGCATCGAAATGCTACATCGGCGATCTCAAACAAGACTTCGCTCAAAACTACATCTTCCCCATGATCCAAGCCGGCGCGATCTATGAAGGCCGCTACCTGTTAGGCACTTCCATCGCCCGTCCCTGCATTACCGCAGACATGATCAAAATCGCCATCGCCGAAGGTGCCGATGCCATCGCTCACGGCGCCACCGGAAAAGGCAACGACCAAGTCCGCTTCGAACTTTCCGCCGCAGCCCTCGCACCTAACATCAAATGCATCGCTCCATGGCGTGATGCAGAATTCCGCAAACAATTCCCCGGCCGCGCCGAAATGATCGCCTTCGCCGAGGCCAACAACATCCCGATTAAAGCCTCCATGAAGAAACCTTACTCCATGGATCGCAACCTCCTCCACATCTCCTTCGAAGCAGGTGCCATGGAAGATCCTTGGTACGACGCCACCACTCCAGCGGACACCGACATGTATGTGCTCTCCGTTTCACCGGAAGACGCACCCGACGCAGCCGAATACATCGAAATCCTTTTTGAAAAAGGCAACGCCATCGGTTTGAAACACGCCAACATCGATGCCCTCCTCACCGAACTCGGCGATGTCAAAGCCACCGGCCAACAAGACGGCTACGCGCTCCTCAATGCCTACGGCGTCATGCGCGTGCTCAACCTGTTAGGTGGCCGCAACGGCATCGGTCGTGTCGATATCGTCGAGAACCGCTTCGTCGGCATGAAATCCCGCGGCATTTACGAAACCCCCGGCGGCACCATCCTCCTCGCCGCACACCGCGACCTCGAAACCCTCGTCGTCGATCGCGAAGCCATGCACATCCGCGATTCCCTCATCCCGAAATACGCGCAACTCGTTTACAACGGATTCTGGTTCGCTCCTGAGCGCGAAGCCATCCAAGCTCTCGTCACCGAAACCCAGAAAAAAGTTTCCGGTGAAGTCCGCATGAAACTCTACAAAGGCAACGTCATGCAAGCTGGTCGCCGCAGCCCACACAGTATGTATTCCGAAGCCATCGCCACCATGGAAGGCGGCCAAGAACAAGCCTACAACCAAGACGACGCCACCGGCTTCATCGCGTTGAATGCGCTGCGCCTCAAAGCCGTTGCGAGGCAGAAGTAGAGTCATCTCCGAAAGGAGCCGCAATTTTTAATCGCGACTGCAATCGCCGCGTTGACTCATGATATCTCGCTAACGGGCTCGTGATTAAAAATCGCGGCTGCATTCTTTAAGCTTGGCTCGTCAGCACCTCGAAGACTAAAAATTCAGGATGAATGAGGCGATAGAAATGGTTCCATACGGATCACCTTTTTCCATGCTCACCGACTGGTCAGTGAAAAGCCCGCAAACTATACCGTTTGGATAATACGGTTCGCCACAAAAATGTATCGTATCCTGTCACTATTGCTGTTTCTCCCACTTCTCTCCATGTCGAGTGCCTCTGAACTTGAGCTAAAAACAGCGTATCTTCCTATCTATGTCGCGCACGGAGTGGTGAATGAAGGAGCTGAAATGGTTCACGCAAAACCTAGAATGGTTAGTTTTGTCTCCCGTGGTGCAGAACCGGAATCAACGCTGACATTTCTCAAAACCGCATTCATCCCCAGTCACGATACGACGTGGCACGAGGCCGGGGACGCAAATCTCATTTCATTGTGCGGCATCAAACTTTCGCACGCCTACAAAGAATTGGATGAAGGAGTAACCAAGTTTGAAATTATGATAAACACTTCATCATTAAAGATACCGGATAACGTCACATTATCGAAAGAGTTAGTCATGGATCTGATTCGACAAGCAGTCGCTTTGAATTTTCCATACGCAGTGATCACCATAATAAATGGAGAAAAAGCCGGCACTGAGCAACCCGCTACCCAAGCTGAGTTAAATTCCGAGGGAAGCGATAAACCACAACCTGAGTAGGAGGGTAGTCCCCGATATCGGGTGATTAAGAATTACTTGCCATACCAAGTGTTTCCTATCCAATAACCCTAACTAATAGGATACTCTGTCCTTTGCTCATCCGAATATACCGTTCTTCTAAAATGAAACCCCTCTTGCTGTTTCTATTTCTCACTACATCATCGAGATGTCTCGCCGAACAAGCAGTCACCTTTGAGAAAATCGTCCGTTATCAAGAAATAGTTGCAGGACATTCCATCAAGTTAGTGATGCACCAACGTCCTTACGATTTCTCAAAACATGAAATCACTGGCGGAAGGGATGGTGAAGGGCCATCCAAGATAGATGGGGTGAAGATAGGCGGGACAGATGGAACAAGCCCGAAGGAAAGAGAGGGATGGCCTATGTTGAAAGCGGTTGTTTCAATCGAGCTTGAGTGGGATGGGCAGCGGGTTTCCGTTCCACCCAATCTTCATTTGAATCTCCTAAGCCTCGTGCTTGAAAAACGTTCATTACAGTTCGTACCGCGGCCATCGGGTGAAGAACTACTTATTCTGCTGCGCGGTGGAGATGGTGGAGGGGCCTATGGAGTAGCGCTAGTTCTGAGGAAATCAGGTAATCACCAACAATACCTCTCCTCGCATAGTGCAGAGGAAATACCAGCACCGCCTTATGAAATTGTTGATTACGGCATAGATAAGGATGGCAGGGACACAGTGAAGACTTTTAACTGGCTTGATTCAGATTCTAAGGGTGGCAATAAACCACAACTAGAATCTAAGTGAGCAAAGGGAACTAAAGGGACAGAAGCGTCGCGCAATTTGAAGCACCAATGACATTTCGCTCACGAGGTCGCGATTACAAATCGCGTTTCCTTTCGTTTTCGTCCATACAACACATTTAAGCACTGAGATGAAATCCCGTATCGAATCATTCAAACATGCATTACGTGGTTGCCGAACCTTACTCGCAACCCAGCCGCATGGCCGATTTCACGCTGTGGCGGGTTTAGCCGTCTTTGCGGTTGCAGGTCTATGTCGAGTTACAGCTACAGAATGGGCGTTGCTGATACTTTGCGTGATGGCTGTCTGGATGGCAGAGGCCATCAATACCGCCATAGAATTTCTTGCGGATGAAGTTTCTCTGGATTGGCGCGAGCGAATCAAGCACGCGAAAGATATCTCTGCCTTTGCTGTGTTGATCGCGGCGATTGGATCAACGATAATCGGTGCGATCATTCTGTTTCCATACATCCTAAAAGTAATGAAGTAAGCCCTGTTCATTCCTCTGACCTAGGCTTTTGGCTTGTCGGAAACCGCTGTATCCTATAGTCGATAAGGCCTTATTGGAAAATTCAATCCCGTTACCCCTACACACCACCCTTCCACCCCTTTCCGTGACCAGTCCTCAAGATTCACCATCACCAACCGGAGTTCCTCACTTTGGATCCGAGTTCGTACCGCCTACTGTATCGGAACTTCAAGAACGATTTCCCCAATTGGAGATCCTTTCCTTCATCGGACACGGCGGAATGGGTACATACTATCGGGCACGCCACCCGAAACTCGACCGGTTCGCTGCCGTGAAAATTCTTCCTGTGAATCCAGACATCGATGCCGAACTCATCGAGAATTTCAAGAAGGAAGCCAAGGCCATGGCACGCCTCAGCAATCCTAACATCATTGGAATTTATGAATTCATGGAAACCCAATCCACCTTGTATCTCGTCATGGAATTCGTGGAAGGAGAGATTTTCGAACGACTCATCAACACACGGAGTTTCGATCTCAGTGAAATTCTTGCGATCATCAGCCAAATTTGCACCGCTCTAAACCACGCGCATCAGAACGGAGTCATTCATCGAGACCTCCGTCCAGGCAACACCATGCTCGCTCATAACGGACTTGTCAAAGTCGGCGACTTCGGGCTGGCCCGTCTCATGGGTGAAGAGCTCTTCAGAAGAAGAATGACTGCTGACAACCTAGAAATGGGCACCATGGATTACGTAGCTCCAGAGCAACTCGAGCCGGGACAACCAGTCGATCACCGTGCCGACATCTACTCGCTCGGTATGATGATCTACAAACTCCTCACGAGAACTCTACCCCGTGGCACCTTCGTCGTGCCGTCCAAGCTTGTTCCAAATCTTGATCCGCGCATGGATGATATCGTGGTTCGCTGCCTGCAGCGCAACCCCGCAAATCGCTATCAGAATATCAACGAACTATGGACCGTGGTCGGTCAACTCCGCCAAAATCCACGCTCCACTACCGCAGCGCCCAAGATCAATTTTCCGAAACGCTGAGTCGGGTGTCTCATTTAACAAAAGGCAGGGGAATAATTGGCAAGGGAATGATTTCATCTAGACTGTTTGCCAAAAAAATGAAGCCCGCCTACTTCACCCCTCTTCATTCCTCTGCCCAACATTCCTTTGCCTAACAATAGTTTTACTAGCCCCAAGCGAGAAAAAAGATAGGGCAATACCAATCGCCCATGATATTTCGCTAACAAGGTCGCGATTAAAAATCGCGGTTCCTATCGATTCTCTACTTCTTCGAAAGTATCCGTTTAATATCTCCAAGCTCGACTCCAAGCACCGCAGCGGCGTCCTTCAAATCACCACCGGATTGATCCAACAAACGACCGACGAGTTGTCTCGAAAACCATTCTAACATCGGCGTATCAGAAGGTGCAGAGTTGATAATGTGATCCAAGCTCAGTGCGAGAACCGAGGATTTCTCTGGAGCCGAAGCGAGAGGGATATCAGCTGGAAGCAAAATTTGCGAGGAAGCCAACGCACACGCACGCGCCATGGTGTTTTCTAACTCACGCACGTTTCCTGGCCAATGATGGCTCGACAACGAAGCCGTAGCTTCTGCGGAAATTCGAATCCTCGCCATTCCATTCTTCTTGGTGATCCGTTGCAAAAAGTATTCCGCCAACAACGGAATATCCTCTGGCCTCTCACGCAAAGGCGGAATCCTTAACTCAACCACATTGAGCCGGTAAAATAAATCCTCGCGGAAACGTCCTGCAGAAACCTCCGCCGCAAGATTTTTATGCGTTGCCGCAACAATACGGACATCCGTTTTCAACGTATCATTCGCACCCACTCGGGAAAACGTTCCATCCTGCAACACGCGCAGCAATTTCACTTGAATCGATAACGGCATGTCGCCGATCTTATCGAGAAACAAGGTGCCACCATCGGCTTGCTCGAATCGACCCGCTCTCTTAGCGATCGCTCCAGTGAACGAGCCTTTCTCGTGACCGAATAACTCGCTCTCTAACAAATTTTCTGGAATCGCGCCGCAGTTGATCGTGATCATTTCCTGCTGACGACGCGGGCTGTATTCATGCACCGCTTTCGCGACTAACTCTTTTCCTGTTCCGCTCTCACCGGAAATCAAAACCGGTGCATCCGATCTCGCAACCCGCCCCACGAGTTTAAAAACATCCTGTAACGCTCGCGAAACCCCGATGATTTTCACTCGCCCATCCTGACTTGGTAGCTCAGCCATCGGCCCAACCGCCCCCCGCCTATCCTCAACGGTTTGCAAGGCAGATTCAACCACGGGCCGCAACTCGAACGACAGCGACTCTTTCCGCAACACATCATGTGCGCCTTTTTGAGTCGCCTCAATGATTTGACCCGTCGTCGGAAATCCTGCGGTCAAAATCACCAAAGTATCCGGACTCTGCACGCGGATCCGACCCAATAACTCCAGCCCATCAAATGGCTGCAAAGCAATCGCCGAAACCACCACGCTGACCTGAGTTTTCTCGATCACCTTGATCGCTTTTCCTGCATCGTCGCAGCGTAGAATTCTTAGCCCCTTCGCAGCCAAATGCTTGGTCGCCCAATCCAGAAATTCCAGCTCGGGATCCACCAACAACAACGTCTCTTCTGATTCAGCTTCGGGCATCAACTGGCCGCAGGTTCGGGAAATAGCAGGAATTATGCAAGAGCTAAGGATGGTAGGGTCGACACGCCGTTGTCGACCGTGACTTGGGCGCAGCCCTGCGCAGCGATGAATTCAATGAAGTCGCGTAAAGGGCTGTGCCGCACGTGAGTGGACGGAGTGGACGGAGGCAGACAAAGATTATACGAATGATTTATCTCAGTGGACCGCGCGACACCAGTCGCGCTCTTTCAACTGCGCGACTGGTGTCGCGCGGTCCTCTCACCGAGCCCGCTTAACGTCTCCGACGAAGAAGCAACAGCGCACCCAAGCAACCTAAGAGCGCAGCGCGTGGTTCTGGGATAGGCACAACAGCCATGAGTGCGATGTCATTGCCTGTGGTGAAACTCGAAGTTCCTGAATTTGCAACGTAGCTGAACTGCCACCGTTCAAGCCTCCTTGAATTGAAATCTTGTTTTGTAAAGCCAGCATTCCCGCGTTTCTATAAATTAACTTATACATATATTGAACAAGTTTAAAACGACTTTTATAGGCATTTTCCTATGTAACACTTAGAATTTTTTCTATCTAGAAACTCCTCCATGCGCATTTCCCACTAGACACCTGTAATCTTTTAGGGCAAGTTGACACCGAGATGGGTCAGTTAATATTCATGAGTAAGATCGAGCAAGTGGCGGCGCACTTGCGGGAGGAGATGGTACGCGGGAGGTGGAGTAAGGAAGTTCCCGGGCGGGAGGAGCTCGCGACCCAGCTTGGGGTGAACAGCAAGACGGCGGAAAGTGCGTTGCGTTTACTAGAATCGAAGGGCGTCTTGATCGCGCAAGGTGCTGGACGCAGGCGCAAGATCGCTAACCTCAACAGCAGCGCCCCGCCTGCCCTACGTATCACGTTGATGCCATATGAGCAGTCAGATCGCTTTGATAGCTATTATGTTGAGACGCTGCATCAACTCTCGGCATTGGGTCACATCACCACGTTTGCTGAAAAATCGCTTCAGGACTTGGGGATGGATGTGAAGCGAGTGGCGAGTTTCGTGAAGAGCAACCCTGCCGATGCTTGGATTGTAACGAGTGGATCTAAAGGAATTTTAGAATGGTTCACCGCACAGAATTTTCCAACTTTTGCGAAGTTTGGGCGTTGTAGAGAAATCCCGATTTCAGGTGTTCTCATAAATAAAATACCAGCGGTCACGGAAGCGGTTAGAAAACTAATTGCATTAGGGCACCGCCGGATCGTGATGCTTGAGAGAACGGAACGTCGCAAGCCACATCCGGGGATGTTAGAACGGGCATTTCTTGATGAACTGGAGCGAAACGGCATCAAAACAGGAGCTTATCATTTACCTGATTGGGACGACAACATTGGAGGTTTCTATCGCTGCTTGGATTCTCTTTTTAACACCACCCCTCCCACGGCTTTATTTATAAGTGAATCATATCAGATGGTCGCCGCACAGCAGTACCTAGCACGCAAGGGAATCATGGCGCCGGAAGATATCTCTCTGATATGCCAAGATCCCAGTAGCGCATTTTCTTGGTGTGTTCCTGAAATCTCCCACATCTACTGGGATTCAAAGCCAGTCGTGACCAGCATCCTGCAGTGGGCAAATCGCATCGCACGTGGAAAAAACGACCGTAAAAAAAATGTCATTCTAGCAGAATTTATTGAAGGCGGCACGATAGGCCCAGCACCGAAATTTTAATTCCATTCCCTTACTTCCGATAAATAAACGAATCGGAAGTCAGTAAGGAAACGACCACTGAGCGGAAGCTGCCGCCACTTTTGAGGTAGGCTTGATCGGCATCGATGAGTGTTTGTGAATCGGAAAGCATTTCGTTACGCCCCATGTAAAAGCGGAACGCATGACGGATGATTGATTGGCGAACGCGCGTGGATTTTGCAAGTCGATCGATCATATCTAACGCATCCGTGACTTCGCCATCGAGTTTGGGATCGCCAGTGCTATCGAGTGC
>JANMGO010000009.1:0-6108 GCA_031374665.1 Akkermansiaceae bacterium | reverse complement strand
GAAAAATCTCTTGGTTCTTGCCTCGGCGGGTTCTGGCAAAACCTTTTGCCTGAGTGACCGCATCATCGCGCTGGCGGCGATGGGGGTTCCACCCGAGAAAATTGTCGCCCTGACCTTCACTCGCAAGGCCGCGGGCGAGTTTGCCGATGCAATTCTCAAAAAACTGGCCGAGGCCGCCAGTGACGAGAAAAGCGGCCGCAAGCTGTCCGAACGGATCTCGGCAGAGCACGTCGATTTCGTGGAGCTTTTGGAAACCTTGGTGAAAAGCCTGCCGAAGCTGACCCTGGGGACGATGGATAAGTTTTTCGCGCGGATTGTGAAAAGTTTCCAATACGAGCTGGGAATCACCGGCGGGAAGTTCGAGTTGCTCGAGGGCGAGGTCGCGATCACCGCTCAGGATGAGTTGATGGAAAACCTCTTGGACGGCGGATTGGATTCGGCGTTCGAGGAGGAATTCGTGGAAATTTTCCGCCGCGCCACCGCCGGCAAAGAGAGCTCGCTGGTGCTGGAGGATTTGAGGAAATTCATCGCCAACTGGCATTCCATCTACAGCTCAGACAGCGATCTCAAATGGGGTCCAGCGACGCTTTCTCCACATGAGATAGTCGATTGGGAAAAAGAACGAACGGGATTGATCGAATCGATCCGCCGCGATTGGCCGAATGTGGTGATGACCGACAAGCGCCAACAAGCTGCGTTCGAGGGCATGATGAACACATTCGAGCAACACTCCATCGGCAGCGGCTCGTTTGATAAAGCGACGAGTCTTTTGAAAAACACCATGGAAGCGGTCAGCGATTCCGAGGGAGCGATTCAAACTTCATTTCAAAAACCATTTACGATCACCGGGATCGCCGCGCAGAATTTACGGAAGCTCATCACTCTAGCCGCGCATTGCGAATTCGCGGCAGCGCTTTCCAGAACCCGCGGAATCCATCAGGTCATTCGCTCTTACGACGCTTTGATGGAACGCGAGCTACGCAGCAGAGGTCGACTTGGTTTTGACGACGTGAAACGTTTGATGGGCGCCTGGATCAAAAACGAAGACGCCCGGCTCAGGCGTGAAGCGATCGATTATCGGCTAGACGCCACGTATCAACATTGGCTGTTAGATGAATTTCAAGATACCAGCCGCGACGAATGGAACGGCTTGGAACCATGGATCGATGAGGCGCTCACGGATCAAGAGGCGAGCGTGTTTGTGGTCGGCGATAAAAAGCAGGCAATCTACGCATGGCGCGGCGGCGAGGTCGGGTTGTTTGACAAACTGACCGAAACCTATCGCGGGGAAAAAGGTGATCCTTTGGCGTTACAAATCGATACCATGGCGGAGTCATGGCGATCCTGCCCCGAGGTACTTGGCTTGGTGAATCAGGTTTGTGGCGATGCAACAACTATGACCGAGCTTTTCGGCGATGCCGCAACAGGCTGGAACAGTGGCTGGGAAAAACATGTCTCGGCGAAATCATTATCCGCTCCAGAAAAAGCCGGACATGCGCGGGTCGAGATCGTGGATGAAGAGGAACTCAAGGAACGCGTCGTCGCTAAACTCCGTCATCTCGGAATAGGCACCAAAGAACTTTCGTGTGGGATATTGGTTTCCAAAAACGATGAGGTTCGCGAGTGGGCGGATGCGTTGCGGGAAGAAGGATTTCAGGTCGTGGAAGAAGGCGTGCGTGAACCGGGCCGAGATCATCCGGTCGGCGTGATGATCTGGCAGTTGCTGCGTTGGTTGGCGGATCCATCGGATACGTTTGCGAAACAAGTCGTCGTCATGTCGCCGCTCGGTGAGGTTTTCATACATCAATACGGCAAAGATTTCCAAGTCACCTGGGAAGCGCTCGGCGCGAGGTTTTCCGAGATCGGTTTTTGCGAAACGATTCGAGAATTGTTAGAACCCATTTCCGAACCATGGCAGGCGTTTGGAAAACGTCGGTTCGAAGATATTTTACAAGCGCTCAAAGAACTCGATGACCAAGGCACAGTGTTGGCGAAAGACGCGGCGGAGTGGATTGGCCGTATGAAAATTTCACAAAGCCCGGGCGTCGCCGCAATCCAGGTGATGACCATCCATAAATCGAAGGGCCTCGGTTTCGATGTCGTTATTTTGCCAAGTGTGAGCGACGACAAGATTCCATCGTTCACACATTACAACACAGTGAAAGCGGATGACTGGGTTTCGAATGCGCCGCCTTCATGGGTCAGAAAACTCATCCCCGAATTGCGACAAGCCGAGGAAACGTGGGTGAACCAACAAACCTACGAGGCGTTCTGCAAGTTTTACGTCGCGCTCACCCGCGCGAAACGCGGCTTGTATGTTTATATCGATCCGCCATCGAAAACTTCAGAGCCTAACAAACCGAGTTTGGGAAATTGGCTGCGCACCAGCTTGGGCATGGGACGTGAGGTGGGCGAGGTTTTTGAAATCGGCTCTGATCGCTGGCATACCATCATCAAGCCACGCAGCGTTGAAAATCCACCATCCATCCCAAGCATTTCCGCCGCGATCCCGAAACGTGCGCGCACCACCCCGAGCAGTGGAAAAAAAGTCGTGATCACCGGAACCGGCAACGCTTCCGCCCGACGTAAAGGCATCACGATGCACCGCGCGTTCGAGAAAATCGGCTGGCTCGATGATGCGGAATTGTTAGAATTTTCCTCGGAGATAACCGATGCGATGACCGACGTGTTAGCGACCCCGGAAATCCGCGCCCTGCTTTCACGCAACGGCAAATCCATCCGCCTCTACCGCGAACAACGCATCGAGGCCGTGCTCAATGACAAATGGATGAGCGGTGTAATGGACAGACTCCACGTCCACGCCGATGAAGCTCTAGTAGAGATCATCGATTTCAAAACCGACCGCGTCGTCAACGCCGCCGAACTCAAAGAACGCTACGCCACCCAAATGGAATCATACCGCGCTGCGGTAAGCCGGATTTATCCAAAAGCAGAAATCCGAAGCGTGATGGTATCGACGGTTTTGAAACAGGTGGTGAGGTAGGGCGCCATCGCCGAGGGCGCCGCGCGAAGCGAAACGTATTCGATTCTCCACTAAAACATCCCATTCTTCCTCATTCCATGCGGTGCCCTCCCCCGACTTGTCGGGGCTACCAAATTTTAGATCAATGCTGATACTTACGCTTGAAGCGAAGTGCGGCGGCTTGTTTGGCGATGATGCCTTGGAGGTAAGCGACTTCCTCTGCGTCCATGTTATGATCGACGGTTAGCAGTTTTTCCTCGGCGCGTTTGATCGCTTCCTCGGTTGCGTGCTCGTCGATTTCTGCTTCGCCCAGGGCCATGTCTGTTAGGACGACGGTTTTATCCTGTCCGATTTCCGCGAAGCCGGAACCGATCGCCAAGGTGACGATCTGACCTTCATAAAGATATCGAAGCTCACCTGGTTGGAGCGCGGTCACCAAGCCGGCGTGGCTTGGCAAAATCCCCATCTCTCCATCTGCACCTGGCAGATAGACGTTTTCGACGGTGTCTGAGAAAATCTTTTTCTCAGGTGTGACGATTTCGAGATGAAGGGACATAAAAGTTTGTTAGTTATCAGTTTTCAGTTGGAAGTGAAGAGTTCAGTTACGTGAGCCTTTGCTTGAAACTGAACACTAGAAACTAGCCAACTTAAGAGTTAGTCGCGGGAGACGGTGTCGATACCGGCTTTCATGTAGAAGTTACCTTCGGAAACGTCGTCCCATTTGCCGTCGAGGATTTCTCCGAAGCCTTTTACGGTATCTTCGAGGGAGACGAGAGCGCCGGGAACGTTGGTGAAGATCTCTGCAACGTGGAAAGGCTGGGTGAGGAAACGCTGAATTTTACGAGCGCGGAAAACGGTCATCTTGTCTTCGTCGTTAAGCTCGTCCATACCAAGAATCGCGATGATGTCCTGAAGGTCTTTGTAACGCTGAAGCACGAGCTGAACGCCACGAGCGACTTTGTAATGCTCTTCACCAACTACTTCTGGAGCAAGTGCTTTGGAAGTGGATGCGAGAGGGTCAACCGCTGGGAAGAGCGCTTGTTCTGCGAGCGAACGCTCAAGAACCACCGTTGCGTCAAGGTGAGCGAAGGTGTTGGCAGGAGCTGGGTCGGTCAAGTCGTCCGCAGGAACGTAAACGGCTTGAATCGAGGTGATCGATCCTTTGTTGGTAGAAGTGATGCGCTCTTGGAGAACGGACATTTCTTCTGAAAGTGTTGGCTGGTAACCCACAGCGGAAGGAGTCCGGCCGAGAAGCGCGGAAACTTCGGAACCTGCTTGGGAGAAACGGAAGATGTTATCGACGAAGAGAAGAACGTCTTGGCCTTCTTCATCACGGAAGTATTCCGCCATGGTGAGAGCGGAAAGCGCAACGCGGAGACGAGCACCTGGAGGCTCGTTCATCTGGCCGTAGCAAAGAGCCACTTTCGAACCTTCAGCGGCGAGCACTGGGTTGCCTTTGGCATCGAGTTTTGGATGACCTTTTTCGTCCTTCTCAGTGGCGATAACGCCGGACTCTATCATTTCCCAATAAAGGTCATTACCTTCACGGGTCCGTTCACCCACACCAGCGAAGACGGAGAAACCACCGTGTGCTTTCGCGATGTTGTTGATGAGCTCCATGATAACCACGGTTTTACCCACACCTGCACCACCGAACATACCACCTTTACCACCCTTGAGCAGCGGGCAAATAAGGTCGATGACTTTGATACCGGTGACGAGAACTTCGGTCGCAGCGGATTGATCTGTTAGGGAAGGAGCTGGGCGATGGATAGGAGAACGATGGTTGTCATCAGCAAGAGGAACGTTTTCGTCCACGAGGTCACCAGTCACGTTGAAGATACGTCCGAGAACTTGTTTGCCAACAGGAACCGCGATGGCTTTACCAGTATCGACAAGGCTCATACCGCGCTTAAGACCATCCGTGGTGGACATCGCAACTGCGCGCACCCAGCCGTCGCCAAGGTGTTGTTGAACTTCGAGAACCAGCTTGGTATCGACACCGTTGAGAACGTATTTGATCTCAAGTGCGTTGTAGATTTCCGGCAGTTTGCTGGCTTTGGAGAAATCAGCGTCGATGACGGCGCCGATGATTTGGACGATGGTTCCTTGGTTGCTCATGGTGGGTGAAGTGGAAAGTGATCAGTGGACAGTGATCAGTGGTTTGTTTGCTAGTTAGATTGGGAAGTGGTTGATCTTTCATCTTGCGAGCACTGATCACTGATCACTGCTCACTTGTTACTTTTTATTCCATCGCCTTCATGGCGGTGGTGATTTCGAGGAGCTCGGCGGTGATCGCGCCTTGGCGGACCTTGTTGTATTCGAGGGTGAGCTCTTTGATGAATTTTTTGGCGTTATCGGTAGCGGCTTTCATCGCGACCATACGTGCGGAGTGCTCCGTGGCGCGGGACTCGAGAAGCGCTTGATAGACTTGGAAATTGACGTAGAGCGGAAGGATGGATGCGAGAACTTCGTCAACCGAAGGCTCGAAGAGGGAATCCTTGCTGTCACCATCGATCAAACCGGAGTCATCGGATTGGGTCGGTGGCAGAACCGGGAGGAGTTGTTTGACCTCAGGAACTTGGGTCAGAGTGTTCACGAAGCGGGTGAAGACTATGGAAACTTTATCGTATTTTCCTTCGGTGAATTGTTTGGTGAGGAACGCAGCGATCGAGCGGGCATCTGCAAATGGAACCGGATCTTTCACCGAGTAATCGGCGAGGATTTTTTTGCCCAGTTTTTCTAACATCACGCGAAGCTTACGGCCGACTGTGACGTAGTCGGCAGTAGCGGAAGTTTCGGCGCGGAGTTTTTTGGCAAGGTTGGTGTTTAGCGGTCCGCAGAGGCCCTTGTCGGTGGAGATGACCAGCACCAACTCACGGTTGCCCTCGCGAGCTTCGAGTAGCGGATGGGAAACTTCGTCCGTGAAGTTCGCGGAGATGTCACTCAGGACGGCGTTGAGCTGGGATGAATAATCACGCCCGGCCATGGCTTGGTCTTGGGCTTTTTTCATCTTCGCGGCCGCAACGAGCTGCATCGCCCGGGTGATCTGGGCGGTGTTCTTGACCGATTTAATTCGGCGGCGGATGTCTCGGAGGTTGGCCATGTTTTAGCGGAGAGGTTGG
>JANMGO010000114.1:0-28523 GCA_031374665.1 Akkermansiaceae bacterium | reverse complement strand
TTCGATGCGTTCGATTTCGATGCAGAGGCCGATGGGATCGACGACGACGCCGTTGCCGATGACGTTGATTTTGTTATCCCAGAGAATACCCGAAGGAAGGAGGTGAAGGACGTATTTGGTGCCTTTGGCGATGACCGTGTGGCCGGCGTTGTTGCCGCCTTGGCCGCGGATAACGACATCGGCGGATTCGGTGAGGTAGTCAACGATCTTGCCTTTGCCTTCGTCGCCCCATTGGAGGCCAGTGATTACTGTATTCATATTTTTAACCGCGAATTGAAATGGATGCTGTGTTTTTTGAAATGTGGAAAGTTTACCGCGAATGAACGCGAATGGACGCTAATGAAGATTGGGTGGGTTGGAGTCTTTGGAAAGAACGACTCGTTCCCATTCCAGTCGTGGATTTTTGAAATTGATGATGAGTCCCACGGGAAGTTTGGTGACGCGTAAATAATTGAGAACCTGACCACGCTCGATATCAGTAATGCGATCGATGGTTTTAGTTTCGACGATGATTTTTTCGTGGGCGATGAGGTCGGGAATGAATTCGCCGACTTTTACCTGTTTCCAACTGACTGGATACCTCGGTTGTTGGAGAAATGGTATTCCCCGGTAGCCGAATTCCACAACGAGAGAGTTTTCATAAATCTTCTCGTTTAGGCCGTGGCCATGACCGTTCGATATCTCCAGTGCGCAGGAGATAATCTCAAAGACTTCGTCTTTGAAAATTAATTCGCGTTCATTCGCGTTCATTCGCGGTTAATCTTATTCGCTTCAATAAGTTCGGCGAAGTCGGTGAAGAAGTGGGCGGCGTCGTTCGGGCCGGGGGCTGCTTCTGGGTGGTATTGGACGGAGAAGATCGGCAGGGTTTTGTGGCGCATGCCTTCGACGGTGTTGTCGTTGAGGTTGATGTGAGTGACCTCGATGTCGTCTGGTAAAGAATCGGGATCGACTGCGAAACCGTGGTTCTGCGAAGTGATAGAAATTCTTCCGGTGCGGAGATCTTTGACCGGTTGGTTACCTCCGCGATGGCCGAATTTGAGTTTAAAAGTTTTACCGCCGTAGGCGTGCGCGAGGAGTTGGTTGCCGAGGCAGATGCCGAAAGTCGGGAGCTTGGTGATGAGCTGTTTGAGCTCAGCGTGAATATAGTTTAGCGCAGCTGGATCTCCGGGGCCGTTTGTTAGGAACAAGCCATCGGGTTTTTTCGCGAGGATTTCCTCAGCAGAAGTTGTGGCGGGCACGACCTCAACCTCGAAGCCCGCTTGGCGAAGCATGCGGAGTTGGTTGTATTTCAAACCGAAGTCGATGGCGACAACGCGGTATTTGACTGGGGGAAGTTCCTGGTAAGTTTCCGTTTCGCCAATGGATGCGTTCGGCAGGGTCCATTTGCGGGATTCTTCTGCCCAGATGTAAGACTCTTTGGTGGTGACTTCTTTGACGAAATCCGAGCCTTCCATGGGCGCGGAATTTTTCGCAGCAGCGATCGCATCGGCTTCGGAAAGTTCGGTGGTTACGCAGGCGCGCATGGCACCGAGAGAGCGGAGATGAATCGTGAGCGCGCGGGTATCGATGCCTTCGATGCCGAGGATATTGTGACGTCCGAGGTAAGAGGCGAGGCTTTCTTCCGAGCGGTAGTTAGATGGGATTTCGCAAAGCTCGCCGATGACAAATGCGCGGATGTGTGGGCCGGCGGATTCGTTGTCTTCGGTGTTCACTCCGTAGTTGCCAATCATCGGATAGGTCATGGCGACGATTTGGCCGCGGTAAGAAGGATCAGTGATCACTTCTTGATAACCTGTCATGGAGGTATTGAAGCAAATTTCTCCGGTGGTGGTTCCGCTGGCTCCGAAAGAAATTCCAGAAAAGCAGCGTCCGTCTTCGAGGGCAAGGATAGCGGTCGTGGGCACGGGGCGGGAGGTTATGTACCTCTCGCGCGGGATGGAACACAAAATTTCAGGGAAATCTTCGGAATTTGAATTCTCATCGATTCTCATGATGAAAGGGGTTGCAAACGCCTGCTCCATATTGGAAACAGCGAGATGCAGCGTACCTTTGCAGAGTTATATCAGGCAGAGGCTTATCCGCCGATGAGTCATCCTACCGCGGATCCGGTGGTGAATGCGGAGATCGCTAGGTTTTTTGGACTGAGTGGAAGCAAGGTTGCGGGCGCGCGGATTCTAGAAATTGGCTGCGGAACGGGGCATCATCTGCTTTCTGTGGCGAACCGGTTGCCGACCGCTGAGTGCGTGGGGGTGGATCTTTCCAAGAAATATATCTCCAAGGCGAAGAATCTTGCGCGGCAGGCAGGGCTGAAAAATGTGAGTTTTTGTGAGAGCTCGATCTTAGAATTCGATCCCGAGGGGGAGTTTGAATTCATCATCGCGCATGGAGTTTTTTCCTGGGTGCCGGATGAGGTTAAGGTGGGGATGATGGATTTTATCGGAAAACGACTCTCGATAGATGGGATTGCGACAGTGAGTTTTAATGTCGCGGCGGGTTGGAGGGAGAGAGTGCTGGTGGTGGAAAAAGTGCGAGCGATACAAGCTGCGGGCGGAGTGGATGAAATGACGGCGCTGGCGGTTTTCAAAGATGTGGCAGATTCGCGGGAAGCGGAGATCGTGGATGATATGTTGGCGAAGGGCGGTGAGGTTTTGGCTTTTGATGATTTCGCACCCGTGATGGATCCTTGGTCTTTGGGTGCTGTCGTGAAACTTGTAGAATTGAGCGGCCTGCGTTGGCTGGGCGATTCTGTCACCACTGAAAAGGGCGACGACGCTACCGATGCGAAGCTAAAGACAACTTTTCGATCCGAGATTTTCTGCCGCAAGGATGCTGCGCTGGATGAATCAGTGCCTATTCCTAAAAAACCGGATGATGATTACACCGTGCCGCATTTTCCTAAGCTTGATGCATGGCGTTTGGTGTGCGCACGGGAATGTCTACCGCTGGTAGATGCGAAACTCAAATCCTGTGAATTTTCCTTTTCTCAACTCAAAGTCCTCGCCGCGATGGATGGAAGTCGTTCGGTGATGGCTTTGGCGGACTTTGCAAAAGAGGTATCGCCGGAGTTAGATTTCGTTCCTTGGCTGAGGCATGTGGCGGAGCGGGGGTTTTTTGGCTAACTACACATCGCTTTCTCGTGGAGGGCCTTCATATCCGCAGGCGGAATGGGAGTTGGATCTGGGTATTCGAAAATCTCACCCTCGAAGTTACGAAGGGTGACTTTGTTCGAACTGCTATCGACCACGTAATTCGGGTTGATGGGAATTTTCCCGCCACCGCCTGGGCCATCGATGACGAATTGTGGGACGGCGTATCCGGTGGTGTGGCCGCGGAGGCTTTCGATGATGTTCACGCCTTCGGCAACGGATGTGCGGAGGTGAGAAGAACCCGTGATGAGATCGCACTGGTAGAGATAGTAAGGACGGACACGGGTCATCAAAAGTTTATGCACCAGAGCTTTTTGGATTTCTGGAGAATCGTTCACGCCGCGAAGGAGAACCGATTGATTTCCAAGTGGGATGCCGGCTTCTGCGAGGCGGACGAGACCATCGCGGACTTCGGTGGTGAGTTCTTTCGGATGATTGGAATGGATGGAGATGAAAAGCGGATGGTGCTTCTTCAACATGTCGCAGAGTTCCGGCGTGATGCGTTGGGGAAGGAAAATCGGGATGCGAGAACCGATCCGAAGAAACTGGATGTGCGGGATCGCGCGGAGGCGGGTGAGGATTTTATCAAGTTTTGCATCGGAAAACAAAAGCGGATCTCCGCCGGAAAGTAGGACGTCGCGCACTTCCGTGTGTTTTTCCAAATACTGGTAGGCTGCCTCCCATTGGGTTTCGAGTTGTTGCTCGCCGACACCGGAAACCACCCGCGAGCGAGTGCAGTAGCGGCAGTAGGACGCACAGCGATCGGTGACGAGAAACAACACGCGGTCGGGATAGCGATGCACCAAGCCGGGGACCGGCATGTGAGAATCTTCACCACAGGGATCGGAAAGTTCTTCGGGCGCGGTCCATGCTTCTTCGATGCGCGGAATGACTTGGCGACGGATCGGGCAGTTTGGATCGTTTTTATCGATCAGATTGAAAAAGTGCGGGGTGATCGACATCGCAAGTTTGTTACCTGCGAGCAGCACGCCAGCGCGTTCTTCATCGGTGAGTTTGATGTGCGCCTCGAGCTCCGCGAGCGAATCGATGCGATTCCTGAGCTGCCATTTGGGATCGTTCCAATCCTTCGCCTCGCAATCCGGCCAATAGCCGGGGGCGTGGGAAGTGAAGGTGGTATCGGGTTCGCTTGGGGAAATCATGCGCTTAAGTTAGATGCAATCGGTCGGATAGGAATGCGGATGGGTCAAGAGGGGATTTTCGGAGAGTTTTATTTAGAAAGCCTACGCACCAATTCGATCAATCGTCCAGTCGAGGCTGCAAGGGTGGGTGCAAAAGGGATTTTTTCGTCGGATTCGTTGGGTAAGAGGGTGGGGCGGGTGGCGATGCGGATCGCGGGGAGGCTCATTTCAAATAAAGCGGATGAGAGGTCGAAATCGTCCCCGAGGCAGACGACTTCTGCGCCGAGGATTTTCCCTAGGTCTTCCAAATCGACGGCAGGTAGTGCGGTGGTGTCGCGGGAGGAGAGGATGAGAGATTCAGCATCGCCCATCGCCTCGATGCAGAGAATGGCGCGTGGTTTGGTATCGGCTTTGATCAGTTTGGAAACGATGATGGCGGTTTCAAGAATGGGCGCGTCATCTTCATTATTGTGGGGGATGAAGAGGAAATGGATGGGTTGGGCGGGTGAGAAATCCGCCAAGGATTGCGCGGCGGCGAGCGTGGCGGCTAGGCCGGTGGCGTTTTTTTCAGCGCCGCGAGAACTGTTAGGTGAATCGTAGGAGGTGAGAATCCAGATCGGCTCAGTGGATTTCTTGAGAGAGGGAATGGTGACTTTCAGGATAGGAAAATCCGAAGGGCTATTGATTTTAGCGACTTCGTAACCAGTGTTCGATGGCCCAAGCGTACCTTCGATCATGGAAGCGGTGGCGGAGAGTTGATCGGGTTTGGAGGTGTTACGTTCTCCAATCACAGAAATGATTTTCTTCAAATCATCCGCAATGGATTCCGCTGATACGTTTTTTGCGAAACGCTTTTCAGCTTCGATTTTTGCAGTCTCTTCGGTTTTAAAATATTGCACCAAGGCAAATGCTCCGGATGCGATCAACCAGACTGGTAGAATGACAAGTAGCCACGGAAGGATTCGCGATTTTCTTTTTTCGTCCATGATCTGTTAGAGGCCCTCTCGCTTATCGATTGGCTCAGCGGGTGTGTCTTCCGTTTCTGAAAAGTCTTCGATTTCTTTTCTCAAACGTTGGGAAATCAAAGGTCTGAAGAAACCATAAAGTAGGTAGGCGCTAAATAGCACGACGGGCATCACGTAGCGGAAATGAATGGTCAAGCTAACCAAAATGACTGCGGCGACAATGGCTGTGAAGCTGCCGCGAGTTTTCCAATCGACTGATTTGAAAGAAGGATAACGGACATCACTGATCATCAACCAAGACAGACCTAGCATCACGCCTGCGAGCACATATTTCCAGACGCCGACCTCGTGGTCATTCTTATAAAGATCGATGATGAGGAAAGTCAGAGAGGCGATGAAACCTGCTGCCATTGGAATGGGGATGCCACGGAAATCGTTTTTTTCACCGGGTTTTTTCGGAAGCGAGGCAAGGCAATTGAAACGAGCAAGTCGCATCGCGCCACAGATGAGGTAAATGAGAGCAATCGACCAACCGATGTTTCCAAGAGGAAATAACACGGCGCGTGAGAGTAACATTGCGGGAGCCATGCCGAAGGAGATGATATCAGCGAGTGAGTCGAACTCTTGACCGAAGGGAGATTCCTGGCCGCCGAGCCTAGCTAAGCGACCATCGAGCAGATCGAAGAGGCAGGAGCCAAAAATCAGAAGGATGGCGTATTGATAATAATGGCGGGAGATCTCGTAGTATTCTTTTGCAGCGATGACTCCGTCTCCGGATGCTTTTTGTACTTCGATTTGTCCCTTCAAAATCATCAGGACGGCGAAGAAACCGCACGCAAGATTGCAGGCGGTCATGAGGTTTGGGAGGAAGTAAATCTTCGGCTCGTCTGGGTCGCGTGGGCGGGACATGGGATAAACCATGTACTGCAAACCGTTCGCGCTCAACCTTGAAGAATGAGAGATGTAGGTAGGAAAAAGCCCTCTATTACACCGATCAATCGTGCTGGCGTCAGCAAAAGTCGCTTTGGTGAAGGTTTGTGGCTGGTTATTCCTGTCAGAGGACATGCTGCCAATCTGGCGCTCCACCCGCTTATAGAGATCGTCGAATGACCATTGAATTCGAAATCAGTGGCTACAGTGCTGGAAATAAAACCGTTTGGAAAACGCAGTAGTCAGTGATGAAGGGGTCGAGTAAGTAACTTGAGCAATCAAAGTTATAGCTTATCCATCCACGCCCAAAATCATGTTCCTCTTCCATCAGCAAAATTTTCTTCATGCCTTATTCCGAGTCACGCTCGTTCTATCGATCACTGGCTGTTTAGGGATTCAACTCGCAGATGCAAAGTCCACATCTCTAACAACAGATCGCGCTCGCGTGCGGGTCGTAAACATACCTGATGCCTATGATGCGAAATCACCCGCACTTAAAGTACTCCGAACCGATGCCAACTCGCCGCTCCGTGCCGGCACCGCGTGGATCTGGGAGAAAGATCGTAAGGAAGAACCAGAATCTTACTACGACTCGATGCGATCCAAAGGGTTGAATGCGGTACGCATGATTCTATTCGATACATGGGAGATCGAGGCTTACGAACCTTCCGCGACTTTCACTCCAACTGATTGGAACGATCCTGTTTACCGCAAACGCCAACTTGCGAGAATGGAACGTGCAGTGAACTATGCCTCAGCCCATGGCATGTATGTCATAATCAACTCTCATAACAAAATACCTCATTACAATGCTGCTTATAACGACGCACTTTGGACACACGTCGCACCTTACTTCGCAGGCCGCACACACGTCATTTATGAAGCTGCGAACGAACCGATGGATGGCATCGGCAACAACGGCAGCATGACCGCGAACGCCTCGGACAAAGCTGCAGACTCGCCGCGCATTCGATCTCTCAAAACCACTTACAACATCATTCGTAAAGCTGCGCCTGACACCCATATCATGATCTTGACGCCGTCAGGCATCAACGATTACGCGACCGGCACAGGACTCGGCAACCTTGCTGCTGCCTTCGCCGCCATGCCCGGTGAGGTGGATTGGACGAAAACTTCAGTCGCCTATCATCTCTATAACAACGATAGCGCCTACGGAGCTGCTACAAAAGCAGCCAACCTCCGCAACCTCCACTCACGGTTTCCTGCGTGGCCATCTGAAAATAATTTTCCATCGTCGGTCACCAACGACACTCTCGGCATTAGCGATAAGTGGCGTTCGGCTCAGTTCGACGACGACATCTATTTCAACCAAACTTGTGAGCGTCTTGGACTGGGTTGGAGTATGTGGAACATCAATGGCCAAACTCAACTGGACCGCAATTGGCCCACGATGATGGCAGATGCGAAAGACAAAGGCTGGACATGGAAAGCGGATGTCTTGCCGATCCGCTCCACACGAAAGTAGATTTCAATACCCAATGGTAAAAAGTGAACGTTTAACAATCCTCCGATTAAAATCGCTAGCTTGCTTTGAAAGGTCTTCTCGCTCATACCTTTTAAAGATGGCGGTAAAATTCAGAGATTATTACGAGGTGTTAGGAATCGCGCGCGATGCCTCGGCGGCGGATGTCAAAAAGGCGTTTCGGAAATTGGCGCGCGTGCATCATCCAGATGTTGCGGCGAATAAAGCGACGGCTGAGGAGAAGTTCAAAGAGATCAACGAGGCGTATGAGGTGTTGAGCGATCCCGAAAAGCGCAAAAAATATGATGCGTTGGGAGCAGATTGGGAACGCTATGGCGGCGCGCCGCCACAAGGTTCGTGGTCGGGTGGCGGAGCGCAGCAGATGCCAGAAGGCTTTGAATTTGGCGGCACAGGTTTCAGCGATTTCTTTGAACAATATTTCTCCGGTGGAGGTGCGCGGCGCGCGGCGGGTTATGGCGGCGGTGGATTTTCCGGTGGTGGCAACATGCGCGGGCAAGATATCGAAGGCGATCTCATGGTGACGCTGCAAGAAGCTTTCAGTGGATCGATGCGAACCATTTCTCTCCGCAAGGCAGATCCGCGCTCAGGTCGAGTGACGACCAATGAAGTGCAAGTTCGGATACCCGCCGGGATAGGTGAGGGTCAGCGACTGCGCGTCTCGGGTCATGGGGGAAGTGGTTCGGGGGGAGGGGAGGCCGGTGATTTATTTTTACGAGTCCGCATGGCGGCGGATCCAGATTATCGTGTGAAAGGTCATGATCTTTTCCGTGAACTTTTACTCGCTCCATGGGAAGCGGTGTTGGGCACGACGATTCCGCTAAACATACCCGGAGGAAAAACTGTGCAACTCAAAATCCCTGCGGGAACGAACTCGGAAGATCAGCTTCGACTCAAAGGCTACGGCTTACCGAAAAAGGATGCGCCAGGAGATCTGTATGTGGAGATTTCCATCGTCTCGCCACGTCAGGTCAGCGCAGAGGAGCGCGTCGCATGGGAAAAACTGCGAGATAGCTCGATCTTCAACCCTAGGGAACATTGATATTTAATCGAAAACGAGATTTTGCAGATGAGACATTTTTTCACTGGCTGTCATTTTTAATGGTAGATAGAAGCATCTCAAAACTCCTGTATAGCAACGACCCTACATCCTATAAACCCATGATTCATCTACCTCTTGCACCGCGCAGACTCGCCAAATCCATCACACTTGGCCTCGCGGCTTTCAGTTTGGTGAACTCGTTCGAGCTGGCTAACGCCCAATCATTTTACAAAGAGACTCCGCTATTCTCGACCGCGCCAAGCGATACAGTGACCGTCAACTCGCTCACTAACTTCGGTCCCGTGGGTATTGCCATCGATCTTCATCAACCCGCTTTCACGATGAAGGTCGGCGATCTGGATCCGAAAAACCCAGCCATGGATGTGGAGCCAGGCTCTCCTGCCGCTGCCACCGGAGCGTTCAAAGTAGGTCAGATCATCGAATCGATCAACGGAGAGAAACTCAAAGACATCGACCCACGCATCCAGCTCGGTCAGATGATTGAAAAAGCGGAAGCCAAAGATGGAGTCCTGAAATTCATGCTTAAAGACGACGAGAAGTCGCCTGCCAAAGAAGTCATCGTCAAAATCCCAGTGCTCGGCGCTTACAGCAAAACTTGGCCGCTGAATTGTCCGAAGTCCGATAAAATTGTTAGAAATATGGCCGACTATCTCGCTAAGCCTGGTTCTAACAAAGGTTTCGCCGATTTCGGAATGTTGTTCCTGCTCTCCACCGGTGAGGAAAAGGATCTCGCTCCCGTGAAACAATGGGTGCACGGAATGAAAGATAAAAACGGCAACGGCTACGCATGGCACATCGGTTACGGCGGTCTTGCGCTTTGTGAATACTATCTCCGCACCGGTGATCCCGTAGCACTTCCCATCATTAAAAAATGGGTAGATGCTGCAGCAAAAGGCGAATACCTCGATGCATGGGCGGGCCGCAGTGGTGTGGTTAAACTCGGCTACGGCAACGGTCACTTGAACGCCGGCGGAACTCATGTCGTTACTTTTTTACTCCTCGCCAAACAATGCGGCGTGGATGTCAACGACAGCCTGCTCCATCGTACGATGGTTCACTTTTTCCGCTACGCGGGTCGCGGCATCAACCCATATGGCGATGATAGACCGGAAACTTCCTTCGTCGATAACGGCAAGCACGGCAAACTCGCCTTTGCTATGGCCGCCGCGGCATCGCTCACACCCGAGGGTGAAAAATCGATCTATGCGAAAGCACGCGACAACTGCGCGAAGACCAGTTTCTACACCACTACTTTCATGCTTCACGGTCACACGGGCGGCGGTATCGGTGAAATTTGGCGTAGTGCTTCGATGGGTCTGAAGTATGAGAAGGAGCCTAAGCAATACCGCGAGTTCATGGACAACCGCAAATGGCATTACGAAATGTCACGCCACTTTGATGGATCCTTTAGTATTCTCGGTGGTGCCGGTTACGACAATATCGAGTGGGGCAACTGCTACGCCATCACCTACACCATCCCACGCAAAACCCTGCGCATCACCGGCGCACCGCCATCCAAGTTTTCCAAACCCTATCAACTTCCCACTCGCCCATGGGGCACCGAGGCAGATGATATTTTCCTCTCCATGGATCCCGTCCCCGGTGAACCCGGCAAGAAACTCGATCTAGCAGGTGAGACGATGGCGAAAGATTCCGGCAAGTCGCTCATCGCCCGCCTGAACGAAAAACCGCTCACCGATGATGAAGTCCGCCAATACGTTTCCCATCCGGAATACATCATCCGTCTCATGGTGGGCGGAGTTGCAGGGGGGCTTGAAATCCGATACATGGCACCTACACCAGCTAGCGAAGTTCGTCCGAAATTGTTAGAAGAATTCGCTCAGCACGCTGATCCACGCGTCCGCGACGTTGCTTTCCGCGCAGGGACCAAAGCATTCGATCCAACGTTGGATTGGTCAAAACGACTCTTCGACCTCGCGATCGAACGCCTCAAAGACGACAAGGAATCATGGTTCGTGAAAGATGCCTGTTTTTCCCTCATACAAAAAGGCACGCCTGACATGATCGTTCCACACGTCGATATGATCGTTTCCTACCTCAAGCATTCCGAGCAATGGCTGCAAAACGGCGCGCTCATGACGCTGGCCCAGGTTGCGACCGATCCCCGTTGTTACGAAAAAGTCCTCCCGCCTATGGGCGAGTTGTTCCAGACCACTCCACGTCAAAGCACGACAGGTGGTCCACTAAATCTTCTGCGTGAAAAACTTCCTGCCGCCGACGAGAAAGTCCGTGTGGTCGCGCTCAAAGCCATGGGTGGTGCATACGAGAAATACAGTGCCCCGACCCGTTGGGAAGGCGGTCAGGATCTAACAGGTCACCGCACTGAAACATTGGGTCGTCTTGCCGAAGCGCTTTCAGGTGTTCCCGGTGGATACGATGTGCTTTATGAGGTTTCGAAAAAGCAATTTCCCAATTCACCGCTGCCGCACGACGAGGTGTTCCTCTCTGCCGATCCCGATCAATTCGGCCCCGATTTGAAAAAAGTCATTCTTCCTCTCATCAGCGAGAAACTCGTCTTTCAATACATCGGTCAGAATCGCCGTAAGATTTTCAGTGAACTCGACAAGCCCACTCAAAACGGCACGGTCATGAATTCAATCGACGGCCTCGTGTCGCTCTACAACAAGGTCGGAATCAAAGAATACGATTGGAAACCGTTCGGCCCTGATCTCAAAAATGTAGAATGGAATTACCACACCTTCGATCCTGCGGAAAAACTCGCTTACGATAAAACCCCGTGGCGCTATCGTCCGGTCACACTTCCGAAAGGCATGGAAAATTGGGTTTCGCCAGAATTCGATGCAGCGAAAGCCGGTTGGAAAAAAGGCCTGCCACCGTTCGGTCAATACAAAGGCGAGCTAACAGATAATTCCAAAGCGGATCGCAATCATTGGAATGAAACTCCACGCACCCTCTGGGATAAAGAAGTCCTGCTTTTGAATGGTAAATTTGAATTTCCAGCCATGAAACCCGGCCACATTTACCGCCTACGCGCCAGCCGCGGTCAAGGCGTTGGTGCAGGCGATGGATTCAAAATTTACGTGAATGGAAAAGCTCTCGTGGAATCAAAAGAAGGCTTGGGTCGCCGCGCAGGCGATACCATTCAAGGTGGTTGGATCACTCCGGAATTCGTCCAGGAATTTGCGAAAGGTCCGGTCACGATTTCTGCCATCACCTTCATGCGTTATGGCGACCGCGCCATCGTTCAAATGCCTCCTGCCGCACAAGGAATTTTCAGCATGTGGTTAGAAGAAAGAAAACTACCATCACTAGATGCAGAGGTGCTTCGCAAAGCTGCATCGTTCGTTCCCATGCTCTGCACCGCATGGCAGGACTTGCAGGATCCTTCGAAAGATGCAGAAGATCCAAACGAAGGAAAATTCCTCTACGATGGCAAGTTCGTCGCTAATCCAAAAGCCAGCGGCTCATGGAGCGTCATTTCACAAGTGGCAAAAATTGAAGAGTTCGATCCCGCAGCGAAAGCTAGCATCGGCCGCGCTCCGTTCCCAAAAATCACACTGCAAGAAGATGGCTTTACCCAAGACCCACGCTGGATCTGGTCAGGTGATATCTTGTTAGATCTTGATCAAAACATCGCCCAAAAAATCATCGCAAAAAACATCGGCGGCACCGATTACCTCTTCATCGAGGCAGGAGGCTTCGGCGCGAAAAACCCAGCAGGCTGGAAATCCCAGCTCATCGTGTTGAAGCGGAATTAGAGAGGAAACTTACCATCAGATTCAGATCCCACGGGATCATAGAGATTAGCCCGGGTTCGAGGAGCGTTAGTGACGACCACCCCAGGGAAATATGGCAAAGAAAATTCGACCCCGACAGGGTCGCAGAGGAGCGTTGATATCCGGTGTTTCCGAATTTCTAGCACCCCTTCAGGGTGCTGAATTTTTTTGCGGGTGTGTCCCGGGGTCGAGACCCCGGGCTATCGTCTGTTATCCCTTCAGGATAAAGATTTTATTCAAAGGCAGGATTTTTACCGCGAAATATTTAGGTAGCAGGATGCAGAATCTACTTGGGTTTAACCCGTCGTGCGCAATCCTGAGGCTATGGCGTTGATGGAAAGGAGAAGTTTTGGGAGGAGTGCATCGGCGGCGGTTTGGTGATCGCGGTGAATGTGTCCACGCCATTCTTTTAGGAGGGCGATTTGCTGGTGGTGCAGGACTTTGAGAGGAGCTTCGCGGATTTCCAGGGTTTTCGCCATGCGGGGACGGCGATCGTCCATAGCGCCGTCGAAGAGTTCTGTTAGAAGTTTGCTGGTCAGATCGAACTCAGTGGTGATTTTTTCAGTGAACAACGCACGGATTTTTTCATTGGTCACCAACTCGGCATAGGCGTGCATGAGTTCGAGGTTGGCGGAGGCCAGGTTGGTTTCGACGTTGGTCAGGACGTAAGCGAGGAAGGTGGAATGTTTGAGGGCTTCTTTGAGCTCGAGGAAATCCTGTTCAGAAGCTTGTTTGAGCTCGGCGAGTGCGCTTCCAACACCAAACCAACCGGGAAGGTAATAGCGTGCTTGGGTCCATGAGAAGACCCATGGGATGGCGCGGAGATCGGAAATGGAATGGGATTTTTTCCCGGTGCGCCGCGCGGGGCGTGAGCCGATGCGGGCGTTTTCGAGGGCATCGATGGGAGTGGCTTGGCGATAGAAATCGATAAAACCGTCCGAGCGCAGAAGAGTTTGGTAAGCGTTTTGGGAGGAGGCCGAGAGAGTGGCGAGGAAACGATCCGCTGGATCCGGGGATTCGGGGAGGTGCTTGTGGCGTGCGGTGTTGATGGCTGCGCCGGCGAGGAGGAGTTCTAGGTTATAAGTCGCGTTCGCGAGGTTGGCGTATTTTTGGGCGATGGTTTCGCCTTGTTCGGTCATGCGGAAACCGCCGGACATCGCGCCGTGGGGAAGGGCGGCCATGAACCAATGAGTCGGACCCGCGCCACGGGATATCGTGCCGCCGCGA
Source organism: Akkermansiaceae bacterium (assembly GCA_031374665.1). Classification (GTDB taxonomy): domain Bacteria; phylum Verrucomicrobiota; class Verrucomicrobiia; order Verrucomicrobiales; family Akkermansiaceae; genus Luteolibacter. Next base: position 14,794 of record JANMGO010000114.1, on the reverse strand, counting down.
CCGTGGAAGAAACAAAGTTTCACGCCTTTTGACTGGCCGACTTTGGTGAGTGCGGATTGTGCGTGGTGCAAAGCGACTTGGGCAGCGAGGATACCGCAGTCTTTGTTAGAATCTGAATAGCCGAGCATGACCTGCTGTTGCGGCTGCTGCATGACATGAATCGAACGCGAGGTGAGCGGGTGTTCGAGAAATGCTTCTAGAATCCCTGCAGAGTTCGCTAGGTCATCCATCGTTTCGAAAAGAGGAACGACTTCAAGCGGGCAGATCATACCTTGATCGCTGTGTTGCATGAGGCCGGCTTCACGTGCGAGTAGGTAAACAGACAACAAGTCGGAGAGTTTCCGAGTCATGGAAATGATGAGCGACCCAAGGCCGTCTTTACCCCATGCTGCCATGTGGCGCACGATGACGCGGTAGGTATCGAGAACGTTGTCGGCATATTCTCCTATCCTTGAACCATCATGCAGGAACGGGCGGGTGGAATTGAGTTCTTTGTTGAGAAACTCGATCCGCTGAGCTTCCGGCCATGTGGGGAAATTTTTTCCATCCTCGACTCCTGTGGCTGTTAGAATTTCTGCGATTGCTTGATCGTGAAATTCCGAGTTCTGGCGGACATCGAGTTTGGCGAGGTGGAAGCCGAACATTTCGATTTTGTGTCGCACTGGACGGATGGCTTGTTCTTCTAACAAATTGCAACCTGAGTTTTTCAGCGTGCTGGAAATGAGATCGAGATCGGCGGTGAGTTGAGCCGAGCAAACATAGCCGAGCTTTCCGCCGATCTGTTCACGCAGGCGCAGAGCCATGAGGTTGGCGAGTTGGCGCCAAGGTTCTTCGGTTTGATGATCGAGGATTTCTTTGACGGCTTTGTCGTTATCGATGACGAAGCTCAGTTCATCGATGCGATCTTGGAGTTCGTCTGGAACGTGGACGAGTTGTCGGGAAACGGTGAGCTGTGAGGCGAGGTCACGCAGTTCGCGCTCAAGAAGTTGGAAGGCGGCAATACGTAGTTCGGAAAGGCTTTGTTCGGTGACGGCTGGCGTGACGAGCGGGTGTCCATCGCGATCGCCGCCTATCCATGAACCGAAGGATAAACGCGGGATATTTCCGGCTGAGCGAAGGAGATCGAGCGGGAGTCCGGCATCGCGCCATGCCTCGGTGAAGTGGAGGTCGAGCCGGTTGATGGCAGCGGGAAAAAGATCGCGGAGGTAATGGATCGCGTTGCGCAGTTCCGAGTTGATATCCGGGCGAACGGTATGGATTTCAGCAGTCAGCCATAGCGTTTCCAGAGTGGTGACGACGCGCTCGCGGATGCGGCGCTTTTCCCGGACGGTGTATTTCGGGTATTCGTTGCGCACCATTTCTTCGTAAAGGACCCGTTGGCGGGCGCGGACAGATTCGCGTTTGGCTTCGGTCGGGTGGGCGGTGAGGACGGGCTCGACGTGGACTTCTTTGAGCACCTCGAGAATCGTTTTAGGATCGGGATCGATTTTTAAAAGATCACGTAAAGCTTGTGGCCAGAGACCGCGGATGGAATCGGCGCCGAGGGCTTTTTCGCGTTCGCGGCGGATTTCAGCAGCGACGCGTTCCTCGACCATGTTGAGGAGTTGGAAGCCGATGGAGTAGAGTTTTGGGAGGGCTTCGGGGAGGGCTTTGTTAGGATCGAGTGTGCCGCCGGACCATGGCATGTGAGCGAGTAGCTCGGTTTCACCGGCACTCGCTAGAGCATCTTTCAAGCATCCAAGAAGATAGGTAAGGCGTTCGTCGATGAGATCGAAGCCTGCAATGCGTAGTTCGTCGCGAGTGGAATGGGGCATGTGATAATGAAATATAGCAATTTCAATGCCGCATTCAGACGGAGAATAGCGATGTGACCGATTGGCCACCGTTGATACGTCTGATGGCTTCTCCAAGAAGGGGTGCAATGGTCACGACTTGGACTTTCGGTCCAAAAGCTTGCGGAACGGAATCGGTGGTGATGATTTCTTCGATGTGAGAATTCGCGAGGCGCTCATTGGCGAGTTCGCTGATGATGGCGTGGGAAACCCCTGCGAAGATGCGCTTCGCTCCGTGTTTGTGGAGAATTTCTGCGGCGGCGGTGAGCGTGCCGGCGGTTTCTGTCATGTCGTCTACGAGCAACACATCGCGGCCGTTGACGTCACCGATCACGTTCATAGCTTCAACGCGGGTGGCTGAGATACGATGTTTCGCGACGATGGCGAGTTCGGCTCCGAGGGCATCGGCGTAGGCGCGAGCCATTTTCACTCCGCCGACGTCAGGAGAAACGACGGTGAGGTTCGAGGTATCCGGATGGCGTTCGCGGAGGTAGTTGATGAGAACGGGTTTGGCGTAGAGATGATCCACGGGGATGTCGAAAAATCCTTGGATTTGAGGAGCGTGGAGATCCATGGTCAGCACGCGGTTGACACCTGCGGAGGTGAGAAGGTTGGCGACGAGTTTCGCGGTGATGGGAACCCGGGGTTGGTCTTTACGGTCTTGTCTGGCGTAACCGAAAAACGGTATGACCGCGGTGATACGTTCGGCACTGGCGCGGCGGGCGGCATCGACCAGGATCAGCAACTCCATGATGTTGTGATTCGTCGGAGGGCAAGAAGGTTGGATGATGAAGACGTCTTCGCCGCGGACGTTTTCATTGATCTTTACCGAGGTCTCGCCGTCCGGAAAGGCATCGACTTGGACATCGGCAAGAGGTTGGCCGAGAGTGTCTGCGATATTTCCGGCAAGGGTGCGATGGGCTGTTCCGCTGATGATTTTCATGGGCGCGCCGATTGTTCACAGCGAGACGGGATCGGCAACACTTTGCGTTTTTAATTTTCGAATTTCGCGCCGGATAGTCGGAAACTCGGGAGTTGGCTGATGAAATCGCCTTTATTTGAAGCGGATTACTTCGGAAGGAAGGTGCTTCTCTTGTTCGAGACTCACGATTCGTTTTTTCAGGTCGGCGAGAATTACGTCACGTGCTTCGGGTGAGATGATCGAGGATAGGGCGCTTTGGTTTAAACGTGTTTGAGCTTCTAAGAACAAACGCAAGGCATCTGCGGGTCGACCGTCCGAAAGGGCTTTTTCTCCGATCTTCATGAGCATAAATCCGGCGAGGTAGCGGGAGTTTGGGTCTGCGACGATCTGGTTTGCTAGATCGTATTTTTCGAGAGCAAGTTGGTATTCCTCTTGATCCTCAAGTGCTCTAGCTAGGTATAAAGTAAGATTTTTCTGAAGCGTGTACTTGGGTGCGCCGTGGACGTAAGCTGGAAGGGCATCGAACAATTCTAATGCACGGGTGAAATGATCAATCGCGATCCGTGAACTGCCAGTAAATAATTTAATCCTTCCTGCTAGATAAAGATGCTTAGCGTATTCAAGTCGTGATTTGAATGCGGCTTCCATGCCTCCTTGTAAGCGAATGGCTTTTTCGTAGTAAATGGCGGCTTCATCGTTTTTCTTAAGGCAGCTCAGTGTGATAGCCGCATTGCGTGGATGTAGGGGAGTAAATGGATGGAGTGTTTCAGCCTTTTTGAAGTCCAAGATCGCTTTTTCTAACAGTTTAGTTAAATTTTGCTTATCGGTTTTTTGCTTTGCCAATTCAAAATATAAAATCCCACGTTGGCTTAGTAAGGATTCAAGTTCCCAATGCGCTAAAGCAGCAGAGTAAGCTTGAATTTTTGTTTCAGTGGATTGGGGATTTTTTGAGAAAACTGCCGTCCATAGATCTTTGGAAACCATGCTTCCTTTCCATCCATAAAATCCCAACAGGCATACGAGGACTAGCGATAAAGTGGTGAGCGGAGCACGCCGTAGCCATGCCTGTTTAATTGATTGAGTTAATCCATTGACCCTGCCGTGGCTGGCAGCAGCCAAACAGATTGCAAGTATGATTGCGCCGGGAGCAGTACGGAGGGTTCCCTCGAAATTGGATTGGATGAAAATGCCGATGAAAGCAGCGATGCCGCCGATCCTCCATGCATCGGCATGTGCGTATTTGGTGTGTTCTCCCTGAACAAAAGAACGGAAGGTGCACAATATCCAGATGCCGATGATAAACGCGATAAGTAACCCAGCGCCGATGATTCCGTAGTCGGTGAAAACTTGGACAAATTCATTGTGCACATGTTCTGGATCAGCCGCGAGCGCACCCATGTCTTCGATATTCCAGAACTGATAATTTTCCCAGCTGAAGCTACGACTCCCTCCACCCATGATTGGATGTAGCGCGATGCATGAAAACGCGATGCCGTAGAGATAAAGACGCATGTAATTATCCATCATTTCTAAGAGACCACTACCTTCGCGTCGGGTTTGTTGGATGGTCTCAAGTGTAGATAGTGAGAAAGCAGCGATACCTATTAAAATAATCGGAGCTAAGATGAGCGCGACGCCACTCCATTTACGATCATCGCGTTTGCAGGTGAATAGCCAGTAGATGAGGAGCGTGACAACTCCAGCGCTCGCGCCTATCATTCCGCTGCGGGATTTTGTGATGAAAACGGCAGCTATGCCGAGCAACGCCAGCAGAAAAAGACCAATTCTAGGAATTAGCGGCCACGATCCCCTCAAGGAAAAACCAGCCAGTAACAAAGAACTACTGATTAAAAACGCAGCGCCATGGCTGTAGTGGCGGGAAAAGCCAGACGGCCACACGCGTGTGGGGTGGGGAATGAGAAAACTGTAGCTGATGTCTTGGGTTTGAACGGCAATCACTACGAGATTGCCGAAAAGCAAGAGTGCAATGCCGGTGATGATCACCGTTTGCGCATGATTGCTTCGAAATGCATTTTGTAAAACGATGAACGTAGAAGCCGCCATGCACACGAGCGAGAGATCAATCCATGCCATTTCTTCTACAGGAGAAAACCATGCTCTGCCTCCAAACCATGCCGCGGTGACCAATCCCGTGATCAGAATGTAGAGATTGAATTTCCCCATCCCATCTCGCCAGATGTTAGGAACAGCAAAAGCCGTAGCCGCAGCGAAACAGAGCATGGCGGGTCCCCATGTCCATATTTTAAGGGTTGGCCCCATGATTGCGCTAAGGATGAATCCAGCGATCCAGAAAATAGATGAAGCGATGGTCATGGTTGGAAATTGGAAAAGTTACTTCGCTCCTTTTCCAAACAAAACGGCTGGAATCGTTTTGAGTAGGATTTGGACATCTAACCAAAGCGACCAGTTATCGATGTAGCGTAGATCCATCGCAACCCAGTCTTCGAAGCGAGTGATCTTATTTCTCCCGCCGATCTGCCATTCGCAGGTGATGCCGGGTTTTACACTCAGTCTTCTGCGGTGTGAAATTTCACTGAAAGCTTCAACCTCGTATAAAGGCAGAGGTCTAGGTCCGACCAAACTCATGTGACCCACCAATACGTTGAGGAGTTGCGGAAGTTCATCGATGCTGAGTTTTCTGAGTAATGCTCCAAACGGGAAAATCCGTGGATCGCAATCCAGTTTGAAAACGGGGCCTTCCATTTCGTTGCCGTGTTCTTCTTTAACCCGGTTCAATAATTCTTCGGCATTCGCCACCATCGTTCTGAACTTGAGCATGCGGAAAGGTTTGCCATACCGGCCCGCGCGCATTTGCGAGAACATCACTGGCGCACTAGGGCTGGCGATTTTGATGCCGATGATGGCAAACAACCATAAGGGCAAAGTCGTAAGAATAATCAACAATGCCAACAAACGATCCATCAGTTCTTTTGCGAGCAGTTCCCATGAAAGGTCAGGAGTGGAGCGTAAGACCAACATCGGTCTCGAGCCCACCGAATCAAATGTCGGCCGCGCAATCTGAGTGCGGATGAACGATGCGGCGATCCATGCTTCCACACCTTGCAGCTCACAGATCTCAATCGCGCTCGCGACTTTTTCAAACTCCGTGGTGCGCGTCGTGAACATGACCCGGCTAATTGATTTCTGCTTGAGAATCGAAAACAGTTCATCAGTGGGGCGTTTTGATAGATCGAAGTGATCCGCTATATCCCAATCATCAAGAGTGTCTTGATCCAGTTCGGAAAGGAAAAGTGTGATTTCGTTTTCATCGCCAACGATGACGACCTGCTCTTTTCCGATTCCGCTTTTCCTGCGGCGTCTCAGCCAGAATGCGGCAGTACGTTCTCTAACTAGTAGAAAGATAAACATCAAAACCGCGGCAGTTACGAGAATGAGGCGGGGAGCTTCGTTCAGTCTTGCGAACACAGTGCCGAGAGAGAGAACTAAACCGATGATAAAAATCCCTTGGGTCAACTGCCACGCGGCAGATTGAGGTTTTTTGTATCGTGATTTCTCATAGAAGCCGAATCGCTCCAAAACAAGCGGTGTGAATGGCACGGCGATATACAAAACCCATGCGATGTCTGTTAACCCCGTTTGATCGATGGTTGGGCGGTTAAGTAATTCGCGAATAGGATCTCTCAATAAGCTCGCCAGCCAAAAAGAAAACCACACCAACATAGCGTCTGTGATGAGGAATAATTGGATGGTGAAAGAGTCTTTACGAGAAGTAGCCATGCAGATGAATCAGAGCAGAGAGCAACAGTGTATGGTGTAATGATCGACAGATTAAAGGTAATTTTCACAGTCCGCGATACTCTGCTGCGAGTCTTTTGGCTGTAGCGATGGTGTTGCGGTGGAGTTTAGCGGTGAACTCTGGTTGGCGGTTGTAGCCGCCGCCGTAGAGAATGGCGATGGGGATGCGGTTCTTGATCATCGCGCGCAGCAGGACTTCATCGCGGCGTTGGATTTCTTTTAAAGACAGGTGCATCTGCCCAAAGCGGTCGTTGCGGTGGTTGTCCGCACCGGAAATCCAGATCACCAGATCCGGGGCAAATTTATCGAGCGAGTCGGCGAGGGTTTGGAACAGGGCTTGGAGATACATTTCACCCTCCACGTAGCGGACGGTCTCCACATCCAGCGATGAACTGACTTTCCGAGTGGGATAATTTTTCCCGACATGGATCGAGTAGGTAAAAACGCGTGGATCATCGCCGAGCAGGGAAGCGGTGCCGTTGCCTTGATGCGCATCGGTATCGACCACCATGATTTTGATGTTGGGTTGTTTGTCTTGGAGATCGCGAATCGCAATCGCGATGTCGTTGAAAACGCAGTAACCCTCGCCGTGTTCGCGGAAGGCATGATGAGTTCCGCCCGCAAGGCAGACGCCGACTCCCTCCACCAACGCAGCCTCGCAGGCAAGACGCGTGGCTTCGACCTCCGTAGCGGAGCGGGAAAAAAGATTCGGTGAGGCGGGAAGTCCGAGTAGGAGTTGTTCTTTTCGATCCAACGCCGCTGACTGAATTTTCTCAATATAAGCCCGATCGTGAACCCGAAGGATGCGATGAAAATCAACGGCCCTCACCTCAATGATTTCCTCAGGACGAAGGATTCGCTCGCTTAACAACATTTCTTTAGAAACTCGGAACTTATCCATCGGAAACGGATGTCCGTCCGGAAGTTCGAGCTCAAGAGCCTGTGAGTAAAAGCAACGCATCGCGGGAAAGGTAAGGGGTAGACAGAAGACCGCAAGAGGGAAGAGGGATTTTGGTAGGGCTGCATCGCCGAGGCAGCCGCTCCTTAGTTGTTTCACATTCATTCTCTCCTCTTCTCCGTATCCTCCTTCCCTCCGTTTTTAAAAATGCCCTGACCACCCCATAAGCCCGCCCCCATCTCAAATTCCAAAAGTTGACGCGGGTCGTTGGCTGTCTAGAGTGGCGGCGTGTTTCAGATCGTTTTCAATGAAATTAGTGCGGCGGAGATTTCCGCTTTGGGGACTTTAGAGCAGCTTGAGTTGTTGGAGGAATTCCATGTAACCGAGCAGGATCTGAATGGATCGGGGAGTGATCGTTTTGGAAAAATCGAGCGCGACGGGCATGTGATGTATCGTTTCCGTGCGAAGGAATATCGCTTCTACTTCGAGGTCAAAGATAACTCGATCATCGTCTATCGAGTCCTGCACAAAGGCACGCTGTCCGATTTCTTGTTCCGCTCCAACATGCCACTTTCAGAAGATGAGGCTCTCGCTGGATCGAAACATTTCTGGAAATTGATCGACGAAGGTCGCAATGCCCGGAGGCTCTGATTTTCACCCAAACACCTGCTTCTTAGAAGGCGTGATGTGTGGCGGCGCGAGATAGATGGGTTGCGGGGGTTTCGCGGTCCACAAAGCGCGGGCTTGCGGTGAGGCATTTTCCCAAACCTGCCAAATTCCACGAGCGCTTGGTTTTTCAAGCGGGACAGGGAACAATCGAATCGATTCCATGGAAAAGCACAATGGATTGAGATCGAGAGCGGCTTGAAAACCGATTGAGTCGGTCAGGACCGGATCATCGATGAGATCGCCGTCTTTGATGTTCGCGATCCAGTAAGAGCCCCGACGCGCATCGCCGACAGCGATGCAGGGTTTTCCGGAGAGGGCGGTTTCGGTGGAGAGAATGGATGGGATGGCGATGGCCTTGCATCCGGAAATCAAAGCGGCTCCTTGAGCGGCGGCGATCCCGACGCGGGTGCCGCTGTAACTTCCCGGGCCGCTGCCGACGAAGACCGCATCGAAATGCCGGGAGCCGTATTCCTCTATGATTTCCGCAAGCGGCCCGAACAACAAGGCATTGTGGCGTCGATCGCTGGTGAAACTTTTTTCGATCACGATCCGCCCGTCAACCGCCAGCGCGAGCGACGCGGTATCAGTGGAAGTCTCGAAAATCAGGATGGCAGGCACGCCAGCAGGCTAACGGGAAATTCCGTTTATGGTAGTTGAAATTCTTTTCTGCCTTCACGGTTTACTTTTCCTCGATAACCCTTTCCATTCCCGCTCAACCAAAAAGCCGCCTCAATTTGAGGTTTATAATTTAAAATTTACAATTTCCACCTGTGTCCACTCTTCTCTCAGCGAACGAAATCCGCTTATCTTACTCCTATCAGAATCTTCTCGATGGGGTGACGCTGGCGGTCGCGTCTGGGGAAAAGGTCGGTTTGGTCGGGCGAAATGGTTGCGGGAAAACCTCCTTGCTCAAAATTCTGACGGGCGAGCAACAGGCGGATTCTGGCGATCTCTCGCTGCGCCGGGGGATTCGCACGGGATATTTGCCGCAGGAGTTCGAGCTCGATTCTGAACTCTCCGTTCACGAAAACATCGCGGCGGGCGCAGCCGATATCGTCGAAGCGATGCGGCGTTACGAAAACGGCGATGGCACGGAAACGGAACTTCAGGGATTTCTCGAATTGCTCGATCACACCGATGGTTGGAACCTCGATTCACGCATCGTTTCCCTCTCCAACGCACTCGGCACACCTCCGCTCGACGCACCGACCGGTCCGCTTTCCGGTGGAGAAAAACGTCGGGTCGCGCTCTGCCGCGCGCTGGCCTGCCAGCCGGATCTTCTTCTGTTAGACGAACCGACCAACCATCTCGATGCGGAATCGATCCGTTGGTTGGAAGACGTTTTGAAAAGTTTCGCCGGTGCGGTGATCTTTGTGACTCACGATCGATACTTCCTCGATGTCATCGCCACCCGCATCATCGAGATCGACAACGGTCGCGCGTATTCGCATCCGGGAAACTATACGGCGTATCTCGAAAGCAAGGCGATACGCCAACAGATCGCCGAACAATCCGAGCGCAGGCGTCAGAGATTTTTGCGCACGGAACTTGAATGGGTGCGCGCTGGGGTGAAAGCCCGCGGCACCAAACAACGCACGAGGCTCGATGCGTTTTACGAAGTAGAGGGCATGGAGGCGCCGCCGGAAGAGCGCGAGATGGATTTGCTTTTGCCGCCTGCTGCGGACTTGGGAAATGTCGTGATCGAGCTTGAACAAGCCGGCGTCAACGTCGGCACAGAGAAGCATCCGCGTTGGTTGTTTCGTCATCTCGATCTTTCGATCCGTCCGGGAACCTGCACGGGGATCGTGGGGAAAAACGGGGTTGGCAAAACCACCTTGCTCAAACTCTGCCTTAATCAGCTCGATCCAACCGAAGGCACAGCGGTTCTCGGCAAACGGGTGAAAATCAATTACATCGACCAATCACGGATGCAGCTCGATGGCACGGGTTCGCTGTTAGATGAAATTTCCGATGGCAATGAGAAAGTCCAATTCGGCAACGAAACCCTAGGTGCGCGTGCGTATCTCCGGCGTTTCCTATTCAATAACGAACGCATCAACGAACGCGTCGATCTCCTCTCCGGAGGCGAACGAGCGCGCCTGATGCTCGCGAAAGTTTTAAAAACCGGCGGCAATCTTATTATTCTCGATGAGCCGACCAACGATCTCGATCTGCCATCGCTGCGGATGTTAGAAGAAGCGCTATCTAGTTTTGGCGGCAGCATTCTCTGCGTCTCTCACGATAGGTATTTCCTCGATCGGATTTGCGATCAGATCATCGCGTTTGAAGATGATGGAATCCAGGTCACTCCCGGAAACTATTCGTATTACTTGGAAAAACGCCAACAACGCGAGGCCGCGCAAAAAGCCCAAGCACAGGCATTCAAAGCCCTGCAGCCCCAGAAGACCAACAGCCGCGCCGACAAACCCAAAAAACTTTCACAAAAAGAACGCGCTGAGTTGGAAACCATCGAGGATAGAATTTTCGCCGCAGAAGATGAAGTTTCATCCATCGAATCACGCATTCATGATCCTGAGTTTCAGGTGGATCATTACGAAAAAATCCCCGCTGAAATGGAGAAACTCGATATCGCCCGCACGGCGACACTTGCCCTTTATGCTCGTTGGGAAGAGTTGCAGAAGATCGCGGATGCGGAAATTTAACCGCGAATGAACGCGAATGTCCGCTAATGAAGAGAAGAGTTAAACCACGAAAAGCACGAAGGACACGAAAGTATTATGGGATCGTGAGTTGGTATTTTTTGGTTATCTGAAATCAAACCATTCTTCTTCCTTTCGTGCGATTGGTGTTTTTCGTGGTTAAAAATCTGCCCGAATTTTTTCACGTCTTCATCGTTGGATTCTTTTGCTGGATTTCCAGGGTCAAATTTCTGAGGCTGCAGTGGCCATGAAACCCCATCTCATCATTCTCTCGCTTCTCCTCGTTGGTTTAGCAAACGCGCAGGATTTATCTCCGTTGTCAGAGTTGATGAAAACGGCTTGGCCAAAAAACCGCACGATCCAAGTGGTGTTTCATGGTCACAGTGTGCCAGCGGGATTTCATAAAACACCTGAGGTAAAAACCTTTGAGTCATATCCGCACTTGGTGCATTTGAAACTAAAAGAGCAATATCCCAAAGCTGTGATCAATGTCATCACCACTGCGATAGGTGGCGAAACTTCCCTCACCGGCGCGGCGAGATTTGAGCGTGATGTGATGTCGTTGAAACCGGATTTGATTTTCATCGATTACGCACTCAATGATAGGCGCCAGCCCGCCGATAAGGTGGAGGCAGCTTGGTTAGAAATGATCGCTATCGCGAAAAAGGCCAACGTTCCAGTGGTGTTGCTGACTCCAACTGGCGACTCATCGGCGAAATTAGATGATCCAAATGACCCACTGAACCAACGCGCTGAAATGATTCGTAAAATCGCTGCCGAACAAAAAGTTTTGCTAGGCGATGTATTTGCAGCATGGGTTGCCGAAATTGGAAAAGGCACACCCCAAGCCGAGCTGCTCAGTCAGGTGAACCATCCGAACTTAAAAGGTCACACACTTGCCGCAGAGACGATTTTCAAAGCGCTCGAAGCAGCGGGATTGAAAAAGTGATTCTTGGAAATCCATGCAAGCTGTAGATCTACGCTATGATGTATGGATGAATAATGTTCCTTGAATCCTATTCGAATTATGAATAGGTAGGTGTTTATGAGAGTTTTTCGGATGAAGTCTTCAGTGGAGCAACTGGCAGAGTTTATGAAAGAGCAGATTTTGCGTGGTGCTTGGCAAAATCTGATGCCGGGAGCACCAACAGTTGCGCGCACGCTTGGAGTGGATCACCGAATGGTAATTGCGGCATTTGAAATTTTAGAAAAGGAAGGTCTTTTAGTTTCTGGTGGAGTGGGGAAGAGGCGTCGGATCGTAGTCAGTGAAGATCAAGCCATGCCTGTGATGAAATTTCAGATCATGTGTTATGAAGATACGGATAGAAAACTTTTCTACCTGTTGGACTTGCAGCATAAGCTGATGGATGCCGGACATGTTTGTTCATTTTCATCGATCTCACTAACTGGTCTGAAAATGGACTTAGCCAAGCTCAAGCGTCATGTTGAGAAAAACAAAGTAGATGCATGGATTATATTTGCGGGTTCGAGAGAGATTCTCGAATGGTTTTCGGTGCAAAAAACACCAGCCTTTGCCCTAGCAGGGAGGATGAGTGGAATTCAAATGCCTGGATGTCGCCCGAACAAATCAGCCGTGTTAAAAATCTTGGTGCGTCGTTTGGTTGAGTTGGGCCATCGACGTATTGTATTGATAGTTCGTGAAGAACGCAGAAATCCACAGCCTGGATTTTTTGAGAGAGAATTCCTTCAGGATTTAGAATCGCATGGCATCAAGTCAGGGACATACAATCTTCCGGATTGGAGTGATAATGTGAACGATTTCCATCGTTGCTTGGATTCACTGTTTCGGCACACGCCACCGACTGCGATTATTCTAGATGAATTCCAGTATTTCTCAGCGGCGCAATTGCACCTTGCTTATAAGGGAATTTTTGCTCCGAAAGATGTTTCATTAGTGTGTACAGATCCGAGTCCCTCGTTCAATTGGTGTCAGCCTAAGGCGTCCCATATTGATTGGGATTCTGATATGTTAGTAAGAAGGATACTAAAGTGGGCAGATCATGTTGCGCGCGGAATGGAAGATTATAAACAGGACCATATAAGCGCCAGTTTTATTGAGGGTGGAACGATAGGACCTGTTCCACAAACGTGAGATCTTAAAAATCTAGTGCTATCGATGAGATCACAGGATCGCTCTTTTTTAATTCAAACGTCATGGTGACGGGAGATTTCAAAACAACTGGGCCTAGCAGTCCCTAAGAGAGTAGGGGGATTTTGGATTAAACTTATTGGCGAGGTTGGTGCGTGTGATGCGAGCTTCTGGGTTAATTGAGGAGCCGCCGACGAGGCGGTTGTTCCACGTGTTGACGACTTTGATCTCGATCTGGTTTTCGCCATGCCGGAGTCAATTGGCTGATCATGTTACTTTTTGATTTGGATCAGCTCAGGAGTCTCTGTGGACGCCTCGATGGCGCTGATGGCTTCGCGGACGGCTGTTTCTTTCAACAAGCTCATTGGTTTCGGAAAATCTTTTTCACCTTTTGAAAAAGTATCCGCCAGCTGTGTGAGTGTTGGGATGGTTGCTTTTGCGTGAGTGCCGTATGATACAAGGATTTTCAAGATTTCACCCGTGCGAATCTGGCTAGCCCATGGGTTCTGGTTGCCTACATAGTCTACGCAAGCTTGGATTCCTTCTTCGACATGATGAGCCGCTAAGATCTTCAGCCCCTCAATCCGTACTTGGTCTGCAAACATTTCACCACTGGGCGATGGTTTGGCCGCCGCTTCATAGATTGCAGGAAGGAGTGGTTGGATTTCTTCGGTGGAAAGCTTTTTATAAACCGAAGCAATGCTGCCGCGAGCTCGACCGTCTTCATTTTTCAGGCCAGCTCTGACAGCTGTAAATAGCTTTTCGCGATCCACCCCATCGAGCGAGTTTCTGAGCATCTGACCGAAGACGGCAGAGGAAATGAAACGTTGTTCCATCGCGCGTGGATCCTCTTTAGTTGGGCCTTTGGCGATGATTTCGAGTAGCTCTGGCAAAGCGACCATCGCGGTTTGTCCGATGTTGGCGAGACTTTCGCTGGCTTTGACACGCATCCAGAGATCTTTATCTTTGAGCGCCGCCTGAAGTGCAGGAACTGCTGGCTCGGCTTTTCCTTTTAAGTAGCCCATAGTAACACAAGCGCCGAGGCGCGTGTATAGATTATCCGATTCTAACATCTTTATCAAGGTAGGAATTGGTGTGTCCTTTTTTCTAGCAAGCGCCATGGCGGCACGATCTCTAACAACGGGTGACCAGCTGGATAGCTTTTCCAAAAGTTCATCGCCATCCATTTGATCATAAGCGCTGTTACGGTCTTTATTATTCCAGCCACGGCCATCGAGGACAATTTGTTGAGCTTCTGCTGCCTTTAATGGAGGGATCTTGTTGGATTTCTTTCCGGTGAGATTGATGTGTTTCAATGGCATCGCGTAGGCAAGGAGATAGGAACCAGTTGCGTCCCAGCTTTTGGTGGAATCTCCTTTGGGTTCAGGTGGTCCTTGGTGAGGGAAGGCGAAGTTCGAATTGCGTGCGAGGTCGAAATACCATGCGCCAAATTCTTTCATCCAAGCGCCTGTCGCGTGTGGACCAGATTGCACAACACCTGGCATAGCCCATGTCATGTTCCAGAAATTTCCTGTGTGGCCGGTGTCGCGTTCTCCACCGTGGCAAGCGAGGCTCATGCGGGAGAAATACTCAGCGGTTTCGGTTTCATCTAACAAATTAAACAAGGCTGCGGCCATGCCGTTTTTTCCGTTGTCGTCGTGATTTTGATACCAAGGATCATGGTCGCCGTAGGGGATGGAGCCTTTTCCTTTATAGAAGCGGAGTAATTTTGTGCTGCGATCAATGGCGAGGTCGAGCGCAGGATCTTTGAGGCCAGCCTCACGTGCTAAGACGAGTGAAGTCGTCAGAGGGACGCCGGGTGCGTTCATCATGCCATAGCCGGACAAGTTTCCACTCGGCAAGGCGTAACCATGTCCCCATGAACCGACTATGCTTTGGCCTTTGGCGGCCTCGAGCGCGAGGCGG
>JANMGO010000106.1:0-13820 GCA_031374665.1 Akkermansiaceae bacterium | reverse complement strand
ATTTCCCTCTCTTTTAAACCACTTAATCACTACTAGGTTTTCGTCCCTAAATCACTTAAAAATCCATCAAATCCTATTAGTTTTCGTCCCAAACCATAAATCACTCATTTTGAGCCACTCTGTCGCACTACTAGGTTTTAGTCCCAAAATCGTCCCTCAAAAACCCATTTCCTATTAGTTTTCGTCCCAAAATCCCATGTCCCCAAAAATTCCTATTAGTTTTAGGCTCAAAACGAGCCCTCAAAAACACCCATTCCTATTAGTTTTCGTCCCCAAATTTGACCAACTACTAGTTTCCGTCCCAAAATCGTTCCAAAATGAACGATTTCCTATTAGGTTCCGTCCCAAAATTGGCCTTATGAGTAAAGGCGACTCATATGTTTTAGGGCTGCAAGATAGCAACCTCGGCCACATCTACAGGCAATATGTTGTTATTGCGATCTCAGAGGGTTTTCTCATGCGCTGGCAAAATTTCACATTTGGTGGGCGAGAAATTATCAACATTAGTTAATAATTCAAGCATCCTTGATTATCGATCTCACTCACTTCTTGATGCCTGAAGGAGGCACCGGTGTGGTTGTGTTGCCTGTGTGCTACACATGTATACGACAATACATAACGATCTCATTTACCTCTTGATTTGGTCAGAAAAAACATTAATATTTCTGACATAAGTTTTCTTTTTATGAAACTACACGCCCGTTCCATAGACTCTGCCATTCTCGACCGTATCCGGTTGGGTTCGCAGGATCATGTGTGGACTCCACAAGATTTTCTGGATCTTGGGTCTAGGGCTGCAGTGGACAAGGCGTTATCGCGGAATTGTATGAAGGGACACATCAATCGTGCAGGGCGTGGGCTCTATCACGTTCCCCGAAATCATCCTTCACTCGGTTCTCTTGGACCAAGTTTTAACGCCATGCAGGATCTTGTGCAACGCAAGGCCGGCGGTGATGTGTTTCCGACGGGTGCACACGCAGCCAACGCCCTCGGTCTCAGTGATCAGGTGCCGATGAAAAGTTGGCATCTCACTACAGGTGCAAATCGCCGTATCAGGAGTGGTAAATCTGAAATCGTCCTTCGTCACATATCTCCAAGATTTGTTTCCACAAAAAATCCGAAAAGTGCTCAAGTCATTCTGGCTCTACGTTGGATTGGCAAACGCGCCGTTGATGATGATGTGATTTCTAAGCTTCGCAGAAAGCTGTCTCCATCTGACCGCCACGCATTGCCTGCCGATGCTGCTTGCGCACCCGCATGGATAGCTGACATTTTTCATCACCTCGCCAAAGACCCTACTGCAGCCTGATCATGGATACCTTTCTAACTCTCTCTTCTGCTGACCAACTCGATGCCTATGTCGAAGTCAACCGAGCGATGGGGCTTGATGCGGCAAGCGTCGAAAAAGACTTTTGGGTCTGCTGGACGTTACGCGAAATTTTCTCCCATCCGGATCTCGGAAGTCACATTACATTCAAAGGCGGCACTTCTCTTTCCAAAGCATGGAAACTCATCCAACGTTTTTCCGAAGACATCGATCTCATCATTGATAAAGAAGTGCTTGGTTTTGGGGGAGATGCCGCTCCGGATAAAGCTCCTAGCAATAAGCAGCGTAAAGCTCGCTTGGAAAATTTGATGAACGCTTGCCGCGACTGGGTTCAGCAAACACTCCAACCCGCACTCGCATCACGTATGCAAACTGCCCTTGGCGAAAATGGATGGAAGCTTGAAGTTGATCCCGATATGGATGATGGCCAGTGCCTACTCTTTCACTATCCCACGGTTTTTCCTAACAGCGTAGCGGCGTATGTCAGACCAGTCGTGAAAATCGAACTTGGCGCTCGTTCCGATGATTGGCCACACGAAGAAAAGTCCATTGAATCTTATGTGACCGAGCACTTTCCTACATTGGATCCAAAACCATCATTTGAAGTTCGTGTGCTCTCTGCCGAGCGGACATTTTGGGCACCCATGGCAGAGTTGGTGGTGAGTTTTGCTTTTTTGAAAGGATCCACTTGGATGGCGCGTAATGCACTCCGCTATCGCTTTGGGCATACCGCCAAATCCCAAAAACACAAACGCCGACCACGGTCAGGCGGATCGACGTGTCGCGGCACGGCTTTCGTCAAAAGGAGTCGCGGCTTCCTTGCCTCACTCGGGTGAATACGTTCAATTTGATCCCATGAAAAAGATGACTTATGACCAGTTCAAACAGGCCATCGAGATCGACCCAGCATGGGCCTCGAAGCTTACACAGCCTGTTGAAATTACCGATTACTGTGATATGAAGGAGAGCGGCATCACCCACCTCTCACCTCTGCTGCACTTCACCGGAAGAGACGAGTATGGACATGTTGCGGACTTCTGGGGATGTGAAGCGCTCAAAGTAGCGGAAGGAAATTACTCAGGCCTTGTTTGGTTCTCATCATCCGGGGTGGAGGAGATCGGTGAACTTGTAGTCACTCGCCCCGATAAGCATGGGAAAGCGGCCGGTTTTCTCGAATGTGAATACCTCAAAATTGCCCGGGGAAGTTATGCTGGATTCGTAGACTTTAGTAGATCTGGCGTCCAGCGCATCGACACGGACAACTTCAGAATCACCCAAGCCGATAGCTTAGGTTGGGCCGCCAATTTCTCAGGATGTTACTATCTCAAGGTCGCCGAGGGCAATTATCCGGGACGGGTAGATTTTACAAACTGTCTGATTGAACGAATCAATAATCTTAGTGTGATGCAATCCGATAGCGACGGAAACGCATGCAGCTTTGCAGGTTTTTCGAAGCTGAAAATTGCCGAAGGTAGTTTTCACGGACACGTGGACTTTTCCGAGACTGGAATCGAAAAAATCGGCAATCTTATCATCACCCAGCCGAATCAAGACGGAATCGCAGCCAGTTTCGTATTATGCGAACAGTTAAAAATCGCAGAAGGGACATTCCCGGGTAAAGTTGATTTCACTTTTTCAGGTGTAGAAAAAATTGCGGATCT
Source organism: Akkermansiaceae bacterium (assembly GCA_031374665.1). Taxonomy (GTDB): domain Bacteria; phylum Verrucomicrobiota; class Verrucomicrobiia; order Verrucomicrobiales; family Akkermansiaceae; genus Luteolibacter. Next base: position 10,832 of record JANMGO010000106.1, on the reverse strand, counting down.
CCTGTCCAGCGTGCAACCACACGATCTTTTCGCGGTATTTGATGGGACTCCGGCATTGAAGGAGAATCCACACGATGTCATCGATAAAGCTTATGGCAGTAATCTTCAGCATCTACAGGCAATTCACCGAAATTCGACAAATGACAGCCAAACAAAAACGGCGCTGGGGAATTTCATTCAATATAGGTTACTCATCAAAAAAGCCATTCAACAAGACGTGGATCTCGAAATATAAATCCTCTATTTATCGACTGTCCTGAATGGCACGTGATTAAGCATTCTGGCTCTACTCCAAGAGCGTTTAGTTCTGCGTAAAGTTTTTCATCGGCGAGCTGGTTTGAAATCTCATCCGTGTCTTGACCATCAGGATTGTAAGCCGTGATCACCCAGAAGTTTTCTGGCTTATCGCCTGGAACAAAATCAAAAACGGCTTCTTTGAAAGCAGCATTAAGCGTCACATGATGATTCTTAAATTCGGACATGATCGATTTTTTAATGGGTTTGAGTCATGATGCCATCATTTTCTCCTTATTTGTGTTCATTTGACTCCATTTCATTACGTCCAAACCTGTTGGCTTTGCTTGATTGAAATTACTTGCAAAAGCTCGTATGGTTTTGTCCATCGGTGGTTCTTTCTGAGAAAAACACTCAATTTAAATCGACCTCGACGCATTTTGTCGCGCGTGTGTGCTAGGGTCTTAATTATCACCGACCCACTATGACTTTCGACACTTTCACCGCACTCATCCAATCCACTCCCGAGCCTGTCGTTCTCATTGAAGGCCGCCGGGCGATCTCTAGAGAATTGGCTGATTCTGCACGCATGACCGCAGCCCATCTTGCGAAAAAATTTCCCCAACTCAAATTTCGCTCTGGGAATGCCAACGGTGCCGACGAAGCGTTCACTGCAGGAGTGTTAGAAGTCGATCCGACTCGATTACAAATCATTGCCCCCTACGCGAATCATCGTAAACGTCAGCGACATCCCGAAGTCCATTACGAATCACCCGAATCCTTGGATCCTGCGGAATTGGAAGCCGTCAAAGAGATGACTAACGCCGCATCGCCAGCAAGTAAGGGCTTGATCAAGTGCTACGAAAAAGGTGGCAAACTCGGATCCCAAGCCGCCTGCTTAATTCGAGACACCATGAAAGTCACCGGAATGGTCGGAAAACTCAACCGACCTATCGCTGCACTCTTTTGCATCGACCCATCGAATCCCGACGCCGGCGGAACCGGCCACACCATCCGCACCTGCAAAAACGCTGGGATCGCGGTGGTGTTTCAGGATGATTGGGGGACTTGGTGTTAGTCATTAAATACTCATGAAAATCCTCTATATCCACGGCTATAACGGCTCACCAAATGGTATGAAGTCGGAGAGGATTCGGCAGGCGTATCCCAACGCCGAACTCATAGCTCTTCAACATGACAGCGTTCCCGTGCGTGTCATTGCACTACTTGATCCCATTGCATCAAAATTGGATGGATTGAAGGATGCCATCATCGGTAATTCACTGGGTGGATTCTGGGCTAACTTCTTCTCGTTACGCTACGGAATCCCGGCTCTCTTAATCAATCCCGTCGTCAGCCCTGTGAGCACATTAAAACGCTTGGGATGTGATTTCGCAGATGATTACTCAATCTTCGAACAACAAATTAATCCCAAAGCAATCTCAACTCGTTCAGTTCTCTTGGCAGAGGACGATGAAGTTCTTCCATGCTATGAAGCGTTTGAATACTTCAAAGATTTATGCGTTGTTCAGCTTCTAAAGAGCGGGGGACACTCGATGAACGATGAAGAATCATTGAACGCGATCATCCACTCTTTCGATGAACTTATAAGTAATCGATTCAGTTGGCGGACTTTCTTGCGAATAGTCTCAAGTAAGTTCGCTACTTATTGCTCACAGCTATCTAGCAGGTAATACCAACCGCCTTGTATCTGGCAAATTTATCCTCAAAGAGGGGATGGCCAGCCTGCCAAAATCCATCAGGCATTTTGCACGTGAGTTTTTTAGCTCTAAGCAATTTATCTTCGTCTTTAGTAATCGTTGCGAAAGTCACGTAGTCATCAAGTGCTTCCGCAATAGTTTGAAGACTAAAATCATTGAGCTTTGAGCGATCGAGTAAAATTTTAGTGATCTCTCTTAACGGAACGACGTGTTCTTTGACGACCTCTTTTCTGTTTGAGATTTTGGCTGCTTCGACGGATACGAAGCCTTTCCAAACCATTCCTTCCCAATTAGCCCTTCCACTTCGTTTTACGTGATTATTTTTGTAACAATAATACTGATCAACGAAATGCCTAAGGTGCTGAGTCCTGTTATTGCGCAACTCTAATTCAATGTGCTGCAACTCAATCTGGGCGTTCTTTTCGTTAGGGGTCATGTTGGAAAATTTTGGAATATGGCAGGGCAAAAGATAAGTGTTTTTTACTTAAAAACGCGGTGAAATAATGCCACTAACTCTAAGTTTTAGGCAACTGTATTAATCTCATTTATTTGCGAATCCGAAACATTTCAATCCATGTAATTTAACCCCTAAAATCTCTCCAAAATTACCTCTAACACGTGCGGTTACTGCTGGTAAAATAGTGTGAAATTTCCTATTTTTTAGCATGCAAAACGAACTAATCGGATGGGAATTAATACTGGGACAATCGAATGTGAAATCGGTAAAAAATCCGACGGTTTCACAGGTGATTTCGGCACTCGAAGGACTGGTTCCAGACCAGGCCGATCCCTTTATGATCTTGGTTAATCCGTTGGTAAATGGTGCAGAATGTAACTACTTGCAGGTCTTTGCTGGAGAATCTGATTATTGCTGCGAGAGCCGCATTTATGAGGGGGCTGGATTTTGTCATGGACGTGCTTTCCTGCCCGACGAAGAGGGTGAGCTGGACGGCGACAATGAATCGCCCATGCCGAGCCTCACGCAAGCCGTGCGCATGATGAGCGCTTTTGCTGGGTCGAGGCAAAGTACGAGAGCTGGATTGGGTCACCAAATTTTGAAACTTGTCCGAGATAACGATCAATTGTTGGATGCGGATGCAGGATATCAAGTCCAGGCTACAAGATCCTTTTCGCCAGGAAGTAAGTTTCCACAAACCGAACTTTCTGTTAGTCGCAGTGCTCATTCGTTGAATCAGGCATTAGGTGAGCTCTCGCCGGAAGATCTGACACTGGTATGCCCGATTGGGGATACCATTAGGCAGGTCAACGTCGATCTCGAATGGGTGCTGCTTGCAGCGACCATCGGTCAGGAGCTCACAGATGAAATTCGCGCTGCGACTACATCTACGTAACTATTCTCCAGAGGGAGGTGTTCGGGCTATAAGCCTGGGCAGGGCAGGGGTCGAGCCGGCAGGCTCGGCCCCTGTTTCTTTTTCACTTTAACTTCGCCCCTAAATCCCCCCAGGGACTTCTCCATCTCCCGTCTTCCCAGGAAGAGGCGAGGGAGGTGTGGGTGTCTGGTATTAAGTATCTGGGGTATATTCATTAGCAACGCTTGTGCTTAGCTGGCACAGCATTGAATTTTGTTTTGTCCTTCCGTAATTTTAAGCTCATTAGATTCTTGGCTTTTGCTCAAAATAGATCATCTAGTCTTTGTATTTCTTGTATCTGATGTCCAACGAGCTTCTCTCTACTGCATTGTTCCGTGAAACCCGAGGGACTGGCTTTTTTCGTGTGCTGGGAGGGAAGAACGCGGCGTTTTACGTGGATATATTGGATGATCTTGAGCGAGAGGCTTCAGATCGTCCCGACGGCATGGCACGTGAAGAAGCCATCGCTATGATTGTTGAAACCCTCGAAAGGCACCCGGGTTTTGAGTTTGATACGGACTCTGATGAAGTAGCTTTGGATCAACAAACATCTGACGCTAGAAATCGAGCAAGGCTTATTCTGGAGCATTTGATCAAAAGTCGGTGGTTGGAAGAGCCACCTCGACGCGACTGGAGGCGAAAGCTTCATTTCGATGCTCACGGTGCCATCCTCATAACCTCGCTTCGCAAGATTGCTTGGCCTGACGCTGCTGTTTTCACGGATAAGTTGATCGGCGTTTGCTCCCTACTTGCAAATGAAATTGAGTTGACCGAGAGGCCATGGGAATTGGTTGAAAACTGTCTTTCTACAGTTCGGGATGGGCTTAACGAGCTACGCTCTATGCAAAAGTCAGTGCAACGGTTCACTCGTCTCCAGATGGAAGAAGAGACGTTGCAAGGAAACCTATCGGTTGTGTTTGATGACTATAGCGAGCAGATGTCAAATTCCTGTTACGCTTCGCTAGTAAGGTCTCGTTTGCCGTTAAGGTTGCCTGAAGCGGTCAGGCGCATAGGTGACCGTTTATTTGGAGATCAGGGGGCATTAAGCGCGATGCAGGAGGAAGTGTTGCGTAGACACTCTGAGATGAGTGCGGAGACAGCACGCGCAAAAGTGTCGCAAGCGCTCGATGAACTAACTGAATTGTTGGAGCGAGTTCTACCTATGGCTGATGAAATCGACAAACGCACTGCAGATTTCACCCGTCGCTCATTGGCTCGTTTTCGATATTTACAAGACGTCACTGGTGAACGTCGCACGGAATTGAAGACGTTTTTTGAACATGTAAACCGTTTAGTTGCTGGTAAGCGAGTCTCTCATGTTGGTGGGGCACTTCCAGATCTACCAGAGATGCTCTTGCCTTCGATGAAAGTGCCTTGTGGCCTCGATTCACTATACTCACCACCACTCCGCCGCACTCCGATGGAGCAGCATGCCTTTGAGGACGATTTGAATGATACAGACCGTCAGGCTGGTCTGCGGGATATGGAAAAAGCGTTGCGTGAATCACTCTCAGTGCAGCGAGCCAATGTGTTCGTTAAATCTTTGCCAGGAACAAAAGGAGCACGAATTGAAAGCTCTGACATCACAGTGACTGGAGAAAAGGGCTTCACGGACCTTATTTCTCTTCTGCTTCATGCAGAATCACCTGAAGCTCGATTCCGGCTTGAAGTCGGGCGCGTGCTCCGCGAAGAAGAGATGCCGCGCATTGATTTACTCGATGGTTGCTCGGTTGAACAATTTTCCATAATCAAGAAGTGAACGAACCCGAACAAGAAATCTCTGCGTTTGTATCAGATGCGCCGCCGGGTTTACTCAATCTTGCGGATCATGAGCGCGATCGTCTCTCCGAAGCGCTCCAGATTCTACTGGCTGCCGGGTCCATCAATGGCATCGATCCAAACCGCACAGCTCTCTACCATTGGTGTCGTCAGTATTTTGATTGGCTGAAGGAGATTGCGGCACTGTCAGGTCTTGATGTGGCAATTCTCCATGAGGAACGGCTTATCCAAGCGATACCTAAAGCGGCATCATTGCGATTGCGTCTCAAACAGGATGCAACCCTCGTCTGGTTAGCCTTGTGGTATGCGGGTGATATGCGCTGGCGCGATGAGGGGCAAGACCAAGCATTTCTATCTGTAGCGGAACTAAACGATCTCCTTCAAGATCAACTCTTGCCTGATTCAATAGGTCCGATGCCTAAGGGAAATTTGCGCGACATCCTACGCATGGCGGCACGCTATAATCTGATCCGCTTTGAATCAGCGGAGCCATTTGAGGAATCGGGTATCGAGGTGCTTCCAGCTATTCGCCGAATCATTCCGTTTCGCGATATTGCTGCTTGGACAGAAGCAGCAAATACCTTTCAACGAGGATCAGAAAGTTCGTCGGATTCCATGGTTTCTGGTAACGAAGAGGAGGAAGAACCATGAGCCGCGCCATTCAACTAACAAAAATCCATGCGTTGAATTGGTATGGTTACCGCGATTCATTGCCTGTGAAAGGTAATCTTGTGCTTGCGGGTGTTACTGGTTCCGGGAAGTCGATTCTGATGGATCTGCTTATGTTGGTGCTGGTTGGCCCTGAAAAGGCCCGCAACCACTTCAATCGAAGTGCCACTGGAAGCAGAAGTGATCGAACAATCAAAGGCTATTGTTTGTTGGATACAAAGCGTGAAGAAAACGGTCAGCCTCAGTATTTTCATGATAAGGGCGTCACTACGTATATCGCTGCTGAGTTCACATGGCCGGACGGATTACGAGTTGAGACTTGGGGTCTGCGTTTTGAGTATCACAACACCACCGAAACCGAGGGCGTAACTACGCCATTTTTCTGCCCTACTGCATTGGATCGTTCGGATTTTCTAACCCTTTCAGATGATGGCAAGCAACGACCCAGCCCGTTAGCAAATTTTAAACAGTTCATCGATTCAAAGGGTGGTCGTTTGTTTAGCTCGACTCGTGAATACCTGCGCGATATGGCTAATCCAAGCCATCTAAATTTCAATAAGGAAGTCTTGCATCGATTACTTCCGAGCGCGATGTCGTTCACGAACCTCAAGAGCTTTGATGACTTTTGTCGTCAATTTGTTCTTCCAGCAGAAGCAGTGGATGTAGATGCCGTGATCACCAGTTTTCGCGACTTCCAATCCTACGAAAAGGAACTAGCTGATCTCAAGTCTCAGCTCGAACGCTTGCAGAAAATTCGCACCCTTTCGCTTGAATTATTCGAAGCCGAACGTGATCGAGATGTCGCATCTTATCTCAACGCTGAGTATGCTTGGAAATATAGCACTCAGGAAGTATCTAGCACGAAAATCAGATTAGAAAAGCTTCGCGAGGATCACGCCGAAGATGAGCAGCGCTTCAACGAACTCGTGGGGCTCATTGAAGAATCTAATGGTCGCCGGGAACACCTCAATACGTTGCTGAATGAGTCATCCGAGGGGCGACTGTTTAAGAAGCTCACAGATGATATTTTGCGACTTGAAGAGGAGATCGAACGTCTTCGCTTACTGGCTAACAAAATTGATGGTGGCCTTGGTAAATGGATGAAGATTGCGCGCGCATGGCTGGAGCAGGTTGCAAAAGCTCCGGTCCATCCTTTTGTGGATACGACGCAGATGAGTGAAAAAATTCGTTTTCTCGAATCCTGTGAGCGTTCGGAGACGGCTAACACTCTTTCTCTCATCGCCGATGCGGCCAACCAGCTTTGTATAGATCTACGTTCTCGTTTCGCTAAAGATCAGACCGAGTTGCAGAGACTGCGTAGCGAGAAAGCAGAAATCGAAAGTCAGGTCGATCTTCTGAAGAAAGGTATTTCACCTGGTCATCAGCCGCTCTTATCTATGTTGCGTGACTCGCTACCAATACTCCCCGGTGAAGTCCCGCCTCGCGCGTTGAGGGAACTCTGCGAAGTGGAAGACGAAAATTGGCGGGCAGCTGCCGAGGTGGTGTTCGAGGAAAAATTCGCAGTGCTAGTTTCTGAAGAACACTATGAACAAGCACTCGAAATTCTTCAGGGTCTTCCTGAGTCAGACCTCGTGAAATCGGGCTCCCAGCGACTACTTCATTCAGGAAAAATCTTGGCAGAAAAATCTAAGCGACTGAAGAAATCACTGGCTGAAATTTTCCGATGCGCTCATCCCGCAGCGCAGGCATGTATCGACCAATTGTTTGGCGAGATGATCCGAGTTTCTTCAAACGTAGAAATGGAGAAACATGAATCCGCTATTCTAGCAAATGGAATCTATAAGCGAAGAGGCGCTGTGGTGCGTCCGCGGCCCTACGATGGCACACCATTTATTGGCGAAGAAGGACTGCGTAAACAGCTTGAGTTGAAGCATTTGCGACTGGGAGAAATTGATGCTTCATTGCGTCGACTTGAGCCCATAGAACGTGAAGTTCAGCGATTGATTGAATTACGCAAGTCAGACATTCCAGATCATCAGAATCTAACTCAAGATCTCGTCCGTATTGAGGAGCTCCCTCGCAAGCAGAAGGAACATGAAAAGCTTATGGCGGACTATAATGCCATTGCGACAGATGAATTTACTTCGCTTCAGGATCAAATTGAGGATCTCAAACTTCATGCCGCCAGTTGGGAACAAGAAAAAAACACCATTCTCCGCAAGGGTGGTCAGCGTGAGATTAATCAAGCTGAGCAACAACTCAAGGATTTGAGCGAGCAAGCCGGTCGCCGTGAAGATGACTTTTCACGTATCAAGTTACGCATCGATATTTCCAAACACCTTGAACGCTACCAATCATGGAAAAAAGAGGCAGAAACTTACACTCCTCTGCTGGATGTTTGTGCGAAGGAGTTCGAAAAAGTCAAATCCAAAGCGGAGCTAGATGCTATACGCATAGCAGGGGATCTCAAAGCCGCGATGGTGGATTTCAAACGAGTTTTCCATCCTAAGTTTGATGACTTGCCGGAGGAAGCCGCAGGTGCATCCGCTTATCTAAAGCGTCTCGAAGTCATAGAAGGAGCAAATATTCCCGAATACGAGCGGAAGTCTGGTACGGAGCGCAAAAGATGGGAGGTGCTATTTCGTACTCAGGTGCTTTCACGTATGCAGCAAGCACTTAAAAATGTGGAAAATATTATTTCGCTACTCAATCAGCAGTTGAAGCGGCCTATTGGCAACGACCGCTACAAAATTGAGAAGAAGAATAACCCGGATTTCAGAATCTATCGTGAACTCATTGATCTTAATGCGGTTCATCACGAAGACAGTCTTTTCTTTGATAGCATGAGTGGCGAGATGAAGGATGCGTTACAGGGATTTCTCAGTCTTCTGGTGAAAAACTCTAACAGTCCAGAAGCGGCTAGATTTTTGGACTATCGTCAGTATTTTGATTATGACCTTGAAGTGGTAGATATTCGCGATCCTGATGCAAAGCCTGTCAGTGTGGATAAGCAGAGCGGCAAAATGAGTGGTGGAGAAAACCAGAGTCCTTATTTTATCGCTATCCTCGCAAGTTATTTGCACGCGTACAATCGCCATGAGAGACGCCGCAAAGAAGCCTCTCTTGCGTTGGTTCCTATTGACGAAGCCTTTTCGAAGCTCTCTGGCGAACGCATTCAGAATTGTATTCAGGCAATGAGCGAACTTGATCTGCAAGGTATGTTCTCTATGTCTAGTGGCAATATTCCCTACGCCTTCAGACAGTGTGATGAACTCATTGTCATTTCACGCAAAGAAGAACGTGTCGGTAGTAGGGTTGGCATCCGTAATGTGCCGGTAGTGCTTTTCCGGGATTCTCCAGAAGGTCGTAAATGGATTGAAGAACGTGAGTCGCCAATAAGTGAAGACTGAAGCATTTATGCAAAGTATTCTCCAAGCCTTGGCTCGCAATTATGAGGAATCGGCGTTTGGTCGCAAAGCGGCTAATCGTGATTACACGATCGACTACGAAAAGTTTCTTCGTTGCATTGATCAGGCAGATGGTGATGAACGAGAAATCGCTGAGCGTGAGTTAATTCAGGCAGAGTTGACATCAAACGGCCTCCTGCGAATTGATCGCCATATTCGCACAGGTCATCCTGAACGATTGCGACTTTTTCTAGATGGAGGTGAGCAATGGCTCTTTCAGCAAATTGGCAAAGCGTCACCAACGGAACAGAGAAGCGAACTCTCCAACTACTTTCAGGAAATGGCGAAATATCCCGTCCCAGATCATTGGCAACAAGCGTGGTATGACTGGTTTCATCGACTTTCTGAATCAGCGATTAATGGTGGGAATGTTCAGCCGTTTCGACGCGATGATTCAGCCGGAAACCACACCTTAGTAAACACACTTGTCGGTATATTAAATTGGCAAGGTCCAACATTGATCCGTTACGCCAGCACTGCCATTTGTGGGGATTCTAAAATACTCCAGCGGCTTGAACCTCGACTACGGATCGGACTCGCCGCGATTACGGGTAGCGATGTTTTAGATGAATTTGGAATTTTGCGTAAGCCTCGGTTCGTTACATTTCACGGCTCCTTGATTCTGCGTATCGACGATAAGGAAACTGATTTTTCAATGTTTCCTGGTTCCGTCACATTGGCTGAGACAAACCTAACATCTGAATCATCAATCACGACCAATGCTTCGGTTTGTCTGACTGTTGAAAACGAGGACACTTTCCACGAACTTGTAACCACTAATCAGGGCGTGATTCTCATCCTAACCAGCTATGCGGGAGCTGCGGTGAGGCGCATGATAGAAATGCTACCATCGAATCTATCCTACTATCATTTCGGCGACAAGGATCCTGCCGGAGTGGACATCTTGCGTGATTTGCGTGAGAAATCCCGAAGAGATATTTTACCGTTAAATATCCCGAGTCGATTTGAGTCCAAAAGACGAGCTCTCGTTGAATTTGAAATCATTATGATCAATCGGTTACTAGAAAAAGTATTACCAGTATCGTTAAAACATCATTTGGAAAACTTGTTAGAATACGGTATGCCGTCTAACTATGAACAAGAATCCATCCAGATACCTGAAGTGTGGGCAGCTTTGGCTGTTCTTCGGCTGAAATAGCGTTTTACCGGAATGCTTTTTGAACTCAAATTCCAAGACAAAAAATAAGGGCTGGTTAATCTTTTACCCCTAATCCTAACTAAAAAGGATCAAATCTGCGATTTAGTTTGACCATATTTAACGAGTATCATTTTTAGTGACTGCAAGTTTTTCATTTTTTCACCTCCCTTATTGTAATTCTTCGGTTTAGGGGAGGGAGCCACATCCTGACATGGGAACAGCCGCTCCTTGATATTCTTCGCTTCATTCCAACTTTATCCTTATGACACTCCGCAACTTTTTCGCCCTCCCTGCGCTGCTCGCTGCCGGGCTCCTCTCACAACCAGCCGCCGCCCAGCAAACAGGTCTCACCAAAGAAACTTGGTCTAACTTATCCGCTGGTAAATCCATCCTCATCCTCCGCAATGAAGGTATTTCCGCACGCGCCGCAGATGCGACTTCCATCGTCAGCTCTGCTAGTGTCTCCGGCTTG
>JANMGO010000096.1:0-21489 GCA_031374665.1 Akkermansiaceae bacterium | reverse complement strand
CATGATGACGTTGTAAAGTCGCTTATGGCCATTCCTAAGTGTGTCGAATCGGATGGTTTTCCCCCTCTTTTCCAGCAGATCCAAATCATGATGCACGTCCGCTTCATCGCGGTAGGCTTCCACCGCCACAACTAGTAAATCAATACCCTCCTGATCGGCGAGTTGTTGCAGCGATGAATAGTGGTGTTGGATAATACGCTTATTCACGTCGTCTTTATGATAGATTTCCCTCAATTTCTGTTGGCGCTTGAGTCCTTTGAGGTTTTCTAGTTTTCGGATTGCCGTCACCACCTTGTTGATCTGGCCGCTTGAAAATATCGAACGGTAATGGATGTCGTCGTATTTCAATTCAGCGGCCTTGCAGGCTGCTTTTGGTGTTCCAAAAAAACGCCCCAGTGCCATTCTCAGGTCATTGGACATCAAGAGTCCGGGGTTCTTCTTTTTTGCAACCGCGAACTCGCGCAGTTTTTTGATTACCAGGTTTCTCGTCCATTGTTCAAATTTGGGAATGGCTCGTTCTTTGTCCGGATCAAAACCCGCAGCACGCAATGCATCATCCCATGATCCAAATTGATGCCATCCTGCATGCGCGAGTGATTTGCCGACATTGCATACACTGTAGAAATTCAGGTCATATCCTTCCTCGTGAAGTCTGATAATCCAATCGATCACGTAATACCGACTCCAAATGCGCTCCCAGTGGGAGATACCAGCTATCGGCTTGGCACTAAATTTAGTCGCACGGAATGACTCTGAGGAAACCTCACAATCTGTCCCGAATTCCTCTTTGTATTCCTCCCCCGTCGTGCCGTGACATAGTTTGAGATGGGAACCTAGAACGGATGATGATGACCCACAAATTTTGCATTGAACATGGTCTTCATGTTGATGAACGATTTTGTAAGGTTTCACCCCAGCATCGATCAAACTTCTGCGCCAACCGCGAGGCGATGGCCCACTAAACGCCTTCTCTAAGAGGTCAGGTCGCTCACGCGCTACAGCATGCAGGTTCAAAGGTTGTCCCTTCACCACCTGTGAACGAATCCATTTCGTCATATCCTTCATGTTGAATGATTCTGTTATTAGATAATAGCATGCCGACAAGCTAATTAATAATGTGGCGGTAAGCCGATGGGTTCCAAGCCCTCTGTGGACTTTGCCACGATGCAAAAACCGCCGAAGAGCGGGAAGGCCGCAAGGCTCATTCACCCTCGGCTCTCTGAACTTCCAGCAACTTCGTGCCAGAAAAACCGGACGCTTTGAACCACTCCATCATGTCCATGCCGACGGCTTCGATCTTTTTGATTTCCTCCGCATCGGCTTTCTTTTTCTTCTTTGCTGCCTTCGCCGCTTTTTCCTGCGCCTCGCGTTGCCCCGGTGTCTCGAACGCCGCCTCTGCCTTGGATGCGTCAGCCTGCAAATGCAGGTAGTGCCGCTCCAAGGTGGCAATCCGGTCACCAACCCAACTGGCAAGCTGAGCAATCCCTACCCCGTAGTTTGCCAGGTGCGAGGCATAAGAATGCCTCATCACATGGGCTGTCATGGTCGGACAATTTTTCTTGGCGAACTGGTCGAACATTTTTCGGAAATCAAAACGGTAACGCCATTTACCCATTTCTTTCTCGGGACGAAGGCACCATTTCTGATTTTTCCAATCGGGAAAATTCTCTCGAATGAATGTCACGAACTCTGGAACCAGCGGGATGATCCGTGATCGTTGGGACTTAGGCACAAAACCCGAAACTGGGTCTTTGGCCGGTATCCGGATTTTCCCGTTTTCGAGGTCGAACCATGCTGGCCTTGCCATCGATATTTCAGCTCGCCTCATCCCCGCCCTGAAACCGCAAAGCAGGATGAATTTTAACTCAACGTTGCTCTTCGACGTTTCGAGTAGTTCATTCACTTTACCTTTGGCGATCACCACTTCCCGCGATGGTGTTTCCTCAGAGAATTTGGGCGAGGTGACACGCAGGCCGTTCCACCTTGCGAACGTGCCGACGCGGGCAACGTAGGTTTGTGCTGTGGCCTCGCTTTTTTCCTCTCGGGTTTTCGCGTAGTATGTCGCCAAGTTCTCCGAGGTTATTTCCTCGGGATGTTGAACCCCCATGGACTTGGAAAAGTGGGTTACGGCTAGGCGGGCGGTATCCTCCGCCCTCCCCCCAAAGCCACCGACCACACCCAACCGGGCTGCCTTGTATTTATCAAGCGCCCGATCAATTGGGGTTTTTCCTCCCACAACCCGACCGGTTTTCTTGCCTGTGATTTTCCTCCCCCGACGCTCGTCTGCCCGCTTGATTGCCTCTGTCGGGTCTTCCGTTTCCAGACTCACCCGGATCTGCTCCCCGCTGGCTGAATATCTCAGCCAGTAGGTTTTTCCCCGCTGGAAAATGCCGGGTGCAACGGCGGATGCGGGTGGACGGCCAACGCGTGGGATTTTCTTTGCCATGCCAGAGTGTGCTAAACCCTTTGTGCTAAATCGAGTAAAATCTGTCCCTTACCCCGTAAAACAAAGACTTTATTCTACCTGCTTATTTCAGGCTTTTTTCTCGGGAAAGTGGTGCGCGATACTGGGTTCGAACCAGTGACCCCCTCCGTGTCAGGGAGGTGCTCTACCACTGAGCTAACCGCGCATTCCGAGGCTTTCCTGCGGGCGGGGAAACTAGGGTCAAAGTCGCAATTTACGCAACCCCTTTTTCCAATGAAGCGAAAAATTTTCATTCCAGCGTCATAAGGATTACCGCTTGAGTTCTTTGAACGCTCAACACAGGCTACCGCCGCTTTATGAAAATTTTTTCCCTGCTAATCCTTCTCACAGCCTCTCTCTCCGCGGAAGTTCCCGAAATTTTCAAAGGCTTGTTCGAAGAAGAGATTCCTGTGAAAGCCAGCATTGGCATGGTTGCTCCACCTAAGGATATTGATAAATTCATTGCCAAGGTAGAAATCGCGGCTCGCAAAAATCCAGAATGGTTTAAGGAATACTCAGTCACTGCAAAACCCGGAGTCCCGCTTCCTTTCCATGAAAATCTCGGACTGACAAAGGAAGAATATGATGATTACATTGCCCTCTGGGGAAAACGTGAGTTTAAGTCCAAAGAAGAAGTCCTCCTCGTTTTACGCAAAACCTTGGGCGACACATGGACTCTGACTGCTACTGGCAGTGCCGGTGTTATTTCCACACTGCGTTACGATTCAACCAAGGACACCTTCCGTTCTCCCAGTGGAGTTATGGAACGCTTAGAGGATATCAAAACTGACGAAAAACACATCCTTGGTGCGTGGTCAGGAAAAGAATGGCGTTTCCAAGAAAAAAGTCTTCTGGGACTAACTAAACAAAACTTCGCAGTCGGTAAATTCGATAAAGGCGAATTCGGCATTGTCATTTATCGCGCGCTAGAAGTTTCTACCGAAGGCAATCGTCTCCTCGATGAAAATATTGTGCTCCGCTTTCCTCTCGGTAAAGCCGGCCAAGTCAAGCCGCAGACTGCACCAGCAAAAAAGAATTAATCTACTAGTCTGGAAAAATCTCCAAGCGCGGGGGCTTACGTAAACGAATCGTTTCCTCGATCTCTCCTAGATCCAAACTATCGAGAACATTCGTGGAACGATTCATTAGACCGCTACCGGAGTTAGTTGCGACTTCGCCGGGTAATTCAGTGTGAAAAGGATCCACTCCGACCAATACCGATTGCACGGGACGGATCGGCATCGTGTTCAGTGCGGGAAGACTGCTAAGCGCGTTGGCTGGATCGACCTCCGCTGAATGAACTCCGGAATGGGTTGTGCAAAACGGCAGGCCTTGGGTGCCATCTTTCATATACTCGATCGTTTCAGTGCTCATCGACTTCGCTTTACCAGTCGCCAAATCTTCTTTGAGTTCTTGGCAATACTCAGTTACGCGCTGTCCTGAAAGCGCACAGATTTTCACTTCAACCAAACCGCTCGGACGATGGATCGATCCAGTCGAAAGCGTCGCAGGGATTGCATTCATCGCCGCTGACCATACTGGCATTGCCAAATCGCGACTGAATGCACCGGGATAAATTGGCTTGCTGTTACCTTGCAAAAATCCTGTCCAAACTCCGCAGCTGAATCGGCCGTTATAGCCCAAAAACCAAGTATCAGAAAAGTCATGTGTGGTTCCGCCCTTGCCTGCTCCGTGAAATGGCTTGGTGACAAGTTGATCCTTTAAACCTCTCGCGCTACCTTTTTCCATACCAGCCACCATCATGTTATGAACTTGCCACGCCACCCGTTCATCTAGGAGGCGACTCGATGGATTCACTGGTGGGGTTTTTCTGTAAACCACCACTCCATTCGAATTTTCAATGCGTGAAACATAAGTAAATTTTGACGGTCCTTTTTTACCTCCAAGTGGAAATGTCGAGATTGCGGTCACTGCCTGTTTCAACGAAGCCGGCTCCCAACCCACCGTCACTCGCGGTAAGACTTCTGTGTCCTGCATGGGAAAACCAAATACTTTTCCTGCATCAATGATGCGTTCGATCCCGATCTCTGATCCCAAGCGCACGGTTGCCGCTACCTTGGAATTCTCAAAAGCCTTCCGCAACGTGATCTTGCCTTCGTAAACAGGTGAGCTGACCTCCATTCCCCACTCGCCCAAAATTCCCTCGCGTCCACTGACCATCACCGCACGGTTATCCATCGGCTCATCCTCAAGAATCGAAACCGGCGTATGTTTACCCGCCAAACCAACCGCATACATGAATGGATAAAACGCGGTTCCAAGCGGACGCTGTCCTTGTTCGATGAAATCATATGGCACTTGCGCGTAATCCCTGCCGCCGACATGAACCAAAACTTCTCCTGTTTCATGATCCATCATGAACACCGCGCCTTGCAGATACTCTGGGGCAACATCGCTTTGATTCTTTTTATAATCGCTTCGTTTTTGAGCTGTGTAATCTGCGTGTTTCTCAGCTTGGTTTAACGAATCACGTAAGGATTTCTCAGCCGCATTCTGAGCCTCTGCGAGAATGGTTGTGTGAATCGTAAAACCACCTGCGGAAAGAGCATCCCGCCCGAGCGAAGCGCCAACCGCATCCGCGATGCGCTCATACAGATGCGATGTTCCGCGTTGCAAGGGCTTAGGATTAAGGTCAAGCAACTCAAGCTGTGCTTGCGCATACTCGGAACGACTCAGCATGTGTTCCTCTCTCATCCGTTTGAGCACCATGTTTCTCGCGACCTTACTCGCCTCTAAATTATTCAGCGGAGAATTATTCGTCGGATTTTTAATCAACCCAACAATCGTCGCACATTCTACCAAATTGAGATCAACTGGCTCTTTGCCGAAATAACCGAGAGATGCCGACCTCAGCCCATAAAATCCGCTGCCGAAATAGATGCGGTTCAGATAGAATTCCAAAATCTCTCGCTTCGAGTATCGCTCCTCAATTCGCATCGCCAAAAATGCTTCGACCATTTTCCGCTGAATTCCGCCCTCGCCCTTCGCCAACGCATCTTGTTTCAGAGGATAGGCATTTCTCGCCAACTGCTGTGTGATTGTACTGGCGCCCTGCGTGGTCGTCCCAGCCTGCCAGTTCAGCTTCAAAGCCCGGACAATCCCGATGTGATCCACTCCGTTGTGGGTCTCGAACCTTGAGTCTTCACCCGCTTTTAAGGCATTCAGGAAAAGATCTGGAACGTCATCGATCGACATCACACTGCGATTTTGCACGAAAATTCGACCAATCTCCTGACCATTGCGGTCTAAAATCCTACTCGGAATCTCAAGCTTATTGATTTTTTCTAAATCATAAGTCAGCGCCCGCTCCCGATACGGTCTCGTGTACTGCTCGGCGTAGAGATAGGCCACCAAACTCGCACTCGCAAAAAACATGAACAGCACAAACCAAAATGTTTTGCGCTTGTAGAAACGACGCTTGCCGCTCTTTCTCTCGGTGCTTTGCTTGTATTTCGCCATGTCTGAAAACCATCCAACTACGCCGCATATCGCAGACGCGTGTTCTTTGGATTACCCGAATCCTGCGCTACCCGCAACCTCTTCCTGTCCCTCCATCCGGGAAATAATCGATACCGAACTAGCGAAACGAGGTTTCATATCATTTCCCGATTTCCTCAATCTCGCTCTCTACGATCCTGAATACGGCTATTACGCCAGCAACTCCAACCAGGTCGGGCGCGACGGGGACTTCTACACCAGCGTCAGCGTCGGCCCACTTTTCGGGCAATTACTCGCCCGTCGCTTCATCCGCTGGTGGCAGGATCAGGAAAAACCCGCTGCGTGGCGCATCCTCGAAATCGGTGCCCACGATGGCAAACTCGCCGCAGATATCTTACAAACCATCGCTGCCATATCTCCAGAAGCATGGCGAGCTCTCGAATACGCTACCGTCGAGCCATTGCCTTTACTCAGAGACGCCCAACAACAACGCCTCTCTCCCCTCGCAGTAAAACTTCATCTCGCCACCGATTTCCAAACTCTCTCCGAAAATCCCCTACCCGGCATCGCTTTTGGAAACGAAATTCTCGACGCTCTCCCGTTCCACCTCATCCGCCGCCATGAGAACCAATGGCGCGAGCTTTTCGTCTCAAACACATGGGAACTCATCACACGAAGCATCGATCCCGCTTCTACTCTCGAAAAAAAAACCTCCGCACTCGGCGATGCGTTTCCCGATGATTATCAAACCGAAATCCGCACCAACTACCTCGCGTTTCTCTCTCAGATTTCTAACAGCATCAGCGATGGTTTACTGCTTTTCATCGATTATGGTTTTGCTGCTCCGGAATACTACGACACCGATCGCGCACGCGGCACCCTGCGCACCTTTTCCAAACACCAAGCCGCAGAAGATCCACTCGCCGACCCCGGGAAACGCGACATCACTGCACACGTCGATTTCACCGATCTCACCCGCGAGGCCGAAACCCTCGGCTGGCATCCCACCCATTTTTCCTCCCAAGGCAGCTACCTCACCCACCTAGCAGCAGAAATGATCCAGAGCGGAGAAATGAACGATCCCAAAACCATCGCCCAATTCCGCTCCCTCACCCACCCTGCCCACCTAGGCGCTAGTTTCCATGTCATTGAATTCGAAAAATCGAAAGAGCCGACACCACAGGTGCTGCATCGGCTGGCTTTGGGGTAGAAGATTTTAAACGGAGTTAGCTGAGATAAAGGAGGGAACGGAGTAATGTTAAAATTAGAATCCTCCGTTTTCTCAGAATCCTCCGTCTTCTCCGTTTAATTTCTGGCAGTTGTAGACATCCCCAAAATATCCGCGCTTGCAGGCTCTAAAAAAATCCTCCAATTTCCCTGCGTTGCCGGGGTGGCGGAATTGGTAGACGCGCCTGACTTAGGATCAGGTGGATTCATCTGTGCAGGTTCGAGTCCTGTCCCCGGTACTTTTAAACCTAACGAATCACCGGCACGCCATAAGTCGTAAACCCGGTCGAATCCTTGATCTCGATATCCAAGATCTCCCCAGTTAAGCGCTCCACATTGCCCTCAAAGATAACGATTTTATTTTGAGGCGTCCTGCCCGACAACGTGCTGGAATTATGTTTCGATGGACCTTCGCAGAGCACGCTTTGCACGGTGCCGACGATGGCTGCGTGTTTTTCTTTCGCTAAACGATCCACCACTTCTAACAAACGCTGATTGCGTTCTTCTTTCACGGTTTCTGGAATTTGATCTTCCATTTCCGCTGCCGGAGTGTCTTTGCGCTTCGAGTAACGGAACACGAAAGCGTTATCAAATTCGAGTCGCTCGACGGTTTGAATCGTCGCTTGAAAATCTTCTTCGGTCTCACCGGGGAAACCCACGATGATATCCGTCGTGATCGCCAGATCCGGCCTTGCGGCTTTCATCTTCTCGCAGATCTCGATGAACTTTTCGCTTTTGTAAGGACGTCGCATCGCTTTCAAAATCCGATCCGATCCGCTCTGCATCGGGAAATGGATATGCGACATCAGTTTTGGCAAATACGTAAACGCCGCCACCAGATCATCGCGGTATCCAATCGGGTGCGGCGAGATAAAACGAATCCGCTCAATGCCATCGATTTCATGCACAGCTTCTAATAACTGCACAAACGGCGACTTCCCGTCTACTTTCGGAAACTCCGTCCGACCGTAGAGATTCACGATCTGTCCGAGTAAAGTGACTTCTTTCACTCCCTGACGCGCGAGAAACTCAACTTCTTTAACGATATCAGAAATTGGCCGACCCCGTTCTTTTCCCCGCGTATCTGGAACGATGCAGAACGAGCAGCGCATGTTGCAGCCCTGCATGATGGAAACAAATGCCGATGCATTACGCGCCTTCGGCATGTGATCGCGGATGGTGTTTTGGGAATCGATTTCCTCTGCGATATCACAGACGGACGTCCCGCTCAGGGAAAGCGCAGGATTATCCATCCGTGCTTCTAAACGCTGTTTCAAAATCCCATCCACATACTCAAATACCTTGTGATATTTCTGCGTGCCCACCACCACATCGAGATGCGGAATACGGTCGAAAAGCTCCTGCCCGCGCGACTGCGCCATGCAACCCATAAAACCATAAACCACATGTCCGCGCTTCTGCCGCTGCGCACCCATTTTGCCCATTTTGCCCAACGCCTTCTGCTCCGCTTGATCACGCACCGAACAGGTGTTGATCAAAATTGCATCCGCATCATTCTCGGTCGGCGTCAACGTGTAGCCACCCTCCGTGAACATTCGCGCCACCTGCTCGGTGTCGCGCTCGTTCATCTGGCACCCGTAGGTCTTTAGGTAAACTTTTGGCATTTCTAAATGACGTTTACGCCAATTTCAAACGATCATCGGTCGCTAATTTTTCAGTCAACGCCGCATAACCACCTGCCACTTGCATGTTGAAGCACAGCAGATACAGGGTGAAAATTTTCGGATCAAACACATCGACCAATTTGTCCACGGTGTCATCCAACTTCGCTTTATCTAACTCTTTAGGCAAGGCCCCGGAGACCGATCCTTTACCGTCGTGTTCGATACCTAAACCATCGCAAAACATTCCGAGCATTTTCTGCTGCGCAGCCATCAAGTAAGCCTGCATCAACTGCTCGCCGATTCCATCGCACGCGCGGAGTTGCAGCGTTTTCTGAACCCATGCGTATTGCTCCTGAAGCGATTTTTTCTGCACAAAAACCGGGCGCAACTTGCGATCCGATGCCAGCGTCGAGATCACGGTTTTGTAGACTTCTTTGTCATTCGCGCGGAACCAGTCGAGCATTTCAGCAACAACGGCAGGATCAATCGTGGTAAAAATTTCGTGGGATTTCACAGGTAGAAAAGTTGGATGGGCGGGAAGTCAAATCTCTACGCCGCAAGTTGGCAACCATATCTTCCGTATCCTCGGGGCGAAATGGATGAAAAGAGTTCCGTTTGCCTCTTCAATTGGAGTTTAAAATTTATCGTTTAAAGTTTACCTCTCTCGTATGCGCAACCCAGCCTCCATTATCGCCACGCTCTTCCTTGCTGCGCTCACGCTTTTCCTCATCCTGCGCAAGCCGCCGCAGCCGATCGTCGCGCCACCAGTTGAGAAAAAACTTCCCTCCGCTCTCTCCATTCTTGGAGAACTCCCCGATTGGACCGAGCTCGACGAATTTCAACATACGATCACCCGTTCTGACTTCGAAATCCTCCTGAACGACATTTTCACCACCGACACCACTTGGCAGGAATTCATCATCATCCAAGACGAGTCGGCGGAAATCCTCACCTCCAGCGATCTGAGCGAGCCCCCTTTCATCCTCCACTTCGCCCAACCCAATAACACTCTTCCCACTCCCCGCCACTGGAAGTCCACCGCAAGCCTCCCAATCAGATCCGCCGGAAAACCCCTCGCCAATCTACACATCGCCATCGACCCCGGCCACATCGGCGGCGAATGGGCGAAAATCGAGGGTCGCTGGTTCCAGATCGGCGATACAAAACCAGTCACCGAAGGTGATATGACCCTCCACGTTGCCAAAATCCTCAAACCCCAGCTCGAAGAAATGGGCGCCAAAGTCTCGCTCGTTCGAAAAAATTCAGACCCCGTCACCCCGCTCCGTCCGGAAAATCTCACCGAGCTTGCCGAAAATGATGACACCCTGAACGATCCCCTTTCCGTGCAACGTTTCACCGAAATACTCTTCTACCGCACCGCGGAAATCCGGGCCCGCGCGGATCTGGTCAACGATACCCTCAAACCCGATCTCGTTCTCTGCCTGCATTTCAATGCCGATGCTTGGGGCGATCCTACCACTCCGACACTTGTACCCAATAACCACTTCCACGTCCTACTCAATGGCGCTTACACGCCCGATGAAATCCGGCTCGCCGACCAGCGATTCGACATGCTCAAAAAACTCCTGCAGCGCACTCACGAGGAAGAACTCATCGTCGGCCGAAGCGTCGCCGAAACGTTTGCCAAAATCTCCGGGCTACCTCCGTTCATTTACCGTCCTGGAGGCGGAAATTTTAGGGCCATTCCCTCAAGTCCTTACCTCTATGCACGTAACCTTCTGGCGAACCGACTTTATGACTGTCCCGTTATTTTCATGGAACCTTACGTCATGAACTCGGTGCCCGACTACAACCGCATCCAAGCCGGCGATTATCTCGGCCTCCGCGAAGTCGATGGAAAGTTCGTTCCTTCGATTTTTCAAGAATACGCCAACGCCCTCGCTCAAGGCCTCGCGCAACACTACGGAAACCAGCGTTGATTTTTAGGGGAAGACTACGGTGTGTATTGGTAAATCCAGGTCTCGGTAAGCGCCCCTTTTGTGTCTTTTAGAAACAGGCGGAGATTCACTGGCTCTTTACCATCCACTTTGAGGTCGAAGTTGCAGCGCCATGTATCGCCGCCAACTACGGGACGCGCGGCTGGGTGAAGAATTTCTCCACGCGAGGTGGTAATGATCGCCTCAACCTTGGTTTCCCATGGTAAATCTTCAAACCGACCCCCTTTGAAATCGAGAACGAACTTGCGAGCCGTGCTGCGATTCTTTTCACCGGGAACGCCGCCGGCACCAACTCGGGTTGCCACGACATGTGCCATTGGAGTCACGAAAGGTGGCTTAGCGCCCCAGTGCAAGCGATAGCGGAAATGTTGCTCCTGACCGGGTGCGAAAGTTTCTTCTGGATTCCAGAAAGCGACGACGTTGTCGAATGTCTCATCCGGACTCGGAATCTCGACCAACTGAATCTGGCCCTTGCCCCATCCATCGAGCGGCTCAACCCAGAGCGAAGGACGCTTGTGATACATCGCGCCGTCATCCAAGTAATGATCGAAATTTTGGTCGCGCTGCATGAGTCCGAAACCTTTTGGATTTTCGTCGAGGAACGAGTTGAACTGCAAAGTGGTAGGATTCACCAGCGGACGCCAAATCCACTCACCGCTGCCGTTCCACATCGATAATCCATCGGAATCATGGATTTCCGGACGCCAATCATCTGCGACCCGTCGATCGTTTTCACCGCATTGAAACATCGAAGTCAGTGGACCGATCCCGATACGCTCAATTTTTTTCCGAGGATAGATCATCGCATCGACTTCCATTTTTGTCACCTCGCCCGGAGTGATCTCAAACGTGTAAGCACCCGACACAGACGGACTATCTAACAATGCGTGGACGCGCAATGTCTTGAAATCTGCTGCTGGCTTTTCTAACCAAAACTGACGGAAGTCCGGAAATTCCTCAGCACGTGGCAGAGCCGTATCAACCGCGAGCCCGCGCGCAGAGAGGCCGTATTGCTTGGTTTCACCCACCGCGCGAAAGTAACTCGCACCCAAAAACGCAAACATATCGGCATTCTTATCCGGTGACACACCCACGCGGAAACCCGCGAACCCAAGGTTATCGACTTTCGACGGAACTTTGAGTTTCTCTCCATAGGTGAACAGATCTTTCGAATACGAAATCGTGGTCACTTTGCCATTGTCCACCTCATGAATACTGACTGGATGACGGAAAAATAAGCCGAGATGGAACAGTCGCACTTCCAGACTGCTATCTTTTCCATGCCATAGTGCTTTTTCCTTACGAAATTTAATCGACTGATAAGCATCGTAATCCAAGCCATCGATCCATGAAGGCAGCTTTGCTGGCGGAGCCACATAAGGTTCGCTGGAAATTCGCTTCGCTTCTGCTCGCAGCCATGCGACATCGAATTTTTGTTCTTCTGCAGCTTGCAGATTTATACTGAGCGCACCCATGGCAACTAGGGTGGCAAGACGTTGGATAAGATCGCGACGATAGATCATAGGCTTGTGGTGATTCTTGAACTATCTGGTCTATCCAGCTTCGCAACTTTTATCTGCTGGAAGGTGAATTTTTTGCAATTATCTATAAAACAAGCCTCGCTAGACCGCACGCAAAACATCAAGAGCGGATGTAACACCCCTACTTTTCGAATCACGTCCGAGGAATAAAAAAAGCGATACCGAATGAGATTCGGTATCGCTTGCTCCACACTGTTTTGAAAAAACAGCTGGGGGTTTAAAATTAAAATACTTTAGTAACACCCGGAATCGGCGCTGGATAGAGTCCGTCTGGACCCATCTTCGGACCTGGATCGGCGTCCCATGCGAGGACTTTTGGCATCGTATCCAAAGTGGAATTCAATGCCTGCTCCCATGTGATTTCCTGACCCGAATAGGACGCCATACGTCCCATGATCGCTGTTAGAGTTGCTTCGGCGGTGTAGTGAGCGTTGTTGATCGGCTTATTCTCGTTGATGTGTTTCACTAAAACTTCGTGCTCGGTCTGATACGGGTTGTTGTTCTCGCCACGGAAACGCCAGATGATTTTTCCGGTGAGATCTTTAATCACACCCGCTGTGGCCGAGCCTTTGGTGCCGGTGATGGTTTCTGAAACTTTCGACCATGTGCCGTTCCATTGCTTGCACTGGCTGTTCATGATGGTGCCGTTAGCGTAGGTGAACTCGACGTAGTGATGGTCGTAAATTTCGCCCCAGTCCTTGCTCACCCGTTTGGTACGACCACCCATGCCGACCGCTTTGACTGGATGCTCGCCAATGAACCAGTTGCTCACGTCGATGTTGTGGACGTGCTGCTCGCAAATGTGATCACCGCAGATCCAGTTGAAATAGTACCAGTTGCGCATCTGATATTCCATCTCGGTCATTCCCTCTTTGCGCTCACGTGTCCAGACACCGCCGCCTGACCAGTAAACCTGTGTGTTAACGATATCGCCGATCAGTCCGTCTTTGATCTGCTGCAAGGTTTCCAAATACGTGTTTTGATAATGGCGCTGAAGGCCGCAAACCACTTTGAGATTTTTCTGATCTGCCGCTTTCGCAGCTTCGATCACCTTGCGAATCCCCGGGCCATCGACCGCAATGGGTTTCTCCATGAAAACGTGTTTTCCTTGCTGCACCGCATACTCAAAATGCGCAGGACGGAAACCCGGAGAAGAACACAACAAAACCAGATCCGCTGCATCGATCGCTTTTTTGTAAGCATCAAAACCTACAAAGCGACGCTCCGCAGGGACATCCACACGCTCTTTGTATTGCTTAAGCAAAGTATCGTGCGCCTTGGTCAAATTGTCCTCAAACGCATCCGCCATCGCAACCAGCTTGGTTCCAGGAACGTTAAGCGATTGACTCGCCGCACCCGTTCCGCGTCCACCGCAACCGATCAAAGCCACTTTGATTTCTTTGCCCGCCTCATCCTGTGCGCTGGCGATTCCTGGCAGTAAGGTCGCCGCAGTAACTAGAGCTCCAGCTTTCATAAACTCACGACGGTCTGATTGAGGTAAACTTGGTTTTTGCATTTCGGACACTACGGAACGCGATCCATGCATCTTTCGCCAGTCAAAAAAATCCGTCTGATCTGCCCAATGCGTCTGATCCGTCTAATTTGCCAGAAAAAGCCATTCTTCTTGTCCGCCATAGCTCGCAGAGCGACGGCGGAAGCTTCCGGCACGGAAGCGAAGAATGGGGGGCAGGGCTGGATTGGCGATTGCTTCGCAATCCCCCGACTTCGCTTCGCTACGGCTCAAACCATTTACCTCACCGCGATTGCGGGTTCGGCAGTGGTTCGAACCCAGCCCTACTAGAACAAAAAAGCGCTCATCGTGATGATGAACGCTTTCTCTTAAAATGATGGTGGGCAGGGCTGGATTCGAACCAGCGTACACTTGCGTGAGCAGATTTACAGTCTGCCGCCTTTAACCACTCGACCACCTACCCATAGGCGCTTTCGCGGGGCGGGATGTTTGTTTTCGATTCGGGGTGCTGACAAGCAAAAAGAGGGGAAAATATTAATTTCTCATTTCTCCAGTGCTTCTGCGCGGGAAATCAATGCCCTTGCTGCATCTGCGTTGCGACCCTCTGTGTTCCAAATCCCTGCCAGTGCGCGAAGTGCGGCGGCGGTTTCTTTGGTTGCAGTCTTAGGAAAGGCTTTGATCGCATTCTTCAATCTCTCCTCAGCCGCTTTATTCTGACCTTGTGCCACTAGCTCTTGGGAAAATTCTAATAAGAAATTCGGATCTATCTGCGATGGATGGCTCATCATGTTTTCTGCCTCGCGAAATAACCGCAGTGCCGAGCTCTTCAATTCTGGATCGCGCACGGCCGCAACCGCCAACTGGGTCATCAAGCGCGCGTTCTCTGGATGATTGAAAACCGCTTTTTCTAACAACAACCGCGCATCACGATTTTTTCCCGCAGCAAGCAACTCAACCGCGAGCTGCTCAAACTCTTCAGACGCACCACCACGAATTTTCAATACCTCAGCCGAATGAAACAAGGCGTCATCGATCTGTTCTTTCTTCCGGTAAAATTTTGCCAACGACTCATGAGCCAGAACTTTTCGGGAATGGATCGCCAAGACATCTTTTAACGCTTTCACACCAGCCTCATTTTCTCCCGCAGCGAAATGCAAAATTCCTTTGCGTATCCTCAAATCTAACGATGACGGAACCGCCATGGTATGCAGTTCCAGCATACGGATCGCTTCTTTCAGGTTTCCTGCCTCACGAAAATAATCACTCGCCGCCCGCGCGATGCCCGCCCAATCCGGATGATCCTGCATCGCTTTTTGAAATCGATCCGTTACCCGCTTTTTCGCTTCCTCATCATTCCCGTCGTAGAGGCTTTTCGTCGTAGCGATGTAATAGTTCACCGCTCCCTGAGAATCCATAGCGAGCGTTTCCAATAACTCACGAGCTCTATTGTCATCTCCCTTATCTCGTGCAAAACGAATCAGCCGCTCAATCGGTAAAAACTGACCCGGCATCGATTCGAGCACCTTGAGATACGCAGCCTCGCGTTTACGATCTGCCAGTCCATCTCCCCTGCCTATCGTTTCGAGAAAATCGCCGTATTCGATCCGCACTCCAATTTCTTCAGGGCGTGCCGCGATGACCTTTTCATAAAACCCTAGCGCAGCCAGCTTATCGCCCGATTCCAACTTAATCTCCGCCATTCGCCTAACCAACGGCATCGCCAATGGATCCGCAGCATAGGCCGATTCAAAATGCTCCGTCGCGCGCTTTGCATTGCCGCGTTCGGACTCCAAAATTCCGTATGAAAAATCCAACAAGCTTCCCGCGTTTAATAAGCCGCACGAAGCTGAAATCATTCCCACAAATAAGCGCATTTCCTTTCTCTACCCGCAATCCTCCATCATGAAAAGCTTCTATCTTCTTACTTTAACGATAGTTTGGCTTATCCTACCGACAGCTCTTCACGCAGCCCCCGAACATCCACGGTTGTTCGTCACAAAGGCCGATTGGAAAAACCTACCCGCACGCATGGAGTCCGATTCGCGGGTTAAAAAAATCATTTCAGGAACGATCGCCCGAGCCGATCTCACCCTTGAGAAGCCGCTGCTCAACTACAAACGCGAGGGTCGCCGAATCCTTTCCGTTTCCCGTGATGCTATCGAACGCGTGCTCGATCTCTCCACCGCATGGAAAGTCACTGGTAAGAAAAAATACCTAGATCGCGGCCGCGACGAAATGCTCGCGATTTCAAAATTCAAAGATTGGAACCCAGGCCATCACCTCGACACTGCGGAAATGCAAACCGCCCTCGCCATCGGTTATGACTGGCTGTTTTACGATCTAACAGATGCCGATAAAAAAATCATCGCTACCGCGCTGCTTGAAAAAGGTCTCAAATCCACCCTCGCGCAGAAACAAATCATGGGTTGGCATAACAACTGGAACCAAGTCTGCATGGGTGGCTTGGTTTTATCCGCCATCGCTCTCAGCGATCTCGAACCCGAGCTTTCCAGCAAAGCTCTAGCTGCGGCAACTAAAGCCATCCCCAAAGGCCTGGCCGTAGGTTATCCCGCCGACGGCGCATACTCTGAAGGAGGTGGTTATTGGTCTTACGGAACCATCTACACCATCCTCACCATCGAGGCGCTACGCACCGCTGAACTTCCCTATGATAAAATCCTATCTCATCCCGGTTTTCTCCAGAGCGGCTACTTCATCCGCCAAGTGTATGGCACAAGTGACCTGTTATTCAGCTACGGTGATAATCATCCGAACAAATTTGGGTTCAATGCCGCCATGACCTGGATGGCGAAACAAAATCAGAGCAAAGCACTCAGCGATTTCATCGCGCCTACGTTTGATCAAATCGACGCTAAAAACCAAGATCGTTATCTCGCTCTCTCCGCTTTTTGGGTTCCTGAAAAAACCGATCCAAAAGAGCAACCCCTAGCACTCCATTTCGTCGGAGCCGGCTTAAGCCCCATTGCCATCCATCGCACAGGCTTCGAAGCCAATGATCTCTACCTCGGCATCAAAGCCGGACAAGCGCAAGTCAGCCACGGTCACATGGATGCCGGATCTTTTGTCATCGATTGGGCAGGCAAACGCTGGGCAAGCGATCTCGGAGCACAGACTTATCACGGCCTCGAATCCACTGGAATCAACCTCTTCGAAATGACTCAGGACAGCGAACGGTGGTCGGTCTTCCGCCTCAACAACTTTTCCCACAACACCCTCACCTACAACGATCAGCTTCACAAAATTGATAAGAAATCAGAAATCATTTCATCAACAGGCAGTCCGCAAAACGAAACCCTAGTCAACCTAGCCCCGGTGCTTGGGCTTCCGAAAAATGCCACTGCCACTCGCCATTTTAAAATGGATGCGGATAAGCGCATGATCACCATTACCGATTCTCTAACAGGATTAAATCCTAAAGACCAAATTACATGGAACCTGTTGACCCCCGCTACATCTACTAAAACCGATACCGGCTTTATTCTCACTCAAGATAAAGCCAAAATGCAGCTCGACTTATCATCCCCGCAATCAAGCAAGTCCATTGCCAACCCCGCCGATCCACCACCTAAACCCCACGACGCCGCTAACCCCGGAATCACTCGCGTTCAGATAAACGCTGAGGCCGACCCTGAGGGCAAGATTGTGATAGAGGCCAGTTTCAAGGCTTTAGAAAATTAGGCTCAGCGGATCACCCAAATATCCAAGAAGAACCAGCCGATCATCAACACTCCGATGATCACCTTGATGATGATCCCTGCCACTGTGCCGACCACACTCCCCACACCGGATACAGCAGATTCACGAGTTTCTTTTTTCGCAAAAGCCTTTTCAAAACCAAACGCCCCGATCAGCGGACCGAGCAACAATCCAAACGGCAGAAAAAACAAACCCGCGAAGCCACCGATCAGCGCTCCAAGCGCACCCCATTTACTCCCGCCGAACCACCGCGTTCCTAGCGATCCACTGACGAACTCAAAAACCTGCGCAATCGCCATCAATAAAACCAAAATCGCAAAACTCCACCAAGCCAACCCCGCACTCGGACCCACCATCCAGCGGTAACTCACCGCCGCCAAAATAATGAACAAGTGACCCGGCAAAATTGGCACCACACAACCCACCAGCCCCACGACAAACAAACTCCCTGTCACCAACCATACCGCACTGTCTTGAAGAAATTCGATCACGCTCGGAAACTACTCGAATCGATAAAAAGTGAAACTGAAAAACTCATTTTGCTCATGTCGCACTGATCACTGATCACTCGGCACTTCCTCATCTCGGGTCTTCCTCAGCCCATTCGCCGCATACAGCGCGATCGCGATCCAGATCAGCCCGAACGACATCAAGCGCACATTCGTCATCGGTTCTCCATAGATTTTCCAACCGATAAAAAACTGCATGGTCGGCCCGATGAATTGAAGCATTCCGAGCGTGCTAAGTCGGATGTTCCGACTCGCGAAAGCAAAAGCCAGCAGTGGGATTGCCGTCACCACTCCGCTGCCCGCAAGCAGCAGACCGTTCTGCCAGTTTCCACCGAACGCATCAGCAACGCTCGCATGTTGCCACAACAACCAACCCAACGCCACCGGCACCAGCAGACTCGTTTCCACTGTCAAGCCATCCAGCGCGCCGAGGGAAGAACGTTTTCTAACAACTCCATACAAAGAGAAACTCAAACCCAACGCCAGCGCCACCCACGGAAAATGCCCCACCCCCGGAATCTGCAACATCACTCCCGCGAACGCCGTGACAATCGCCACCATCTGCAACCGATTCTGTCTCTCACCAAACCACAACGCCCCGAACAGCATATTGAAAAACGGATTGATGTAATAACCCAACGCCCCCTCGATCATTCTATCATTGATCGTCGCCCAAACATAAAGCAGCCAGTTTCCACCAATCAGAACCCCGGAAACCACGTGCCACGAAAGCGTCCGCAGATCGGCATGAATCCCCACCTTTCTCCACCACAACAGCGGCCACAACATCAAGCACGTCCAGCAAGTCCGCTGCGCCACAATACTCATCGCCGGAACCGACTCTAAAACCTTCCAATAAATCGGCAGCACTCCCCATAATCCAAAAGCCAACACCCCCGCCATTACCCCTCGCGCATTTCCCGTCACGCAGGATTCATAAGCGCGATAGCGAACGTGTGCAATGCTCGGGTACTCAGAAAATTTTAACCACAACGCCCCAGCAGCATTTGCTGCATCACATTATGCGAAGCCATTTTGCTTGGACGTAGTGAAACGGAGTCAAATTTCACGAATAACACGAATAGAAGAGTGGGATTTAGATTCTTAACACCAAGGAGAAGGGCCATTCCTGTCCCTTGCTCATCATACACACGCTAGAAGAATAAATCCTTTTCAAATCAAGGACTTTTCTATAAGATCTAGAAATGATGCTCGCTGGATATACGATCTCGCGGTCATACGAATAAACTGTTCGGTGAATAAAATTCTGCTACTATGAAAACGCTAATTTTATTGGCCCTTGCGTTCTTCGGATTACTAACGAGTTCATGCAAGTCCAAGACTTCGTCGTCCGCTAATAATTCCACCCTGAATTCCGACGTGGTTCGTGACGACACAGTCGTTGCCACATTGCCCAAGGTTACCAACGATACATCGCTTTCGGCGTCTATTGATAACGCTAAATTTGAAGAGAAGAATTCGTCTATCTCTTTGGATTTTGTAATTAAGAATAATTCCAGTAAGACAATCGCGATTGCTGAGCGCTGGAACTCGTGGGGCGCATATCAATGGACAGTGAATGTCACCACTGCAGATCATCGATTGATCCAATTCAAGAACCCACAACGGATATGGAAAAGGAATTTTTTAAGCACAGTCGACATCGAACCGGGCAAGGAATTTCGAGTGCATTGTAGAATATTCGCTAATCGATCTGCAATTTACGAAGGTGAATTTGAAGTGTTCGAATCCAAAGATAATAGACATAATTTCACGTTCCCGGTTCATATTGTCGGTATCTTTGCCGCTGAATTGCATAGCTCAGGCCAAGTGACAACTAATTGGGAAGGAATAATCAAGACTCCTGAAGTTGAACTCAAAAAATGACCGAACAAGTCGTAGCGCACCAACCGACATGAGCTTTTCAATTTCATTTCAACATCCATTCAATCGCGCCGGTGGGCGCACATCAGACGTTGGGACATAAAAATATGAAAACTATTAAGTCCATCCTATTCATAATGATGGCAATAATTCCGTTTACCGATGCAGAGATCTTACTTGGACAGCCCGAGGAACGTGTATTGTTGCTTGTAGATCTACCTACGGCCAAACTGGATGATAAGAGCTTATCTCTACTTTACGATGCCACACTGTATCAGTTTGTATTGAGTAGATCATTTTTACAGATGATGATATTCGGCCCCCCATTTTCCATGGAAACTTCTGGGCATGATGCAAAAGGCGCAGAGATGCGCTTAAGTGAATTAGAACGATTAATTGAAAAGAAGAGTCAAGGTCTAATACTTGTTGAGTTGGTATTGACGAAGAAATCGCCTCATTGGTTAGTGTCGTATATCAAGGTCTTCGACACAATAGTTGAATACCCGAGATATTTCCCTAAGCTGGAATCAAAGGACGGAATTCTCCTACCTAAAGGCTTCATCGCTAATTCACCTGCAGAGTTTCAGCAGAAACTTCTAGAGATGAACGCAGCATCATGGCAGAAAATCAAAGAGAAATCCCAACAAGCCGCACCATTTAACCGCTAGTAGCC
The DNA here is from genome assembly GCA_031374665.1 of Akkermansiaceae bacterium. GTDB lineage: Bacteria > Verrucomicrobiota > Verrucomicrobiia > Verrucomicrobiales > Akkermansiaceae > Luteolibacter. The sequence goes on along the minus strand of JANMGO010000096.1, from coordinate 961 downwards.
GTTCTGTTTCGATGATTTTCCGTGATTAAAACCTCAAACCTGATATAGCCTTCCGGTGTCGCTATTAGCGGCGGATATGCTTTACGTCAGCTATAAATATGAAGATTCAGAAAGCCGCCTTTATCGCATTCCCAGCATCTGATTTTGAAGCGTCGTTGATCTTTTATCGCGACTTGCTCGACCTTCCAATTGTTGCTGTAGGGTCCGACGCATTTTCAAGATATGCCCACTTTGATTGCGGCGGTTTCGGGATTCATCTGTATGAGTGGACCAAGCCATTTTCTCGTGCTCATACCGGACTTCAACTCTATGTCACGGATGTGGATGCACTACATCAGGAACTGACGTCCCAAGGAGTGAAGTTCAACGGAAGCGTGAGAGATGAGCCGTGGGGAGGACGGGTTGTCACGGTGAGAGACCCCGATGGGAACCTTTTCGAATTATTGAATGCCGACTACGAGCAGAAATTAGGAAGCTAACAAGATGCTGCGTTAAAAGCGCATGCGTAATTCTCGAATATATTGATAGGAATACATTCGTGTGATTCATGAAAACTTGTCCGTCGTAGCTATGGCGAAGTCGGATTCGTGGTCAGACAATTTCTACCATCAATGTGATCCCATCGTTTCTCCCTTGATGTTTCCGCATCCAAAATCAAAACTCCCTGCGTGTCAGAAAACCGCCTCAGCATTCCTCAATACGCCATGGCGCTTGCCCATGTCGCCAGCCTTCGTTCCGAGGATCCTTACCGCAAGGTTGGCGCTGCGGCTCTTGACCACGACAACCGCGTCATCGCCACCGCCTACAATGGCCTAGCTCCGGGCTTTAACGCCCCCGATGATTTTTGGATCGACCGCGAGGGTCGGCAAAAATTCATGCTGCACGCGGAGATCAACCTCTGCTCCCTGTTCAAACGCGGCGAGGCCAAGATCGTCGCCACCACCACCATGCCCTGCACCGC
>JANMGO010000092.1:0-5408 GCA_031374665.1 Akkermansiaceae bacterium | reverse complement strand
AAACACCTAAAAAAAAAAATTAAATTTTGGCCGGGCCCAAAAAACCCCCCCCCCACGTTTCGCTTACTTCTTCAACGTCACACGCTCTTTGGTGAACGGTAGTTCGCGGGCGGTTAGCCAGACGGTGGGTTGGAGTTCTTGGCCGCCGCCTTTCATACCGAGTAGCACGACTTCGATGTCTTGGTTGACCATGGATTTATCGAGAGGGAAGTAATAAGTGTAGCCCGTATCCTTTTTGCGGACGGGATACTCCCAGGCATTTGTAGGGTAGGAAACGGCGCGGTCGGGTGCGCCGATCAAGCGATCACCAACTTTTAGGGCGGCGTAGCAACCTTCGATACCGTGTTTTCCTTCGACTGCGACGCAGAGGTAAGAGGTCGGGGTGATCTCGTCGATTTTCACTTTGGCCGACCAAGCTTTCACCGCTGGCACGGCTTTTGGGTGGGCGAATAAATTGTTACCGGTCCAGTTTTCACGGGGAAGTAAGGTCTTGCCTTTCCATGCCTCGACTTCTGCGACGCGCTCAGGTGCTTGTTGCATGCGGAAGTAGCGCCATTCACCGGCGGGTGGATAAATGGTTAGCGTGTTGCCGTCCACGATGGCCTCGTCGAATGGGGTCCATGTGGTGAGGTCGTTGCTGAATTCCGCACCACGGTTTTCGTTATCGATGAGCGTGCTGTCCAAGGCTTGTGTGTGGATGGCGATGCGGTCGAAGCTTTGTGGTTTAGTGAAATCAATACGCAAGCAACCGGTGGAGATTCGTATGTCGCTGTTGCGAACCATGACATCGAAGACCGTGGATGGATCACCATCGAACATGTATTGATCGGAAACCGCGCGGGATTTCATGAGGGGCTGATCAATGAATGCTTGGCGGGCTTTTTCGACAGCAGGAATTTTGGTTGGGCCAGAACGCTTCAAACTACGAAGTTCGAGGGCGTTGTTGTCGGCAGCAAACATGGTGGCTTCGTAGAGACCTTCCCATTTGGCTGGAAGTTCTGAAGGTGTTAGATCGGCGAGTTTGCGGTGCCAAGGTTGCTTGAGAGCGATGGGATTGAGTTTATCGATCACGGTGCCTTGTTGGCCATCACCACTGACGACTTGATAAGCGCCTTTAGCGAGGGAGGGTTCGGTGATTTTTTCAGTGGAGGCGATCACAAGCACGGCGCGGAAAGGATAGACCGTGACCTCGACTGTGCCATCGGCGGCTAGATCTTTACCTAAAATTTCTTCGTAGGGATGGAGCAAGCGAACTTCGCGGGCACCTTTGCTGTTGAGGCCGATACTGGAGTCGAGTGCGATTTTGTAGGTGATGGGTTCCCATGTTAGATTACGCAGGGTGATAAGGCGGGTTTTATCATCGCCACGTGAAACGGCGTTTTTGCCGTAAGTCGCTTCATCAAGGATCATGCCTTTGGTGAGGATGTCGCGGTAGTTGCGGTGGATGTTGAAAATGCGGGCAAGCTTTGGGTATTCATCATCACGCAAGAACCACGGGCTGCCATAGAGCTGCGGGGCGAGAATCATTGAGCGATTGAAACCTTGGAGAATGAGATCTTCTTCCCAGAAATCGAGGCAGGAAGAAAGGCAGACACCGTGATCTTCTGCGAGGCGTTTGAGCTCCGGAGGAAGTCCGCGAGAAAGGGCAGCGGCGCGGTTGTGTGGTGCTGTCGTGCCGTTGGCCATGTGTACGTCGATATAGGTTTCCGCGCCTTCCCAGAGAAAGGTCGTGGCGTGCTCTATGCCTTCGCCGAGATTCAAACGATGATTGAGCAATATGAGATCCGGGGTGTGCTTGCGGACTTCGGTCATCAAGCGAATGAACGAGTCTTGTTTTTCATCACGGAGTTGTCCGCAAACCGCATCCATTTTGAAGAGTTGGAAATTGAAATCCTTGCCAAGTGACGCGAGGAAATCGATGCGTGCTTTCTCTTCTTCCGGAGTATTTCCAAATCCATCGGGACCAAGCCAGACACCTAAGCGACCACCGAACGCTTCGGCTTGTTTCGCAAATGGACCGAATCCTTCAGGGAACTGTCCTTTGAATTTCCGAGTGTCGGGTGAACCATAATAACTCGGTGCATCGACTGCACCTGCATCGAAGGCGTAAATATCGAGAGTCATTCCGTATTGGTCTTTCAACCACTGAAAGAACGCGAGGTTCACTTTGGTTTGCTCAGCGGTCGGGCCTTCGTTGGTGTTGTTGATCCACGTGAAGTAATGCGCATGAGACGGTGAGTCTTCGGTCGCGCCCGGGATGATTTTTTCCTCAGCGTTGAGGCTGAGAGGAGCGAGCAGGATGATAGGAAGAAGATGCAATTTCACGAACGGACTAGAGCGGCTGGGCGGTGGGCTTTCAATGCGCAAATTTCAGTGTCTTTCAACATAGGTAGGATTAATCAGCCTGCTTTGTTCTGACCGGAGCCGTGGATGCGGTAATCTTGGTCGAGGAGGTTTTGGAGGGTGGCGGTGAGAAACTTCAAGGACGATGATTAGGTTTGGCTAGGAGGGCAGGACGAGCAGAAATCCGCCCTCATGGCAGACAGGCGCAGATAGGCACCTGCCACCCGGGAGATTTTTTTATTCTCACCAGAGATATTTCACGCCGAGGATCAAATTGGTGCCCGGTTCGTTCTGGCCGGAGCCGTGGTTGCGATAGTCGGCATCAAAGATATTTTCAACAGCGGCTGTGATCTGGACATTTTCGGTGGGATCCCAACCCGCCTGGATGGATGTGACAGCATAGCTTGGAGTGCCATTCGAGGGGAAGCGTTGAGGGTCTGCGATGTCGCTTGCAGCTAGACGATCAGCGGTGGCGGAAGCGAGAACGCGTCCTTCCACCCAGAATGGAGCGGAGGGGTGATCCCAGCGGAGGGCAATGGAGCCGTTGAGAGGCATGACCCGGGATAAAGGTTCCTGGACGGTGGCGCCGCCAACGGAGGCAAGGCGTTTGATTTGGGATTCTTGCCATGATGCGAAACCGGAGAGCGTCCACTGCGGAGCGAATTTCCAGAAACCTTCCAACTCTACACCATAGATGTGCCCGTCGCTGGAATTGCCGACGATGGATTTGGCGGGGGGAACAGGGATGTCAGTGATTAGATCCGTAATGTCCGTGTAGAAAACCGTAAGCGCAAAGCCGCTTGTTTCATTTTCCTGGCGGTAGCCGAGCTCTGTGGTGATGAATTTCTCTGGATCTACGTTGAGAGATCCCGCTGCGGCGACTCCGGAGCCGGAGGTGAGGTTTCCCGAAAGATCAATGAGATTTGGGGAGCGGAAGGCTTGGGAGATGCCTCCATACAGCATCTTCTGCTCGTCGATTTTGTAAGTTGCACGCAGCGAGGCGGAAAGGTCATTCCAGGAATCCTCTGCGGAGATATCTGTTAGGACGAGCGGGTCGGGGTCGAAAAGTTTACCGATATCGGCTTTTGCGTTCGTGAAGCGGAGACCTGCCGTGATTTCAAATGATTCTCCAACAGGACGAATGTATTGGGCGTATACGCCCAAGAGTTCGTAAGTGGAATCGTCACCAACAGGACGGTTTGAGGGTTGAAAGACAAATCCGGTTCCGGTATCCCGAGACGCTGTGGAATCCACGGAATCACGGTAGTAGTCGAGGCCATAGACCAACGATCCATCGGCCACGGGCGATTCCATCTCAAGATCAAACCCGAGAGTATCCACCTCATAATATTGAAGACGTCGGTCCACAAGAGTTCGGGTCTGGAGTTGTCTCTCGGAAGAATCCTGGTAGGAGAGCGTTGCGGTGATTCTCCGGATAGGGGCGGACGCGCTGTCGTCGGTATGGGCAAGGCGAATATAGCTCAACGAGCGGTCTTGGTCGTAATCACGCCCCAACCATGTGCCGGGGGCGGTTTTGTGATTGCCGTGTGTCCAGCCTGGGTTGCTGGTCGTAGAGTGCCAGCGGGAAACGCCGTCTTGTTCGAGGTCTTGGTGGGCTACGGTGAGGGTCGTTTGCGGAGAGATCGCCCAGTCGAAGCGAGCGTCGATGGCTTGCTCCGGGTGGCCGGTGCCGCGCATCAGGCCGACGGAGGAATCTTCGATATCGCCGAATTCCTTCTCCGATATGCCCAGATGGAGCCCGTACAATCCACCGATGCCCGTTTGCGCTTCCAAGCGGCCGATGTGACTACCGCGACCATTGCTACGGTATTCGTAGTAAGAGGAGCCGTGGGAGAAAAGCTTGCCCTCTGTTTCATCCGCGAAGCCTGATGATTTGGTGAATGCGTTGAGAGTGCCGCCTGCGGCATCCGAGCCGTAAAGCACGGAACCTTGGGAGCGAATCAGCTCGAAGTGATCCAGCGAGTAGGGATCAATCGTGTTCCAATACTGAACCGGTCCGCTGCGGAAGGTGGAGTTGTTGATACGCACCCCATCGACAAGAAGGAGATTCTGACGACCCGTGAAGCCGCGTATGTAGGGGGAGCCATGGCCGTGAGCGGTTTTTTGGACGAGGACACCGGGGGTGAGGCGGAGGGCATCCGGTAGTGTGCGGATGCTGTTTTCACGGAAGTCCTCCGCTGAGAAAGATGAACCAGAGTAAGGAAGGTCGCGTAGCGCGGTGGGATTGCGAGACGCGGTGACAATCAAGGGTTCGAGGAAATCCTGGGCAAATGTGGGCGATGCGCTGAGCGGAAGTAGCAGGAGTAGAAGTCGTTTCATAAATGTCTTAAAACCGCCATTGGTAGGACTCTTGGTGATCATCAACAATGATTAATGATGGACAAAAATTAACCATTTCGTGAAACGAAGATCATGAAATGTTCGGTTTGTTGAACTAAAAAATCGACAAATCAACGTGTGATAAGCATTTTTTCGATGTTCTCTCTTATGGATAAAAATCGTCCAATTTCCTCGAAATCCGGATCACTCGCGATGTGGTTGGTGGCGAGTTTTGGGGCGTTTGTGTTGGTGGGATCGATTGCGCTGATGGCATTTTTCCAGCATCTGACGAAAGTCGAGGAAGAGGTAGCGCTGGAATCATTGGGTCGGACTAACGCGTTGTTTTTGGATCAGAGTAATTTTCCGCAGAGCAAACACATGGCCGAGCAGTTGGGTCGGGTGATGGGAGCGGATGTGGAGTTTCATGAATCGGTGAGTGGGCAATCTGCCGATGGTCACGCGAGGCGTGGGGCTGATCTGTTAGAAGTCGGGTTCAAACTGAAAAATGGTCGTGAAGTTTGGTTTTCTCGGAAAGCGGATCGACCCGGCGTCGTGCCATTTTGGAAACGCTTGGATGCACGATTGGCGTTGGGGGGGTTCTGGGCGTTATCGCTTTTGTTCTCAGTTGGGATCGGCCGTAAAGTCACGCGACCCCTCGCAAAGTTAGCGGCAGCGATTCCAGAGATTGGCGGGGATCAACCACTGCGTGGCTTACCAAGTTCCGG
>JANMGO010000091.1:0-89821 GCA_031374665.1 Akkermansiaceae bacterium | reverse complement strand
CCGAAATCCGCCAGCACCTCGCCTTCCCAATCTAAGGTCGGCGCTTTGCTTTGTCCGGATAGCGCAACCATCTCCGCCATCGCTTCCGCATTCCCAGAAACCACCACTTTCTGCACCTCGATCTTGTGTTGCTTGAGATATTGCTCAACCTCTGCACACCAAGGGCAGCCATTTTTCACATAGAGAACGCGTTCGCTTTTCATAAGAAAATCCTGAACGAAAATCCCCGCATTGAGGAAGGATTATTTCAGTAAGTAATTACCCGTAGCTGCCCCGTCTCGGGGCAGCCCGTGCCATCGGCTTCTCGCCGATCTGGATTTCTGCTGGAACTATAACTTTTCAAGCCTTCTCGTCATGGTCCAGTATCTTGAAAAAGAATTGCGGAAATCATGAGGAAAACAGGGACGAAAAAGATAAGTAAAACGGATAATCCATATCCAAGCCGATAGCAAATCTTGCGATATCGCTCTGGGTTCTTAGGGCGCAAGATACGCTCAGAAGCAAATCCCAAAGAATAGAAGAAGTTCGCGATCATCACTATAACTAAAAACGCGAATCCTTGAACAAGTATAGTGAAAATAGTCACTTCAAAATCTGATTCAGTAAGGAAAGTCGAACCCAATACGATATAAGCGATGAAAGTTAAGAATCCGGAAATGAATAACCCTCGATTGTATCGTGCACGGCGTGAACTCCACCATTTTGCTGCAGTTGTGTCGTCCATGGACTTAATCAAGCGATTCATTATATAAGTTCATTCAACCATTTTTATCACCACAGCCCATACTTCCCATAAGCCATCACATAAATCCCCATCAAAAAATTCGCGACTGCGTGCATGACCACACAAGCACCTAGATTCTTACTCCAAACGCATAGCACATAAGTCAGCGATCCATAAACCAGTGCCCCCGCCCAATCAATGGGCGCGTGAGCGAACATGAAAAGCAAGGTAACGATGAGATAGCTTTTCCTATGCGCACGACCGAACGGTTGTTTCCAGTAAACCCCTTCCCAATCCATGCAGAAGCGCATCACAAAACCTCGCCAGAAAATTTCTTCGACCAACGCAACGATCACCACAGCCCGCAAAAATCGCATGGTGAGGGACGCCCAGTAAGCGACGGGATTCTCAAAAATCCCCGGATCGAAACCTTCATCGCGTTTGGCGATTCCTAGCCATTTCATCCAGCCATCGGTCTCACCGGATAAACCCCATGCATCGTAAAGCGTCGTGGGCAGCAACCAGAAACCTATCCCCACTACTCCAAACAACACCCCGATCGCGCACCATTTCAAGCTCCAATCAAAAGTGAATGATTTCCAATAACGAAACAGCAACGCAAGAACCACCAGCGTTTGGATTGGATAAACCCACTGCGCGACATCCTGTTTCCACCACGGCGCGGCCGGATGATCCCAACCGATCAAGCTTTCCGCCAACTGTAGGGCGATTAGAAAAACCATGAATACCGCGAACGGCACCACGTGTGCCCTCGTCAATCGATCTGGATGTTTCGGATCATTTTCCATCCAGATAAAAGGTTAGATTAAATTTTGGAAACGAAGCGTTGGATCGAATCCATCGCCTTGCGCAGATCTTCCATGCCAGTTGCATAACAACAACGCAGGAAGCCCTCACCACTCGGACCGAACGCACTACCCGGAACCGCGGCGACGCTTTCCGCCTCTAGCAAGCCCATCGCGAATTCTTTGGAACTCAGACCGGTCTTGCGGATATCCGGAAACACGTAAAACGCGCCGCCAGGTGTATGGCAATCTAGGCCGATTTCATTCAACCTTTTCACCAAGAAATCTCTGCGTTGATGATAACTTTCCTTCATCATCAGCATCTGAGGCGCACCATTTTCTAACGCCTCAATCGCTGCGTTCTGACTCATGATCGGCGCGCAGAGCATGGAGTATTGGTGAATTTTCATCATCGCCTCAATGATGGGCTGCGGCGCACAGGCATAACCCAAACGGAAACCCGTCATCGCAAACGCTTTCGAGAAGCCATGCATCAAAATCGTGCGCTCCTTCATCCCGGGTAACGATGCGATCGAAACATGTTTGATCCCATCGTAACGCAGCTCGCTGTAGATTTCATCAGTGAGAACAATCAGATCGTGCTCGATCGCGAGTTTCGCAATTCCTTCCAGATCTTCATTGCTCGCAACCGCACCCGTCGGATTCGTCGGGAAATTTAGCATCAGGATCCGACTCTTCGGCGTGATCGCTTTGGCGAGCGCCTCTGGCTTGAGCGAAAAACTATCTTCTTTGGTCGTCTCCACCGCCACCGCAACCCCGTGCGCCATCACAATGCTTGGCGAATAAGAAACGTAACACGGCTCGTGATAAATCACTTCTTCACCTGGATTCAGCAACGCCCGCAGCGCGATATCGATCGCCTCCGAAACACCCACTGTCACCAACACCTCTTTCGCAGGATCGTAATCCACATCGAAAAATCCCGATACATACTTGGAAATCGATTTCCGCAAGCTCAGCAATCCGAGGTTTGAGGTGTAGGTCGTCTGGCCTTTTTCCAAAGAATAAATCGCCGCCTCACGGATGTGCCATGGCGTCACAAAGTCAGGCTCGCCGACTCCTAAAGAAATCACATCGTCCCGACCCTGAACCAATTCAAAGAAATCACGAATCCCCGATCTCGGGATTGATGCCACGTGGCGCGCTATTTTCGCTGTATAATCCATAAAAAAGTCCGCCTACCGCGGGGGACGAAGATCAAACCCCCCATCCCCCCCGCCGTCAATCCAAAGAAGGGGCTAGACAAATGCTACTACTCCTCATTTCCAAAGCAGCCCCACGCGCTCCACCATCACATCGGTTCGCCTTGGCTTGAGCGTTTCTTTTTCCAGCCCGATCGTGGCTGCATTGTAGTTGTCTTCAATCTCCGCCAAACCTGCGTCCAATTCTTGGGTGATAGCTTCTATCTCTTGCTGGAGTCCTTCGATTTTGTCTTCTGCATTCGCAACATCGCGATGCTGTTTATAAGCGCTGGTGGTTTTAGTGATCGAACCTGAAGTTGTGCCGCCGAGTCCCACTTTGCGCCCAAACACAGCTTTTAAAATCCCGCCAAAAACGGAAACCCCGGCATTAAGTTTTGCGGAGGTAGCCTCTGCTTTCTCGCGTTCCAACTGCGATTGAGCGGTTCTAACCCGACCCTCTATCATATCAATTTTTTTACCCAGTGCATCTTTGAGTTTCTCCATCGCCTGATCTCGTGCTTCACGCGCTTGCTGAGAAATCCGAACTCGAAAATCACCTTCGGTTTCGCCGATCTTGCCCCACATTTTCAACGCTGGGCAAAACCAGATTTCCTCACGTTCATTCCGATAAAGCTCATCCTCAAACTGCTTCTCGACCGGCTTGTAATTCGCAGCGTTCATTGCGTAACCCGGCAAACTCCCAAACGCCACGCCATTCTCCGGCAACTGACTCAGGCTCTTCTCATCTACAGTCGACGTATTCTCCCAGTCGATCCCGTTTTCTAACAACGGATTCAGCTTAACCACCTTTTTCGATCCCTCAACACCCGCTTTGTCCATGGAGAAATGCACCGTCGCCTCACGTAAAAGATAGGGCAGATAGCAATCCCGATCTGGCTTCGCAAAAAGCTCCGTGACTCCCGATCCCACCACGGGTCGTGCAGCAGATTCCACAGTCTGAGTCGCACGCAGCATCGGATTCACCTCTGCCGTGACCTGTGGTTTAGCCGTATGAAACTCCCCACGTTTCCTATCCATCAAAGTCTTGATCTGCCCACGGGTCAGCGGGCCTGTTAGATAACTCATCGCCCAGCGCACGTGAAACAACACTGGTTGATCCTCATGGACATTATTCATGAGGAAAATTCGATTTCCCAACCCCGATAACAACCGCTCCATTTGCTTGCGATCAAACTTCGCATTCTGTGAACCTGCAGCACCTTCTAATCCATCCAAGACCCGCAGCTTGTCGCGCTCGGTTTGCAACCTACCTAAAAACCATGTCCCGATATTTGATAGCGCCTTGTAATCTAAATCCACCGGATTCTGCGTCGCCAACAAACAACCCAAACCAAACGCGCGTGCTTGTTTGAGCATGGTCATCATCGGACGCTTGGATGGCGGATTCGCCGTTGGCGGCAAGAACCCGTAGATCTCATCCATATAAAGCAGCGCTCGCAGCGAAGTCGTCCCACCTTGAGTTCGCATCCAGCCCAACATTTGATTGAGCAACAAACTCACGAAAAACATCCGCTCAGAATCGCTCAAATGGGCGATCGAAAAAATCGAGATGCGTGGCTTGCCATCTTCCCGATGCAGCATTTTAGCAATATCGAGCGGAGGCCCTTCAAGCCAGGTCGAAAAGCCCGGCGAGGCCAGTAGATGATTGAACTTCAACGCCAATGACTGCCGTGATTTCTCAGGATAAAAACTTTCCACATCCATCACCCCGACCTTACTGAAACTCGGTCTCTGGATCTGAGTGATCAAACTTTCCAGAGTTACTCCCCGCCCCGCGATCCACTCGGTTTGAAATATCATTCCCAACAAAACCGCCTCTTGGCTTTGCACTCCAGAAACATCCTCCCCGATTAGCGAGAGCAAGCTTTCCACTGTAGCGCTGACATGATCGCCAAATAATTCCCTGTCCTCCAAGACCTCCACCGGCGGAACGGACAGCGAACCCAAAATCGAAACCGGAATCCCCGCACTGCTGCCCGGCGTGAAAATATTCACATCCACATTCTTACGTAATCTCGTGATCCGCTCCGGACTCTGCCCCCAATCGGCAAGCCCCTTTTTCCACATCGCTGCGGTCTTTTCTGAATGTTCATCCAAAGATAAACCCTTCTTCGCAGCATCATCCGCATTCACCCATGGTTTGAAACTCGCGGCATCTAGCTCCGGAAACGTAAGCATCAAATTTGCAATATCCCCTTTCGGATCAATCACGATCGCTGGGATATGATCCATCGCCGCCTCTTCCAATAGAGCCATGCACAAACCCGTTTTTCCCGAACCCGTCATCCCCAAAACCACCCCGTGAGTCACCAGATCTTTCGAATCATACAGCAACATATCGTCGCCGACCTGACTGCTTTCCAGATCATACTCTTTTCCCAAATAGAACTGACCCAGCTTCTCGTAATCGTTTATTTCCAGACTCATCACCTTTAAATGACACACGAGTCGGAAAATCTCTAGTCAGGAATCCATTATTTCAACTCACCATCTTCCATGGCTGATAGCATAATCCTCAGCGCACCGCCGGAGATCCATACCTCCCACACCAAGCAAGCAAGTGACAAACCCATCAAACCAAGGGCAATTGCGAATGTTGTCATCGCCAACATGCCCTGATTACCAATCACGCTAACCATCGAAATCACACATAACAGCAGGCTCAACGCCCCCAGCAACTGCATCCCCCGAATCAAAACCAACCGCTTCCGCAAATTCTGAATCTGCCGCATCAACAAACTGTCTTTCTGCTCCAGCCAGTCCCGGTGCAAATTACGAATCAACGCAGAGAGATGCAAAAACCGATTCGTGTAAGACAAAAATAACAAACTAATCGCCGGAAATAACAATGCAGGCGTCGAAATTTGCAAATCCATGTCCGGACTTAACACCGAATAACCAAAAATTGCTATTTGAGTTTTCCCCTTATCCAGCGATTCTCCCCCCATGCGCAATGCTACACCCCTTTTCCTCGTCATCTTCATCGCTGGCCTCGCCGCTTTCCTATCTCTCAGGGATCATCCCGCTTCGAAAGCACCCAAGAATCCTGTCGCCGTCGCTGCAATTGCATGGCCGTCGGAAAAATCTGACATCCCAGCCGATCCAAAAGCCGTCTTCGGAACGATGGATAACGGCATGCGCTACATGATCCTCCCAAACAGTGAGCCACCACAACGCCTCTCCATGCGACTTCACATCGCCGCCGGTTCCCTCATGGAAAAAGACGACCAACAAGGCCTCGCCCATTTCCTCGAACACATGGTCTTCAACGGCACCAAAAACTTCGAGAACGCCAATCAACTCATCCGTGAAATGCAATCACGCGGCATTGCCTTCGGCGCTCACGTCAATGCCTACACCTCGTTTGATGAAACGGTTTACATGTTAGATATCCCCGACCTGAAACCGGACACGATGGATCTCACCTTCTCCATCATGCGCGACTTCGGTGACGGAGCTCTCCTCTCCGCTAAAGAAATCGATGACGAACGCGGTGTCATCCTCTCCGAAAAACGCTCCCGCGATTCGGTCGGCTACCGCATGCAGAAGCAGCAATTCGATGCCCTACTTCCAAAATCCCTCATCGCCAAACGCTTCCCTATCGGTGAAGAAGAAATCATCAAAAACGCCCCGCGCGAACGCTTCCTGGATTTCTATCAGCGTTACTACATCCCAAGTAAAATGACCTTCGTCATCGTCGGCGATGTCGACCCCGGCGAAATCGAAGAACGGATCAAGTCCACTTTCGGCTCGATGAAAAACCCGGAAACTCCCGGCGAAGCACCCGATCTCGGCGAGGTCACCACACCCGAAGGACTTGTCTCACATGTCTTCAGCGATACCGAGCTAGATACCACCGATGTTTCACTGCTTCTCGTTCGTCCTTACCAAGTCATCCCCGACACCAAAGAATCACGCGCAGCGAAATTTCCTATGGATATCGCCAGCTCCATCATGGGTCGCCGCTTCGAGCGTCTTTCCAAAATTGAAAAATCCCCCATCACTGCGGGAGAAGCCGGTAAATTCCAACTCTTTAACAACATCGAACTCGGCTCGATCACCGTCACTGCTGCCGACGACCGCTGGCAAGAAGCCACAGCCATTCTCGAACAAGAATTCCGCCGCGCGCTCACGCACGGTTTCAGCGAGGCCGAGCTAACCGAGGCAAAAGCAAACCTGCTTAACGCCTATCAAGAAGCCGTGAAAAGCAAAGACACACGTGAGTCTGATGCACTCGCCACCGCCATCATCTCAGCGGTCAACGATCAAATCGTTTTCACCACACCAGAGATCAACTTGGAAATCGCAACTAATGCGCTCAATCAAATCACTCCTGAAAACGTCCACCAAGCATTCGTGAAATTTTGGAATGCTCCCGGCCACCACTTGGTTCTTTCCACAAAAGCGTCCACCGCAGAGACCAAACAAGAACTCGGTTCGCTCTACAAAAAATCCACCGAAACCGAAGTCGCGCCTCCTTCAGCGAGAATCATCGCACCATTTGCCTACACCAATTTCGGCACCGCAGGTGAAATAGAAAAAACCGTCACGGTCGATGACCTCGGCATCACTCAAATCACGTTCGCCAATCATATCCGCGTGAACCTTAAACCCACGGATTTTGAAAAAAACCGCATTCGTATCCTCGCACGCATCGGTACCGGCCAACTTTCCCAACCCGCTGACAAGCCCTTGCTCGATGCCGTCGCGACCGCTGTCTTCAGTGGAGGCGGACTCGCAAAACATTCTAATGACGAGCTCGCAGAAATTCTAGCAGGTCGCAATGTTTCATCATCTCTCAGCATCTCAGAAGATGCCTTCATCCTCTCCGGCTCCACCACCCCAGATGACCAACTCCTACAACTCCAGCTCATGGTCGCTTCCATCACCGATCCTGGCTACCGCCCCGAAGGTCTCTGGCAGTTCCAAAAAAACATCCCAGTCCTTTTCCAAAATCTCAAACACACCACCGCCGGTCCATCCCAAGAAATGCAATCCTGGCTCTACGGCGCAGATTCGCGTTACTCGATGCCAACCCAAATCAAACTCTCGAACTACACCATCGAAGATGTCGTGAATTGGCTCTCCCCTGAACTCCTCGAAGGCTATATCGAAATCTCCATCGTCGGTGATTTCAATCCAGAAACTATCACCCAGGATCTCCTCAAAACTTTTGGCACTCTCCCCGCCCGCCATCTCAAACCTGCCACCGATACCGTTCACAAGCGCTCCGTCAAATTCCCCAAACCACCTCAGGAAAAAATCCTCACCTACGAATCAAAAATTCCACAAGCCATCGCCACAGCGATTTGGAAAACCGATGGCCTACGCAAAAACATTCAGGAATATCGACGTCTCAATGTTCTCTCCGAAATTTTCGGAGACCGCCTCCGCGAAGAAATCCGCGAAAAACTCGGTGCTTCCTACTCGCCCAATGCCGGAGCCACAGGTTCCGATGCGCTCGATGGCTTTAGCTACCTCATCGGCCAATCCATCGGCAAACCCGAGGACATTCCCTTATTGCTCAACACCATGAGCACCATCGCCAACGAACTCGCTGAAAAAGGCGCCACCCAAGACGAACTCGACCGCTCACTCGCACCCATCATCGCCACTCTAGAAAAATCCCAACGCGACAACTCTTACTGGCTCTCCACCGTCCTCTCCCAATCCCAAAACGAGCCCAATCGTCTCGATCTCGCTCGTCAGCGCGACAACGATTACCGCTCCATCAAACTCACCGAGATCAACACCTTAGCCAAAAAATACTTCCCAACACCAAACCTCCACAAAGTCTCGATTCTTCCCAAGTAAGAATCTGTTCCTGGTTCTTGGTTCCTAGTTCTTAGTTGAGCTTCGCGCTTAATTTTTTCCAACCAAGAACTAGGAACCAAGAACCAAGAACTAAAAAATGCTCCGTCTCCCCTTCCGTAACAAAGTCTGGCGCGGCGCAGCCGGTGAATTCGCCGGCTCGGGAACAGGTGTGTCCATGGACTTTCAAGATCACCGCTCCTATTCCCCCGGCGACGATCCACGCCACATCAACTGGCAGGCATACGCCCGCACCGGACAGGTCACCATGAAACTCTTCCGCGAGGAAATCCGACCCGTGGTCGATATCGTGTTCGATGCCTCGCCCTCGATGTTCTTCGATCCAGAGAAGAAAAAACGCAGCACCGAGTTACTCGAATTCCTAACAGAGTCTTCTCTGAAAGAAGGTGCATCCGTCCGCATCTACGCGATCTTTGGCGATGCACAAACCACCATCGATCCCATGATCATCCACACGGATCGCTGGATTAAAAGCATCGAAGCCCTGGCCCCCGACAACCCGACGCTTCCGCCCGATCTCCAACGCATTCCCCTCCGCACCCACGCACTCCGCGTCTTCATCTCCGATCTCCTTTTCCAAGCCGATCCCACACCTTTCTTCCGCACCCTCTCGCAAAAACAAGGCACTCCAATCGTCTTCTGCCCCTTCACCAAATCAGAAGCCGATCCCGAATGGTCCGGAAACTACGATTTCATCGATGCCGAGCTAAACACTCGCCACCCCCACCGCATCGAACCCGCCACCCTCCGGCGCTACCGCGATGCCTACTCCAATCATTTCAATCTCTGGAAAGAAGCCGCCATCCGCCACCAGACCCCCCTCGCCCGCATCCCCTGCGAACTAGAACTTATCCCCGCCCTCTACCAAAACGCCATCCCAGTTAAAGCCCTGGAAATGAGCCAATAGCCCATTATAAAAGGTAGGGTCGACTCGCCGCAGTCGACCGAAGATATCTCGCTCACGAGGTCGCGATTTGAAATCGCGGTTCCTTTCCCCAACAGATTTTCCCATGACAACCCAACGTAATACGCTAGCCTGACCCTGTGCATGTTCTTGTTAGCGGAGCCAACGGCTACATCGGATTGAGGTTGATCCAAGCCTTGCTGGATGCCGGCCACGAAATCACCGCCGTGATTCGTGACAAACGCCGCTTCCCTGCACACCATTTCGGGGAAAACGAAACTCGGCTACACCTCGTAGAAGCCGACTTTCTCGATGCTGCAAGTTTGCAAGCCCTTCCCCACTCGATGGATGCCGCCTACTACCTCCTCCACTCGATGGGCTCCGGCGGCGACTTCGCCCAAAAGGAAGAACAATGCGCCACAAATTTCTCGAACGCCGCCAAGGCACTGGATTGGAAACGAATCATCTATCTCGGCGGTCTCGCCGCAGACAAAGGCCCGCTTTCCGAACATTTATCATCACGCCGCAGAGTAGAAGAAATCTTACGCGAGTCCGGCGTGCCGCTCACTGCCTTGCGCGCATCCATCATCGTCGGCTCTGGCTCGGCATCGTTTGAAATCATTCGCGATCTCGCGGAAAAATTGCCCATTCTCGTCACCCCGCGCTGGGTGCACACGCATTGCCAACCCATCGCCATCCGCAATGTGCTGGATTATCTAACAGGAGTCTTGAACCATCCGGAAACCGCGAATATTTCCTATGACATCGGCGGACCCGTGGTCATGAGTTATCTCGACCTCATCAAAGGCTACTGCGAAGTCCGCGGCCTGCGGCGGCTATTCGTCTCAACCCGCTTGCTCAGTCCACGACTATCGTCCGGTTGGTTGTGCCTTCTCACATCCACCTCTTTCCCCCTCGCACGAAGCTTGGTCGACTCTCTAACCCATGAAACCGTTTGCCAAAACTTCAAGATCCGGGAAATCATTCCGCTGGAGTTACTAAGTTACCACGAGGCAGTCACGCGAGCTCTGGCACGGATCGCTCAAAACCACGTGCCATCCAGTTGGATCGGTTCGCTGGCAGCGGGCACCCTCTCACCGCGTTTATTCGATGCCATCAAAGTCCCCGAACACGGGGTTCTAACCGATACTCAGATCGTGCCGCTCAACGCACCGCGCGAGCAGGTTATTTCTCGCATCTTGTCCATCGGTGGCAATGCCGGTTGGCCCTCCATGAACTGGGCTTGGGGCTTGCGCGGTTTCGCAGACAAACTCGTTGGCGGCATCGGCATCCGACGCGGGCGCAGACACCCCGAAGAACTCCACGCCGGCGATGCGTTGGATTTCTGGCGAGTCCTCTTAGCAGACCGACCCAGAGGCCGACTCATGCTCTACGCCGAAATGAAACTTCCCGGCGAGGCTTGGCTTGAGTTCGCCATAGAAGAACAACCCGATGGTAGCAATTCGCTAAGACAAACCGCCACCTTCCGCCCACAAGGCCTGTTAGGAAGATTCTATTGGTACGCCTGCCTACCCTTCCATTGGCTACTCTTCCCTCGCATGGCGCGTAAGCTTGCAAGCAAGACTTAGAGTTCTTGGTTCTAAGTTCCTAGTTCTTGGTTGGGCTTCGCGCAGCCTTTCTTCGAACTAAGAACTAAGAACTAAGAACTTTTTAAACACATGAACAAAGACGACATAGAAAAACTCAGCCGCGGCAAGCCCACCAAATCCAAGCTCGGCAGCCGCCGTATCGGCCACCGTCTCACCCAAAAGGAAAGACTACTCTTCGAGGCCGCACAGCGCCAAGGCTTCCTCAAAATCCCCGTCACCGGATCACGCCCCAACGTCCTAAACGTCTACCGCCTCTGGTGCCAAGCCGAAGGCCGCGAATTCATCGTCAAAGGTGGGTCGGAGGGTTGAATGCATCGGCAGGGTCGCGCATCTCTCAATCCCCCTCTTCCTTGAGACTTAAAGTTTAAGCCACTTCTCCGGCACACCGTTAGCAGCGCAGAGCAATGAACCGACCACTGCACCTCGGTGACAGTTGTCACCACCACACATGGCGTTGGCGATGATGCCTGCATCGAAGTCTTCGTGATATTTCCATGCGAGGTAGAGTGAGGCCGGCATGGATTCTGCGATGTAGCAGGCGGGACTGAATCGCTGACCGATGACATGAGTATCGGGCTGGGATTTCCAGGTTTCAGCTTTGTTTCCCGAGATCCAATCCCCCGCCTCGCGTCGGATGGATTCGTGCAGGGAAAGTCCTTCACGGATTCGGAACAACAGACGCGCTAGGGTGTCCGCAGCGCGAAGCACATTCGCATGAGCATGCGTGAGGCCGACGTGTTCTTTAACCGCAGCACGAAGTTCGGGAAGTTCCGCATCGCGCATGACGTAGCAGAGAGCCGGCACCTGAGCGAGACCACCGATATGCTCATCTTGGATCGCACATTTTCGAGGAGGTTTGCCCATCGCATAACGGGTGAAAAATCCCCGATGATATTCCTCAAGATACGTATCGCGGTGGTTGCCGGGTGTGAGCATGAAATCAATGTAATGGGCAAGCCACGCATCGGGATCGTAACCGCCAATGTTTTCCGACAAACTCACCAATTCGGCAGCGAGTTTGAAGTTCAGGGTGTTTTCCCCAGCTTGGAGAAACTGGTGGTAATGAATCCCGCGCTTTCCCCAGTAAAGGGCTTGGTCGTGCAGGATCTCGCCTTTTTCGTTAAGGGCAGTGTATTGCGAACGCCATAGAATCGATCCCGTATGCGGATTCTTCGGTGCCAGATAACCGGAGATCTCGCCGTATTCCGCCCGCAGCGCCTCCCTATCATAATACCAATGAACCGGCATCGATACCGCGTCTGCGACCAGTGAACCAAGATAGGCGTTTTGAAATGTGTTCGATTCCATGAAACGAACTCTAAGCGCACTTGGCCAATATTCTAACGCAAAAACCCAGCCTCTAAAAAGGGCTGGGTTCTCATTCCATAAAGGAAAGTGCTCGAAAGAGGACTCGAACCTCCACAGGTTTCCCTACTAGATCCTTAGTCTAGCGCGTCTACCAATTCCGCCATCCGAGCTTTCCCGTTTGGGTGGGCGCAGGAAATAGGATGCACGCCGCAGCTTTGCAAGTGAATCTTTGAAAAAAATGCAGGTGTTGACTCCACGCTCCTTTCCTCACCTAGAAAAACCCATTGTCACAGCCACTGATAAGAACTACTTTTCCTACCATAGCGCGATTGCTACATTCAGTTGGAAAGTAGAATGACATATCGGAATCAAGCCATGAGAGTCCTTCTGTGCCTCTCGCTCTTTTTCGTCCCTGCTTCACAAGGATTTTCAGAAACCACCAAAAACAACGGTTGGAATGTGGTCAAAATCGAAGGCCGAGACTACTTATCGGTTAAAGACATTCAGCGCTTCTACAACTTCACACGTCTGACCCGAACCGGAAATTCTGTGGTTTTAGAAAATTCGAAGGTCGAAATGAAGCTCACTGTGGGCGGAAACGAATGCCTAATGAACAACGTCAAATTCGTTTTCTCAGACCCGGTCGTCACCTCCGGAAATGATGTCTTAGTCTCACGGATCGACCTCGCAAAACTCATCGATCCGGTCCTGCGCCCGAGTTTCATTAAAAACGCAGGGAATTTCCGCACAGTCATCATCGATGCTGGACACGGTGGTAAAGATTCAGGTGCTTCCAATCCGATTGGAACCGAGTCGAAATACAATCTCCTCGTCGCCAATAAACTCAAAGCCTTGCTCGAAGCAAAAGGTTTCAAAGTTGTCATGGTTCGCGAATCGGATCGCTTCTACTCGCTTCAGGAGCGGGTCGAGATCGCGAACAAAGTCAATGAAGACGCCATTTTCATCAGCCTTCATTTCAACTCAGGAGGGCGCGCCGCTCGTGGTATTGAAACATTTACCCTCTCGCCTCCCGGTGTTTCTCATTATGGAAGCAACCTTAAAGCCAGCGATGCGCAGACGAGAGCAGGTAACGAACACGATTCCGCAAACATCGCCCTCGCCACTGCCATCCACGGATCCGTCCTCCGCCGCCTAGGTGAAAATACTTTTGACCGCGGCATCAAACGCGCGCGTTTCAGCGTGCTCTCGGGCGTCAAACATCCCGCCGTTCTGTTTGAAGGAGGTTTCATGACCCACCCATACGAAGCACGACTCATCGCTCACGAATCTTACCAAAATGCACTAGCCGTCGGTATGCTTGATGCGATCAATCGCTACCGCTTCGCCGTAGGCGCAAAAAAGGAACCTGAACAGCCGCAATAGGACTTATAAGTCCTATACGACCTATCGTTTAGATTTGCTCTGACCGCATGCGCCCCTGCATACTCCCCGTGCAAACCGCATGCTCACCCTCCTCAAAATTCGCAATCTCGCACTCGTTGACGAACTCGTATGGGAACTCGGCTCCGGCCTGATCTCGGTCACAGGTGAAACGGGCGCTGGCAAATCCGTTATCGTCGGCGCTCTGAAAATGATCCTCGGCGAGCGCGCTGATAAAAACCTCATCCGCACCGGTGAAGATACCTGCACCATCGAATCGGTGTTCGATCTATCCGATACATCCGAAATCAATGCCATCCTCGAAGAAGGCGGACTTCCTCCCTGCGATGACACCCAGATCATCATCCGTCGCTCCATCGGCACCTCGACAAACCGTCAGTTCATCAACGACTCCCCCGTCACCATCAATCTCCTCAAGAAAATCGGCGAACGCCTCGTCGATCTCCACGGCCCACACGATCACCAATCCTTACTCTCCCAAGAGCGCCAGCTCGCGATGCTGGATGCCTATGCGGCGACCGATTCATTACTCTCCGACTACCGCTCCGCTTACCGGACATGGCGTGAAAAATCCCAAGAGCTTGAGGAAATTCAAAATGCCGAGAACGCATCGGAGCAAGAGCTAGAACTTCTCCGTTATCAGCTCGATGAAATTGTTTCAGCCAAACTCACTCCAGTAGACGGCGATGAACTCCAAGAAAGATATCACCGCTCTTCAAACTCCTCGCGCTTGGTCGAACTCGCCGCACAAGCCGTCACTAGTTTAACTTCCGAAGACGGCATCCTCTCACGCATTACCGATCTCCAACGCCTCGTGCGCGACCTCGAAAAATTCGATCCATCCATTGCTGAAAAAGTTTCCTCTCTAGAAACCGCATCCATCGAACTCCAAGACCTCGAAGCCACCCTAACAGATTATGCAGAAGAACTCGACATCGATCCATCAGAAGCAGCCTCCATCGAAGAGCGCGTCAATCTCGTCGAATCCCTGAAACGCAAATACGGCCCGACTCTCGATGACATCTTGTCTCGCCAAGAGACGATCTCGAACCGTTTGGACAACATCGACAACCGCACCGAAAAAATCGAAGCCCTGACACTCGCGCTGGCAGAATCCCGAAAAGAACTCGAAGGCATTGCGAAGAAGCTCAGTGCGTCGCGTAAAAAATTCGCGCCCAAGCTCGCGCAAGACATCGCCTCACAACTTAAAGATCTCGGCTTCAAACAATCCTCTTTCGAGATCGAACTCTCATCGCTCAAAGATCCATCGCTCCACGGTTTGGAATCCTGCAACTTCCTCTTCGGCCCCAACCCCGGCGAACCTCTGCTTCCGCTACGCCAGATTGCCTCTTCCGGAGAAATTTCCCGCGTCATGCTCGCCGTCAAATCATCCCTCGCCGAACAAGATGCAACCCCACTGATGGTCTTCGATGAAATCGATGCCAACGTCGGAGGAGAGATCGCTCGTGCTGTTGGTAAAAAAATGGCCCGCTTGGGACAACTTCACCAAGTCATCGCCATCACCCACTTCCCTCAAGTTGCCGCCACAGCCGCCGCCCACTTCGTGGTCGAAAAAGAAGTCATCGGCGGTCGCACCCGCTCAAAACTCTATCCCGTCGAAGGCGAAAAACGCATCACCGAACTCGTCCGCATGCTAGGCGGCGGAGGCGAACAAGCCAGAGCCATGGCCGCCTCGCTGCTAGAGTCCTGAAATCTCAATTTCCAAATCTCAAATCTCAAATTTCAAATGGACCGCGCGAGTCCACTCGCGCTTCTTCAACTCTTCCACTGATCACTGACCACTCGGCACTTTGACTCCGCTTCGCTCCGTCCAAACCAAATCGGCTACGCCACCAATTTAACAGCTCGTTAAAAACTCGCTCTGCTTTCAACTTCCCAATGACTCTCGCCTTCATCGCCACCGGAGATATCGCTATCCCCACTTTTCGCCACCTCATCAATCACGGCCCGAAGCCTTGTGTCCTCATCACCCAATCCGACAAGCCAGTCGGCCGCAGCCAAAGCAGCGCAGTTCCTCCGGAAATCAAAACCATCGCCCTCGCCCACGGCATCCCAGTCTGGCAGCCAGAGAAAATTGGAGAAATCGCTGCTGATCTAGAAACCCTACGTCCTGACTTCGCCGTCGTCATGGCCTATGGCCAGATCATCGGCAAAGCCGTACGCAAAGCTCCCAAAAAAGCCATCATCAACCTCCACGCCTCGATTCTCCCCAAATACCGCGGAGCCTCCTGCATCCAATCCGCCATCCGCGATGGGGTACCCGAAACCGGGATCACCATCATGCACGTGATCCGTGAACTCGATGCTGGTGACATCATTTGCAAAAAAGTCATCCCCATCGGCCCACAAGAAACCGGCGGCGAGTTACACGATAGACTCGCCGATATCGGACCAGCCGCTCTAGCTGAAGCGTTAGAAATTTTATCCGAAAACCCCAAAGCCGCCACCCCACAAAATCCTGAACAAGTCACCTACGCCCCTAAACTTCTGCGCGAACACGGTCGACTCGATTTCACTCAATCCGCCGAGACGCTCGAACACACCATCCGAGCCTACGATCCATGGCCCGGCACGTTTACCGAAGTTTCAATCAAAGGGAAAACCAAACGTTTAAAAATTTTCCCTCCTACATCTATTACCGATCACCCACTTCAAGCTGGTGAATTACTATCCTTATCCGGCGATCTTCTCATCGGTTGCGGAAATCACTCTCTTGTTCTTTCCGAAGTCCAACCTGAGGGTTCAAAACGCATGCCGGCTTCAGCCTTCGCCAACAGCCTCTAACAAAAATCACATCATGAAAAATCTCATCCAACGCTACTACGAACTTTTCAACTCGGGTAACCGTGAAGCTCTTTTAGAATTATTATCTGAAGATGTCGTCCACGAGATCAACGAAGGTGGTGAAGAAGTCGGAATCGAAGCGTTTCGCAAGTTTCTAGAGAGAATGGATCGCTGTTACCAAGAACAAGTTGAGCAACTGATCGTCTTCAGCCACGACAACCCAAACCGCGCCTCAGCAGAGTTTTTCATCCGTGGAAAATATGTCGCCACCGATGACGGCTTACCTGAAGCAACGGAACAAACCTATCACCTACGCGTCGGCGCGTTTTTTGAAATCACCAACGGCAAGATCAGCCGCATCACGAATTACTACAACCTCGCTGCGTGGTTGAAGATGGTGGGTGCTTGATTTAAATTTCAAAATCTAAAATTCAAATCTCAAGAAGAGAGCTTTCCTACAGCCGATCTCATTTTCTCCAAGCCATTAATCATCCTCGCTCTTGGACAAGCGAAGTTAAACCTCACCCAGCCGGGCCAGCCGAAAAATGCTCCGTCCGACAAAAATAATCCGGCTTCTTTCTCGAAAAAGTTCGCGGGATTTTCGACACCGAGCTTCCGTGCATCGATCCATGCCAGATAAGTGGCTTCGGGTGCGCGCACTGACAAACCTTCACATTCTTCGTTAATGAAGCGAACCAACTCATCGCGATTTCCTGTTAGGTAGGAAATCAATTCCTGACGCCACGGTTCACCGTGTTTGTAGGCAGCTTCCGCAGCGTAGTAGGAAAGCGCATTGATCTCCGCTAAAGTATGTCCTCTGGCGGCGTTAAATTTTCTGCGGATGGAATCGTCGGGGATAATCGCAAATGCATATCCCAAACCTGCGATGTTCCAGGTCTTGCTTGGTGAGAGTAGCGTGATCGATCGCGCAGCGAGTTCTGCGGGTAGCTGCAAGGTCGAAAAATGCGGGGTCGCCGTTTCGTCAAAGATCAGATCGCAATGAATCTCATCGGATACAAGAATGAGATCGTGCTTTGCGCAGAACTCCGCGAGCTGAATCACTTCGGCTTCCGAAAAAGCGCGGCCCAATGAATTCTGCGGATTGCATAGCAGGAATATTTTCGTTTTTTCCGAGACTGCTTTTTCCATCGCGTCCCAATCAAACTCCCATCGATCATTGACGAGGACGTGATCGACGGTGAGCAGCTTCGCTCCCGCATCTTTGTGCACGCCTAGAAACGGCGGATACACCGGCGTGCAGGTCATGAGCTCCCCGCCATCTTCACAGAATGCTCGAGCTGCCAGAGAAAGTGCCGGAACCAAACCGCCGAGATGCACGAGGTGATCTGGATTGAGCGTCGAATGACGACGTTTCTGAAAATAGTCAGCGATCGCATCCATCAAGCCCGTATGCGCCTGGGCGTAGCCAAACACCCCGTGATCCACCCGCTTGTGCAAAGCCTCTAGAATGACCGGAGCCGATACGAAATCCATATCCGCCACCCAGAACGGATCGAGCTCCGGCCTGCGATCATATTTGATGCAGCCCGTTCCTTTCCTCGCGACCACCGTATCAAAATCAAAATTCATCACGCAGAAACTGCCGACAACCCACCCGCTTTGCAACCGCCAAGCTGCGAAATTTACAGATGCATCTATGGGAAAATTAACCGCGAATGAACGCAAATGAACGCGAATCAATATGAAAATTACAATCCATCATCACTTCATTCTTCATTAGCGTCCATTCGCGTTCATTCGCGGTAAAAATTTACAAATATTGGTTTTAAATTTGAGGTTTGTATTTCCGTCGCAATCCAAAACAATCCCGCCCAGCAATGAACCACTCTTTCTCAAACATCGGCCAGCGCCTTGGTGGCGGTAGCGGCATTGGCGATCTTATGGACGATCTCGGCAATGCTCTCGCAAACGCCGGTCCTGACATGAAGATGCTCGGTGGCGGTCAGCCAGCCCAAGTTCCAGAGGTGAATGCGATCTGGCAGAAGCGTCTCGCTGAAATCGCCGCAGACGATACAGCGACCCGTAAGATGCTCACGACCTACGATCCGCCGAAAGGAAATCCCGAGTTCATCCAAGCCATCGCTGACATGCTGCGCGAAACCTTCGGTTGGAACGTTGGTCCGGAAAATGTCTGCCTCACCAGCGGCGGGCAAACCGCGTTTTTCTATCTCTTCAACCTCCTCGCCGGCACCATGCCAGACGGCACCAAACGCAAGATCCTCTTCCCTCTCGTTCCTGAATACATCGGCTACGCCGCGCAGGGCTTGAATGCTGACATGTTTGTCGCCGTCAAACCGACCATCGAACACACCGGCCCCAACGAGTTTAAATACCACATAGATTTCGATAAGCTCGAGATCGGCCCCGACATCGCAGCGGTCAGCGTTTCCCGCCCCACCAACCCGACCGGTAACGTCCTCAGTGACGCCGAAGTCCAGCGCCTTTCCGAACTCACCAAAGCCAAAGGCATTCCACTCATCATCGACAACGCTTACGGTGCTCCGTTTCCGAAAATCATTTTCACCGAAGCCTCACCGCATTGGGACGAACACGTGATCCTCACCCTCAGCCTTTCCAAACTCGGCTTACCGGGAACACGCACAGGGATCGTGGTCGCTCCTCCGGAAATCATTTCCGCGCTTTCTTCCATGACCGCGATCACGGGATTATCGAACCCAAGCATTGGCCAACAAATCGCCCTGCCATTAATGCGCAGCGGTGAGATCCTGAAACTCAGCGAAGACGTCATCCGTCCCTACTATCGGGAAAAATCCCTCTTCGCCCAAGCCGCCGCGCGTGAAATTTTCGGCGATCGCTTCAAATGGTACATGCACCGCAGCGAAGGCGCGTTGTTCCTGTGGTTCTGGTTCCCAGACCTTCCCATCACATCCGCCGAGCTCTATCAGCGACTCAAAGCTCGCGAGGTCCTCATCATCCCCGGAGAACATTTCTTCTTCGGCTGCGACGACACCAATTGGCGCCACCGCCAGGAATGCATCCGCGTCTCCTTCGCCATGCAGGAATCCATCGTCCGCGACGGACTCACCATCATCGCAGAGGAAGTAGCGAAAAGTTACTAGTTAGAAGTTTTCAGTTTCAAGTGGTCCTTCGCGCTACTTGCTTGATTACTTCAACGCCTCAAGTTTCCGAATCTTAATATTCTGGAACCAAACAGGATTGCCGTGATCTTGTAGGCAGATGTGACCAGCGTCTGCGGTGCCGAATTCTTTCCATGTGGCAAACTTCGATTTGGCAACTTTTTGTTTCCAGTCCTCAGATCCGATTTCGTATTCGACGTATTTTTCGCCGTTCATCCAATGCTCGCACTTGTAGGTGCCGGTTGCTGTCTTCTGACATTTGAGCACGAAATGATTCCACTCTCCCGCAGGCTTGGTGGTGTCTTTGTCCGCAGCATAAAGCTCATACATCCAACCCGATTTCTGCGCATCTTTGCCTTGTGCGTTATCGATGATCTGCGCCTCTGGACCCGTTTTGTATGGCGGTCCATTTCCGGCTCACACTTTGAACATGATTCCTGAGTTACCGCCCGCGCTGATCTTCCAATTGATCGAAAACTCGAAGTTTTCATATTTCTCTTTGGTGATGAGATCTCCCCCGCCCTTACGGCAAAGCGCCCCATCCTCAACCACCCACTGCTCGGGCAGCTTATCCTTTTTATAACCCCTAAAATGTTGCGACGCATCTTTTCCATCAAACAACAGCACCCAACCTTCAGCTGCTTCTTCTTTGGTCAGGGTATTTGGCTCAGCCGCGAAAACGCTCTGAGAAATGAACAACAGACATAAAAGGGATGATAAGGTTTTCATAATTTAGGCTTTTTTTAACAAGGAGAGAGGAGATACAGGAGAAGATGAGAGAATATTTCAAATTTATAATCTCACTTTATCTTTGATCCCTCCTCTCCTCCTAATTCTCCTCCCTGTAAGAAAAATGCCCAACATTTCCCCACCACTCCATACGCAAAAAAAAGCCCTCGCGGAAGAAATCCACGAGGGCTTAAAGAAATGTGTCTTACGCTTTTTTCACGGTGACCCACTGTCCGGACTTCGCGGATTCAAGAACCGCATCGCAGACGTATTGTGTGCCGAGGGCATGACGGAAGTCTGGGTAGTTGATCGGTGCCGATGGATTATCGAGCGACTTGAAGAACTCCACGAGCGCGTGAGTGAATGAGTGCTCGTAGCCAAGGCAGAGACCAGGAACCCACCAGTTGCCTGAGTATGGATGATCACCATCGGAGCAATGAATTTTGCTCCAACCCCGGCGATCGCCTGGAACGCCGTGATCGAAATAATCCAAGTAGTTCATGTCGTGCAGATCCCATGCGAGGGATTTTTTCTCACCGTTGATCTCGAATGTATTCAAGGCCTTGTGACCACGCGCGTAGCGGGTGGATTCGAAAATCGCGAGCGATCCGTTTTCAAAACGAGCAAGGAAGGCACATGCGTCATCAATGGTGACGGGATGTTTCTTGCCGGTTTCAGTATGCACGCGCTCTTTGATGAAGGTTTCGGTCATTGCGGAAACGGAAACGATATCGCCGTTGATCCATCGTGCGGTGTCGATGCAGTGAGCGAGCAAATCACCGGTCACACCGGATCCAGCAGCTGCCGCATCGAGACGCCAGAGTCCGGCACCACCTTGCGGGAGTTCTTCGGAAATTGTCCAGTCTTGCAGGAAGTTTGCACGGTAATGGAAAACTCGGCCCAACTCACCCGCAGCGACGATGTTTTTCGCAAGCGTCACGGCTGGAAGGAAACGGTAGTTATACCAGACCAAGTTTGGCAGACCGGATTTCTCCACAGCTTCGACCATCTTCTCACCTTCCACTCCGTTGAGAGCGAGAGGTTTTTCACAAAGGATCATCTTGCCGTTTGCGATACAGGCGAGAGCGATCTCGGCGTGGGAGTTGTTAGGTGTGCAGATATCGATTGCATCGATGTCGTCACGCTTCACCATCTCACGCCAGTCAGTTTCGTAAGAAGCATAGCCCCACTTTTCAGCGAACGCTTTAACCTTTTCTTCGTCACGACCACAGACCGCTTGGCGGACAGGAACGTGCTCGGTATCGAAAAAGTGTGCGAGCTGTGAGTAGGCGTTGGAGTGCGTGCGACCCATGAAGCCGTAGCCGATGAGTCCGATGCGGATTGGTTTCTTAGACATACTGTTTATTCTGAGTGTTGAAAATTAGAGGGCCTTATTGACGTCGACCATGGCTTTCAGGATCGCGTTCCATGTAGCCGGGGCTTCGAGCACGGAGTTGTCGAACATGCAACCATCCCAACAGATGTGCTTGATGCCACGTTCCGCAGCGCCTTGCAGCCAGTAGGATGAGCACTTGGCGATATCGAGTTTGCCGTTCGGATCGTCTGCTGGGCAGTGGCGACCGGTCTTGTCGTGCGAACCTGTGCCGTGCACGGAGCCGTCGTTTTGAGCGACGTGGAAATCGAGTGTCCATGGGCGGAGCGCATCAGTCATGATTTTGTATGCATCCCAGAATTCAGCATCGCTGTAGCCTGCTTTGAGAAGTGCGGACTCGGGAGCGTTGTAACCCATGAGGTAAAGATAGGTGTGAGCAAGGTCTGCTTGGAAACCCACTACGCCCGGCATTGCGGTCGCTTCAAGGGTATCGACAGCGGCTTTCCACGAATGGAATCCGCCCCAGCAAATTTCACCTTCTGCGGCGATTCTCTCACCGAATTGTTCGGCGACTTTCCCAGCCTCGCGGAATGTCGCGGCGACTTTAGCGGTATTGCCGGCGATGTCGTGTGCGAAGTCTGCGGTGCCACCAGCGGTGTCCACACGGATTATTCCGGATTTACGGACACCGTGCTCGTTCAGGATCTTTGCGATGCGGCAGGTTTTCTCGACCGCTAAGACGAAATTTTTACGATCTTCATCCGTACCGAACGCTGGACCACCAACCGTTCCTGGCCAAACTGGAGCCACCAAAGAACCTACGGAGAGACCTTTCGATGCGATCAAGTCTGCCATCTTGCGCAGCTCAAGATCGGATGCATCCGGATCGGTATGAGGGTGGAAAATGAAAAGATCAACTCCGTCATATTTCTGACCGTTGACCTCTGCGGCCGCGGTGAGATCAAGCATATGCTCAAGGGAGATAGGGGGGTGATCTGTGCCTGGTTCTTTTCCAACCAGACCCGGCCACATGGCGTTATGTAATTTTAGGTTACTCATAAGATGCAGTGTTTTTCCTGTGTCGTGAGTGACTTGTCAAACACCTAGGAAAAAAGCTTCAACGAATACTTGCATATAAATTTCAAAAACTCAGGCATTGCCGCAAAATCAGCACGTAAAGCCGGCTTCTGGGAATTTTCACCCGTGGTTCAAGTGCCGCTAAACTCCTTACATCCAAGCGACCCAGAGTCTCCTCCGCGATCAAAGTCGGCAGCCCGCTCGCCAACCGCAGGCGCCAGCCTTGGAGTTTTTCGGCATACGCCCGACCATAAGCCACTTTCTCCAGCGCGATCTTCCGCCATGTTTGAAACTCCGTGAAACAGGCATCGTCGTCCGCTGGGTTTGTCACTGGCAAGTAACAACGACCCATCCTTCTATCCGCCGGAAAATCCCGCAGGATGTTCACCAACTGCAATCCTTTCCCATACTCCACCCCCCACTGCTCCAGCTCGGCTTGGGGATGATTCGAAAACTTCTTCCCCATCGTAAGAAAACCGAGTCGCGTCCAAAACAAACCCACGCAACCCGCAACCCGCCACGCGTAATCCTCTAACTCCTCAGCATGTTTCAAGCGGCTTAGTTCGTCACCTGCATTTCCAAACCGTTCAAGATCCAGAATCTGCCCACTGACGATGGTTTCCAAAACCTCATAAATCAGAGCGATCTCACCTGATTCTAATCTACGCAGCGCTTCTAAGATTTCCACATGGCTGAGTAATAACATCGCCTCGCGCGGATCGGTGATTCCTGCATAGCAATGTTCAGGAAATGCCTGCACGGAGATTTCTCTCCTTACCTGTTTTAAAAATTCTAACAGTGATTCGATTCGTTTTTCAGCCGATCCAACCACCGAATCCGCGATTGTATCGCTGGTTCTCGCTAACAGATAAGCGATCCCAGCCGCACGTCGCATCGGACCCGGAAGTAAACGGAGGCTCAGGTAAAATGAACGCGATACCCCTTTGAGAACTTCCGTTTCAAGTTCCGCACGCATCACTCATCCATGGCAAGAATTCGACCGCAGTTCTCGCATTGCGTGATCTCTTTCTCGCTTTGAACCGAAATCGCTGTCGAGGCGATCACCTTCATGTTACAGCCCGTGCATTTTCCACCGCGAAGTGTCGCGATCGCGGTACCTTCTTTGGATTTCAGTAATTTTTCGTAAAGCGGCAGGATATCTTCAGAAACGGTTTGCATCAGTTTGTCGCGCTCTTCACGAACCTCTTTCTGCTGCTCTTCCATCCGTGCATGACGTTCACGAATTGCCGCGAGATCGACTTCGACCACCGCGCGAGTTTTTGCGAGCAGCTCGCTGGCTTG
Source organism: Akkermansiaceae bacterium (assembly GCA_031374665.1). GTDB lineage: Bacteria > Verrucomicrobiota > Verrucomicrobiia > Verrucomicrobiales > Akkermansiaceae > Luteolibacter. Next base: position 65,648 of record JANMGO010000091.1, on the reverse strand, counting down.
CTGAAATTTCACGCGATAGCCGTCAACCTCTTCCATCGCTTGCAGTTCCTGAGTTTCGTACTCATCCACTTCTTTTTCATACCTAGTGATCTCGTGACCTAGAGCATTGTATTCTTCATTCTTCTTGGTCTCGAATTGTTGCACACGCAACCGTTTGACCGTGGTCCGGCGCGTCTCCGCATCCATTTCAATCTTCTTCACCCGCAGCTCAACCGCATGCAATGCGTCCTTCGCCTGCTTCACCGCCTCCTCATCCCCCGCTAATTTAGCCCGTGCCCGAGCCTCCTCTTGCGGCAACTTCGCCAAGTCTTTTGCCAAAACCAGCAAGCGCTTGTCCCTATCCTGTAAAATCAACAATCCCCGAATCTCTTCCAACATGCACAAACAATTACCCGCCTCTTCCCAACTCCGCAAGCCTCACGCGATCAAAAATTTCAGGCTCTCCTTCAACCATTCAACTTCTCAAGATTCTTCGGAAGGAAAATGCCGTTTTTGCGGATCAACTTGCCATCGAAGTAAATTTCCCCGCCACCGTAGTCTTTGCGTTGAATATTGACCATATCCCAGTGGATCTGTGACTGATTGCCGTTGTCGGCGATCTCATACGCTTGACCCGGAGTGAAATGAAACGAACCAGCGATTTTTTCATCAAAGAGAATGTCACGCATCGGTTCACGGATGACGGGATGGAAACCCAAAGCGAATTCACCGATGTAGCGGGCCCCGGGATCGGTGTCCAAGATGCGATTCAGCTCTTTGGTTTTATTACCGGCCTCAGCTTTGATGATTTTTCCTTCTTTGAATTCAAGTTTGATGGAATCGAAAGCGATGCCTTGATAGATGGTCGGAGCGTTGTGAGTCAGCACACCTTCTACGGATTTTTTCACCGGTGCGGTGAAAACCTCGCCATCGGGAATGTTGTAATTGCCGCCGCAAACGACTGCGGGGATGCCTTTGATCGAAAACTTCAGATCCGTGCCGGGACCGACGATGTGAACTTTGTCGGTGCTTTCCATCAGGCGCTTCAGCGCATTCATCGAAGGGACGAGTGCTTTGTAATCGAGCAAACAAACTTTGAAGTAAAAATCCTCAAACGCTTCTGTGCTCATGCTGGCTTGCTGCGCCATCGAAGCCGTTGGCCAACGCAACACGCACCATTTGGTTTTCTTCACGCGGTAATCAATGACCGGACGCAACTGCTTCATCGCGACCTGCATGTTCTTTTGCGGAACATCCGAAGTCTCGGAAATGTTGTGACTGCCACGGACCGCGATATACGCGTCCATGTCTTTCATTTCAGAGAGCAGCAGTTTGGATGAAACTTTGTATTGGTCGTCGGTGGCACCCATCAAAAGTTCACGGGAAATACGTGATTGATGAATCCGCACAAACGGAATGGCGTTCTTACGACGCGCCTCACGTATCAACGCAATGCCGATAGAATCCGGAACATCATAAAGATCTAACAAAACCTTCTCACCTTTTTTGAGATCGACGGAGTATCCAACCAGTTGCTTTGCTAAGGAGTCGATTCTTGGATCGTGCATATCTGAAATTTCTAAGTTAAAGGGATGACTAAACGAGTAAGGTATCGCGAAGAATTTCGATCGCGTGGCAATGACGGATGGGACGACCCTGCACACGCGCGAGGCCGGTGAGGTGCATCAAACACGACATATCACCGCTGGTGAGAATATCCGGTTTCGCCTCAAGAATGTGATCCATTTTCAAAGTGCCCATTCTTCCAGAGATGTGAGGAAATGTGACCGAAAACGTGCCGCCAAATCCGCAGCATTGCTCGCCTTGGCCGAACGGGACAATCTCTGCGTTTTCGATCGAAGAGAGCAAGCTCACCACGGCATCGCCGCTATCGGTTCCCCGTGAGTGACAGGAGCGATGAAACGCAATGCGTGTTGGCTGATCAAATTTTCCCTTCCAGGTTTTGATACCGAGGCCGTTGTGGATAAAATCGATCACCTCCCAAGTCCGGTTGGCTAACGAGGTGACTTTTTCATCGGGGGCTTCTTCAAATTGAAGCAAGTTTCCGTGGAAATTCATCGCCGCACACGACCCGGATGGAACGATCACTGGCAAGTCGCCCGCGAACACTTCTGCGGTGTGACGAGCCACTTTTCTAGAAGCAGTCCAATCACCTGAGTTGAAAGCTGGCTGACCACAGCAAGTTTGGTTCTCTGGGAAAACCACTTCCACTCCAAGATGCTCAAGTACCTCCACGGTTGCTTTCGCTGCTTCATCATAAAATGCATCACACAAACATGTGCTCATCAGCAACACTCGTTTTCCAACTGGTCGTTCAGTTTGAATCATATAAAATTAATCGTTAGCGTAAGAAGATTCGACCCGTTGGGCTACGTCGCGATAGCCATAATCTACTTCGTAAATTTGTTTGAAGCTGTCCAATGCAGCGGCACGGTCTCCCATCTCGTGATGGATCTGGCCTTTTTCGTAGAGCACTTCTTTTTTGATACCATCCATCGCATGCAGATCGGCGAGTGCATCTGAAAGCTGCTTGATCGCGAGGTCATACATGTTTTTCGCGCGGAACGTTCTGCCTAACATCAACAAGACTTTGGTGCGGATGTGCGGGTTGCGCGTCGCTTGTTGGAGATGAGGAATAGCGCCGGTGTAATCTCCACTGCGATACAAAGCTTGTCCTAGTTCAAAGCGAAGTTGGGGATCGGTCGGGTTTTGTTCGATGCGTTGTTTTGCTTCCTTAACTTGTTCCGCAAGCCTTGCCGAACGACGCTCGGCAAGTTGGCTCTGAAGATCGGGATTTTCAGGATCTTCTGCCAGTGCTTGTTCAAGTGTTCTTAGCTCATGCTCCAGTGCGCGATCGCGCATGATGCCTGCTTTTGTCGTAAGCGCAATGTCACCATTGCTCAATGCATGCGCCCAGTGGAAAAACGTGTAGGAATTTGCCCAGTCTTCGAGTTGCTCGTAGATGTTCGCAAGATCTTTAACCGCCGCGAGGTTGTTAGTATCGATGCTGTACTTTTCAATCGCTTTATCCCGGCGCGCTTCAAGCTGCTCTTTGGTAAGTCCAGTGCGGGTCGCTTGCTCAAGCTCTTCGTTCTCAGTGATGTTACGCATCAAATCACGCATGCTGGTATTTTCATCCCAGCGCGACTTCTGCATGGATGCCCGTGCGGAACTATCTTTGGATCCTTTGATCGCAGCAGAATCGGTTGGAGTCTGCTTGATGATGTCGTTATAGACCGCAACCGCACTGTTTGGATCATTGTTAGACAGATAAAATTCTGCGAGCTTATGCAATAACTTGGTATTCTCTGGAGCATAGATGCGGACCGTCTCGAGGGCAAAAGCAGCCGTCTGTGGAAGCTCCAATTTCAATGCTACATCGAACAATAAATCGTTTAGCTGCTCATTGATAGGATCTTTCTCAAGTTCCTTCTCGATTAGAGGAAGAGCCAAGTTTGGATCTTTCTTGGCTTGGCTAGAGATTTTCATAAATGCCATTCCTCCACCCGACATTCCGAAAATACCCTTCTTTTTATTATCTAGCCCACATATCAGAATTCCACATTTACGGAGAACTCTACGCCCCTCAATGAATCCGGGCTCATCTTTCAGAACTGCCTGCAGTAGACTGACTGCGTATTCTGTGTTGTTGGTTTGAACTGATGTAAGCGCTCTAAGCCACAAAGCCTTCACATTCGCCGGAAGTTCATTTTCGCTGATTTCTGCCATATAAATTGGGATTTTTGAGGACTGATGTAATGGGGAGATAGAGAGAAAACTGACTATTCAATCCTATTTTGGCAAGCATCCGCTTCTTTTAGAAAAAATCACCTAGGAATTCTTCCGATTTTTAGCGTTGAAGCCGTCCGCGCCACCTGTTAAACCATCTGCGCGGGTAACTAGTTTTTTACTTCGCACTTAGTTATGCCACCGAGAAATAATTCAAGAGGCTCGTCCAGAGGGCGCCGCAATCAATTTGGACCCAGAAAAGCCACCCCTGCCAATGACGAGGATAAAGCCGTAGAAGTCGAAGGAGAAATTTCATCGGTTTTAGCAGGAACCATGTTCCGCGTGAAGCTGGCAAGTGGCCACGAAGTCTTGGCACACATTTCTGGGAAAATGCGCAAACGTTTCATTCGTCTTGTCGTCGGTGACCGCGTGAAAATGGAGATGTCGCCCTACGACCTCACTAAGGCTCGCATCGTCTTCCGCTTAGGCTGATAAGACTTTCCGCTGCTTGTAGGTCTTATACGCATATCCAAGGAATGCGGCTGAGATGAGATACATGAAGATCGATAGAAACTGACCTTTCGTCAGAATTCCGTCGATGACCCATGCTGCATCCGGTTCCCGGTATTGTTCTGCAAAGATTCGGAATGTCGCGTAGAGGCTGAAGAACAGACCTGTCAGCACACCGTGTGGGGCGTTTGGGAACCGGATTCTCACAAACCAAAGAATGCCAAACAACAATCCCCCTTCAAGTAATCCTTCATATAGCTGAGACGGATGGCGCGGCTCCAAAAATGGCTCGATCGCCCGGTTCACCGCATCAGATTCGCGGTTCGCTTCGGCCAAGATATGAAAATAGTCATAGTCCGTAACTTCGCGTGAATTCTCTTTCGCGAATGTAGAGATGGAATCTGCTATCGGTGGATAAGCATCAAATGCTGCCCGGAAAGCATCCTTGAAATTCAGTGATTCGGGGGATTTACCATCAACTAAGGCATTGGGAAATTTCACCGCCCAAGGCACTCCGTGTGCGATCCGACCGTAAAGCTCACCATTGATGAAATTGGCTATTCTACCGCACATCAGCCCAAGCGGAACGACCACACACAAACCATCGCCCAATCCCGCCCATGAGATTTTGTGTTTCCTCGCGTAGAAATACGTAAAGATCATCATCCCAAGAATCCCACCATGACTCGCCATTCCACCTTCCCATACTTTGAAGATACCCAGTGGATTTTGCACCACACTGTCTAAGCCATCACGTGGGATTTGATAAAACAGCACATAACCCAGTCGACCTCCGATAAAGACGCCCAGCAACGCGGCCGCAGCGATAAAATCTGCCGTCTTTTCTGGTTCCAGAACCCATAGCTTTTTCTCGGCTAGCCTTTTCAGGAGAACATATGCCAACACAAACCCAGCAAGATACGCCAGCCCATACCACCTCAACGCTATACTCTTCGTGATTTCAAAAATCACGGGGTCTAAATCATGCACATAAGTCGCGAACACGGCGTGAGCTTGTACGGTTGAAACGATTCGTCAAAGACACAAAAACGTCAAAACCCACCTGAGGGAAATAAAGTTTGTCGACGTTGCTCTGGAATAAAGAACAAGGGATCAAGACGATCCAGATATTTTGTGATCGAGTCTTTGCGTGGGTTCGGCTGCTCTTTCAAACGCTTTTTCAGAGACAAGTAATCATCGAATGCGCCACTGGTCTCACGAGCGCGAGTGATTTCGAACCAATCAAGGAAATCACGAGCGCGCTCAGATTTTTTGACCATTGTCTCTCGTGTCTCAGCCAGCTTAACCAAAGTAAGCGATATATCTTTGGTTTCACCTTCAATCCACTGGGTGAGGATGAGTTGATATTCTTTTAATAACGGTCGAAATGAAGGAAAGCAGCGATAACTCAGCCTCACCAATTCTTCTTGAGTCATACGGGCCGATTCTAACCGCTCTGCTTTTGAAAGTTCGGGAATTCGATTCCATTCCGAAATAGGCAATTCATGCAAAACGCCTTCTGCATCGCGATACCTCAATTTTAACGCATGTTCCAATTCGAGATCTGTCTTCACCACTCCTAACGATTCAGAGAGAGGCGCCGTTCCTTTGTTTGCCAACTGCAGTGTCCACCATTTTGAAAGACCACTTTGAGATAAATTGAGTTCAGGAAAATGTTGCCGAAGCAATGCGGGAACCTCCCCACTATATGATGGAAGTTCTTTTAAAAAACTTTTCATTCCAGCTTTTCCATCCGGCTGCTCACTGAGAGCCATCACCAATGCTCCAGCCGAGACTCGGAAAGCCGCTTTGGATGCAGCATCGAGCGCGACTAACTGTACTTCGTTGATTTCAAAAAGATTTTCTAACTTAAACAATCCACCATGACGAGACAGGGTGTCATACAATCGCCTGTCCGACTGCCCTAGACGCCAAGAAATCGCTTCCGTCAAACCTTCAATTAACCATGGGGGAATAAGGTATTGAACCTGATCCCGGGATTTTTCTACATCTTTCAAAGACCTTGCCAGCAACCATGCAGCGATCACCGCGCGCTGGTAGGATTCTTTTTGTAAACCACGACTGAGATTTACGAAAATTTTAACCTGATAGCCAATTTCATTATAGCTAAGATCCAGCACAGTAGTGCGTAACGGAACGGGGTCGCCGTATGCTCCTCGCATTTCTACAATCACAGGAATTTTCCATTCATCCCTCTCTTCTAATAGTCTCATTAGCTCATCCTTGCATTCCTCTGCGAGATTGGCAGCTGCGGCTCGCGTTGCTGGATCCGAACCTGAAATCACAAATTGCCGGGTTCGGCTGATCACCGACACGTCTTGATCAAACTTCGGCTTTAAATCTTCAATCGGCACCGCCTTAGGTGCTGGCTGATTATTTAAATCATCTTGTCCATTCAGGACGCCAAGGAACAAAAGTAAGATGAATCCAAGCTTCGTATATTTTATCCATGAGCGAGAATTCATCAGATTTAAAAATGGATTTGATGAACCTATCAACAACTCCTAATGCATCGCGGAAAATCAGAAAGGAGTTTCTTCTTCCTTAACTTTTTTGGACAATTTTGGATCAAGAATCACACAGTTATCTTCAATTCTTAACCGAGCAATTTTCGAAAAACATAATTCGATTTCAGGCGATAATGCCGCACCAATTTTTTTGAAATCAGGCATCACCATTTTAAGAAAACCCTGTGTAGCCACAAATTTACCTAAGCGGCCACCGAATTTCGGCAGCGATGATTTATCATTCGTCTTTCCAGATTGCAGATGAATATCGGTAGCGATTCCGTTACCGCTTTCAATTTGCTTAAGCTGAAAATATAGCGAGGCGGTCATCTCCCGTCCGAAAACTTCACGCACAACGATGACTTCGGCTAAATCTTTTTTCAGCCTGACCAAGACACTCTTCACCGATGCCGAGCCTGAGAGCGCACCACCTTGTTTCGCAATCAATTCATGCTGAAGCATTTGATTAAGTTCTGCCTCATTGAGAGTCACCGTGGCATTACCCTCAGCAGCCTTATTCAGAAATTCTGACAATTTCATCGGAGCACTAGCAGAAGCTTCTCGTCCATCAATATCAGACAAACTCTGTGGCTGAAAAATGAGGTAAATCACCGCGATGAATCCCAAGCAGATAACAAAAATCAAAAGCCGAAATAGCTTTGCATTAAAACTCAGGCTTGCGGGTATGAATTGTGGCTTAAACTGAGGATGGGACATAAGATACTTTAAAAAATATTCGGTTTGGTGTTTGGATGCATTTCTTTAATAAAAAAAAAATGAATCTGCTAGACTTAATCTGAGGAAGCTTTTGCCGCTGGAGTAGGCTCAGATTTTTTCTCGGTCGGTTTATCTGCCTTCGCACCCTTTTCGTATGAGCTGGAACGATAATCCGTCTGATAAAATCCAGTGCCTTTGAAAATAATTCCTCCACCCGTTCCCAGCAAGCGTTTGACGCTCCCTTTGCATTCAGGATCCGGGCAATCTGTTAGCTTCGCATCGTTCATGCTCTGGAAAACTTCAAATCGCTTTCCGCACTCGGTGCATTCGTAGTCGTAATTTGGCATATTCGATTTTGATAAGGATCAGTTCACGCCCGAAATCCGGCACGCTCAGCGGACAATAGAGAAACCTTTCAAATCTGGCAACGCGGCAATTTCCTCTTCGAAAACCGATTTAATATGATGCGCCACCACGGAATCTTCCCGCAATTCCCTTAAAAATTCAGCCACCTCCCCATTTTCTCCGGAAACGATCAACTCTACCGTCCCGTCCACAAGGTTCCGCACCGTCCCAATCACATCGAAACCCCGAGCCAAATCCTTAGTGGTATATCGGAAACCCACCCCTTGCACCCGCCCTTCGTAAATGACCCGTTTTGTTTTCATGCGCGGATTCTTGGCGGAGCCGCCGGAGATTTCAACTAGCTCTTCCCTTTCTTGCGCGAATACTTCTGGTGTTTCTGAGCTGGCGTGGTCGGCCCGCTTTTCAACTGCGCAATCTGATCTCGGATCAGCGCAGCACGCTCGAACTCCAGCTTGGATGCCGCGATCCGCATTTCCTCTTCCAACTCCGACAACACCCGCAGCTTGTCATACGTATTCTCATCCTCTGCCACCAACGAAGCGTTGAGCTTATCCGCATGCTGTCGGCCTTTCTCATACGTGTGCAAACTCTGCTGAACCGCACGTTTCACCGATTGAGGTGTGATACCGTGCTCCTCGTTATAAGCAATTTGGCGTGCACGACGATATTCCGTCACGTTGAGGAGCGCCTGAATCGAATCCGTCACTACATCCGCAAACAACACACACTCACCATTCACATGACGAGCCGCGCGACCTGCCGTCTGGATTAGAGAAGTTTCATTGCGCAGGAATCCTTCTTTATCTGCATCCAAAATACAGACGAGGGAAACCTCAGGCAAATCGAGCCCTTCACGCAGCAAATTGATTCCAATCAAAATATCAAAGGTCGCGGCACGGAGCTGACGCAAAATTTCCACCCGCTCAATCGCATCGATATCTGAATGCAAATAACGACATTTCAATCCGGTCGATTGCAGATACTCTGCCAAATCCTCCGCGGTTTTCTTCGTCAAGGTCGTCACCAACACCCGCTCACTTTTCTCAACCCGCTGACGGCACAACTCAATCGTCTCGTCGATCTGTCCTTTCAGCGGACGGATGATCAGCACCGGATCTAACAATCCTGTCGGCCGAATGATCTGTTCAACCACCAACGGCTTGCCCAGCTTGGTCGGGTCAAAATCATCCACCGCCTCTTCGTTTCCGGATGCTTTGACTTTGATCTTCTTGAAATCAATAGGCGTGAAATTTTCCTCGCCACTACGGGGCTTCACCGGAATAAATTTTCTATTCTCCGGTCGTGAATTGATGATATCGAACGGCCCAGGCGTCGCTGAAACATAAACCCGCTGGTTGGTCATTTCCATGAACTCATCGAAGCGCAACGGACGATTATCCAAAGCCGATGGCAAACGGAAGCCATGTTCCACCAAGGTGGTTTTACGACTCTTATCACCTTCAAACATCCCACCCACCTGAGGAATGGTCGCATGTGATTCATCGACCAATAACAAGAAATCGCGAGGAAAGAAATCGAGCAAGGTATGCGGACGCGATCCCGGAGGACGTCCCGTTAGATGCCGCGAGTAGTTTTCGATTCCCTGGCAGAACCCCAACTCATTCATCATCTCCAAATCATACTCGGTCCGCATTTTTAAACGCTGCGCCTCAATTAACCTGCCGTCTTTTTCCAATTCATGAACCCGCCCATCGAGTTCAGCGCGGATGCCTTTCATCGCCACTTTCATCTTGTCCCCCGCCGTGATGAACTGTTTGGCCGGATAAAAAGTATGACTCTCTAGCTGCTCGATGACTTTGCCGTTCACCGTATGAATCGATGACATCCGCTCCACCTCATCGCCGAAAAATTCCACACGTATCGCCGTCTCATCGAGATATGCAGGGTGCACTTCGACCACATCGCCACGCACCCGGTATTTTCCCCGACCAAACGCAATATCGTTTCTCTCAAACAACAGACTCACGAGTGACGAAAGGAATTCTTCACGCGTCAACGACTGCCCCACCCGAACCGGCAACATCATGTCTTTGTAATCCTCCGGCGAACCCAATCCATAAATACACGAAACCGATGCAATCACGATCGTATCGTCACGCGTTAACAGCGAACCCATCGTCGAAAGCCGCAAACGCTCGATCTCCTCATTCACCGCCGAGTCTTTTTCAATATAAGTATCCGAACGCGGGATGTATGCCTCTGGCTGATAGTAATCGAAGTATGAAACGAAATACTCCACCGCATTGTGCGGGAAGAAATTTTTAAACTCCGAGTAAAGCTGCGCCGCCAGCGTTTTGTTGTGACTCATGATCAGAGTCGGCTTGCCGTGACGCGCGATCAAATTCGCCATGGTGAACGTCTTACCCGAGCCCGTCACACCCAGCAAAGTCTGATGCTTGTTGCCCGCAGCCAGAGATTTCGAGAGCTTCTCGATCGCTTGTCGCTGATCGCCCTGAGGCTCATATACACTGGAAAGTCGAAACGGCATGTCGGGAAGAAGATGATCCCTATAAAATAATTTTCCAGCGAGGAATCAATAGGCGACAAATCAAACATTTCCGTGTTGATTGCAACCGATGTCTGAAAAAGTTTCGATCAAATCCATATTACTCATCCCGCTCTTCATCGCGGTGGGCTTTGGGTCATATTGGATCACGATCAAGCTCACCCCCAAAAAGAAGTCCCCCGCCCCCCAAGGACTGATCCAAGCCCTATCGGTCAATTTCACTTTACCCAAAGAATCCCCCTCATCGCGGAAGCTCCGCAAGCCCGGTGTGAACGTCTATGACGAAGCCCTAGAAAACGGTGCACTCTGCAATCAACGCGCCATCGTCTTCAAAGATGAGACCTCCATGCGAGCCTTCCTCGAAAAACTTGGCGACAAGGTCAAACTCCTCGGCAAAATCGATAAACTCCATACCCTTCACGTCGGTTTCAACAACCCAAGCGATCTCGATGCACTTCTCGATGGAGAAGAAGAGCTCTCGATGATTTTTCCCGTAAACATCCCCTCGTTCGAAAACGTCGGCCCACAGGACGGTGCGGTCGCTTTGGAAAACAACCTCCTGAAATGGTTAGGCGTCGAGTCCGATAACTCACTCTGGGGAAAAGGAATCACCATCGCTATCCTCGATACAGGAATCGCCGATCACATCGCATTTAAAAACACCATCCAACGCATCAACCTCGTTCCCCTGCCCAGCGATCCATCAACTCTCAACGGTCACGGCACCGCGGTTGCGTCTGTCATTTTCAGCAGCAATCCATACGCGCCAGGCGTTGCGCCATCCGCAACACCGCTTTCTGTCCGCATCGCAGATGACAACGGAACGTCTAACAGCTTTCTCATCGCCCAAGGGATCATGGCCGCCGTCGATGCTGGAGCGAGCATCATCAACATTTCACTCGGTGGTAGCGGACAAAGCTCATTGGTCGAAAAAGCACTCACCTACGCACATAATAACGGCGTCACCGTCGTTGCCTCCGCAGGAAACTCTGGCACACAAGGTGTGATGCAACCCGCTGCCAGTCCCACGGTGATTGCTGTCGGTGCTGTCGATGCGATCAACCAATCCATGAATTTCTCGACCAGCGGCAACGAGGTCGCGATCTCATCTCCCGGATACGGAGTCAACGTCGCCTACCCCGGCGACCAAGCAGCACGGGTCAGCGGAACTTCGTTTTCCAGTCCCATCGTCGCCGGTGTGTTTGCCGCCGTCGCTAGTTCCTCAGGAAGTCCAACGATGTCGCCACAACAAGCGGCTAATCTAGTTTTATCTAACTTGAACGATGTCGGAGTCGCGGGAAATGATCCCAACACTGGCGGCGGAGTTCCCGACATGGGTACAATTATGAACCTCGGCACGAACGGTCGATACGATGCGTCGATCAACTCCATCTATCAAACTGATGGTAATCAACTCAACGTTCTTGTCCAAAACCTCGGCACGGAAACCCTGATCAATGCGGGCGTTTCCGTTAACGTCAATGGTCGTTCCACCTTAGCAAACATCACCACGCTTGCGCCTATGCAAACCCAAGTCGTCACCATCCCCTACAACACGACTGAAACCTTGCAAGTCAGCGGAGCGGTTCAACTCTCATCCGGTAAGACGGATCAACGTCCGCAAAATAACACGGCTTCTAAGCAAATCACTCAGAGCCCGTAGAAAACTCCAGATTATTTCGGAGACTTGATAACCTGATACCAAATTTTTCCGCCCATGACCTTGCTGCCGATTTTTGAGCGAACGCCTGTTAGATCGATTGCGTGGAGGTAGCCTTCCTTCAAGCCACCGAGATCAATGCGTACCGTCCGACCCTTATCCGACACCTCGGATTTCACCACCGGCATCGCCTGCGTATCAACTTTCGGCGAACCGTATTGCTTGAAATAATTATAAGTGTTCGACTCCACCGCGATTGTTGAGAGCGTGTTCGGATCAACCTCTTCCGCAAACGTCAGAGAAAAACCTCCGCTCACCGCTTTGATTTTTTCCACAACGAAAAACGGTTTTCCGTTCCATTTGATTCTAGCAATTCCATTATCTCCCGCCCAGGAGAGAGCCGTCTTACCGACATACATCGAACCATCATTTCCGAATACGATCCGATTGTTTCCTAATCCTAAAGGCGATCCGTCAAACATCGCGGTGAGTCCGGTTTGAAAAACTCCATCTACCTCGTCGTCTAACACACGCACTAAAAGCGGTTGGTTCATTTCACCAATTAAAGTCTGACCCACCAATGAATCAGGCATCGCGCCTTTCGGAATCACTACCGGCCATGTCGGAGAATTCGCAAGTTCACCCTGCGGAAAATAACCGACCGGTGGACTTTGCATTTTATTTAACGCTTTAGGATCCATGCTGTACGGATCTGTCCCATCCCAATCAGGCTTCCAAATCAGCGATGCTGGATGACCATAGAATCCACCTTGCTTGATCTCATAGAGCGGACTGGTAGGACGCCAGTCACCTTGGTTATCCGTAATCAAAAGTCTGCCTTTCGCATCAAAACCCATCCCGTTTGGGGAACGCAAACCACTCGCATATGGCTCCACTTTTTTGCCATCAGGAGAAAGTTTCATCACCCAGCCACGCCATTCCACTCGGGAATACATCCGCTCGGCTTTGCCTCTATTATTCTTCCATTCTGGCTGAGAAGTCATCTGCTCACGATTCGCCTTACCAATTTCAGAAAATTTACCGCGAATCTCCTGACGCATCGGCGCACCATTAGAGGCGATACCTAACGCGACATACAAATTTCCATCCTTATCCCGCGCCGGGCCGTAGGAAAACTCGTGATAGTTTCCTGACATTCCAAAACCGTCATACAACGTCTGATATTCATCGGCAGAACCGTCGCCATTGAGATCCTTAATCCGCGTAAGCTCCGCACGCTGCATCACGAGGATACTTCCATTATCTTCCACCAACATCCCAAGCGGCTCATGCAATCCAGATGCGAATAACGACCACGATTGCGTCTTCGGATCGAAAATCATCACTTCACCACGGTGGAACGCGACCGCGATTCGTCCATCCTTCATCGTGTCCATCGCACCGACTTGTGGATCGATACCTGCCGGATTTGGAATTTTATCAAAACTGAAATACTCCTGCCACGCCTGTGCAGAAATCGATAGTCCAAAGATCGCGCAAAAAATTCTGAGTTTCATTTGAAAGAAATGTTAATCGTAAATGTACCGGCATCAGCCGCCTTCAGTGTTAGTTTGGAGCCGACCCAATTTCCCTTATCACTAGTGTATTCAACTTGTTCATCAGTTGGAAAATTGAGCTCCAATCCATTCGATGGCACAGGAGAAACCGTGAACAATCTACTAAAACCAGCCCCGTTGGAAATCGCCGAAAACGTCTCAGTGATCTTATTTACTCCAAGTTGATATTGAAATACCGGCAGCTTTTTCTCGATGCGATATCCAGAAAACTTCACCTCTCCCATCTCTTTAAACGGCGATGCCTTTTCAGTGTATTGCACCTCTCCAACAATTTTTGCGAAGCTGCTGCCGTTGCCTTGCCAGTAAGGATAACCATCGATGAACCCACCATTCCATGCATAACGGAAACGGCAATCACCCGCATCCCAGCACAACGAAACCTTGTCATCCAGCGCCACTGCTATCGCTGCTGGTCCCGCGTTCGGCATGAAAATTCGTTGGATCTGCGGACGTTTCGTCTGCACCGGAGATGCCGCAAAGGGATCTCCTTTCTGAGCCTTCACTTCCTTCAATCCCACGGAAACCTTCATGATGTGATCATAAATCAACCGCAAACCTTCATCTCCCACATGCACCATCGAAGGCATATCAATCGCATTGGGTCGCTTTTTCTGAGGAGCCACACACCATTTCAGAAAGTCTTCCGGTTTACCCAAATACAAAGTCCGAATCTCCAACAGGGAAGGTCCCACCACCATCTGATCAGGCATATGGCAGGCCGAACAATTGGCCGTAAAAAGCTGAGCTCCATCAGGCTTCTCGGCAAAAGCCAGAGCAGTTAAAGAAAGAAAGACTAAGAAAAATTTCATATGGGATTACTAAAAGAGAATTCGAGATACAGCCATTCAACGCACTTTCCAAGGGACATTTTTCAAACATGACCAAACATTGATTTTTATCCCTGCCTAGCCACCTTTATCGAAGCAAGCCCGCTCCTCGTTCCATGAAATCTCCCTCCAAACTTGATTCAGCCATCTCCCACATCGGGGCATGGCCGAATCTGATCGGGCTGGACTCGCCCATCGTCGCGGTTTGCTGGCAGGCGATGTTTGCAAAAATCTCTGGGGTCGATCTCCCGTGGTTCATTCACCTCATCTTAGGACTCAGCACCTGGTGCATCTACCTTGCAGATCGCATCGTCGACGTCATACGCTCCCAAAATCAAGCCACGACCTCACGTCATCGCTTCACCCGACGCCACCTCCGAAAACTCATCGGACTCTTAATCATCATCTCCATCTGCAACCTCGCCCTCATCATCCGATTTCTGCCGCATAAACTTTTGATCACGGGCATCATCACCCTCGGACTCATCGCCATTTATTACCTCATTCGACTCACAGACCTGAAAAACATCATCACCTTAATCCCCCGCGAAGTGATGTGCGGCATGCTCTTCGCGCTCGGCTGCGCCATCGCACCCCATGCTTATGCCACCACGTCATGGATCAACACTCCCACTCTCTTCATTCCCGTCATCATGTTTGGAATGGTTTGTTCAGCCAGCTGCATCCTTATTTCGATCTGGGAAAAAGAAGCTGACGCCATAACCGCAGACTCATCCATCATCACCACTCACGCGAACTTTATCCCATATCTCGCTTCAACACTCACTTACCTGGCGGCTTTCACAGTGACACTCTCCTGCTTTTTCCACTGGCAAGCATTTCTATCTATCGCAGTATCTGGCATTTTTCTCCGATTCATTCTCCACCACCAAAACCGAATCAGTCCAATAAACCTCAGAGTATTAGCAGATGCCATTCTACTCTCACCGCTGATGTTTATAGGACTTTGATCAGAAAATTAAACTCACGGAGCAATCGACACATAAACTAACGTCCCAGCTTTAGAATCTGGCACGATCAGGCATTTATTTTTCTCATCGAGAATGAGATCTGCAGCAGATTGTAAAGTTGCTAGTAACCGCTTTTCGCCGCTTGCTGCGGAGATGTGCCAAACTCGGCCTGTCTTAACTTCGGTTAGGTAGTAGTTCCCTTTTTGATCGTCGACGATGCCATCTCCACTGCGATGATCATCGCTGAGTTGTTTCCATTCTCCATTTTTCCATGACATCAGGGTGCCGAGGAAAAACTCAGCCACGAGGATCGTGCCGTCTTTGAGGACATGCACTCCGTTGGGGTTTGGCATTTTAGGTGAGTGATCGATTTCAACGCTAACTTTGCCATCCATATCTACTCGATAAATACGTCCATGTGCTTTGATGGCTTTGGCTTGTTCACTATCTAACGGCCAAAGTTTTCCCTCTGGAGAAAACATCGCGGGCAAATCTCCCATATCGGTCACAAGAATACTTGTTCCGTCAGGATTCACGGCAATGTCATTTAGAAACATCGGTGTCTTTGGAAACACATCCGGGCCTGCGAAAAGGGTCTTATTTCCCTTTTCATCGATAGCCCAAAGTCGGTCTAAATCTGTCGTGATCAATTTACCTCCAACAAACACGATTCCTTTCGGATCGTTCAATCCTACGACAAAATCTTGCGCCTTACCTTGATCGATGACGACGATCTTTCCATCGCCATCGCCCTTGACCTTGGTTTCTCCCATGAGCGTCACATAAAGTTTATCTCCAAATCCATATACCGCACTCTCCGGTGTTTTTCCCACTTCTAGACTTTTCAACGCTTCTTCAGCAGTGACATGCCTTACAGAAAAACCTAACACCAAGACAAATAGACTGATTCCGACAACCACTGAGTCCGATTTCTTTTCGAATTTGAAATTCATAAGCAAGCACTAGAACCTTGATTCCAAATCTAGCTAGTAAAAATATTCTATACCGTCATCAAATCCCGAATACTTTACCGATCGCGCCAAAAATGCTTTCCCAAAAACGGGCGATTGGGTTTCGTTTTCCGCCTGTGACTTGTTGTTGGATAACGGTTCCGGAGCCTTGGAAATAGTCATCGAACAAGGCGTTTTTACCCCATAGATAAGCGACAAACGTTTCGGCTCTCCTTGGTGAATAATCTAACTGCGGGCTGAACGCGACGACAAGTCGAGTATTAACTCTTCTGCCCAGTGCGCTTGCTGAAACGTTCTCAACTTGTATGCCGCGCTGCGCGGAAAACACGAGTCGCGTGGGGCCATCCACGATCAGGTAACGAAATTGCAAATTCACCCATGCATGAAGTTTTCGAAAAACCCATTTTGAGCGGATCCGTGGTGGGTTTTCTGCGGGATGGCAAACGGCGATGATAAAGTTAGGGCGGAACACCAGAGAAACGCCCTCAGGGATTTCAACGACAGCGAGTTCTTCGGTCGCATCTTCTTGGGTCGATAACGTGACGTCTCCCGTCTGCTCGCCGGCGTTTTGGATTTTTGTCAAAATGCATAATCCCGCAGCGAGACTTGAAAAAGGATAACGCCAATCCATCAGCCACTTTGTGCCTTTTTTAAAATCGCCCATGGAGCCCTGCAAATAATCCACACGCGTCAGCAGCACCTCACCCTGATTCAAATGCAGGCGCTGTGCTGGATGACTCGACGTCACGGAAATCTTCTCCGTTTCTGTTAAATCTTCACCAAGAGCAATCGGCTTCGAGCTCTGCACGATGGGCGCGAACAGGTAGAACGCTGTGACTTTCCATAAAAATGGAATCAACAGCAGCGCGAGCAAAATGAGTAACGCCTGAAACGCCAACTGCTTGAGTTGATTTCGCATCAAGTCATCCATCGCGTCGCGCAGTAGCTGCATCTCGTTGAGTTGCTTCTGTTTCTCATCGAGTAGCAATTGACGACGCTCCAGTTCCTCTTTGGTCTCCCCTCCTTGGATGCGAACGTCCCGACGCGAATTCGAGATTTCACTGACTTCTTTACGCAATTTTTCCTGTTCAGCCTTGATCTTCTTTTGTTCGGCTAACACTTCATCGCGACGAAAAAGATCTTTGATCTTTTGAAAAAAATCATCGAGCTGTTTGTGCTTCTCTTCCAACTCGCGTAGCTGCTGCCTTTTCTCATCCATCTGCTTGGTGAGCTGCTCCACCTGCGCTGCGAGCTCCCCCACTAAGGCCCGACTCTGACTCAACTCCGCCACTGCCTTTTCCAGTTGCGCCTGGCGATGATCCACGATCATGGTCGGCAAATATTTCACCAAAAAAATCGCCAGCAACACGGCGAGGATCACGGCATAAATGACCAGCTTTTTCGCCAGCCATGAGATGAGCTTTGTGATCAATCTTGCCATAATCGTAGATAGACAATGAGCTGCTTGCCGAAAATTTCCAGTAATCGTTTTAAATGAAACGTAAACCTAGCGGAGATATTTCACGCCTCGATCATCGCGTAGGCGTTGTGATGATGGATCGATTCGAAATTCTCTGCTTCCACTCGATACCAATTCACGAGCGGATGTTGTTTCAGACCCGCAGCAACATTTCGGGCAAGATCCTCAACAAAAACCGGCTGGTCATAAGCTCTCTCCGTCACGGCTTTTTCGTCCGTCCGTTTTAAGCCAGCATACAATTCGCAACTTGCGGAACGCTCCGCGAGCTCGATCAGCTCTTCAAATGTCAGCTCATCAGAGCCCTCGACAGAAATCGTCACCACACCACGCTGATTGTGCGCACCGCGTTCACTGATCGCTTTCGAACACGGGCAAAGCGTCGCAACTGGAATCTGCACGCTGTAAAAAAGCTCGTGATCGCCATCCGCATAGAATCGGCTTTCGATCCCTAGCTCGTAATCCATCAGACTTTTCATTCCGGAAACCGGTGCTTGTTTTTCGCGGAAAATGGTAAATTCACAGCTCACTTGCGCACTTCTGGCATCCAAGCGAGACGCGAGCTCTGCAGTCAACCGATTCAATGAAGCACCCGAAAGCGGTTCTTTGTATTGATGCAATACATCCACGAAGCGACTCATGTGCGTGCCTTTCAAATGCGCAGGCAATTCAACCGTCATTTCGTATTTCGCGACGGTCGATTGCACCACGGCATCGCGGCCAAGAAAGGTCGCGGGATAGCGCAATTCTCTCACGCCCACTCGATCAATGACAATCTCGCGATGATCTTGTTCGTTCTGCGTATCTGGCAAGACCTGCATCTATAGTTCTTTCTAAGAGTAAACAAAAAGCCCGCCCGGTGATTCGGGCGGGCTTTTAAAATTTATTTATCCATGCTGAGTGAAATCAACATTTGCCAAAATTATGGCATAAGGTTGATCGCGCGGGACTGCTTGATCGCGTTGTTGATTATGCGATGAACTTTAGCGGTTACACCCGTGACGCGACGTGGAAGAATTTTTCCCGTTTCGGAAGTGAATTTGCTGAGGACTTCAGGATTCGTAGGAACCAACTGCTCGACAGGAATATCCTGTCTGCGGCGGGTCATCTGGCGGTTAGCCACACGAAAATTGATACGGCGTTGTATAGTCTTTGGCTCGGACATGATAATTAGCGAAGTTCGCGGTGAAGGGTTCTGCGCTTAAGGAAATGATTGAATTTCACTTTCTCCAAGCGACCTGGAGTACGAAGGCTTTTCTTGTTACGCGTGGTGACGTAACGGGAAGTCGGCTTGCCCTCGGCTTTCGCTTCGGTGCATTCAAGAATGATGATCTCGCGTGGCATGTTGTGTTTGGTGGAGGGGCGATATGGATTTATTCGTCGTCGTCGTCAAGAGAAACCGTCACAGAATCTTCATCTTCTTGCGGCATACCGCCACTGAAGCCAACTTCATCGGAAGGACGGAACCTGCGATTCCCATATTCTTTCTCCCATTGCCCCTGACATTCTACGGTCAAACGGGCAAATGGAATGGCCTCAAGACGGGCGATAGGAATTTTCAATTCAGAAATTTCACACAAGCCGTAAGTGCCTGCTTTGATGCGGCGGAGGGCTTGTTCGATCTCGTAAAGGGCATCTTGCTCTTTCGCCAAGACGGAAAGGGCGAAATCGCGGTCATAGGCATCGCTGCCTGCGTCACCTTGATGCTGGCCGCTGCCGGATGCTTCACTGCCTTCTGGGGCATTGCGGATCGTGTCGCGGGTCATCCCGGACATTGAATCGACCAACATATCTCTCAGATCCAAGAGGCGCTGATGTTGTTTATCGACGAAAGCGGGGCTGTGGTTGCCTTTAACGGTGGTGGATGGCTTTGCGGCGAGCTCAGCTTTTGGTGGAACGAAACGTGGTTTGTTCGGAGCTGGCGGCGGGGTGCTGACGAGTGAAGGCTTTTTAGCGACCACTTTTTTCGGCTCGGCTTTCTTTGGCTCGGCTTTCTTTGGCTCGGCCTTTTTCACTTCCGCTGCTTTTACGACAGGCTTGATGACTTCAGCCTTCTTTGGAGTAACCTTTTTCGCTTCAGGCTTTTTCGCTACAGGCTTCGCGGGTTTTGGCGCGGGTTTCTTTTCTGGGAGAGCTTTTTTAACAGGTTTCTTGGCTGGTGCTGCCTTTTTCACAACCGGTGCGGGCTTCTTGACTACCTTCTTCGCTGGTGCGACTGGCTTCTTCGCGGCTGGCTTCTTCACAACTGGCTTAGCTGCTGGCTTCTTGGCCGGTGCCGCTTTCTTCACTGGAGCGGCCGGCTTCTTAACAACTTTTTTCGCCACAGCTTTTTTTGCCGTAGTTGGTTTTGATTTCGCCTTGGTGACAGGCGGTTTGCTTGCGGTCTTTTTGGTAGTTTTTTTAGCAGCCATGACGGGTTGTATGTGGGGAAAGTGAATAAATGATAGAAATTCCTGAGCCCGTAGCTCAATGGAAGGGGCGCGGTGGATTAGCCCTTCGTTTCACCTACTTCAAGGGGAAACTTCATAATCCCTAAAATATCTTTCCTTTTCCTTCTCAGCCGTGGAGCTTGAAATGCATCGCGCCTTCCCTAATCTGCCGACCCGACATGCAACTCAGTGCCATCTTAGAATCCCTCCTCATCGCCTCTCAGGAACCTCTTTCGTCCGAGGAAATGGCGCGGCTCATTCGTGCCCGCGTCGCCGAAGCCGAAGACGTCCTCATCCGTGAAGCCGAAGAAGGCACCACGCCAAGCCCTTTACCAGAGTGGCTAACGGCTCTTGCTCAAACCACACCTGAACAAGTCACGGAAGCTATTCTAAAGCTCAATCAACATTACGCTGAAACCGCTCGCGCGTTCACCATTTTAGAAAGACCCAAAGGCTGGAAAATTTACACCCGCTCGGATTATGGCGATTTCGTTCGCCACCTTTTCCCTGGCAGAAAACCCGAGCGCCTCTCCGGCCCTGCGATGGAAACGCTCGCCATCATCGCTTACCGCCAACCGATCACTAAAGCCGCTATTGAAGCAGTTCGCGGTGTCTCTTGCGATGGCATGATCCAGAAACTTCTCGATCGCGACCTCATCCGCATCGGCGGTCGCGCCGATCTGCCGGGTCGTCCCCTGCTCTATCTGACCACCGACCTTTTCTTTGAACACTTTGGTATCAACAGCATCGACGAACTACCTAACGCTTCGGAACTCCGTCGCATCAAACTTCCCGAGCCAACTACAGAAATCAAATCCGAGGAGACGGAAGTTCAAATGCAACTCGCCGAAACCGGAACGCCTGCCGCAGCCGCATCTAGCGAATCCGATGACGCGCCCGAGTCTGAAACCACTATTGCCACTGACGCATCATGAGCCTCGAAGATATTCGCAAACAGATCGACCTCATCGATCAAGACCTACTCAATCTTCTCTCCCAACGTGCCGATCTCGTTCACGAAGTTGGAGTGATTAAAAAACGCGATGGTCTTCAGATCTACGCACCCGAGCGCGAACAAGCTTTGTTAGAGCGTCTCATTTCTCTCAATCAAGGCCGACTCCCGGAAAAATCGATTCGTGCGATCTATCGTGAAATCATGTCCGCCGCACTTGCATTAGAAGACGATCTTAAAATCGCCTACCTCGGCCCCGAAGGCACATGGACTCACCAAGCAGCGATCAAAAAATTCGGCCATTCGGTTAACTATTCACCACAGCCGAATTTCTCCGACGTGTTCGATCAAGTCGAGCGTCGCCAAGCCGACTACGGCGTGGTCCCTATTGAAAACTCTACGGAAGGCGCCGTCTCTCACACACTCGATTTGTTTGTCGATTCCACCCTGCACATCTGCTCGCAGATTTTGCTCCGTATTGAAAACTGCCTGATGTCCGCCATCCCGCGCGAACAGATCAAAACCCTCTACTCGCATCCGCAAGTTTTCGGTCAATGCCGTAACTGGATTTTGAAAAACTTCCCCCACGCTGATCTCGTCGAAGTTTCATCCACCACCAAAGCCGCAGCACTAGCGAAAGAAAAATCCGCTGAAGGCGCCGCCGCACTCGGTGGCGCACTCGCTGCGGAAATCCACGGACTTCAGTTGTTAGAATCTTCCATTCAAGATCGTTCTACCAACACCACTCGCTTCCTGGTGATCGGTGAAAAAACCTGCCCACCCACCGGCAACGACCGCACATCCATACTGTTCGCTATCAACGATCGACCCGGCTCTTTGGTGAACGCGCTCAAATCCTTCGAGCACCTTCACATCAACCTCTCGAAAATCGAATCGCGTCCATCGAAACGGAAAGATTGGGAATACATCTTCCATGTGGATCTCTCCGGTCACTGCGAGGATGATAACGTTTCGAAAGCACTCGCCGATCTCGCGAATCATTGTTCGCTTGTGAAAATTCTAGGGTCTTATCCCGATAACGGAGAATAGAGCTAAAGTTTAGTCACGCGTTGTCGGCTCCATTCTAAAGCTGAGCGATACTCCTCGTTATTTGGCCTGAGCTTCAGCAACGTCTCCCAAATACCCATCGCTTCACGATAGATGATTTCCGCGCGATCGTTTTGCTTCTCCATTTCTAGCGCAAGCGCCAAATCCCCCAACAGATACGCCCGAGATTTTTTTATTACCTCTGATCCTGGTCCTGTCTGATCAGCGACAAGTTGCAAATTCTTCAAAGCCTCGTCTGCTTTCCCTAACAAATTCAATTCATCCGCTTTCTTACCTGAATAACCTAACATCCGGCCCTTCTGCCAATTCAACAAAGCCAAGCGATAATCCCGCATCGGATGCTTTTCCTGCCTTTCCAAGATCGTAATCCCTTCTTCAAAAGCCTTCATCGCTTCGTCTGATTTCCCCTGATCTCTCAGCAAACCTGCTTGTATCCCGAGCTGCGCTCCCTTGCGCGTGTTCGCCTCTCGCGATTCGGGTTGCTGCTTTAAAACCCTATCCAGTAAACCCATCGCATCGGTTGATAGCTTACTCGCCGTTGCCATATCTCCCGATAACAACGAAGCCTCAGCCATCGCTCCATAACAACCTGCTAAATCTAACAACAGCTCCGCGTCATCCGGATCATTTTTCAGCAACTTACCAATCTCAGCTGCCGCCAACAATCGCACCTCTTGTGCATTGGCCAATTTTCCAAGCCCTTCCAAAATAGTAGCTGAAGATAGATAGCTCGAAGCCAACTCCGAACGCAGCACCGCAGCATCCGGCCTTGCGTCAGCCAATTCATTCAGCGTCCGGGTCGATCTTTTCAACTGCTCCAGCGCTTTCGATTCATCGCCCTTAGCTGCCAACCATTTCGCTTCATGAAAATCTAAAATCGCCAGCCATTGCCGGACTTGATCCGCATCCACACCTGACTCAGGGATTTCTTGCAACGTTTTCCGCGCCCGTTGAAAATCCACCTCAAGACTTTCTTTCCCTGCCTGTTGTTTCAGCAACGCCAACAACAAAGTATCGCGACCCAATCGCAGCCGCATAGCCGCATCCAACTCACGTCCCTGCAATCCTTGAATAGCAGTTTCGAGTCGCTGTTCCGCTTTCACGGCATCACCCGCCGCTAAAGAAATTTCTGCCAAATGCAAACGCGCCCTTGCTAATTCATCGACCAGTTGTTCACTGCTCGCATGGCTTTCTAAAAATCCTTCATAAAACTTTTCTAACTGCGCGAGTCTAACCGCCCGACCATCCAATGCAGGTAGAGTCCGGCTTCCTTTCTCCATCCCCCACTCAAACAAACGGTCGCCGATTTCATTCATCGCTTTCAAACGCGCCATACCTGCTTCCACTTCGCGCTTCACTTCATCCTCCGCCTTTTGCTGCTCCTGCAACGCTAGGTTCATTTTTTCCTCTGCCTGCTGCCTCTTTGCATCGGCTACTATAAGATCCTTCTGTATCTGACGTTTATCAGCTAAACGTCCTTCTTTCTCCGAACTTAAACGACTCGCGGCGAACACCCATAATCCAGCGAAAATCAAGGCGACCGCAATTGTGCCCCCCGCGAAAAAACGAATGCGTCGCGCGTTTTGCTCCGCATGACGCCGTTGATCTATTAATGCTTCGCGCTCTTGAGCCGCAGTAAATTCTGCATCCGCATCGTAAAAACCCTTGGCAAGCTCGATCATCGATGAAGGCCGTTCCGCCGCATCCAATTTTAAACATTTCTCAATCCACACCCGGTATTTCTTCTCAAGCTCGTGACCCGATTCCGTGGGCCAAGTAATATCAGGCTGCATCATTAAGCCTTTCGCAATCCTTGGAAGCTCCGCCTGGATGCCCGTGTCACAATCTTTACCGACGGCTGGGGAGACTTCGCGGAAAATTTCTTCACAACGCGGAAACTTCCCCGTCAACAAGCGATAAGATAAAACCCCGAACGAAAATACATCCCAGCGATAGCCTGCCTCTTCAAAGTATCCATCTGGATCTAACAACTGCTCCGGTGCTTGATACAAAAGCGCATCAGAAAAACCAAAACGACTCACCCCCGGAATATTGCCCAACACCCAATCCACCAACTGCACTTTTCCCGATGCATCAAAAAACACATTGCCTGGCTTCAGATTTCCATGCACCACCCGCTTCCGATGCATCCCCGCAAGCGCATCTGCAATATCCCTGATCAAATCCCATGTCTGATCCCCAGGATGCGACCCGAGCCGATGCTGAAGATTCCATAAACGCCGATCGCCTTCCGCAAACTCCACCGCATCATCTCCTAAAAAAGGCATCACCCAAAACGCAGGCCGCTCTTCCAAACCCACCTTCTCCAATCTCAACACCCCATCCGGCCACTTTCCCTGCTCCAGGCGACCCAGCGCCTTCGAAAGCAAGGCACGATGAATCGACATCCCCTCAAAAACTTTGACCGCATACTTCTTTCCAGACTTATCCTTTGCCAAGTAAACCTTACCGCTCTCGCCTGAACCAATCAGTTTGATCAGTTCCAAGTCATTAAGTTCCAGCGGCTTCATCCATAAACCGTTAACCCATCGGATCCATCTTCGCACCCCTTAAATCCATTTCCTGAGAAATCCGTATGCATGCTTGAGGACTCATGAGAACGATTGAGGTTTATCAAAACTCAGACTTCCGCTACCACTCTCGCGTGTCTGACGTTAAATTACCCATCCATGAAATCGCCGATTCGATCCGAACGGCGACATCGGGTAATCAACGCATTCTGCTGACTGCTCCGACCGGATCAGGAAAATCCACCGAAGTTCCCGGCATGGTCGCAGATCTTCCGGAAATCACGGGACGCGTCATCGTCATCGAACCCCGCCGCATGGCCGCACGACTCCTCGCAGGTTTCGTCGCTCAAAACCGCAACACTCCCCTCGGAAAAGAAACCGGATATGCGGTTCGCTTCGATACCCGCTACTGCGCCGATACCAAAATTCTCTATCTAACAGATGGCGTATTCCAACGCATTCTTCAGGACAATCCCAAACTCGATGGCATATCCGCAGTCATCTTCGATGAGTTCCACGAACGCCGACTCGCCGTCGATATCGCCCTCGGCCGCTGTTTGAATCTTCAGGAAAACCAGCGACCCGACCTCCGGCTCATCGTCATGTCGGCAACTCTCGAAACCGACAGCCTAGCGCAATTTATGGCACCGGTCACCCAACTCAAAGCTGGCGGTCGCACCTTTCCTGTTGAAATTGTAAATCGTCCACAACGCCCACCAGAAAATCACCGCCAAGCTGGCCCGCCCCGTGAAATTCCGATCTGGGAACAAATCGCCACGCTCACCCGCGATGCTCTCTCACTCCCCGACCCAGGCAACATACTAATCTTCCTGCCAGGAACCCACGAGATCCGACGCGCGATGGAACTCATCGAGCACCTCCCCGCCGCAAAATCTTACGACATCTTCCCTCTCTACTCCGCCCTACCACCCGGCGATCAGGAAAAGGCCATCCGACCTTCTAACAAACCGAAAATCATCGTCTCCACCAACGTTGCGGAAACCTCCCTCACCATCCCCGGTGTCCGCACAGTCATCGATTCCGGCACAGCCCGCACATCACACTTCGATCCACGCCGCTGCATCAACACCCTTCACATTCGTAAAATTTCCCGCGCCGCCGCCGATCAACGCGCAGGTCGCGCCGGTCGCACCGCACCGGGCCGATGCCTGCGTCTCTGGTCCACCGCCGATCACGCGCGACGCGATCCTTTCGAGATCCCAGAAATTCATCGCATCGATCTATCAGAAGCCATCCTTCTTCTCAAAGCCTCCGGAACCCACGAACCTGAAACATTCCGTTGGCTCGATCCTCCAATCGCCACCGCCCTCCAAAACGCCAACCAATTGCTGCACGATCTCCACGCCATCGATGACCACGGCAACATCACTGACATCGGTCGTGAAATGGCGACCATCCCTCTTGAACCTCGCTTCGCTCGCCTGCTGCTCGCCGGCCTGCATCACGATTGCCTTGCGGAAACCGCCTTCATCGCTGCTGTCGTTCAAGGCGAAGGCATTTTCGCAAAAGGCAAACAAGCCACCGGCCGCAAAGATTTCATCTTACCCGATGATCCCACCGACTTCGCTGGAGAATACCGCGCGTTCCAATCCGCCGAGGCAATGAACTTCGATCCCCGCCGCCTCGCCGATCTCGGCATTCATGCCCGCGGCTCAAAAGACACCGCACAGATTTTTGATCGACTGTTAGATTTATTTCCAAAATCCGCTTCGCGAAACATCGATTTCCAAGCCCACCGCGAAGCCGTCGCAAAATCTGTCCTCGCGGCCTTTTCTGATCAACTTGCCGTCCGTATTTCCCAAGGCAACCTCGCTTGTCGCTTGGTTGGAAATCGCCGTGGAAAACTCGATGATGTTTCCTGCGCCCGACACGCAACCGCCTTCGTCGCCTGCGAGATCACCGAGGTAGAAGCCCGGGAAGTCATCACCCACCTCCGTCTCGCCACCTCCATCGAACTCGCGTGGCTGGAAGAACTTTTTCCCGATGAAATCCAAACCATCGATAGCGCGAGCTACGATGAAACCCGACGAAGAGTCACTCGCCTCCAACAGAAAAAATTCCGCGACCTCGCGCTCGAATCCAAAGAATCCGATCACGATGTTCCACTCGATGCCGCTGCGGAAATCCTCGCGAAACGCGTGCTTACCGGTGAGTTGGTTTTGAAAAATTGGGACGCACAGGTCGAACAATTCACCCACCGTCTCACCTGCATTTCGAAATGGATGCCGGAGCTCGGCTTGCCAACATGGACCGAGGACGATCGCATTGCTGCCATTTCCCAAATCTGCCACGGCGCGATCAGTTACAAGGAAATCAAAGAAGCTGCCGTCTGGCCCGTGCTCAACGATTGGCTCTCTTCTCACCAACGCTACTTGCTCGACACCCATTGCCCGGAACGCATTCATCTCACCTCCGGCCACTCAGCAAAAATCACTTACTCATCAGAAAACGACCCGTTTTTCTCAGCGAAACTTGCCCAACTCGTCGGCACCCAAACCACCCCCACCATCGCCGCTGGACGCATCCCTTTACTTGTCCACATCCTCGCCCCCAACCAACGCCCGTGGCAGATGACCAAAGACATTCCGAACTTCTGGCAAAACGGTTATCCCCAGATGAAAAAAGAACTCGCCGGTCGCTACCCCCGCCATTCATGGCCGTGAGATTGAATTGTGAATAATAAATAGTGAAGAGTGAAAAATTTAATACTTACTCAACATAGCTCCGTCTGGTTCATTTTGACTTCTCCATAATAAAATAGCTCGTTAAAACTTACTCTACTTTCACCCTTCACTATTCATCATTCACCCTTCAATGAACTGGAAACGCATATTAATCGGAAAATGGAGCTGGAAGCGCCCTTTCATTTCCATTGGCTCGATTTACGTATTGCTCTGCATCTTTGCCGTATCTTGCGCTGAGCGCATGATCTTTATACCGCCTGCTGCTTCTTATACTGAAAGCCTTCAGGGCTACACCAAGATCGAACCCAAAGGCGCAGCACCCGTCGCCGCCATTCACCTCAAAGCCCAACCCAACTCACCCACCATCATTTACAGCCATGGCAACGCGGAAGACATCGGCCAAAACATCGATCTCTTCAACAACCTCCATAGGCGAGGCTTCGGCGTGATTGCTTACGACTACCCTGGCTACGGCTTAACTCCGGGACGATCGACGGAAGCCACCACCCAACAAGCCATCAAGTCGGCATGGGATTACGCGATCAGCTCAGGAATTTCTCCATCCTCCATCGTCATCGTCGGCCGATCCATCGGCACTGGCCCTTCCGTCTGGCTAGCTTCACAGACCAAACCCGCCGGACTTATCCTCATTGCTCCCCTGAAATCCGCGTATGCCGTCGCTTTCAAATACCCCATTTTTCCCGGCGACCTCTTCCCAAATTACAAACACATTGCGAACATCCACACCCCGCTCCTTGTCATTCATGGAGAAATGGACGAAGTCATCCCCTACTCACACGGACAAGAAATTTATCAAAAGTCACCCGCTTCTAACAAATTCTTCGTGCCAATCAAAGACTCCGGCCATAACGATCTTTTCTACAACGCATCCGACCAAATCTTAGATTCGATGACCCAATTCATCCATCAACTCCCCAAAGAATAATTCCTCTCACTCGTGGCACGACTCCTCATCTTCATAGCGGTTTTTCCCATCATCATCACTTTGCTCATGCGTTGGTGGCTTGGGTTACGTCTCCTCAAATCCAGTGCAGAACTTTCATGCAGCTGTGATTTGGAAAAATGGAAACAAACTTTTGGCGAACAGCATCTTCCCGTTTCCTCATCCGGTAATCAGGTCATGTTTGCCGAGCTTCTCAGAAAATCCGCCCTAGCCGATTGGCGTGTCCGTGACAAAAAAGCAGCTATCGCCCGCGAAGGCACACGCCGCTTCGGAATGGCAGTTCCTCCACTCACCGCCATGATCGTCATACTTGGTTTGATGGTCGGTCGCATTCCTCCAACATTTGCCATTGCTATCTTTCTCCTCGCGACTGCGTTTACAGCCGTGATCGCATACCTCAGCATCGCTCCTGAAATCAACGCCATCCTCACCACCGCCCGCAAACTCCGCTCATCCGGCATCTTCCACCGCCGCGACGACGAAGACGCCGTCATCCAAGCAGCCGTCGCCATATCATGGAAAGAAGCCGCACCACCCATCTTCAACCTCCTCCAACGCTAAAACTTTAAACTCCATATGCTCTCCTTCATCATCGTCATCTCCCTCTTCCTTCTTTGGAAACTCGAATTCATTGCCACGCTGCTAAACCTCAAAACCTTTCCATCCACGCCTCCGCGTGAACTCGATGGTTTGATGGATCAGGAAAAACTCGACAAGGCCCGCTCTTACCTCAGTGTCAATGCACGATTCGGTATCATCCAATCGATCTTCTCTCTCGTCGTTCTGATCGGCTTCTGGTTTTGCCAAGGATTTCCATTTCTCGACAACCTCGTGCGCTCGTTTTCCGAAAACGAAATCGTAACAGGCATGATGTTTCTCGGCATTCTATTCATCGCCCAAAACCTCATTTCCCTTCCCTTCGACTTGTATGAAACGTTCGGCATCGAAGAAAAATTCGGCTTCAACAAATCCACACCGAAAACGTTCATCTTGGATCGCATCAAAGGTTTGTTTCTAGCAGCGCTCATCGGCTTGCCCATCCTCGCCGGCATCCTTTGGATTTTCCAAGAAGTCCCCAACGCATGGATCTGGGCATGGGCATTTGTCACAGCCGTCCAACTCCTGCTCACCTACCTCGCGCCCACTTTCATTCTTCCCCTCTTCAATAAATTCACTCCCATGCCGGAAGGCGAACTCCGCACCAAAATCGAAGCTCTCGGCACCTCCTGCGGATTTCCGTTAGAAGGCGTTTTCATCATCGATGGCTCGAAACGCTCCACAAAAGCCAACGCCTACTTCACTGGCTTCGGAAAACATAAGAAAATCGCCCTGTTCGATACTTTGGTTGATAAATCCACCACCCCTGAAATTCTCGCCATCCTCGCCCACGAGATCGGCCACTTCAAACTTGGCCACATCAAACAACGCCTCTTCGTCGGCATTATACAAATGGCGCTCATCTTCTTCCTCATCGGCCTTGCCACCGATCCCAACGGCACCTTCGCCCGCCTCCTTCACGATGCGTTTTTCGTCGATAAAATCTCCACCTACACCGGCCTCGTGTTCTTCACCATCCTGTTAGAACCCGTCTCCAAATTCCTCTCCGTCCTCGCTAACGCATGGTCCCGCAAACACGAGTTCGAAGCCGATGCCTACGCCGCCCAATCCACCGGCACCCCCGAAGCCCTTGCCACCGCCCTAAAAAAACTCTCCTCCGACCACCTCTCCCACCCCGCCCCCCACAAACTTCGCGTCATTCTCGATTATTCACATCCACCGCTGCTTCAACGGCTACAAGCTTTAGGTTCTTAGTGATTAGCCTTCTTCCTTGATAGTTGAAACTTGAAACTTACCCCCATGAAATACCGACGCTGCGGCGACTCCGGCCTCCTCCTCCCAGAAATCTCTCTCGGCTTCTGGCACAACTTCGGCCACGTCGATGATTTCCAGGAATCCCGTGCGATGATGCACCGCGCGTTTGATCGCGGCATCACCCACTTCGACCTCGCCAACAACTACGGTCCACCTCCAGGATCGGCTGAGGAAAATGTTGGGAAAATTCTATCAGAAGATTTTTCACAATATCGCGACGAACTGATCATCACCACCAAAGCCGGTCACGCGATGTGGAACGGCCCGTATGGCGAATGGGGTTCACGAAAACATCTGTTAGCCTCTCTCGATCAATCGCTCAAACGCCTGCGTCTGCCATACGTCGATATCTTCTATTCGCACCGTCCCGATCCCCACACCCGACTCGAAGAAACCATGTCGGCACTCGCCACCGCCGTGCAATCGGGTAAAGCCCTTTATGTTGGGCTCTCGAAATATCCGTTGGAAATGCTCAAGCAGGCGGTCGAAATCCTCAAACAAATGGGAGTGCGCTGCGTCGTCTATCAACCGCCGTATTCCATTCTGAATCGCTGGCCAGAGGCAGAGGGAATTCTCGATTACCTCGACCAAGAGAAAATCGGCTGCGTGGTTTTTTCCCCTCTCGCGCAAGGCATGTTGAGCCCGAAATATGTCGATTCCATTCCCGCCGACTCCCGAGCCGCCCGTGCCGAGGGTTTTCTGCAAGAAGACCAAGTCATCGCCCAACAGGAAAAAATCCGCGCACTCGATCAAGTCGCGAAATCCCAAGGCATGCCGCTCCACCACATGGCCATCCAGTTTACCCTCAACCACCGCGCCGTCACCTCAGCCATCATCGGTGCACGCACCGTCGCGCAACTCGATGACACCCTCGCCGCCCTGGACGCACCCGCACTTTCCGAAGCCACCCTGAAAAGCATCGATTCCATCGCCCCCACCCAGAAGTCACGAGATGCGGAAGCGTAGCTCGAACCTTACAACTGATAACTTGAAACTGATAACTCCCAGAATCCGCAGTGAACACTGCGAATTCTGGATGCATGATTCCGATTGAAGTTTCTGCCCCGAAACCTACGTTCCCCCGCCATGTCGTCACCCAGCCCATTTTCCGCACGCAAAGACAAAGCTCAGATCGAGGAATCCACCGATTTCGCGCCGAAATTCGATGAGAATGGCTTGATCCCCGCGATGGCCATCGATGCCGCGACCAAAGAGCCTTTGATGCTCGCTTACATGAACGCGGAATCCCTGAAACTCACCTTGGAGTGCGGCGAGGCGGTTTATTGGTCGCGCTCGCGCTCAGAAATCTGGCACAAAGGCAAAACCTCCGGCCACACCCAGAAAATCGTCGAAATCCGCACGGATTGCGACCAAGACGCCCTGATTCTCATGGTCGATCAAATCGGCGCTGGCGCCTGCCACACCGGCCGCGATTCCTGTTTTTACCGAAAAATCGTCCCCGGCACCCCCGCAGCCCTCAAATTCACCCAGACCGACCTCTCCTTCGACCCCTCAGCGGTTTATAAAAAGTAAAATTATTACCCATAATTTAAACTTCAGCCTTGCAAAACCCATACGCATCCCCTAGCCATCTCGCCCCGCGCGTTCGGTAAGCCGCCGCAGCGCCACTACCACACACCCTTTCCGCAATTACGATCATGGACATCATCAAGAAAATCGAACAAGAGCAACTCAAGGAAGACGTTGCATCATTCAACGTTGGCGACACTATCAAAGTCCATTGCCGCGTGGTTGAAGGCGGAAAAGAGCGCGTTCAGATCTTCGCTGGTATCGTCATCGCTAAAGGCGGCAGCGGCATCAACTCCGCTTTCACTGTTCGTAAAATTTCCTACGGTGAAGGTGTCGAGCGTGTATTCCCTCTCCACACACCGCGTATCGCGAAAATCGAAGTCGTCACCCAAGGAAAAGTCCGCCGTGCGAAACTTCATTACCTCCGCGACCGCGTTGGCAAACGCGCTCTCCTCGTGAAGAGTGCTGACTGATCCATAAAATCAGCACCTAAAATTTCACCCCACCCGCAATTTTTTGCCGGTGGGGTTTTTCTTTGTTTCATTCCAGACATCCCACTCTAAGTTTTGCGTCAAGCATTCATGCGAATTCCCTTTTACATCACCATCCCAAGCTGCCTCCTCATCGTCCTACTAGTTTGGTGGATCAGCACCCGTGGCATCGATTTCCTAACACCTCCCCCCGCCGCCAAACTTGAGGAGATCCACAGAAAAACCATCGCCTCCTTACCCATATCCAAGTCGCAACCTGAGATCACTGCCGTTGCCACTCCCGCCCTTCCTAACATTGAGCAATCCAACAACGATCCATCGGTGGTTTATACAGGCACCGTCGACATCGGCGATATCTCACCGCCGAAAACCCTCGATACCTATTCCGAACGCGCTCCGGATGGTGCCGCGAAATTATTAAAACTCGCTGCCGACCTCGAACAACAAAACTCCCCCCAACGCGCCCTGCTCGCCAACGAACGCGTGCTCGATCTTTCACAAGCCAATCCTCAGCAAATCTACCTCGCTCTTCACAACATCCGCCGCATCAGCCCAACGCTGCCGGCTTGGAACCAAGATACCAAAGCTTCTCAGACCATCGTGGTCCACATCGGCACCGGGCAGAAATTTGCAAAAGTCCTACCTGAAATCATGGAGAGCATCACCGAAGAAGTTCACCGATCGTCTTCCGGACTCATCCAGTGCAAGATCGAACTCAACATCGGGGAATCCATTCGCACCAACGACGCACCAACTCCCATAGCTTTATGGATGACAGGCAAAGACAAAAACAGCCCGTCAACCGATGTCCTCTCATTCACATCCAACAATCCCGATACGCTTCACAAAGAGCTTCTCAAAACCATTTTTAACCTCATCCGCGGGCAGCTTTCAAAATCCACTTCCTACAACCCAGCGCCCGAAGCGGTCGATGACCCACAAATCGCCCTGTCGTCAAACATTACCCGACTGCTATGGAATGAGTTCGGCAAAACTCTGAACCCTCCTCCCAAGAGCCGATAACCCGTTTTTTCCAAGTGGATTCCATCACGCAAGCCGCACTAGGCGCCGCCATCGGCGAGGCAACTCTCGGTAAAAAAATCGGCAACCGCGCCATCATTTGGGGCGCACTGTTCGGCACCATCCCCGATCTCGATATCATTTTCGCGCCCCTGCTTGATAATGCCCAGGATCTAGCCTTCCACCGTGGTGGCAGCCACTCCCTCTTGCTCATGGTGATCGTCAGCCTAGCTCTCGCAAAACCCCTCGCTAAGCTTTGGAAAATTGAGAAAGTCTCACCCCTTCGCGCTGGAACTTTCGTGTTTCTCGCTTGGTCCACCCATGTTTTAATCGACTGTTTCACAGTTTACGGAACCTCGGTGCTCTGGCCGTTTTCCTCGGTTCGAGTCGGATTCAACAACCTCTTCATCATCGATCCGCTCTACACCCTGCCCCTCATCATTTCCCTGATCTGGCTCGCCTTTTACCGCACCAAAAAACAACAGCCCAAACGCACCCGCATTCTCAACTGGGGACTCGGTCTCAGCAGCGCGTATGTCGTTTTCAGCTTCGCGATGAAATTCTACGCCTCTCACTCCTTCGACGCCGATCTCGCCCGCCGTGGCATCGAATACAACCGCCGGATCGAAGCCCCAACCGCTTTCAACACCCTGCTCTGGCGCTCCATCGTCGAACGAGAGGACGCAATCTGGGTCGGCTACCGCTCCGTTTTAGAAATGCCCTCGAAACCCATCCGCTGGACGGTTTACCCACGCCAAAAGAAAATTGTCGCTCCCTTCGCAAACGAACGAGAAGTCCAGACCCTCGACTGGTTCTCGCAAGGCTGGTGGATCGCGCGACCCCATGCACAAGGTATCTGGATCGCCGACATGCGTTTTGGTGAAACCCGCATCTACGACGAAAAACCCGGCATGGTCGATTCCCGTTTCATGTTCTCATGGTCCTTCGAACCTAACAAAGAAGGCGATCGACTCAACAACACCCGTCCCTCCGCGAGAAACGCCAAAGATACCTTGAGGAGAATCGGCTATCGCATTCTAGGAAATACCAAACAATGGGAAGCCAACCCCCGCCTAGCAGGCATGCCCGGCGCGTTGCCAGAATGGCTTAGCGTGGTGGAGTGAAGTAGCTGTGGTGGGGGCTAATGTGTATTGGTAGGGCGGTTTCGATGAAACTGCCTTATGGAATGTGGAAGAAGTAGATCAATCAATTAACTCGTCCGATGCAGTTCTTTGCACGCGGCGGTTTTATCAAAACCGCCCTACCATGCCACTTATCACTCACCTCACCACCACCTAAAAAAGCCAGCCATTTTCCGACATGCATCGTCTCCACGAACAGCGACTAGAAAACTCAAACTGCCCGTAATCACGACCCACACCCCAATCGCAAGCGCATCAATCTCATTTACAAAACGTATACCCAACAACGCGACAACCAATCCAAAGAAAACCGCGCCACAAATGAAGCGGATGAGGAACTCGGTTCGATGAAAAGATTCGTTCACAATAAAAAACAGCATGGATATTTATAAATAGATGTCAATCAGCCGAAAGGACCCGCGATTTTCGTGGTCTTCAATCCCCCTGCCACTCCACCTCAATCCCTTCCGGCGCTTTAAAATCTGGACCTAACACAAACAAGGCGGTCGCCCATGCATCGGCGGTGGTGCAGTCGTTTGCTAGAACCGTTACCGATGATGGAGGACGGATCACCGGAGTGCCGGTCTTAGGATTGATGATGTGACTCGCCAACCCTCCGGAAGCGGGTTTGAACTGACGATAGTTTCCACTCGTCGCCATCGCACGGCCTCGCAACTTCATGGTTCTTGCAATGGTTCGTGTCGCCGGATCTGGCGCTTCGATGGCGACTTCCCATTCCCCATCTCCCACTAAAATTTCACCGCCTAATTCAAAAACAAAATCCGTGACACCGCATTCACGCAGTCGCTCCCCAACACGATCTATCGCAAATCCCTCGCCAATTGCAGAGAGATCCATTCCGCTTCCACTGGGTCCGAAACCCGCATCACTCGTTTCTTTGAGCAAACGATAATCAAATGCTCCAGAGCTCTTCTGGTGGATCACTTCTGCTAGATCAATAACTCTCTGCAAATCCTGTGTGATCGGCTCACCGCGATTCGCGCGAGAAACATCCGATTCCTCTCGCCACTTACTCAGCACCGCTTCCCATTTCTCCAACACTTCTGCAACCTCCGGTGCTAAATTCTTCGCACCATCACCACGCCAAGCGAGTTTCCATGTCGTCCCCATCGCCTCGCCGCTGAGGATTATCGGCTCTGGCTTTTTCTCACATGAGATCAAAGCGAACAAACCGCATAAGAGCGTGAGGAGTCGGATCGGTTTCATAAGAAAACATACAAACTGGCTGCAACGATCAGAACTCCTGCGACGCTGTCACGCCGTGTCCATGCAGATGGAGATTGCGTGAGAAAGCGAAGCATCGCACCCGTCGGGCAGCCGTAATGACAGTAGGCTTGAGGCAAGAAAAACGCCGCGATCAACCCGATGGTGAAAATCGCTGCGGGGATGAACGCAATGAAACCAGAACTCCATGTTTCAAATGGCTCAAAGTAGGCAAACGGAATCCCGCTACCCAGAAACGCCAGCAGCCAGATCGCGAGCAGGGTCGCCCATGGTAGACGCACTAGCAGAGCATGAAGTTTTGCTGGGAGATGAAACCGCTTGCGAACGAATTCGCCCGCTAAAGTTTGAGCTGCACCGTGTGGACAGATTCGGTTGCAATACACATTTTTTCCGGTGAACGCAGGAATCACCAACGCAGCAGCCGTGAGCGCCACCAAGGGCAAAATCGCACCGACACCGAAACCATTCACGCCCCAGCCTAGCATTTGATCTTGGCTCACCATCCAACCTAACAGCAGACCCGCTACGACCGATACCACCGCGAAAGCCAAACGAACCACACGTTTACCACCCCGCTTGCTCAGTCCGAGATACACGCCCATCCCTATCCACAAAATCGCCAGCGCTTCTTTCCACGGAAATGGTTTCTTCTCTGAATCCGCCAAGTGCCGATTCAGCATTTCCCTAACACTTTCCACCACCGCTGAGTTGGTGTAGCTTGCTCCGCTGGTGAAAAGCGATGGCGAGGCTTTGGTATCCTCCGCGAGAATTTCCGCCACGCGCTTCCCAGCAAAACCATCGGTGTATTTCACCTCGTCTCGAACATCGCTGATATAGGGTTCGTTATCGCGGCTACCGAGAAACCCAATGCCGAGCACCCGATCCCCATCTTGTCCGAGAGCAACGATCACATCTGAAGTCCCGTTGAAACCCCGCGCTGAAACTCCCATGCGACTACTACGCAGCACGATGCCGAGTGGCTTTTCTCCTATGGAAATCTGATACGTCCCCTTGGCTTTTGTGGGATCGATCCGATCTCCCTCCGGAAACCATTTTCTAACATCATCTAGCTCAAGGCCATCCGGAAACCATTGCTCCATCCCCTCCGCTCCAAAGCGAGCTGCGACGCCGCGCGTCATCGCCTCGCTGGTGAGAGTTGCTCCGGAAACAACTACTGGAGAAACTTTTTTCCCTAGAGTCGATTCTGCGACGCCATTCCACTGCGACCAGAATTTTCCATCGCGTAAAACCTTTTCTACATGCCCTTCGGTATCCGAGCTCGAAAGAAAGCGCACCGTTTTGACCTGTCGCTCGACATCAAAAATTACCAGCAATTCAGAAGGCCCCGAGTAACCTTGAATATTTCCAGCCTGGGGTAAGGTTGATGTCGCCCAGCCCAACAGCTGCTCGTGCTCACCTAACAGTGGAAACAACCCATCACGTGGATCACCGACAGAGACGACACCTGGGAAGATTTCTTTAGCCATCGGCATAACATCCGAAGCTTCAAATCTCTTTTCATCGCGTGGCATCCCACCCAGACACACCAAAGCTAACAAAATGATACCTAGCCGATAGACGCCAAGTGCCCAACGTTTGAGACGCCTTTTGCTATCAGTTGGATGGCTTCGGACTATCGGATTTATCATCAAAGGATTTTTTCAGCTGATCAAGATTCTCGAAACGCTTATCACCTGGCAGTTTCCATAGGGTTTTCACTTGATCAAGATGCTTCTGATAAATGTCTCTTGGCGTGCAATCGTGGATTGTCGCCAAAGCCGCCGCGCGTCCAATCACGACACCCATCATGCCGATGGTTTTCATGACTCGGATCGTGCCCAGCGCATCGCGTTCCACACTGATGTTACGTCCTGCCATGAAAAGGTTAGGAACGTTGCGTGAATAGAGCGTCCGGTAAGGAACCGCGTAACCCACTTTCTTATCAACTCCAGGACCGTGCTCGGCTCGGGCGATGAAAGGTTTGCCGGGAATCGTGTTTGCGTATTGTTCTACTGGGTAGTGTAGATCAATCGACCAAGTGGTCAGGAACGTCGCGTCATCGAAGGGTTTCTTCCCACGAATTTCATCTCCAGTGAGAATGATGTCCCCGAGAATCTGTACCGTTTCACGAGTGCCGCCGATGTATGCCATCCATGTCAGTTCTGCGTTTTCATGTTTTTTCGGATCACGCTCGGCGTATGCTCCGTGATTTTTCATCGAGCTCCATGCACTGAATCCAGCTAACAAATTCAAATCGCGTGTGTGCTCGAGTTCTTCGATGGGATGATTATTGAAACCACTTTCCCAAAACCATTCAGCGTGTCCGTAGCCATGACGCACTTTTGGATAAGGGAATTGTTTATCGGTAAACTGATACATCCATTTTTGTTCAGGAAAACTCATTAGCTTGTCGCGGTTTTCCCACATCCACATGTTACTCATGCCCATGCGACCTTTTTCAGTGGATTTCGTATCGGCACCCGACCACATCGCGACGAAACCATGACCCGTGCAATCGGCGAAAAACTTGCCTTTGATCTGTTTGAGTTTTCCTGCATCGACATCGACCGCTTTCACAGCCGCGATTTTTCCATTCGCCATATCCACGCCATAAGCATGATGACCGAGGAAAAGCGTGATGTTTTTCTCTGCCTTCACAGCCTTGTCTTTTTTATCATCCACAAACTCTTTTGCGGGTGCAGGCGATGCCTCGGCTTTATCTTCAAACTCACGAATGATCTGGTCTAACGGATAATCACTCGGTGGATAATTGCCCATCGCCCAAACCCGAATCTCTGATGAACCATTTCCACCTAACACTTCACGATTCTGAATGAGCGCGACTTTCGCACCCATCCGTGCCGCTGAAATCGCTGCACCCAGTCCACCGTAACCACCACCAACGACAACGAGATCATACTCACCCGCGTCTTCAATCGCACTCGGCACTCCGGGGATTTTCCATGCGGTGCGCGCTTCGAACGTCGCGTCAGCTGGTGGTTGAAAACTTGGATCGCTGCTGAAAAGCACCGCATCCGCACGTCCGTCGAATCCGGTGAGGTCTTTCAACGCAACTTTCGCTTTCCCTGCTTTGAGTTGCGTGTTCCCTGCCAACTGCCAGATCCATTTTTTATCCTCTGTTCCGAGCTCGGTTTCTAAAACCTCATCGTTCACCACGACTTTGAAACGCCCTGCGCTTTCCGGCCGGTCTAAACGCTTGGTCCAATCTAAAGTCCGAACCCACACTTTATACTCACCTGCCTCAACGACCTCAACCTCAGTGGTGGCATCTGTAACGGGCTTCCCCAGGCCATGAGCAATCAGGTAGGACGAACCGACGGATTCGATAAATTGGGTATCAACACCCCAGCCGCCCTTGTTGGTGAATTGTTCTGCTTCGATGAGAAAGGTCGCAGCTTGGATTTGGGTCGTAGCCAAAAGGCTGATGAGTAATGGGATTTTCATAGGCTTTGGTGAATTAGTGGCTGTCTTAACGCCCAAACAAGAGAACAACTTTCAGGAGTCCGCCATCTTATTTCGCTGACGCGCCTGCCTAAAAAATGACTGCAACAAGGCCAGCGACTCATCCCCCATCACCCCCGCCGTCACCTCACAGCGATGATTCAACGGCGGATTCGAGTCCAATAAATTGATCCAGCCCCCCGCAGCGCCTGCTTTTGGATCGCCGCAACCAAACACCACCCGATCCGGCCTACAGTGCACAATCGCCCCCGCACACATCGGGCAGGGCTCTTTTGTTACATATAGCGTGCATTTTTCCAGCCTCCAGTCGCCCAACGACTGCTGCGCCGCCGTCAGAGCCAACATCTCCGCATGCGCCGTCGCGTCTTTCAAGGTCTCCACCTGATTCCATGCCCGCGCGATAATTCTCCCCTCATGCACCACCACCGCCCCCACCGGAACCTCTGAAACCGCGTATGCCCTATGCGCTTCACGCATAGCCTGCTGCATAAAATAAGCATCACTGTGGAGGTCTATAATTAGTTCTTCGCTCATCTGAAACAGGGTTTAAGCATCCAACATTCAAAAATCAAACATCATCCATCTTCAATCTCCATCCCCTCCATTTTTTCTTCCCATCTCGCGCTGCCATGCTTCCCTAATCCCGTGATTCCCAAGACTTACCTCGATCGCGTCATCGCCCCTTCCCTGCTTGCTGCCAATTTCTCAAAAGTTGGCGAAGAAACGACCCGTGCCATCAATGCCGGAGCGGATTGGTTGCATCTCGATGTGATGGACGGCCATTTCGTCGACAACATCTCCTTCGGCCCCGCGATGGTGCAGGCGGTTCATGAGTCCAACGACATCTTCCTCGATGTCCACCTGATGATTTCCCGACCCGATCATTACCTTCCCCGCTTCGTTGCCGCTGGAGCGGATTGCATCACGGTGCATGTTGAGGCAGATCACGACGTTTCAGATACACTCAAGCGCATCCGTGAAGCCGGTTGCCTAGCTGGTCTCTCGCTCAATCCCGCAACGCCCTTTTCCGAGGTCGTCCCGTTTCTCGATCAAATTGATCTCTTACTCGTCATGACAGTCGTCCCCGGCTTTGGGGGGCAACCATTCATGAATGAAATGATGAGCAAGGTCGAAGCTGCCGCGGCCTACCGCAAAGAGCACAATCTCAGCTATCATATCGAAGTCGACGGCGGCATCGGCGCAGAAACCGCTGCAATCAGCGCCAAAGCTGGAGCCAACGTCATGGTCGCAGGCTCAACCACCTTCGGAGCCAAAGACATGGCCGCCGCCATCCAAGCCATTCGCGAAGCGTAATTCCAACCATCAACTCTCAACCATCAACTCTCAACTACCTCACCTCTATGCCCAAAAAAAACGGAACCGAACGCGTCGTAGTCAAAGTTTTCACCTACGGCATCCAACCCAAAATCTGGAGACAATTTTCCATCGATACATCGGTCAACTTCCTGCAGCTCAGCGATGCGATCCAAGCTGCGATGGGATGGGAAAACAAACACCCTCACGAATTCCGCCACGGCAAAGGCAAACGCCTCGTCGATGTCATCGGCCCGGTCGGCTTACAAGACCAAACACTCGGCGAATTCCAAGATGAGTCCATCCTCACCGTCGCAGATTACATTGGCCGCAAACGCCTGCCGATGCGGATGCTCTACCGTTACGACTTCGCGGACGAATGGATTCATGAAGTCGTTTTTGAAAAACGCGTCGAAAGCGAAACCGTATCCGGCCCGGAAATGATCGCTGGCGAACGCGCCTGTCCACCCGAAGATTTCGGTGGAGCCTTTCAATACATGATGGCCGCCGCCGGTGAAATTGAATGGGCACATCCGGGTTACATCCCCGAACATTTCGATCCCAAAGCCGTCGATTTCGAGGCGAAGAAAACGCGTAAGCGGAAATAAAATCCATGCGATTTCATGCCGTCATCTTTTTGATTGTTTCGGCACTGATCGGCTCGCTTGCCATTGCTGAAGAAGAAGCGCCGTTTAAAAAATTTCCCGTGAAAGCCAGTCAGGGAGTAGCTGTAGACAGCAAGCATTTCTACGCCATCAGCAACACCGAGATCACCAAGCACGACAAAGAAACCGGCGTACAGATCGCCATGTGGGAGGCAAATCCCAAAGACGCCGCGCAGGCTCATTTCAAACATATGAACAGCGGCACAGTGATCGATGGAAAACTCTATGCCGCGCACTCGCGATTTCCAATCGCTCCTAACGAAAATACCATCGAGATCTTCGCACTGGATGGTGAAAACCTGAAATACGAATCCACCATTCGCATGCCAAGCGATCACGGATCTCTAACATGGATCGATAAGAAAAACGACGACTCCTGGTGGATGTGTTACGCTGTGTATGGTAAACCCGAAAACCGAAAAACCAAGCTGGTCAAATATCGTTTCGAAAACGGAATATTCATCGAACAACAAACTTGGTTTTTCCCAGAGGAAACCGTTGCCAAATGGGGAGCGTCGAGCTGTTCGGGTGGTTCCTGGGGAAGCGACGGATACCTATACGTCACCGGCCACGACAACGCGGAAGTCCACGTCATGGAAATCGATTCCAAACAAGCACTCCGCCATATCCACACCCAACCCGTGCCCGGAATCTTCGGCCAAGCCATCGCATGGGATCGGTCCGCAGAAAACACCACCCTCTGGGGCATCGTGAAAAACAAACACATTTCA
Source organism: Akkermansiaceae bacterium (assembly GCA_031374665.1). GTDB lineage: Bacteria > Verrucomicrobiota > Verrucomicrobiia > Verrucomicrobiales > Akkermansiaceae > Luteolibacter. Next base: position 23,646 of record JANMGO010000091.1, on the reverse strand, counting down.
CTGACCCACCTACCAACTCGCCGCTGATTTTCCCGCCCGCGTTCCCGTTGCAAACGATCCTTGCAGCAAATAACCACCCGTCGGTGCGTCCCAATCGATCATTTCTCCACATAGAAACACGCCGGGGATTTTTTTGAGCATCAGACTTTCATTGAGCTCATCCCAGCGCACACCACCCGCGGATGAAATGGCTTCTGCAATCGGACGTGGCCCTTTGAGAGAAACCCGACACGCTTTAACCCGCTTCGCCAATGCCTCCGCTGTGCTCACCGGTTCCAGCCCTATCAAATCACTCGCCGCTTCGCTGAGTTTCCATCGGCGCGCAGCAGCATCTAACAAATCACCGGAAACGCCTTCCAGTTTTGCCAACAATTCCTCAATGGAAAAGGTCGGCTTGAAATCGATGTCCAAAGCTGGTTGCTGCATCGGCCGCAGTTCCCGACCCAACGCATAAATCGTCCCTCCCTCCAAACCGTAGCGCGTGATCAACAACTCCCCCGCCACTTGCTTTTCTCCTACAGTAACCACCAAATTTTTCAGCGGCGATCCCTCGGTCTTTTCAGAAAAATCATCCGGCCAATCGACCTCCCAACCGCAGTTCGACGAAACCAAAGGTTCGCACTTCACGCCCATCTCTTGGAATTCCGCGATCCATCCTCCATCAGAACCCGTCTTAGGCCACGACCCACCACCGAGCGCGAAAATGATCGCCTTCGCCTGAACCTCAACACCGTTTTCAAAAACCAAAACCTTCCCATCTCGCATTTCGCTCCAGAGATGCCTCGGTCGAATCTCGACACCCAAACCTTTCAACTTCGCCAACCACGCCCGCAACACCGGCGCACCTTTCAAGGATTTCGGATACACCCGTCCACTCGTCGCCTGAAACGTTTCCTGTCCCAAGCTGTGACTCCATTCACGCAACTCCTGCGGACTGAAATCTTCTAACAAACTTTGCCAAATCTCACCTCCCGCATAACGCGAAACAAAAGTCTCGAAATCCTCCCCGTGCGTGAGGTTCAACCCACCTTTTCCCGCCACCAAAAACTTCCGCCCCACCGAAGGCTTCCCATCAAACACCGTCACAGACCGACCCGACAAAGCCGCAACCTCCGCCGCCCGCAAGCCAGCAGGCCCGCCTCCCACGATCACGACGTCGAGTTGTTCCATGCCCTTATTGTTAAACCAATTTCAACCGCGCCAGATCCTGCGCGTCGATCAAGCCAATCGGTTTTCCTTCCGAGTTAACCACCACGATGTCATCGATCCGTTTCTCGCCCACTTGCTTGACGGCCTCAACCGCTAAGGAATCTTCGGTCAGGGAAATAGGATTACGCGTCATCAGATCTGCGACCAGCATCTCACCGAGTGCAGCATTTTTTTCATAGCCACGGGCAAAATCGCCGTGAGTGAAAATACCAGCAAGTTTGCCATCTTCAGATAATATCAAACACGCGCCAGCGCGACTCCGATTCATCTCTGCTACGGCATCGATCACCTTAGCGAAAATTCCAACCATCGGCATTTGTTCATTGCGACGCATCACATCGCCAACCTTTAAAAGCAGCGCCCTACCCAAAGAACCGCCGGGATGATAACGCGCAAACTCATCTTCAGAAAAACCACGAGCTTCTAACAAAACCATCGCCAACGCATCACCCATGACCAACATCGCAGTCGACGATGAGGTCGGCGCGAGATTCATCGGGCACGCTTCGCGCTCGACCCATGTGTCCAGCGCGACGTCTGCCGCTCTTGAAAGCGAGGAGTCGCGTTTACCACTGAGCGCGATGACTTTGACATCGAAGCTTCGTAAAAACGGCACCAAGCCAAGTAGCTCTTCCGTCTCACCAGAATAGGAAAGCGCGAGTACTACATCGCCATCGGAGAGCAAACCAAGATCGCCATGCAGGGCGTTCTGCGAATTCAGCACCACCGCAGTCGCGCCGGTGGAGTTCAGGGTCGCTGCGATTTTATGACCGACGTTTCCGGATTTACCCACTCCGACGATCACCACCTTGCCGCGGTTTTCGAGCGATTTACGGATCAGCCGCACCGCCTCGCCGAACTCCGAACCCAGCCGTGAGGCCATCTCACGCAGACTGTCCGCTTCCATTTCAATTACCGCACGCGCTTTCGCTTCAAAATCCATGACCGACAGTTCAACTGTTCCGCCCCATCATTTCAACTCGTAATAGCAAGCCCCGCAGGATGGCAATTTCCCCATATCTAAGCCATCCGTGAGCATCGCCGAGCCGGAGGTCACGATTTTACGTATCTCTCCCAACCGCCCGAGCCATGAAAAATCAGCGTTATCTGCTTTTCCTAAAAACTCCATCGCCTCGCTCGTGAAACGGACTTTCACCGCAAAATCCTGATCTGGATGAAAATTCGCCACGCACAAAAATGTCTGACCGCTCTGCTCATCACACCTGAGAAACGCATAGATCCAATGACCAAAGCCCTCGCTTTCCTGATTCGCGTAATTCAATCCAAAAAACTCACCTCGCTCAAACGCCGGCTCGTTCAACACCTGTAACAAGCCCGCATACCAACCGCGCAACTCTCGCTGCTCCGCCGATAAACCACCGCCATCATATTTCCCACCGTTCACCCATTTCTGAAACTCCGGCATCGCCGTGTAATCAAAAATGGAAGTCCTTCCATCCGCTCCACTGAAACCTTCTGCACCGATCGCAGGCTCTCCGATTTCCTGGCCGTTGTAAAACATGATGGACGCGCGACTCATCCCAAACATCACCGCAGCCGCAGGCTTTCCAACTCGCATCCCCTCTCCGCCCCAATGCTGCGGATTGGCGATCCGCACCTCATCGTGATTTTCCAGATAGCGAATGCATTGATGGAATCTCTGACCCGTGAAAATTTCGCCATCGATGTCATTCGCCCATTTTCCAGATTCGTAGATACCTTGCAGAATTTTATAAGTCGGATGCTCATACGCTCCATCGAAACCTGCATTCAGCAGCGCATCGATCACATCTTCATCGGTGAGTTTAGCAGGATCGGAATCATAAGCTTCGGCCCCAAAATAGGTTTGGGGATTCCTCTGCCGCGCTTTTCTAACAACCCATGCCCAGAACTCCATCGGGATCATGTGGGCCATGTCCGCGCGAAATCCATCGACTCCCATTCCCTGCCAGTAAGCGAGGATCTCATTCATCGTCCGCCACGTGCGCGGCACGTCGTTCACCGGCGCATCCGCCTTGGGTAGATGAGAAGTGTCGCGCCCTTGGGTGAAATCATGGCCGTAATTCAGTTTCACCGTCTCATACCAATCATGAACCGATGGCGCCCAGGTCACCGCATTGTTTCCCGTCACTCTTCCGAAATCCCGTTCTCGCTCAAACCCACCCGTGCAGCCAGGCAACCCATCTGTCGGCAGCTTTAACGGAGCTCCACCACCGGCGTGGGTGTCATCGAGATAGAAAAAATGATTATCGCGATCAAAAAACACATCGCGGTTATCGCCCTCTCCAAACGAAAGCTCCGGCCTAACATCCGATTCATAACTCCGCGCCACATGGTTCGGAATAAAATCGATGATCACCCGTAGCCCGACCAAATGACACCGATCCACTAATTCACGAAATTCTTCCAGCCTCCGCTCCGGTTTCACCGCATAGTCCGGACAGACATCGAAATAATCCCGAATCGCATACGGACTCCCCGCACGGCCTTTCAAAATAACCGGCGGATCTGCGGGCCGATCTAGGTATGCCGTGCCACTCGCCTGCTCGATCACTCCGGTCAGCCAGACATGATTGAAACCCATTTCACGAATGGATGTTAGAGCCTTCGAATCGATGTCGCGAAATTTTCCGCAACCATTCTCTTTCAGACTTCCGTTGAAGATCATAGGTGAGCGCGTATTTCCAAAGGTCCTTACGAACAATTGGTAAATTACGGCTCTATTCATACCTTCATTTGAAATCAAAGCTTCGTCCAAGCGCCATTATTCTGCGAGGACTTCACAGCCGCTTCGATAAACGCCATGCCGTCCACTCCGTCTTGCACGGTTGGATAATCATACGCTTCGTTGCCTTTGAATTTTCCTTCAACCGCATCCGTGATCGCTTCTGCTGCGGCGAGATAGACATTCGCAAATGCCTCGATGAATGCCTCTGGGTGACCAAATGGCAGACGCGTGTATTTCTGCGCAACCGCTCCGTTGTAACTGTTACCTCTGCGCCAGACCTCACGCGGCTTGTCGGCAAATTTCACGATCAACTCGTTCGGTTGCTCCTGATGCCACTCGATCGATGCTTTGGTTCCATAGATCCGAACGTTCAGGTTGTTTTCATCTCCCGTGGAAATCTGCGAAGCAAACAACACGCCGCGCGCACCACCTTCGTAACGGCAGAGCATTGAACCATCATCATCCAACTGACGACCCGGAATGAACGTATTCAAATCCGCAGCAACCGCTTCCAAGCGCAGTCCGGAAATGTATTGAGCAAGATTCTCCGCATGCGTGCCGATGTCGCCCATGCAGTTTGAAATTCCCGAGATGCTCGGATCCATGCGCCAGTTAGAAATTTTTCCGCCTGCCGAAGTCGCTTCGTCGTAAGCGGAAATCGCGTAACCTTGCGGATACTCAGCCACGATTTTGAGAATCTTCCCAAGTTTTCCCTCAGCAACCATGGCCTTGGCTTCTTTCACCATCGGGTAGCCGGTGTAGTTATGAGTCAGCGCAAACACCAAACCACTCTTGTCTACCACCGCTTTCAGCTCTTCACCTTGCGCCTTCGACAACGCCAACGGCTTCTCGCAGATCACGTGGATGCCGTTTTCCAAAAATTTCTTGGCCACTTTGTAATGAAGATCATTCCGCGCCACGATGCTGACGAAATCGATCCGCTCTCCAACAGGCAGTGCCCCTTCTTTCTCGGCCATTTCCTCGAAAGTTGCGTAAACGCGGCTTGGGCACAAAAAGAAATCCTCACCCGAGAGCTTGGACTTTTCAGGGTTCGATGAAAAACAACCCGCCACTAATTCGATTTTCCCATCCAGATTCGCGGCCATCCGGTGCACCGCACCAATGAATGCCCCACGTCCACCACCTACCATGCCCATTTTCAGTTTTCTATTCATCGTATCAAAATTGTGTTTCCGCCCGCAGACACCCGCATTCAACCAACTCTCCCCCCTCCTGCAACCCATTTTTACAAGCCTTTGCACTTCCAATCTTATTCGTGTTCATATGCGGTTAACCTCTTTATATTCTGTCATATTGAGACCTCTCTTCGCGCGGCTGCCTCGGCGATGCAGCCCCTACCGATCCCCCCCCGATAATTTCAAATCGCCATCCCGCCCACATTTCCTCACTATCCCCGCGTGAAGTCTGGATTCCTTGAAAAACTTGTCTCTCGCCTCGACAGGGTCGAACCCGGTGAGATCCAAAATATCGTCACGCGTTTGATTCAGGAAAAAGGCTTTCTTGAGCACGTTTTCGAGGCGTTGCACGAAGGCCTGATCATCCTCGATCCCGAGGGTAAAATCATGTTCCTCAATCGAGCCGCCTGCCAGTTCTTTGGGTTGGATCCATCGAACGCGCTTGGCGAAACCATTTCATCGAAAATCCGTGGGCTCGATAACCTCTCGCTAACCGGCTCCACGCAATCGGTTTCACGCGACATCGAGGTCTTCTACCCCGAGCACCGCCGACTCAATTTCTACCTCGCTCCCATCGACGACCCGAAAAATTTCGAACTCCCGCTCGGTCACGTGATGTTGATCCGCGACACCACCAGCACCCATGCCGAGACCCAAGAAAACATCGAGTCCGAACGACTCAACGCCCTCACCTTACTCGCCGCAGGAGTTGCGCACGAAATCGGGAATCCGCTCAACTCTCTCGATATCCACTTGCAGTTGATAGAGAGAAAAATCCGCAAACTCCCGCCCTCACATCGCCAGAGTCTCACGGAGAACATGCAGACCGCGCGTCAGGAGATTCAGAGGCTCGATACGATTCTAAAACAATTTCTCCACGCCGTCCGCCCAACCACCCCGCGTCGCGAACCGCAAAATCTCAACGCGATCCTCAGCCAAACTCTCAACCTGTTAGAGCCCGAGATCAGCTCCCGCAACATAGAGGTGAATCTCGATCTATCAGAAACCTTGCCAAACGCCTTGATCGATCCCGATCAATTCCAACAAGTCTTCTACAACCTCCTTCGCAACGCCTACCAAGCCATCTCCGGCGAAGAGGGCTTGATCGAAATCAAAACCCGCTCCACGGAAACCGATTTCATCATTTCCATTTCCGACAACGGGATAGGCATATCACCCGAGCAAATGGGCAGCTTGTTTGAGCCATACCGCACCACGAAATCCGCCGGCACTGGACTTGGCTTACTCATCGTCCGCCGCATCATCCGCGAACACGGCGGCGAAATCGAAATCCATTCCAACCCAAATGAGGGAACTTCGATTTTAATTCATCTACCGCATACGGCACCGAGTCCACGGTTGCTGCCAGCTCCAGTGATTGATGCTGACTGAACTGTTTGCCAAAAGTCTGTGAGTGAACGGTGGGGCTCCATCGCCGAGGGCGCCGCGCGAAGTGAGACGTAGTCGATTCTCTCTTGAAGTTTCATATTCCTCCTTATTCCATGCGGCGCCCTAGGCGATGGCGCCCTACCAAATTGATCAACTCATTCACGCTCCTATTGACGCACAAGCTCCCGTCACTATACTGCGTCAACTTGTCACCTTTCTTAGTCTTCCACTGATCACTGATCACTCGGCACTTTTCACTCTCCCATGCTTCCCACCATCCTCATCGTAGACGACGAACGCGCCACCCGCGAAGGACTTCGCTCGGCGTTGGAGGATGATTTCGATGTCTATCTTGCCTCCAACAACACCGAGGCTTTGTTCATTCTGAAAAATGAACCCATCGAGCTCCTCCTCACCGATCTCCGGCTCGGTGGCGACTCCGGGATGGATTTGATCGATACCGCATCCAAACTTTCCACTCCACCGACTATCCTGATGATGACCGCCTACGGTTCGGTCGATACCGCGGTCGAGGCCATGCGGCGCGGGGCGTTTCATTTTGTCACCAAACCTCTGAATCTGGACGAGGTGGAAATGTTGCTCAAACGCGCGCTGCGCAGCCGCAACCTGGAAACCGAAAACGTCCAGCTCACCCAACAGGTCAAAAAAGGCAGCAGCTTGTCGCGCATCATCGGGAAATCTCCAGAAATCAAACGCGTCACGGATCTCATTGAACAAGTCGCGCCGACCCGTGCCACGGTTCTCATCGAAGGTGAATCCGGAACCGGAAAAGAAATCGTCGCCCACACGATCCACCACCTCTCGGGCCGACCCGCCTCAAAACTCGTCGTCGTCAACTGCGCTGCGCTTTCCCCTCAGCTTCTGGAGTCGGAACTTTTCGGTCACGAAAAAGGCGCATTCACCGGTGCGTTGCAGAAACGGATCGGCCGTTTCGAACAAGCGGATGGCGGGACGTTGTTTCTCGATGAAATCGGCGAGATCGATCCCGCGACTCAGGTCAAACTCCTCCGCGCCCTGTCCGAGCGCACGATCGAACGCGTCGGTTCCAACGCCCCGATCAAAGTCGATGTCCGCGTCATCACCGCGACCAACCGCAACCTCCGCCAAATGGTCGATGCCGGGAAATTCCGCGAGGATCTGTATTTCCGCTTAAATGTCGTTTCGATCCAGATGCCGACCCTGCGTGAACGCCCCGAGGATATCGTTTTGCTAGCCAATGCTTTCCTCAAAGAATTCGCCGAAGAAAACCAACGACCGTTCAAAACGCTGACCGATGAAGCGCTGCGTTTGCTCATTTCCTATCCATGGCCGGGAAATGTCCGCGAGCTCCGCACCGCCATCGAACACGGCGTGGTGATGTCGAATGATGACCAAATTGACATCAAACACCTCCCTACTTTCCTTAATCAGAGCCCGTCAATCCCCTCGCAAAACAGCCAAATCACCCACAACAACCTTGCTGGCTCTTCCGATTTCAACTTGCATAACCTTGAAAATACGGCGATCAGAGGCGCCCTGGCTCAAACCCAAGACAACCGCTCCCGCGCGGCTGAACTCCTCGGAATTAGCCGTCGCACCCTCCAACGAAAACTCAAAGAATTAGGCATCTAGATTTTGAGCTGAAACAATACCCATTGAATGAAACTTTCCGCAACCCTTTTAGAATCCGGCTCCCTGATCAGACGCAGTTTGTTTTTGGTTGTTCTCGTCCTACTCACTCTTGGAAATTTGTTCACACTATTCCGCGGCCTGAACTCCCCTCACGCGATGGATCAGGCACAAATCGCTCGTGAAATCGCCCGAGGCAACGGCCTAACAACAAAGATCATTCGTCCACTGGATTATCAAATAAACACAGAACATCAGAAGCGCGCGATCCCTTATACCGGCTACCAAGACACCTATCATTCACCGCTCAATCCTCTGCTCAATGCAGCGATATTTAAACTGATTGGAGCAGATGATGCAAAACGCTGGCAGATGCCAGAAAAAGAAATGGTATTTCCCTTGGATCGCGTGGTCGCTGCGATATCAACGATTTGTTTCCTTCTCTCGATCGGAGTTACCTACCTACTCATATTACGAATCTTCGATGCAAAAATCGCGGGGGTCACCGCCGTGCTGATGTTGTTTTGTGAAACTTTTTGGACCTATTCGCTGAGTGGTTTGCCTCAAATGTTCATGCTCCTGCTTTTCACCAGCGGTATCTACTTCGCTTACCGAGCTATAGAGGACTCGACAGAAGGCCGTATTCCGCTGGGTTCTGCGATCATTGCCGGTGTGTTTTTTACCCTGTTAGCCATGGCGCATTATCTAACTGTTTGGATCGCTCTCGGTTACATCATCTTTGCCGCTATAGCATTCCGTCCTCGCGGCGTAGTGGGTATCTCTATTCTCGTTATATTGATTATCCCCTCTGTGTTTGTCATGCTGCGTAACTACGGCATCACGGGCACTCCTTTCGGAACTGCGTTTTACAATCTCTACAACGGCATCGGCGGCGGCAAAGAGGAATTCGCCCTTCGCAGCTCAGTGGCACCGGATCTTATCAATCGTGGTTTTTTCACCACCGTCTTGAGGTCTATTTTAATTCAAATGACCGACATCGTTCCCTTTTTGGCAGGAATTATCGTCGCGCCCCTGTTTTTCCTCTCGCTGTTACATCCTTTCAAACGCCCATCGATCGCCACGTTCCGTTGGGCGCTGCTCAGTATGTTCGGTGTTTCGGCTCTAGGCCTCGCGTTTTTCGGTGTGAGCTCGGACTCGCTTGATCCCAATCAAACCCACCTACTTTTTGCTCCCGTCATGACAGCTTACGGTCTGGCGTTCATTTCCATCCTTTGGAACAAACTGCCCATCGTCATTGAAGCGCCGATGATCCGTAATTTGCACCACATCATCATTATCATCGTTTGTGCACTGCCTTTGATTCTCACGCTGCCTTTCCAAGTTCGAGTCGGGTTTATTCGTAAAGACATCGGAGGCATCCCTCACTGGCCACCTTACTATGCGCCAGTGCTGAACTTAGATCTGAACAAATGGATGAGCGAATCGCAAATATGCTTCTCCGATCAACCTTGGGCCGTCGCTTGGTATGCCGATCGCATGTCCATCTGGTTGCCGCCAACCCGTCAGGAATTCATTGATCTGGAAAGTAATGCGGCCAATCTTGAAACACCTGTCGCCGGAATTTTGATCTCTCCTTCCTCTCACGGTTCAGCCCCGATTTCTGAGGTCGCCAGAGAATATAAAGATTTCACCTCACTCATTCTCGAGGGCCAAGTTGTCAAAGCCACCAAACCCGCCAACATATTGATTTTTGGTAAAGATCCAAATATGCAAGAAATCGCGGGGCGTTACTTCTATCTTACTCCAATGGTTGGTGCTGACATGATCTTTTACTCAAATCGCCAACCAGGGAATCAATCTCAGGAAAACTAACCTCCAAGCTCTCCGCACATGCCAGCACGCAAAAAAAATTCTGAAATTGCCGACTCACTGAGCTTCGAAGACGCCCTCGCAAGCATTGAAGAAATCGTGGATTCCATGGAAGGCGAGCAACTGCCGCTGGAAGATCTTGTCACCCAATACGAGAAAGGATCCGTGCTTCTCAAACACTGCGAAAGCGTATTATCATCCGCCCGCAAGCGAATCGAACTCATCACTCTTACAAATCGTGAGGAGAGCGGTCACGAGACATCCCAACTCTCCCCATCAAGCACTCCATCCGAACAAGATGGAGATTCCGACGAATCTAATGACATCCGCCTCTTCTGAATTTTCCGAACATCCGCAACTTGGTCCGATCCTAAAATCGATCCTCTCCCCTGCAGACGTCAAATCGCTTTCCGACCAAGAACTCATCACGCTTAGCGAGGAGATTCGTAGCGCACTGATCAATTGCCTCTCCGTCACCGGCGGACACCTAGGGCCGAACCTCGGCGTTGTTGAACTCTGCGTCGCGATGCACAAAGTTTTCTCTACTCCCAAGGATAAATTTGTCTTCGACGTTTCCCACCAGGGATACGTTCACAAAATGCTAACAGGTCGCGCAGCGAAAATTGATACGATCCGCACATACAAAGGCCTAAATGGATTCTTGTTACGCACCGAATCCGAACACGATTCCTACGGAGCGGGACACGCAGGCACCTGTCTTTCAGCCGCACTCGGCATGGCTGCCGCTCGCGATCTCATCGGTGAAGACAATCACGTAGTCGCCGTCGCTGGCGATGCCGCTTTTACTTGCGGCCCCACCCTTGAGGCGCTTAACAACATTGCCGAAACCACCAAGAAATTCATCGTGGTCCTCAACGATAACGAATGGTCGATCGATAAAAATGTCGGTGCGATTGCTCGCTACTTCAACGCCCTACAAACCCACTCCACCTACTCCGCTGTCCGCACCGCCGCAGCCGAATTCGTAGAACGCGTGCTTGGGAAAGCTGTTAGGAAAATCGCTCATCGCGTAGAAGAAGGCGCGAAAAACCTCATTTTTCCCAACGTCCTTTTCGAGAAATTCGGCCTGCGTTACTTCGGCCCCATTGATGGTCACAACCTTCCCTTATTGATCAAAACCTTCGAACATCTCAAAACCCTCAACGAACCGGCCATTCTTCACATCATCACCGAAAAAGGCCGCGGTTATCAGCCAGCCTTGGATAACCCGGGGAAATTCCACGGACTCGGCGCATACAAAATCGAAGACGGCTCGACCGATACGGTCTCGACTCCTACTTGCTCAGAAATTTTCGGTAGAACCGTGACTGACCTCGCTATCGATGATCCGAAAATCGTCGCTATTACCGCAGCGATGCCAGGTGGAACGAAACTCGATATTTTCAAAAACACTCTGCCGGATCGTTACTTCGATGTCGGTATCGCCGAGGAACACGCCGCGCTTTTTGCCGCAGGTCTCGCGACCGAAGGCATTCGCCCGTTCCTTGCGATCTACTCAACCTTCATGCAACGCGCTTATGACATGATCATTCATGACATCGCGTTACAAAATCTGCCGGTGCGCATGTGCATGGATCGCGGTGGACTCTCAGGTGATGACGGCCCTACCCATCACGGTCTCTTCGACATCGGCTACCTCCGCCATGTTCCTAACATCATTCACATGCAGCCAAAAGACGAAGCTGAGTTCGTCCACATGCTGAAATGGATGGCTACCTACGATAAAGGCCCGACAGCGATCCGCTACCCACGCGGTGTGATCAGTGGCACTCCTCTCGATCAACCTGTTACCCCTATCGAGCTGGGCAAAGGCGAACTCATCCAAGAAGGAACCGATGTCGCCCTAATCGGCCTCGGCACATTTTTCGATATCGCAGTACAAACCAAAGACTTATTAGAAAAACAAGGCTACTCGGTTTCTCTAGTGAACCCACGTTTCATCAAACCTCTCGACAGCGAGCTTTTGGAAAAAGTCGCGCGCAACGTGAAAGTCGTCTGCACCTTCGAAGACCACGTCCTCATGCACGGCTTCGGTGCAGCCTGCATCGAGCACCTCCACGACGCTGGCATTTCGACGAAAGTAGAACGCATCGGCTGGCCGGATGCCTTCGTCGAACACGGTAAGCCGGAAATCCTCCAGGAACTTCATCACATCAGCGCAAAAGCAGCTCTCGACAAAATCATTCCTCACCTGAAGAATTCTAAATAATCCGAGAGAACTCTGAATGCCGGTTATTAACTCCCACTGAAAAAATCATGGAACTCGATCTCATCAACGCTCCCTTCGATTTGAAGTTCATCAAACCTGGCGAACTCGAAGAAATCCTCGAAGATCCATTTGGAATTCGTTTCCTGCCAGATAACGACCGCGATGATGGCGCATCCAGATATTACGCGCTTGGACGTACTGTGGAAGACAGGCACCTTTTCATGGGATTCACCACAGATGGAAAAGTGGCACGCGTCATTACCGCACGGGAAATGAGCGATGCGGAACGCCGGTTTTATGACCGCAACTACAACGAAACCCGCTAATCATTATGAAAACCATTACCTCTTGGAATCAACTCCCCAACTTCGACGACGACGCGGCGGAAAATGCTTTCTGGCAAGACCACGAGCTTGATCCAAAACTCATGAGCGGCTCTATCCATGAGGCTCACGTGCGTGAATCCACCACGATCACCCTGCGCTTCGATCCCCGCATGCTCTCACGTATCAAGCGCATCGCGCGCTCACGCTACCTCAACTATCAATCGATGATGAAACAATGGTTGGCTGAGCGTCTCGAAGATGAGATGAAAAAACCGTAATATCGAGCCTTGAAACGTTTCATCTCCATTTTCACAAAGCCCAAGCCGTGGTTCGCACTCTTTATCTTGTGGCTCGCGGCACTCTGCATCGCATCATCTTTTTCGACCAACCTTCCCGAAGAAGCGCCGAAAATCCTACACTTCGATAAAATCGCCCACTTTAGCTATTTTTTTGGCGGCGGCATTATTCTCACCACTTGGATATTACTCAAAAAAGGTTCCAAATCCTCCCGCCTCACCCGTTACCTTTTCCCGATCATTTTCTTCAGCATCTTCGGCGCCATCGATGAATATCACCAAACCTTTACCCCAGGGCGCTCGGGAAATGACGTCTATGATTGGCTAGCCGATTTCCTTGGCTCCTCGTTCGGAATAATCATCGCAAATTACTTTCATCGTTTCCTTCTCAAATTTTCATCCCCCTGCACCCCAGATTCCGAAAATTAATATTCAACACCATCCAAACCCGTATTAGAACCACCCCGCAATGACACAACTCGACCAACTTAAGAAACTCACCACCGTCGTCGCCGATACCGGCGATTTCGAGGCCATGAAAGCTTTCAAGCCTCAAGACGCCACCACCAACCCATCGCTCATCCTCCAAGCCGCCACCAAAGCCGAGTATCGCCCGCTTATCGATCAAGCGATCAACGAGCACAAAAACGGCGGACTTTCCGGACAAGCCCTCACAGACGCCGTCTTAGATCGCATCCTCATTTTGTTTGGCTTGGAAATTCTAAAAATCGTCCCAGGTCGCGTCTCCACCGAAGTTGATGCACGCCTTTCCTTCGATACCCAAGGCACAGTCGACAAAGCCCTGCAACTCATCGCCGCCTACGAAAAAGAAGGCGTTTCCCGCGATCGTATCCTCATCAAAATCGCTTCCACATGGGAAGGTATCAAGGCTGCTGAGATCCTCGAAAAACAGGGCATCCACTGCAACCTCACCCTACTTTTCTCCTTCGCTCAAGCCGTCGCTTGCGCCGAAGCCAAAGTGCAGCTCATCTCCCCATTCGTCGGACGCATCCTCGATTGGCACAAAGCCAGCACCGGCAAAGATTACCAAGGCGATGAAGATCCCGGCGTCATTTCCGTGAAAGCTATCTTCAACTACTACAAAAAATTCGGTTATAAAACCGAAGTCATGGGTGCCTCCTTCCGCAACAAAGGCGAAATCGTCGCCCTCGCCGGTTGCGATCTTCTCACCATCTCTCCCGGCCTCCTCGCGGAGCTCGCGGCATCGGAAGACACCATCGAGCCGAAACTCACCGCCGCATCTGCCCAGAGCGATCCAGTGGAGAAAATCTCCCTCGATGAAAAAACCTACCGCCTGATGTTCAACGAAGACGCCATGGCCACCGAAAAAACCGCCCAAGGCATCCGCAACTTCGCTGCCGATATCGTGAAGCTTGAGAAGCTTGTTAACGAAGCGATCTAAGCGAAATTCACTATCTACAACAGCCCCGCCCTAACTTGGGTCGGGGCTGTATTTTTAGCTATCAGGAGCGCCGACGCCCTCGTCGGCTTATTTATTCATCATGCCGACGGGGGCGTCGGCGCTCCTAGGAAAATCTCATTTCTCCTGAATCCAATTCCAGATCGCTTCGTATTGCTTCGATGCATCGCCTTCTAGGACATTGGAAAGTTTCGATACGTTGCCTTCTGCATAGCGTGGCATTTTGTTTCCGGGCATCACTGCGGCGGGATGATCCATCCAGCGATAGTAATAACCTTCACGCAAGCGCTCGGAGACTTGGGAGAAATTGATCGCGCCTACTTCGAAGGCAGCAGTGGGTTTGTTGACGCCGTAACCATGACAGGTCGTACAAGCAAATCCTTCAGCTCCGACCAAGGAATGACCTATCTTTACCAACTCAGGATTCGTTTCGATTTTTTGAGGCGTGCTTGGGCTGAAGCCGTGAAGTCGTGATAATCCCTCAGCGAAAGGTTTGGCATGCGCACTGAACGCCGGCATGCGCGTGCCCAGCCACGGCCTAGGACGTTCTTTCACGGTTCCCGCCAACATCGCTTCGATGTAACTGGTATGCAGCATTTCACCAATGAAGGTAAGTTGCGGACGTGATTGATCGACCCGTTCATCCAAGCCTTTGATATGTGCTGCGAGCTTCGCCGTCGATCCGTGCAAGGAGCTCAGCAGCGATGCTTCTTCATCCAGCGAATGACATGAGGTGCAGCGTTTCGCATCAATTTGTCGCTCCGCGAACTCTGCATAACTATCTTTGTTCAGCGATCCATGACCGCTCTTCGAAAACGCCAATAGCGCTTCTAACTCTTTCTTGTCTATGTTCGGATGCGGCAAATTGGCTCGTTTGTCGTCTTTCGCGACACAACCTTTCTCCGCCCAATCCATTTTGAAAATACCTTCCAGCGAAACCGCTTTGGAAACCCCACCCGGCATACCAGGGTGGCAGGTTCCGCATTGCAGGCTTTCGGAAACCACTGCACCGCGTGTCGCGTCGCCTTTCGGGAAGGTGTAACTCAGTTTGGTTTCTTTACCCGCCGAATCCGATTGCAGGAAAGCAGCGAGTGAATTGGCTTCTTCATCCGATAACCTAAAATTCGGCATAGCTGTGTAGGGATGATACGCCTCTGGCTTTTTCAAATAAGCTATCAACTGACTCGGCAGATATTTCGAAGCCACGTTGTTGAGCGGGATGCGTTTGTGATCATCACTAACATTTTCACCCGCAGGATGGTGACACGCCACGCAGCCGAGTTCGTGGAAAACGGCACCGCCTGCTTTGATGAGATTCGGATCGGGAGTGGATGGCTTGATCTCCGTCTTCGCTGAAGTCGAAACCAAATACGCAGCCAGATCCGCAGCTTTTTGAAGTCCTTCTGGAGTCGTTGGATCAACCAACTGCGGCATCTTTGTCGTGGGCTTCATCGCTTTGGGATCGGCAATCCATTTCATCAACCATTCCTCAGTAACCCGATCGCCGATTCCCGCTAGAATAGGTGAAATTTCTAACAACTCCGGCATCGGCGTTGTCCCGAAACCCGATTCCGGCGCATGGCACTTCGCGCAGTTCTGTTGTGCGAAAACCATTCGACCATGGCGTTTCATCTCTCCGGCTGTAGCTTGATCATCTGCAGTAACTTCATAAGCCGTGGGTGGAATCGTCTGACGCGGCATGCCTTCTTCTTCCCAATACAAACGAAACTCGCCCGCCCCATCATCGGCACTCTGGTATTTCACCGAAACGGTATGTACGCCCGGATTGAGTCTAAGGCGCTCGGATTTCACCGTGCCGAATTTCCCTGATTCGGTCGCTACAACTTCACCATCGATCGTCAACTCAACCTTCGTTCCCTGACCTTCGAAAGAAAAATAGAGCCGACGTCTCTGCTCAATTTTAATTCCGCCCGTCCACTCGACTTCGAATTTTCCGGGCTTCAAAAATGGCGTAGCTACTTGACCCGCCGGCACAGACAAAGCAGCTAGACGATCCAAACGTTTATCCAATGGTTCGCCATCTTGCTTAAAAGTGGCAACGAGCTCAGCCTGAACCGAACCCACCATTAAGCCCAGCAGCAAAGGCATCCAAAATCTCATAATCTACTTTCCGTAAACCGTTGCGTGAATTTCACCCATCATGACAACACCATCGGTGTTCTCAAGATCATAGGCGACTTTGAGTGACATCGAAGGCTTCATCCCATCGAGAACCAACTCCACGATTTTTCCGTCCTTAGAAAGTTTAGCTGAGCTGATTTTCACCGTATCGCGATTGCGGTGCTTCTGCGATTCAGAGGTCAGCGCCTTTTCCAATGATTCCTTATCCGGGCTATCGACGGAGAATTCGCCCGATCCGTATTGTGGTCCACGCACATAATTCCAGCGCTGGGCGGAATAGCTGGTGATATCTGTAGCGAGCTCTTCATCCAGCACGGTGGAAAAGTAAAGTTTCACACCTGTATCGGTATATTCCAGTTTTTCAGGAATTTTTACGCTTACATCTGATTTGTAGCGAACGCGCTGGAACGCACAATTTGTTGGAGCGTTGGTCTGCCATCCACGAAAGCCTAACACAAATAGAGATCCATCTGGATGGAAGCGCGCACGCATCGCGGATGACTGAAGAGTGACAGGAAGTTTGACCACCCCGCCCTGCATCTTGCCGTTTTGCACCACTGGCAAAACGCGATACAACGAAGATTTTCCATAGGACAAATGTATCAACTCACCTGTATTGAGCCCGAATTTTGCAAAATCTGGCACCCAAACTTGTGAACCCCCTGAGTTATCCACATCCATTGGTAAATAAACCAGTGGCTCGGTGTATGGTGCGTCGGTTAGCGTTTGGCGCGTCGGCTCTGTCCCGAAAAACGCCGGCGCGTCCTTGGCGTTCATGAAGTTGATTTTACAACATGGTTGCCATGTGCCTTCATTCTCACCCGTTGTAATTTGTCCTTCAGGCCCGACGCTTATCCCGCCTGGCGCACGCAGGCCCGTAGCAATCACTTCGAATTTTTTTCCATCAGGAGAAATTTTTGCCACGATACCGTGATGCGGCAGGATTTGTTCAAAGTTGCGACCGCCACCTCTAACTGGACCGGCTTTTGCGAAATAGAAATTTCCTTCCTTATCTGCTTGGAGATCAAAGGCGAACTCATGGAAGTTTTTCGAAACGTAAACATCGCGGTTGAATGTCTTGTAGTAATCCACTTCACCATCACCGTTTAAATCGATGAGCTTTGTGATCTGATCCCGTCCGTTCACATAGATTTCATCTCTAACAACTTTGACTCCGAGTGGCTCAAACAAACCCGAAGCGATACGCTGCCATTTGAGTTCTTTCCAATCTCCTTTGAGTCCTTTCACGACCCATACATCACCATTCCATGTAGAGAGCGCTGCGGAATCAGCATCGATAAAATCAAATCCACCAAACCTCAAATTCGAGCCCCATGGATTATTGTCAGGAAGTGTTGCCACATCCGTCACATAAGCACTGTCTATTCTATCCGATACGACGCCAGCCGTTGTAATGATCTCCTTCCAAATACCAGGTCCGCCAGAGATGAGTTTTTTAAAATCGGCTGCTTTGGCCAATACAGGCGTGGCATTTCTTGCGAAACCAATTTGTGCGGTTAATTCGGTTTTTCCTGCGGGGATTTCAGCCAATAATCGAGAAGCCTTACCAGCCACCACAATCAATTTCACTCCTCCCTTAGCTACAACTTCTAGGCCGTCAGCTGATTTTGCAGAAAGCCCGTCAGCGGCGATGGTGAAATCACCCTTCTCGTCCGCTACCAGCATCGTGAGCGCTTTGGCACGTGTAGAAAAATTAAGCGTGCGCGTTACATTGGAGCCATCTCTTGAGAGATAATCCAGCACCTTCGTGCCGTTGACCGTGTATTCCAGAACCACTTCGCGACCATAACGGTAATGCCCAGTGAACATCGCGTGTGGCATATTTCCAAAACCTGGGAGTTTACGCTTATCATCGAACGAACCCTCAGTATCCGCCCAAGCCGAGCCAATTGCTGTGCTTTGCAACGGATTTTGATTTCCCATTGCAATGATCTTTCCATGCTGCCCCGACCATGGTGTGCCGCCCCACTCAATGGTTTCCTGTGAAACTCTCACCAACCGCAGTGTCTCCGTATCAAACAACCCACGCCAGCCTTCTCCTAAATCGATGGAAATTCCTTTAATCGCACCATCCCGTTTCTTACCTTGAAAATAGTCATCGAACGTATTCATCCACGTCGGACCAATATCCATCTTTTCATACCATGCATCTTTTGGCTTATTCTGGGCCGACAGGTTTTGAAAAAGTGTGATTAAAACAATCAGGGAAAATATACGATATCGCATCCCTCGAGCTATCTGATGTGACTTTTGAACGAAAGCATTAAATTCAGAAAATCGACGCTTCACCTTACTCGAAATTACCTCTTTGATAGCCGCATGATAGACATGCTCGTCCGCCTTTACGATTTACCCGACAGTGCGGAATTGTATTCCAAGATTCATGGTCAAGGCATCACCCTCCGCCGAGCGCGTGCCTTTGAAAAGCACACCGTCGCTGCGTTTGCTCGTCAGCACTTTTCAGAAAAATGGGCCAGCGAGGTCGAGGTGGCCATCACCCGCCAGCCGATCTCTTGCTGGATCGCCACCCGCAATAAGGAAATCATCGGATTTTCCTGCTACGAAACCACCCAACGCGGATTTTTCGGGCCGACCGGAGTCATTGAATCCGCACGTGGCACCGGGCTTGGTAAAGCGCTATTATTCAAAGCCCTCGAATCTCTCCGCGACATGGGCTACGCCTACGGCATTATTGGCGGCGTAGGTCCTCGTGCATTTTACGAAAAGAACTGTGGTGCCATTGAAATTCCAGGTAGTGATCCCGGCGTTTACTCCGACATTCTTCCGTGAGCCAAAGCACGTACACAGATCTAACAGATCGATTCGGCCCTATGCAGGTCAAGGAGCTGAGACAAAGTCTGCGACGTTCCAGCTTCATTTATCCGTTCGTCTGCATCCACCTCTTCGCGATCACTGCGATCTTTTTTGAATTCGAACGCGGAATCTCTTCAGGCGGAACCATGGCGGCAGTTTTTCTCTGGGATCCAAATCATATCGGCCCGTTCTGGTGGGTCGCTATGGCGGTTTGCGGTATTCTGATGCCCCTCGCCGGATTGTTTCTCATGCCCCAAGAGATCGAAGAGGGAAACCATGAGATGTTACTCCTCACCAGCCTTAACCGCTGGCAAATCGTTTTCGGGAAATTTCTCACTTTGTGGCTACTGAGTTTACTCACGTTAACATCCCTTCTCCCCTACATCATCATTCGTTACTTCATTGGCGGCGTTGAGTGGTTCAATGAAATCGCTAATACCGGAACTGTCATCTCCATCGCTGCGATCATATCCGCCCTTTCTATCGCCGCTTCTGGATATCCAAGTCTCGCTTCAAAACTCGGTATCTTCTGTATTCTCCTGTTCTCTGCACTGACTGGCGGAGGCATTAGCATGATTGGTGGCTCGATCTGCATCAACATGGCCAAGACATCCTCAACTTGGGCCATACCTGCCACTTTGTTCTACCATCTCTGTGTCATCATCGTGGTGGTCTGTTACGTGATCCTCGGGCTACTCGTCGCTCGATCTAGACTTCGCCTGGCTACGATGAGTTTCGAAATCAAACCTTCATCGTTACTCATTATCATTATTGGACTCGCACCCTTCATCGTAGGAATGGTCGCCGCGTTCACCTGTGGATTCGGTAGCATCGTAGGCACCGCATTACTGACCTTTCTTGCCTGGAATTCAGACAAGACCCCCAAAGCACCCAAATGGATGGCCGCACCAAAAGCTAATATTCCTCCGCCGCTTCCGCAAGGCGCTACACATTTTACTACGCCAATTACTACGCCAATTACTACACTAAGTGATCCATCATTTACGCCAATATATGATTCACCAATTACTCCGACGTATGATACGCCAAGTGATTTCCAAAGTGGTTCATCCAGTGATTCCTCAAGCAGTTCGTCTAGTGATTCCTCTAGCGGCTCGTCAAGTTGAGTATTTAATCTGAATTTGGTAGGGAGCCCTACCTTTCACGCACGGACTTTTAGCTCAGACCATACTTCTTTCCGCGAGATCAAGCACATCCCACATGCGCATCCGTTTTGGTCGCTAAAAACGGCGTCCTCAAAGCTTCATCTAGATCGAATAAACCTTCAAAATCCTCGGGATTATCGGAATCTTGTTTTCCAAACACTTGTTCCTCGATCAAGCGAAAGACCATGTTGCCCACGTCGCGTGATTGTCGGATCCCCCACTCTTCCATCAAAGTCGCGGCCATCGGGCCATACTGCTCTAGCGCATAATCCCGGAAACCTTCTAACAGTTCTTTCCCACTCACGTGGCGATTCCGTTCCGATGTTTCATCCAAAAATCTCTTCAGTGTGAAGTCCAACGCCTCTTTGAGAAAGAAGTAAGCTTGTCCATCATAGCGTTGATCTCGCTTCAGAATTGAAACGACAGATTCTTCAAAATGGATCGGCTGCATGTCGGTAAACTCTCAAAACACCTAGAACCTGTCAAAGCGGGATTTGGGCGTTAAAAATCATAAATTCATTCCCAACAAATCTTTGTCATGAAGTGCGGATTCTTTGAAGCTTTCATCCATCTCAAATGCTTTGGCGAGATGGTTGTGCGCACGTTCTTTTTCGCCAAGCGTCCAAAGGTAGCAGGCCATGTTGTAATGAAACACGGCCATCTCCGATAAAACATCCGGCCCGCGCAGCAGCCATTTTCGCGCCTCATCCGTCTCGCCCAGTTCATGCAGGCAAAATGCCGCACTGAGAAAAAAATCTGGTTCGTCCACCGCTTCCACACACAGCAGTTTGGCAGTTTCCGCCGCGGCCTTCCATTGGAACATGGCCATTTCCGCCGCGAGCCTTAACTCCAGCACGAGTTTCTCACCCGAATGTTCTTTCGGCAGGCTTTTGATTTCATTGAGAGCATCCTCCGGCATTCCTAATTCCAACCACCCTGATGCCGCTCTAATGATCTGCTTTGGTAACATGCAATGCACTATTAGCAGATGCCGAACCATTCCGCAACCGATCGAAACAAAAAACTCTGCCCTTGAAACAACTTTCCGAAATCCACCACAATCCCTCATGCGGAACGACTTCTATAATTCCTTCGATACCGAGCGCTTGGAGGAAACCTCAACCCACGAGGATTATCGCAGCCCTTTTCAAATTGATCGCGATCGCGTCCTCCACACCACCACCTTCCGTCGACTCCAAAACAAAACCCAAGTCTTCTGGTCGGGTGAATACGATTTCTACCGCACACGCCTAACCCACTCGCTGGAGGTTGCACAAATCGGAAAATCCATTTGCACCTGGCTCTTGCGCCAACCCGACTCTCTGCTTTCCGATTCCTTTTTCATCGATACCGAACTCATCGAAGCCATCTGCCTTTCCCACGATCTCGGCCACCCGCCTTTTGGTCACGCCGGTGAAAAAACGCTAAACCACCTGAACCGCGAATACGGCGGATTCGAAGGAAACGCCCAAACTTTGCGACTCCTGACCGAGCGCATCTTTTCTGCCAAACACACCGGCATGTCGCCTTCGAGAGCATTTCTCGATGGCATCCTGAAATACAAAACCCTGTGGTCGGAACTCGTCATCGATGGCAAACCTCCGAAAAATCATTTCATCTACGATTCCCAAAATCGCTACCTCGATTGGAGTATGGGCGGAAACGATTTCCCCATCGAACTCACACCCGGTAAATCTCGCGACGCGTTCAAATCCATCGAATGCCAAATCATGGATTGGGCGGACGATACCGCTTACTCGCTCAACGATCTTTCAGACAGCGTTCGCGCGGGCTTTTTACCCATCGAGAAAATTGAGCAATGGGCGCAATCTCAAGGGATCGATTACTCAGAAAAATCTTCACTCGGCGATCTCATCCAAGCGATCCGTGCGAATCGGGTTGAGCCATTCGTTGGTAAGCGCATCGGCAAATACATCACCTCCACCCACCTCGAACTGGACGTCAATTTCCTCTCCGCCACCACCAACCGCTATCGCTATCGCCTCGTCATCGATCCCGCAGTCCAGGCCGAATCCGCTCTGTTCAAACGCCTCGCCTACGACGTGGTTTTCCTCTCTCCAAAACTCAAACAACTCGAGCACAAAGGCTCCTACATGCTCAGAAAACTTTGGGAAATTTTAGAAACCCGCTACATCCACGGCTTACCCATCGATGGCCAAGATTTCCAACTCCTTCCCAACGATACCGTCGCGGAAATCAAACATGCAGCCGATCCTGCCACCCGAGCCCGCCTCATCTGCGATTACCTCGCTGGCATGACCGATGGCTACGCTGCCAGAACTTATAAACGATTGTTCTCGCCGGATTTTGGTTCGATCAATGATTTGTGATCACTTGATGCCAACGGATCATTCAGGTAGGGTCGACACGCCGTTGTCGACCCAAATTAAAACGCTAAGGCATGATCACTCTCACAGAAGTGAGACCAATCCAAGGATTCAAATCTTAATTACCGATTTATTATTTCGGATGCGTCACCACTCAAGATCCGCATTATGACAAACCTTGCGCAGGGCGTTGTTATACGCTTCCTCATGCTGATCTGAGATGACCGGAATTCCGACTGCCTTTTTTTTGGACTTTAGGAACACATGGAGTGCGTAGCCACCTTTCGCAGGACGCCATGCTCTTATGGTCTGCACATCCTCAACTTGAACGGAAAATCGTGAGAAACTGTGTCGCCCTTTTATCTCCTTGGCGCTGATCGAAACCTCCTCCGGCCAAATCTTGGCGCCAATAAACACGAATGGAACATAAACAGCCCATGCTCCACAAATTATAATACCAACGATACGATCTTTCGGAGTGCGGCACCAAAGATATCCCAGCCCGATGATCGCAAAGGTAGTAATGGCGCCCACCCATAAATTTGGACCGCTATCTCGCCAGTAAAAAAATGTATCGCCGAGCATGAGCATAGATGGAATGTCGATTGTCATTTTGAGCAGAACGCCCAATAGATGTCACCGCGATATCAAGGGATTACAGGGCTTAGGTTTCTACCTTCAATTTAAAAACAACTATTCCATCATCGTGTCCGCTTAGTGTTGTCTAAGACTAGAGCCGTGAGGCAGAAGAATCCCCTCTCATTGAAGTTTATAGTTGAAACTTAAAGTTTAGAGGGAGAGTAGCCTTACTAGGACTCGAACCTAGAATGACGGAATCAAAATCCGGAGTGTTACCATTACACTATAAGGCTGTTCACAGG
>JANMGO010000113.1:0-124774 GCA_031374665.1 Akkermansiaceae bacterium | reverse complement strand
TGGGACGAACCCACTTCATGCTGATTACCGCGACCGACTGCAGAGTCTCTCGCGCCGAAGCATTTCGCGACGGCGGGCGAAAGCTACATGCCCACCCCACCCGACGTCAATACGTTTTCCAAAGTTTTTTGAAGTTTTTTTAAACCTCCACCAATCCCTTAAACTACTTGGGATTAAAGCCCTACAGGCCGACCATGACCCTACATATCGAGGCATAAGCGGAGCCGATATCCCTATATTAAATCATTCATAAAAGGATAATCGTGTTACGAACTGGTCACTATCCACTCAATTACTAGAGACGCAGTAATTAAAACCCTCATCCTTTACAGCCGGAGGGCGAAATTGATACCATAAGCCGAACCTTGATCTTTTTGCGGCAGTGGCAATGATTTGCAGCAACCAAACGCGTCATGCCAAAAATCGCACTTCTTCAGTCAACGACATTTCCTGACAAAGCCACTGCCATGGATCATCATGAGCAGTTGATCCGCAAGGCCGCGAAAAACGGTGCACAGATCATCGCAACCCAAGAGCTGTTTCTCACTCCCTATTTTTGCACTATTCAGGATACTGAGCGATTTGAACTCGCGGATGCAATTCCCAGCTCGGTGACGGATCGTCTGAGCGCGCTGAGTAAAGAGCTCGGTATCGTTTTGATTTCTTCCTTATTCGAACATCGCGGTCCGGGCATGTATCATAACACCGCTGTTGTTCATGATACGGATGGAACCCAGCTCGGCATCTATCGAAAAGCTCACATTCCTCAGGATCCAGGATTTGAGGAGAAATTCTATTTTACTCCCGGCGACAGTGGTTGGCCGGTGTGGGAGACTGCATTTGGAAAAATCGGCGTATTGATTTGTTGGGATCAATGGTTCCCCGAAGCGGCAAGGCTAATGGCTTTAGGTGGAGCGGAATTATTAATTTACCCAACAGCGATCGGCTGGCTTCCTGAGGAAAAAGCAGCACTTGGAAAAGCCCAGCATTGCGCATGGGAAACCGTGCAGCGCGGACACGCGGTTGCGAATGGTTGTTATGTGGCGGCGATCAATCGTGCAGGAACACATGATGGCACGGAGTTCTGGGGACAATCGTTTGTCGCCAATCCTTACGGTGAAATCGTCACGAAAGCATCGGTGGAAAATGAAGAGATCGTTTACCACGACGTCGATTTCCAACAGGTGGAAAATTTCCGCAGGATCTGGCCGTTTTTCAGAGATCGTAGAATCGATGCTTATTCCGATCTAACATCTAGATGGAGAGTTTAAAGAGCTACTGGCAATAATCGAAGAAGCAGCGTTTCTTGATCAGTTCCACAACCTGCTGTGGCACCATGGTCTCCCAGCTGTGATCTCCTTTACTGATCTTAGCCAGAACATTTCTGGATAAAATACTCAACACTTCGGGGTTGTAGTTATCCAGATCAATGAAGCTGCCTCGATCTGCTAGATAGCCATACAATTTGCTCAACTCGGGCGCGACTTTCATCGTATCTTTGGTGATGATTTCTCCTGTGGATGGTTCGAGCAGCGGGTAAATGAAAAGTTTCAGGTTATGTTTAAACAACCGACCGAAACTCTCCAAAATTCCACCGGGAAGCGATGTGTAATATTTCTCATCGAAAAGTTCGATCAACGATGGAACACCCATCACGATTCCGATTCGCTCCTTGGTCCTCCACGAAAGGTAGGCGGCAAGGCGGTAATATTCAAAGTAGTCGGAAATCAAAACCGTCATTCCACAAGCAGCTAACAGATCGGCTCGTGCGAGGAAATCCCGGCGATCCACATCCTTTCCTCCCGCGAGAAGATTGCGCATCGTAAGCTCAAAAATCGGCAAGACCTCTTTATCCGCCATCGAGGGATCCTCTTTGATCTTCTGCAACGCACATTCTAACATGTCGAAATTCACATGCGTTGGCGGACGGAAACTTCCCCGTTCGACTAAAACGGTTTTTTTGTAAAGAGCTTCGGAAGGCTGAAGCACTTCGCCTTTGGAACTGAACATCGCAGCTCCGCTCAAACCAAGCTGCACGAGTTTCAAAGCAATCAAACGATTATCCACGGCGCGAAATTCAATACCGCGGAACTCAATCATATCGATCTCAACACGTCCGGTTGTCAGTTTATCGAGAAGGCTTTCGACCAATAGCTCGGGCTCATGATGCAGAAAGAAACCACCATAAAGTAAGTTCACCCCAACAATACCGAGCGCCTCCTGTTGCAAGGAAGCCTCAGCATCTAGCATCCGAACATGGATCATGATTTGACTAGGTTCGTCGTGTGGGCGGGATTGAAATTTCAAACCCATCCAACCATGGCACTCGTTTCCGCCTTGGTAGGAACGAGCGACCACTGTATCCGCAAAAGCAAAAAACGCCGTGCTATCGCCACGCTGTGAATTCAGGCGCTCCACATTGAGACCATACTCCCTATCCAACATCGATTGGCACCGCGACTCAGAAACATAGCGATCCCCGCTGCCGTAAATTGCATCGCTCACGGTCATGTCATACGCGGACATACTTT
Source organism: Akkermansiaceae bacterium (assembly GCA_031374665.1). Classification (GTDB taxonomy): domain Bacteria; phylum Verrucomicrobiota; class Verrucomicrobiia; order Verrucomicrobiales; family Akkermansiaceae; genus Luteolibacter. The sequence goes on along the minus strand of JANMGO010000113.1, from coordinate 122,243 downwards.
TCGCGACAGTACCTGCGGCTCCCCCAACACGAAAAAACCACCTAACGACTTCCTGACCAGCTCCGATCTCTGCAAAGGTCCCATACCACCTTGGATCCAAGTTGATTTTCAGGGCTTTTTGATGTGTGTCCAATTCGAGCTCTTGTTGCATGATTTGATTGAATTTACAGGAGAAGCTCTAACATCCTCAGGAAAATCAGGGCATAAAAAAAGGTGGGACATACATCCCACCTTTTACAAAGCAATTTTAACGCCGATTACTTCACAAAATCTGCAGCTTTCATATTTGGTTTAAATCCCTTGAAGCCATAATTAGACGGTTTGAACTCGGCTGAGACGGGAACTTCCGCCTTTTCCGGCACTTCCAAACCCAAGCCCCAGTAGACTCCATTGACGATAAGTCGGCGTAAATCCTCGTCAATAATCTCTGTCGCGGCGCCCATGGTGGTGGTTAAAATTTTGTTGGTAGTGCCAGCTTCGTTCTTCACTTCACGTGTCCAAGCAACCGGCATCGTTGGCTCATTGACCTTTTGAGCTACTCCCGCCTTGGTTTTTTTCTCATAATCAGCTGGCTCATCGGTTGGATTCATTCCTTTGAGAACGATACCTCGAAGAAGAATCGTCGCATCGGCTGGAGGTGCGGCTTCATAAACATCCGTATCACCAAAAACCTCAGTGACACCCTTGAGTAGCGGGCTCTTTGCGTTCACAGCTTCAATAACGGTTTTGGTAGCTTCCTTTTTGTGCACACCCCAATGAGTCAGCCAAGTTTCGCCAAGCACCTTACGACCAAAGCCACCACTTTCATGATTCCAAGACCAATCAGCCCATGTGCTGTCTTTCTTAGTGTTAAAAGCATGAGTGCTCGTGCGCAGAGCCACCACAGGAACACCACGATTGATTGCAGTTTTGAACTTAACCATGGTTTCATCGTTCCAGTCACGGAAACGCAGTAACATCACCACTGCATCCGCTTTGTCCAACGCCTCAGCGCCCATCAAACTCTTAGTAGCAGCTGGATTAATCGTGCCATCTTCATCTGCAGAAAACAAAACCGTCGTCTCAAAACCATGTTTTTCCGCTAACATTTTAGCTAGGATCGGCATCACCTCTTCGGATCGATACTCCTCATCCCCCGCCAAAAGAACCACATGCTTACCTTTTCCCGCGCCCTCCCCACCACTGAAATTCAATGTGCCTACACCCGAGGTCATTTTCACCTCCGCATGAAGTGTCGCTGAAGCAAATCCGAATAATGCAGCTATGTGTATAAGTTTCATCATGTCTGGATACTTAAAGGATCGTTCATTCCTCTCAAGAAATTTCTTGGGATAATATCCAACAATCCGGCTCTTGCTAAAGATCCTATCATCTTCATGTTTATACCCATGAAAACTGCCGCGTTACTTTCAATACTGCTCGCATCAAGTGCGCTCGCTGAAGTCCAGTACGCAACAGCAACGTGGACCACAACCAAAAGCGCGACCACCGGCGGCCCCATTCAAACCGTCACCCACATGAAGATCTCTGATGGCTGGCACACCTATTGGAAAAATCCGGGCGAGGGCGGCATCCCCATCAAAATCGAAGCCAAGCTGCCTGATGGATGGACGCTCGGTGAAATCCAATACCCGGCACCAAAACGCTTCACCACCGGTGAACTTCCAAGTATCGGTTACGAAGGTGAAGTCATTTTTCCCATCACCATTTATCCTCCAAAAGGAGCGAAAAGTGATGGGAAACTACCTCAAATCAAAGCCACTTTATACTGGCTGACCTGCAACGATTCCAGCTGCGTGCCCGGTGAAGCCGAATTAACTCTTAGCGGCACAGGTGATGCTTTAGTCATTCAAAAAGCATACGATACCCTGCCAAAACCTCTTGAAGGCGCGAAGCTAGCATTCGTTGCAGATAAAGATCAGGTAACGCTAACTCTGACATTACCCGAAAATTCTAAAATCAATCCAACAATCTATGACGTTTTTCCCGTTACTCCTGATGCTATCTCGGCAGCTTCGGAGCTTCGCTTCAAGCCTGCCGATGGCAACCCCAACATCTGGATCGCCACCGGTAAAAGCAGCGAGTATCTCGATGAAAAAATCAAATCTCTCAGTATTGAGCTTTTCAAATCCGGCGAACCTGCGTGGAGTATTTCCTCAGGTAAATAACCGATATTGTTAGAAAAACTATCTATGCGATCATCCTCCACCGCGGATCTTTCCGGCTTACTCACCACACTCCGTCATCTCATTCGGGAGCCTTCCGTAGTGGGTGCGGAGGATTCTTTTTTCCGAGTGATTCGAAGAGAACTCGAGGAAATGGATATTTCCGTAGAACGCCACAGCGGACTCTTGGTCGCCCGTGGCAATCGCCCGGATAGCTCCTACCTCTCGGCACACGTGGATCGCAACGGACTTGTATGCACCGGACCCAACGAATTTCAATACGCCGCCTTTGTCGCGAGTAACCGCGGTGAACTCACCGGTGATTCGGTCTCAGAACAAATGGTCGCAACCATTGCCGATCGTTTCACCGGACAGCGAATCCAAGCTCACCTTCCCTACACCGGAACATACATCGGCCAAGGCACGATTTCTTCCGGTTATCTTTGCCCGAAACGATCCAACCTCATCTTCGAAGTCGATGGTTTAGATTACCTCGAACCCGGCACACCCGTATCGTTCCTTGATCGATTGAAAGTGGAAAACGGTCGCGTATCCGCTCAACTTGATAACGTCGTCAGTGTTGCGCTCATTATCTATCTGTATCGACTCGGTTATCAGGGCACCGCATTTTTCACAGCTCAAGAAGAAGCCGGAAGAAGCTGGCGCTACATCCTTGCATGGATTCAGCGCGAAGGCATCTGTACGAAACGTCTGTTAGTTCTTGATACCAGCCCTTACCCCACACAAGAGGAAGCTGAAGAACAAAATCTAACTCTAAGGTATCGAGACGCGACCTCGGTGTTTGATCCGGATTTTACCAACGAAATCGTCAACCGCTGCGATACCCTCGGGATCTCGTATTCATTCAAAGATGAATGGATTCAAAAACGAAATCTCGGGCGTGAAAAACCCCTTTCCCTAGGCCGAACCGAGCTCGGTAGATTGATCACAGCCAGCGAAGGACAAATCAGCGGAACCACCCTTCAGATCCCCACCACAGGCTACCACACCGCCAACGAAACCGCTTCGCTCTCTTCTCTAACAGCAGCATTAGGCCTACTTAGCTCAATATCCTGAAGTTAAAACTTCCTCAGCGTCGTCGGTTTTAAAAACCTCTCATCCGTCTCCGGATAATCCATCGTGAAATGCAGCCCGCGTGATTCTCTACGCCGCAGCGCGCACTCCACAATCAGCCCCGCCACCGCCACCAAATTTCTCAGCTCTAAAATATCCGCATTCACCCGATGTCCCCAATAAAACTCGCGGACTTCCTTCTTCAGATTTCTCAAACGAGCTGCTGCACGACGCAACCGGTTGTCCGTTCTAACAATTGAAACATAGTCCCACATGAGTCGGCGGATTTCATCCCAGTTGTGATAAATCACCACCAACTCATCCGGCTCCGCCACATCACCATGGTGCCACTCCGCAATCGGTGGAGCATCCATCACCTGCTTGTTCGGAGGATAAAGCCTCATCATTTCATCCAACGCCAAACGCCCCACCACATTACCTTCTAACAAAGAATTCGATGCCAAGCGATTCGCACCATGCAGCCCCGTGCAGCCCACCTCACCAATCGCAAACAGCCCGCGCACCGATGTCTTACCCGTCACATCCGTTTTGACCCCGCCACACATGTAATGCGCCGCAGGAACCACAGGAATCGGCGTCGTCTCACAATCCACACCAAACTTCATCAGCGTCTCATAAATATACGGAAAATGTTCCTTCATGAAACCTTTCGGCTTATGAGTCACATCGAGATACACACACGCCGCACCGGTCTTTTTGATCTCTTGGTCAATCGCTCGCGCCACAATATCACGCGGTGCCAATGAACCCCGGGGATCAATCTTTTTCGTAAAATCCTCACCTTTTCCATTGCGTAAAATACCGCCCTCACCGCGCACCGCCTCGCTCACTAAAAACGATCTCGCCTCCGGCCCCGTAGCGGCTGGGTTGTAAAAACAGGTCGGGTGAAACTGGATAAACTCCATGTTAGACATCGTCGCTCCCGCCCGCCACGCAAGCGCCACACCGTCACCCGTCGCTGAGTCGGGATTGGTCGTATAAAGATAAACTTTTCCACATCCTCCCGCCGCCAACACCACCCGATCCGAACGAAACACGGTCACCTCACCACTCTCTCGATTCAACACATACGCCCCCAAAACCCTGTCGCTAGAAACGATGTCCAAACGCACCGAAGTGATCAGATCGATCACAAAATGATTTTCCAAAAGCGTGATGTTTGGCTCATTCCGCGCTGCTTTCAGCATCGCCCTTGCGATCTCACGACCCGTCGTATCACGCGCATGCAAAATCCGCCGATGACTGTGTCCGCCCTCTTTTCCCAACGAAAACTTCGTATCCTCCTGATCAAACTCCACCCCGTAAGCCAACAAATCTTCAATTGTTTCCGCCCCTTCTCCAATGATCCGACGCACCACCGCCTCATCGCAAAGCCCAGCTCCAGCATCCAACGTATCCACCACGTGCTTTTCCACCGTATCTCCCGCATCACACATCCCTTCGGGCAAAACCGAAGCAATCCCGCCCTGCGCCCAAGCCGTATTCGATTCCTTCGCATTGCCTTTTGTCAAAACAATCACCCTCCCATGCTTCGCCGCCCGCAATGCGAACGACAGCCCTGCAATCCCTGCCCCAACCACCAAGAAATCCGATGTCATGTGCCCCCATCATGCCGCTCCATCCAAAAATGGAAAACCTTAAAATTAGAGCTACATTTAGTATCAAATGGTAGGGTTTCACCCCATTGATTCTGTCCCCTTGATTTCCCTCAAAATAACCCTTTATCGAAACCCATCATGATCCAAATCCACCTCCCACGACCCCTGCGATACGGATACATTCCGGTGCTGTTTACGCTGCTTATATCATGCTCGAATACCTCATCTATTCAAAGGGTCGAGCAATCCAGCTCCATCCTTACTGGAGGGAAAAATCTGGCGATGTTAGGCGTGCGTTCCACGGTCATCGCCGCCCTCCGTCAGCCCATCACAACCACCAGAAATGGACTTGCCGTCTTATGGAACAGACCTCGGGAAGTCATCAGCGGAAACTCCCCGGTCGCCTTGGCGAATACCTCCCTAATCTCCGAGACACCCGGCACACCGGCATTCGAAGCCATGCTGAATCATAAAAAATTTCCCCACGCCGAGGCCGGGAAACTCTCTTATTTCGTGGATGGATCTAACTTTTTTCCCGAACTGGATCGGCAAATCTCCGCCGCCCAACAATCGATAAATATTCAGGTCTTCATATTCGACAACGATGACATCGGCGTGCGCTACGCCGATGTCTTGAAACGCCAATCCGAAACGATTCCCGTGCGGATCCTCTTCGATGATCTCGGAACCACCCTCGCCCAGCATTCTGCACCAATAACATTGGGACCACGCGGATTCACCCCACCCACCAACATGGTTACCTATCTAGAGAATGAATCAAAAACCAAAGTGCGGCGCATACTCAATCCATGGTTGGTTTGCGATCACACCAAGCTCATGCTTTTTGATCAAAAAGTCGCCATGCTCGGCGGAATGAACGTCGGCCGCGAATACTATTCCGAATGGCACGACCTCATGATCCGCGTCGAAGGCCCCATCGTCCAATCCCTTTCACGTGATTTCAAACACGCATGGAAAAAAGCCGGCCCACTGGGAGACCTCGCGCTCTTTAGTAAACCTGCATTTTTCCGACACCACGAACCAGTGACTAACGGAATTTCATTGCGCATTCTGCGCACCGATCCTGCAGTCGGACGCTACGAAATTCTCGATGCCACATTGCTCGCCATCCGTGGCGCTCGGAAACGCATTTGGATTCAAAACCCCTATTTTGCTAGCGATGAAATCGCACTCGCCGTCGAAGCCGCAGCCCGTCGCGGGGTCGAAGTCCGCGTCATTATCCCTAACACCCAAACCTCGAGCATCATGGACGCAGGAAATCTCTCAACTGCCAAAGGCCTCATGCAAGCTGGCGCAAAAGTCTTCGTGTATCCAAAAATGACCCATCTCAAAGCCATCATTTGCGACGACTGGGCAAACATTGGCTCCGCGAACCTCGACACCCTCAGCCTCCGCATCAATCGCGAACTCAACCTCGCCTTCACCGACCACACCGCCATCCAAAAACTCGAGTCCGCCGTCTTCCTCCCCGACTTCCGCAAATCCCGCAGACTCCACTCCAGAGAAACCGAAAAACTCACCAGCACTCTAGCAGAAACACTAGCCGACCAGCTCTAAGCAAACTGAAACAAAAAAATCCATCTGGGTTTCCTCCTCTTCTCCCAATTCTCCTCCCTCCCTGTAAAAAAGCCAAAACCCCAAGCAGAAACCTAAACTCATGCTACGCTGCCACATGAAAATTTTCCGCATCATCCTCATCCACTGTCTCGCCGTTTCATGCGCCTTTTCCCAAACCACCACGGAATGGATCAAAAAAGGCGATGACCTAGACGCCAGCCGGAAAACCAAAGATGCGTTAGAAGCCTATCAAAAAGCCAATACCCTGCAGCCCGACCAAGCACCCGTCCTCATCAAAATCGCCAAACAATACGGTGACCTCATGCCCTCCCTAAAAGGAAAAGCACGCCAAGAGGCCGCACAAAAATCGCTCGAATACTCCCGTAAAGCCGTCGCCATTGCCCCAAAACTATCCGACTCCCACCTCGCCCTCGCGCTTTCTCTTGGGAAAATAACAGAGTTCCTCGGAAACAAAGAAAAACTCGAAGCCTCCCGCGAAATCAAAGCCGCCGCCGACAAAGCCCTCAAACTAAATCCCAAATCTGATTATGCCCACCACATGCTCGGCCGCTGGCACCAAGAAATTGCCGACATCGGCGGCGGAACCCGTCTTCTCGCAAAAGTCGTTTACGGCGGCATCCCACAAGGCTCATACCAAGACGCCCTCGATCACTTCGAAAAAGCCCGCAAAATCAACTCCAAACGCCTCATCCACCAAATCGAATACGGCCGCACCCTCGCCTTGATGGGAAAAATTGATGATGCAAAACGCGAACTCAAAAAAGGCTTAGCCATGCCTAACCGAGAAGCCGACGACGCTGAATCAAAAATCCGCGGCCAAAAAACACTCGACGAAATCTAACCGATCACAACCCAATTCCTCTACTTCGTCTCCTTCATTTTCTTCAATTCAATCTTCCGATACTCAATTTTCATCGGTGGCCCGACGTGGACTTGCACGCCTAGATAGCCTTCTGAGACTCTCAAATTCGGATCGAGATCTTCCACTTCGCTCATAAGGACATCGTTGATGTAATGCTTGATCACGTTTCCCTTGGCGACGATTCGGTAAGTATTCCAATCTTCTTTCTTGATCATTCGTTGAAGCGCATCCTTTTCACCGATCGCTTTGACAAGCTCCGGTTTTGCTTCGGGTTTTAAAACGACGCTCTGACCGCGATACGCAAGAAATGTTCTACCGCGTTCTTCATAATTCTGACCACTCCAACGATCTCCCCCATCAATGTCTGCCTGATAACCTGTCAGAGCCCATTTGAGATCCGGCGTGATTAGACTTCGGTAATTGATCCCAGAATTTCCTTTTTCAGAAACGCGATACTCCACCACCAGCTCAAAATCGCTCACCTTACCGCCCTGCCATATTAAAAATGAATTTCGCTTGAGCAGCGTATCCGGCGTCACTTCACCAACGATCACTCCATTTTTTACACTCCAATAGACCGGATCTCCATCCCAACCTTCCAACGACTTCCCATCAAATAAAGAAACAAACCCTTCTTCCCCATCAGCATGAATCACAAAACCAAGGAAAACACATAAGCCAATGAATCTGCACCACATCATCATCCGTATATCGACGCATCTCCCAAAATCTCCAATCAAAATTCACCAGCTCATATTTTACTTTGGGTATGCGGTCACAATTTAAACCCAACCGCGGATTCTAGATTGAATCTTCGGATTTCCTTACTATTCTCCCGCACATGCGCAACGTCCTCGCTTCATTGATTTTCCTGACTTCAACGCTCTTTGCCCAAGAGGCTCATATCGTCGTCGAGGCCTATTCCGGAAAAGTCCTCTCCGCTAGTGGAGCAACCACCAAACGCTCCATCGCGTCCCTAACAAAAATCGCCACCGCCATCGTCGCGGTCGATTGGTCCACCGCCACTCAAACAGATCTGGGAACCACCATGATCCGCGTCCCAGAATCTGCCAGCTTGCTCGGCAACTCCACTTCACTGGATTTAAGAGTCGGCGACACGATGAGCATGCGCGATGCCCTCTACGCTTGCATGCTAAACTCCGATAATTTCGCCGCACTAGCCATCGCCCATCATGTCGGCACTGACATCCTCACCCGTCGTGGAAAAGGCGGCGATGCCGTACTGGCCTTCGTCGAGGAAATGAACAAACTCGCCAAATTCGTTCTCGCTAAAAACACCCACTTCACCAATCCACACGGCCTCGATATAGATGCAAAACCCGGCTACTCCACCGCTGCCGATGTCGCACGCTTCTCCATCCACGCGATGCGCCGCAATCCGATCACTTTCATCACCCGCCAACCATCCCGCGAAATCAAAATCAACGGAGCCCCAAGAACGATCACCAACACTAATGAGCTCGCGGGCGAAACGGGCATCCTTGGAATCAAAACCGGCACTACCCAAAACGCCGGCCCTTGCCTAGCCACCTGCATGGATCGTGATCCACTTGTTAGAGCCAAGCCCGATGGCACAAAAGGCGTCACCCCGCGCCGCCTCATCGTTGTCGTTCTTAACAGCCCAGACCGCTTCAACCGCTCACGCAAACTCATCCGCGATGGCTGGGCTCACTACGACGCATGGCTCGCCGCAGGTGCAAAAGTCGAAGACGCCAAACGCGAAATCCTATCCACCCCTCCCCCTGTAAAATAACTCTTCCTTGAGATTTAGAGTTTAAAATTTAAAGTTTCGAAATTCATGCGTATCGGCATCCTTAACAGCGGCGGCGACTGCCCCGGGCTCAATGCCGTCATCCACGGTGTCGTCGGTGCTGCACATAAACTTGGCTGGGAAGTCATCGGTTTCAGAGACGGCTTCGAAGGCCTACTCCCGCCCGGCGATTACCGCGTACTCACACCCAAGGACACCATCGGCATCCTGAAACTTGGCGGCACCATCCTCGGCTCCACCAACAAAGGCCACTTCGCCGCAAAAATCGGCGCAGGTAATATTGCCGAAGTCCCGAAAGAAATCATCGACCGCGCCCGCCGCACAATCGACCAACTCGAAATCCAAGCCCTCATCGTCGTTGGTGGCGATGGCTCTCTAACAACCGGCCTCCAACTTTTTCGCCAAGGCTGGCCCATCATCGGAGTTCCAAAAACCATCGATAACGACATCTCCGCAACCGCGATGACCTTCGGTTTCGACAGCGCCGTCACCACCGTCGTCGATGCACTGGACCGACTCAACACCACCGCCGAATCCCACAAACGCGTTATGGTGTTAGAAGTCATGGGCCGCCACGCCGGATGGATCGCCCTCTGGGGCGGCATCGCGGGTGGCGCCAACGTCATTCTCATTCCGGAAATTCCTTTCTCTCTCCAAAAAATCGCCGACTTCATTAAAAACCGCGACGCAGAAGGCCAACACGCCACCTTAGTCGTCGTCGCAGAAGGCGCCAAAATGCCCGATGGCGATCTCGTTACCATCGACAAGAATTGCTCAGGTGAAATCCGACTCGGTGGCATCGGAGATCAAGTCGCCACCCGCATCCAAGAACTCACTGGAAAAGAAACCCGCTCCACCACCCTCGGCCACCTCCAACGCGGCGGTGCACCCACCGCATTCGACCGCATCCTCGGCATGCGCTTCGGTGTCATGGCCGTCAACCTCGCCAAACAAAAAGCCTTTGGCCGCATGGTTTCCTACCAATCCTACCACGTCGACTCCGTCACCATCGAAGAAGCCGTCAACAAACTCCGCCTAGTCGATCCCAACGGCGAAGTCGTCCAAGTCGCCCGAGCCGTCGGCATCTGCATCGGAGATTGATTCAACCTCTTTAACCTTAACTTTCGTCCCTTTGCGACCTTTGCTGCTTTGTGTTGAAATCCCGTAAACCGAGGCTCAGACAGCTTCTTCAAAAAAATTTCCAAACCGTCCTTGCCGTCCCCAACGTCTCTCCATAAGTTCGCGCAACCTATTCCATTTGCGTGTCACTTCCAGCCTCTCAACCCCACATCATCGGCATCCTTCCGGCTCGCTGGGGCTCCACCCGCTTCCCAGGAAAACCGCTTCATCTCATCGCCGGAAAACCTCTCATTCAACACGTTTGGGAACGCTGCAAGCTCGCAACGAAACTTTCCGAAATTATCATCGCCACCGATGACGAGCGCATCGCCCTAGCCGTCGCAAACTTCGGTGGCAAAGCCGTGATGACCTCTCCCAACCACCCCACCGGCACCGACCGCCTCGCCGAGGCCATCCAACAAATCCCTCACGCCACTCACATCCTCAACATCCAAGGCGACGAACCCCTCATCGATCCCGAACTTATCGACGACCTCGCCACCGCTCTCTGCAGCGACCCAAGTTTGGATATGGTCACCGCCGCCAATCCTCTCAATCCGAAAGATCCTGTCGTCGCCGATCCCAACGTCGTAAAGGTTGTTGTCAAACTCAACGGCAACGCCCTCTATTTTTCCCGCTCTCCGCTGCCATTCTTCCGCAACGCCGTTGAGAACCTGCAAGTCCTTCGTCACAAAGGTATCTACGGCTACCGCCGCGATTTCCTCGAAACCTTCGTCACCTGGCCGCCCTCCCCGCTCGAACAGGCCGAATCCCTCGAACAACTCCGCGCCCTCGAAAACGGTGCCAACATCCGAGTGCTTCTAACAACCGACACCTCTCCCGGCGTCGACACCCCCGAACAAGCACTCGAAATCGAACGCATCCTCGCCACTGAAAACTTCTAACTTTTAACTAGCAAACTTCTCATGAAATACATCTTTGTCACCGGCGGCGTGGTCTCCTCTCTCGGAAAAGGCCTTGCCGCAGCCTCCATCGGAACGCTCCTCGAAGCTCGTGGCCTCAAAACCCTGATGCAGAAATTTGATCCGTATCTCAACGTCGATCCCGGCACGATGTCACCCTACCAACACGGCGAGGTTTATGTGTTAGATGACGGCGCAGAAACCGACCTCGACCTCGGCCACTACGAGCGCTTCACCTCCGGTGTCCTTTCCCAACTGAACAACCTCACCTCAGGTCAGGTGTTTGATTCCGTCATCAAAAAAGAACGACGCGGCGAATACCTCGGCAAGACGGTTCAGTTCATCCCTCACGTCACCGATGAAATCAAAGACCGCATGCACTCGGTCACCAAAAATAATCCCGATGTCGATGTCCTTATCACCGAAATCGGCGGCACGGTAGGTGACATGGAAGGCCTGCTTTTCATCGAAGCCCTACGCCAGTTCGCTTTGGAAGTAGGCAAAGATAACGTCTGCTTCATCCACGTCACTCTCCTCCCCTACATCAAAGCCGCTGGCGAAGTTAAAACCAAGCCCACCCAGCAATCCGTCGCAAAACTCCGCGAACTAGGTATCCAACCCGACATCATCATCTGCCGCACCGAGGCTGATCTCGATGAAGACAACCGCAAAAAAATCGCAATGTTCTGCAACGTCGAGAAAAAGAATGTCGTCGCTTTCCGCGATGTCGATCACACGATTTACGAATGCCCACTCGATCTGCGCAGGGATAAAATCGACCGACTCGTCGTTGATAAAATCGGACTTGGCCACACGCCTTCGCCCAACCTAGAAAAATGGGAGGGCTTTGTTCAACGTGTCATTCACCCCAAACACAAGGTCACCATCGCGGTTGCTGGGAAATACATCGAACTGCAGGACGCTTACAAATCCATCTACGAATCCCTTATCCACGCCGGTGCCTTTCATGACACCAAAGTTCAAATTGTCCGCGTCGAAGCTGAGGCGATTGAAGATAAAGGCGCGAAAGCCGTCATCGGCGATGTCGATGGCATCCTCGTCCCAGGTGGTTTTGGAGATCGTGGCATTGAAGGAAAAATCCTCGCCGCCAAATACGCTCGCGAAAACAACATCCCTTACTTCGGCATCTGCCTCGGCATGCAAATCGCCACCATCGAATACGCTCGTAACAAATGCGGACTCAAAAACGCCAACTCCACCGAGTTTGATAAAAATACACCTCATCCCGTCATCTGTCTTCAAGAAGAACAAAAAGGCGTCACCGACATGGGCGCCACCATGCGGCTCGGCTCTTGCGAATCCATCCTCTTCGCCGGAACCAAAGCAGCCGATCTCTACGACAACGTTGATCGCATCAAGGAAAGACATCGCCACCGCTACGAAGTGAACTCGGATTATCAAGACCGACTCCAAGAAGGCGGCCTCGTCATCTCATCCGTCTCCGCCAACGAAGGCTTGGTCGAAATCGTAGAGCTCCCCGACCATCCCTTCTATATCGGTGCCCAGTTCCACCCAGAATTCCTCTCCAAACCCAACCACCCACACCCCCTCTTTTCCGGCTTCGTCGCCGCCGCTCTTAAAAAAGCGACCGATTAGAAATCCCCTTTGTTCCGTTCCTCATGTCTACCGAAGCTATCCTCTCCACAGCCCGCCAATTTCTTGAGGTTGATCCCACCACGCCAATCACGATGATTCCGATCAAACGTGGAGCGTCTGGCCGCACCATAGCGAGAGTAAAAACTCCTGTGCACGATGATTTCATTGGTGTGCATTGGACCGATGAACGCGAGGACAACGCGCAGTTCGTGCCAATCGCGGAATTTCTTAAAGAAGCGAAATTCAATGTTCCGGAAATTCTCTATGATCGATCACAGCACAACGTCGCGCTTGTCGAAGACCTCGGCGATGTCGATCTGCACTCGATGAAAGATCAACCGTTCAAAAATCGCTTGCCGTTTTACCGCTCTGCATTGAAACAGGTCGATCGCTTGTTTTTTACGAAAGTCCCGAAAGACTTGGAGCTTATGCCGCCCTTCGATGCCGATCTTTACCGTTGGGAGCAGAAATATTTCTTCGATTATTTTATCGAGGATTTCCTAAAAGAAAGCCCGGTCGGTTTGGAAAAAAATGAAGCGTTCGTCGAGATGGCGGAGGCACTTGGCGCAACTCACAAGCATCTCGTGCATCGTGATTTCCAATCGCAGAACCTGCTCATCAAAGATGGCAAAGTTTACATGATCGATTTCCAAGGCCTGCGCCGGGGTCGACAGGAATACGATCTTGCATCGCTGATTTTTGATCCCTACATGGCACACTCCGCAGACGAACGCGATGCTCTGTTAGATTTATGGGAGGAAATTTCCGATGAAAGACCGGAGACTTCTTTATTCCACAAATGCGCTGCTCAGCGTCTCATGCAAGCGCTCGGCGCATTCGGAAACATCCTCGAAAATCGTCACGACGAATGGTATCGCCAACACGTTCCGACCGCAATGAGATCGCTGCTCCACGTCATCAAAGACTCCGCAATCGAAGACTCGCTCACGCCCGTCCTCACCAAGCACTTGGCGAGTTACTGATCTGTTTCGATCAAATACCGCATCGGAATCATGTTAGAATAATTGAATCCCTGCTTCTGGAAAAACTGCTGCGACTCCGCGCTGATTTTATCGGTCAGCAACGTGATGCGTAGAAATTTTTTCTGCTTCGCAAACTCAATGACGTGATTCACTAACATCGTCCCGTAACCTTGACCTCGGTGATGTGGATGAATCACCACATCTTCCATCAAGATCACGAAACCACCGCGCGCAGTGGAGATGGTAAACAGCATGTTTACCATGCCAAAAATTTTATCTTCATTCCGGATCACCGCGATCCGACCCCGGTTCGGCTGCTCAAGAATCAACCGCAAGCCACGCTCCTGCAAAGCGCGATCTGGGATAAAATCCCCCGCAGACATCGAGAACAAATCCATCACTAATTCAGTCAACGCTGGCAGATCATCCAAAGTCGCCATCTCGACCTTCGCTGTTGGCTTCGCAACCGCTTGGCTATTGTTAGAAATATCTTTTGGGCTCATATTCGGATCGAACGACTGAAAATGACAAAATCACCCGAAAATGACAGTAAGTTTTACAGAAAAACGATCCCCATGAGGAGATCGTTTTTCTTACGCCACAAACCAACCCTAGTCTACTAAGCGATCTTACACTCCAACAATTCACGATGATACACCTGATCCAGCTCGATCTCGCCACAATCATTGACGATCATGTCTGGCTGGTAGGCGAAATTGGCGAGGTCGGATATCTTGGTTCCACCTGAAAGCACGAGCACCGTGCGGAAGCCAAGCTGCACGCCGCCCAAAATATCAGTCTCCATCGTATCTCCAACCATAACCGTTTGAGCCGTGGAAAGACCGAGTTGTTTTCTCGCTTCCAGCATCATCAACGGACTTGGCTTACCTAACGAAAACGCCTGCTTACCAGTGGCCTTTTCGATCATCGCAACGATCGCTCCACAACCCGGACGAATCCCGTTATCGGTCGGACAGTTTGGATCGAGATTCGTCGCAATCAATTTTGCACCACGATCCACCAAGCGCACGGCCTTTTCGATCATTTCAAAGGTAAACGCACGCCCCTCTCCAATCACCACGTAGTCTGGTGAATCTTCTACAACTGAATATCCATTGTGATGCAGAGCGTTCAATAATCCGCCTTCGCCGATCACATACGCCGTGCCGCCTGGCTTCTGACGCGCAAGAAATCGCGCCGTTGCCATAGCACAAGTGAACACATCGTCCTCCGTGGCATCGATGCCCATCCGACACAACTTCGTCGCCACATCGCGTCGCGTTCGTTGGCTATTATTGGTTAAAAATAAAAAGGGTGTATCTGTCTCTCGGAGTCTCCGAACAAATTCCACCGCCCCAGGAATGACCTCGCCACCGCGATAAATCACCCCGTCCATATCTAGTAAATATCCTTTTTTCATCAACCGCCACGCAGCCCTTCGCATGCCAAATTACGGACATACGAATAATTTCATCTTATGTCGCTTTGGCGTGAATCTCTTTCATTTGCTGAACTTGAAATTCCCCACATCCCATTTAAACTCCGCTACGTGAACTTTAACACCTCCGATTCCGAGCCCATCTCACTTCGTGGCCAGTTGCTGCTTGCGACTCCGTCCCTGAGCGATGGCACCTTCGATCACTCGGTGATTTTCATCGCCGAACACAACGCGAAAGACGGGGCGATCGGGGCCATCATCAACCATCCGATTGGCACCACGGTGGGGTCGCTGGTTTCACAGCTGAAAAAATCTCCACTCTCGAAACTTCCGGTTTTGCAGGGCGGACCGGTTGGTACGGAGCATTTAACGTTCACCGTCATTTACATGGATCCCAAGGAAGGAGCCCGCCTGATGCCGAGGATATCTGCCGAAGCCGCGGAGGAATTGGTCGATAAAAAGGATCACCTCGTTCAAGCCATCGTCGGGCATTCCGCGTGGTCGCCGGGTCAGCTGGAAGATGAAATGGAGCGTAATACTTGGATCAGTCTCCCTCCACCGATCGATATTTTAAGCCATCCCCACGATCTCAGCCTCTGGAAAAGACTTCTCAGCGGCATCTCTCCCTATCACGCTCTCATTTCCCAAGCGCCAAAGAATCCCATGCTGAATTAGTTTTCACCATTCACTCTTCACCTTTCACTCTTCATTAACCCGTGCCAGCACTTACCTTCCATCCTATCGACGAAATTATCGGTGAAATCGCCGCCGGAAAAATCGTCATCGTCGCGGATGATCCGGATCGCGAAAACGAAGCCGATCTCGTTTGCGCGGCCTCACTCTGCACACGAGAAATGGTCAACTTCATGGCGGTCAACGGCCGCGGTCTAATCTGCGCGCCCATCACTTCGGAGCGCGCCGAAGAACTCGATCTTCCACAAATGACCCGCCGCAATCACGAAGGCATGAAAACCGCCTTCACGATTTCTGTCGATGCATCGAAAGGTATCACCACAGGAATTTCCGCAGCTGATCGCGCGCGCACAATCCAACTCCTCGCCGATTCTACAGCGCACATCGATTCCTTCGTTAAGCCCGGTCACATCTTTCCTCTGCAAGCGATGTCCGGCGGTGTCCTGCGTCGCGCCGGCCACACCGAAGCGGCGATCGATCTCGTCAAACTCGCCGGTCTTCCGCCCGCTGGTGTGATTTGTGAGATCATGGATGAAGATGGTTCCATGGCACGCGTCGGCGACCTCGGTGATTACCAAACCAAGCACAATCTCAAAGCCTGCACGATTGCTCAACTCATCGAGTATCGCCGTCGCTCAGAAAAATTCGTGAAACACGAGAGCACCATTTTGATGCCCACCGATTACGGTAATTTCGACTGCCATCTCTACACCGTATCTCTCGATCACTCGCATCATCTCGCACTCACGCACGGTAAAATCGATCCCGAGAAACCTACGCTCGTGCGCGTCCATTCCGAATGTCTAACAGGTGATGTGTTTCACTCGCAGCGTTGCGATTGCGGCCCGCAACTCGACGCCGCGATGAAACGCATTTCCGAAGAAGGCGGAGTCTTGCTCTACCTCCGTCAGGAAGGACGCGGCATCGGTCTACCTGCAAAAATCCACGCTTACAAACTCCAGGAGCAAGGACTCGACACCATCGAAGCCAACGAAAAACTCGGCTTCGCCTCCGACCTCCGCGACTACGGCATGGGCGCCCAAATCCTCCACGATCTCGGCGTTCGCCGCATCAAACTCCTCACCAACAACCCGAAAAAGGTCGTCGGACTGGAAGGCTATGGCTTGGAAATTTCAGAACAAATCCCCCTCTCCTTACCCGCCAACATCCATAACCAAAAGTATCTGGATACCAAGCGACTAAGAATGGGACATACACTTTGAGATCATCTATCTAATCGTTCAAAGAATTTACGCTCATTTTACAATCCCAGCGAAATTATCGAGCATGATGGTGACCCTATGAAATTAGTGTTCCTTCAGATTCTCTTGATGATATTTTCACCCTTACTCATCGCAGAAGAAGTCGAGCTATGGCATGACGGAAAGATTTCGCCTGAACAGCCATTCAAAGCATTGGTGATCGGAGTGATTCCAGGTTGGGGAAGTGACACGATTATTCTTCAAGAGATTGGAGAACAAGAACGTTACTGTTTTGCTATTTTTCACAGGGGACTCTCAACTTATGAGGTTCAATCCAAAGAAGAATATGCGAAAAAGAAATTAGTTGGAGCGACAGTCATCTCGCCGGGCGTCGAAGTTGAGAGATTCTCGTGGACCATGGGTGTCCACAAGATTGGAAAGATTTTTGGTGAAGATGACTTAGTCAGTAAGTGGTATACTGAATCGAAATCAAAAAGCAAACAACCTGCTCCAAACTCAAAGTCGGAGAAAAAAGAAAAACCGTAATTTAATTACTGGTAACAAAGACTACCCTTTCTTCCATCTCCTCTTCTCCCGCTTCTCCTCCCTCCTTGTAGAGAAAAAGCCTGAACTAAATCAGCAGCGCGATCTGCTCACCTGGCCCGTGAACCCCTTCAATCAGAATCCCTTCGACGTCAGCGGTCTTTGAAGGTCCTGTGCACCAGATAATATTCGGCGCATCGCCGAACGCGGCGATCGCATCTGGAATCGTTCGATGAATCTCTTCCTTTTTCAAAACACCGACATGAACCCAAGGCGAAAGCGCTGCGAGGCGATATGTGGTTTTAAAATCATCAATGATCAATGAGCCTGATTCAGCAATCGCACCCGTTGCGCGGGTGATGCCGAATTGATAATCATCGTAGCGCTCTCGGTCATAGGTTGTTTCCACTTTCAAACCCGCTTTCACCAAGACCTTGCCAATGCTTTCAAACAAAGCCGGATCGCAGTAACCGACCCGTTGGTTGTTTCCATCTAGAAACTCCGCGAGCTGCTGCACTGAATTCATGGGTCGTCCGTTGACCGCTTTGAAATTTTCAGAAAACGCATCCCATAAATCCACTTGTTTTAGCTTCACGTTGGAATGCATCACTGAAGTTTCATAACTCGGATAAGCAGCCTTATCGGAGATGTGATCGGTGGTTTCGCGGATTTTGGAGAAGATTTGGGAACGGGACATGGTTTTGAAATCGTTCAGAATTATTTGCGACGCGCTTTAAGCCACTTACGGAAATCTCCGCCGTGGGATTCGGGGAGTGTGCGCTGGCCAAGCCAGTCTTGCAGTGGCTTGATCGGCGCGACCTGAATAGGTAAATGATTCATCGCCTTAGACATGGTCATCGCGGTGCGCCATAGCGAGGGCGAGGTCGCAAGGGTTGCAAAGGGCGACATGGGGATGGCTCCATCGGAGGGGACTTCTTCGCGTTTCGCTTTGTCGCGAAGGCGTAGTAACAGATCGGGAATCGGGATATCAACGGGGCAGACTTCGTTGCAAGCTCCGCAAAGTGAAGATGCTTTCGGGAGATCAGCGAGCTCTGGAAAACGTTTTCCGAAAAGAATAGGTGAAAGCACCGCACCGATCGGTCCGCCATACACGGAGCGATACGCGTGGCCCGATGCCTGGCGATAAACCGGACAAACGTTCTGACACGCAGAACAACGAATGCAGCGCAGGATTTCTCGGCAGTTCGATGCTAAGACATCCGTCCGTCCGTTATCCATGAACACGACGTGCATGTGCTCCGGCCCATCGGGCTGATTTTCGGATTTCGGTCCGTTGATGAACTCGGTGTAAACCGTGAGTTGCTGACCCGTGGCGGATCGTCCTAAAAGATTAAGGAACACCGAGAGATCGCGTTCCTGTGGAATGACTTTTTCAATCCCGACCAATGCGATGTGGAGATTCACGGGAGCCATGCCGAAACGTGAGTTGCCTTCGTTGGTCACCAAGACGAGGCGACCCGTATCTGCGCAGACAAAATTCGCGCCGGTGATACCAGCTTCCGCGACCATGTATTTTTCTCGCAAATGCACCCGCGCGCGACGCGTGATGGTTTCTGGATCGTCGTTGTAATCGGGCGCGATCCCCTCGCGTAAAAACGTATTCGCAATTCCACGACGATTCTTGTGAATGATGGGTTTGACGATGTGGGACGGTTCATCGCCATCGAGCTGGATGATGAACTCCCCGAGATCTGATTCCAAACACGCGATCCCGTTCTCAATGAGAAATGGATTCAAATGAATTTCCTCCGCCGCCATCGACTTGGATTTCGTCAATTGGTTAACACCATGCTCCTGAAGAATTTTGAGAATTGCCTGACGAGCATCTTCATCCGTCGATGCATAATGCACATGCACTCCCCGATCGGTCAGCGCCTTTTCTGCCTTTTCCAAATACTCATCCAAATGATGCAAGGTGTGATCCTTGATCGCTCCAGCTAATTTTCTCAGCGAATTTGGATCCTCGTAATCGTGAAACAAAACAGAATACCGCTTGTCGGTTCCTTTCGATGATCCATCGATCACCGAATGCTGCTTTTCATCGGAAATCTCACGGGCGTAATGATCAATCTGCTGTGCCATGTTTGGGGAAAGTTTCTTTAATATTCAGAATAGTTCAATTGCTCAAATTCACCAGCGGTTCTTTTGCTATAACTGCACCAAAGCCTGATCGAAGTCCTTCCAGACTGGATCGATGTTTTGATTTCTCAACATCTCGGCGATTTCAGCTGGGCTGCGGGTGTCGTGGATTTGAAATTGTTCGGTGGCTTTTTCGTTACCGCTGCGCTCGGTGAGTTCGACGCGGCGACCTTTGACAGTGAGGTGAAGATCGTCTGATCCCGCGCCGGTGTAGCCGCCGGGTTCGGTGCGTGCTCCGGCTGACATGTGAGTCACGCCCAATGGAGCCATCGCGTCTCGCAACGGTGCTGGTTCACGAGTGGAAAGCACGATGGCGACTTGTGGAAAGACGATGCGGAACGCCGTGATCAAACGCAGCAAAGCTTCATCCGGCAGAAAGCGATCAGGATCGGCTTGGTATTGATAGTTTCCGGCGTAAGGACGCATCCGCGGAAACGCCACCGAGAACTGCGCTTTCCAGCAATGCTTGTAGAGATATTCCAAATGCGCGGCGAGCGAGAGCGCTTCATGTTTCCAATCGGCCAATCCAAACAACGCACCAATCCCGATCCGACGAAATCCACCCGCATACGCGCGCTCCGGACAATCTAACCGCCAATCGAAATTCTTCTTCGGCCCTGCGGTGTGGAGTGTCTGATAGGTTTCGCGATGATAGGTTTCCTGATAGACGATCAAACCTTCCGCTCCATGATCGACCAACTCTCGGTATTGATCGTCCTCCATCGGACCGACCTCCAAAGCCAAGGTCGAGAACAACGGAATCAATGCATCCAAGCATTTCTGCAAATATCCCTCGGAAACAAATTTCGGATGTTCCCCCGCCACCAACAACAAATTCCGAAATCCCTGCGCATGCAGATATTTCCCCTCCGTGACGACTTGATCCACCGTCAGGGTCGTTCGCAGAATCGCCGCATCGCGCGAGAACCCGCAATACGAGCAGTTGTTCACGCATTCGTTCGAGACATAAAGCGGCGCAAACAACCTCATGGTCTTGCCGAAATTCTGACGCGTCACTTGCTGACTTTTCGCCGCGAGTTTTTCCAACGAGACATTTTCCTCCAACAAACTCATGAACCGGCGCATCAGAGGCGTCGGGTTCGCAAGCAGATCGGGATACACAGCGGAAAAAAGCATCACCCAACCTGAAATAGGAAAAGCCCAACGTCCAACCTCTATCGCCGAACTTTCAAAGAAATATCAGGAATCACCTTCGCTATTGCCCAAACCGCCGCGCCGATGAATCATCCCGAGGTGGCGGTTATTTTAGCAATCGAGAGCTCTTGTGATGAAACGGCGGTGGCGATCCTTCGCGGGGAACCGAACCAACCCGCTGAGCTGCTTTCGAGCGTGGTGGCTTCGCAAATCGAGGAACATCGGGTTCACGGCGGGGTCGTTCCTGAAATTGCCTCCCGCAGCCATTCGCTCAATCTCAATGGTTTGGTGGAGAAATCCTTGGAAATCGCCGGTATCAGCATGGCGGACATCGATGTGTTCGGCGCTACCATGGGACCCGGCCTCGCGTCTTCTTTACTCGTTGGCAGCACCGCCGCTAAGGCGATGTCCTGTGTTTCCGGAAAACCATTTATCTCTGTCAATCACCTCGAAGGCCACCTGCTTTCGCCGTTTATCGAGCGCACCGCGGTGCCGCATCACATCGGTTTGATCGTTTCCGGCGGTCACACTCAGCTCATGGAAGTTTTCGCACCGGGAAACTACCAGAAACTCGGCAGCACCCGCGATGACGCAGCTGGGGAAGCGTTCGACAAAGTCGGAAAAATGCTCGGTCTACCCTACCCCGGCGGACCCGAAATCGAAAAAGCTGCCCGCAAGGGAAATCCCCTCGCCTATGATTTTCCCCGTTCCATGATGCAGGGCGGTGAGCTCGATTTCTCCTTCTCCGGTTTGAAAACCGCAGTGCTCTATACTTTGCAAAAAGACCCAAGTGCCAAACTCGAAGACATCGCCGCTTCGTTCCAAGCCGCCGTGGTCGATGTCTTGGTGGAAAAATCCATCCGTGCCGCGATAGCCACCAACTCCCATCTCATCGGCCTTTCCGGCGGCGTGAGCCTTAATCAAAAAGTCCGCGAAGCCTTCACCGAGCGCTGCAAAAAAGAAGGCCTGGAGCTCGAAATCGCCACCGGCTCCCTCTGCACCGACAACGCCGCCATGATCGCCTTCGCCGGACTCCTGCGTTTTCTATCAGGAAAAACCGATCCACTGGACGGCGATATCGACCCGAATCTCAAGCTCTGATTTTCCAGTCATTTCAAGCTCGCCTCCGCCCTCTCGCTCATTCAATTTGTTTCAGATGAAATACCGAGCTCTCGTTTTTGATTTTGACGGCACGATCGCCGATACGCTTGGAGAGACTCGGAAAATTTTCAATGAACTCGCTCCTGAATACGGTATTCGTGAAGTCGAGGAACACGAGATCGCAGAGCTTAGACATCTCTCGCTGAAAGAAATCCTCTCAAAGCTTAAAATCCCTAGTCGTCGAGTCCCATCGATTATTGCCCGTGGCACAAAAATGATGCGGAACAATATCGATCGCCTACAGCTGATCGATGGCATGAAAGCAACCCTAACGGAATTACGCAATCACACGGACAACTTTGGAATTCTAACATCCAACACCACCGCGAACGTCGATGTGTTTTTGCAAAACCACGGAATTCGCGATCTTTTCGATTTCGTTTCCTCCACCTCAAAACTCACCGGCAAAGCCCGTCACCTCCGCGCGATTCGAAAAACCTTTTCCCTGGAGCATTCCGAAATGATTTACATCGGCGATGAATTACGCGACGTGAAAGCCGCGCAAAAAGCCAAAATTCCCCACGCTGCAGTGAGCTGGGGATTCAATTCCCGCGAATCTCTAGCAAAAGCTAAACCCACCTACCTCTTCGATCACCCAGAAGAGCTTTTTCAGATCAAAGGTTAAATTCTAGGAATTTGCTTTTTCAACTGCGCGGAAAATAACCTGAAGCAATGGTCTTTGGAGAGTATAAAGGGTTACTCCGAGGTTTCTATTTGCCTGAATCGCCTGCAGAATGATTCTGTTACAATTTCGATACATTGAACGGATTGTGCTGATTTTACTTCAATACAGCATTCAAAAAAATGAACGCCGCTGATCTCTTCAAACACGAAACCGATACCACCAATCTCGCCGCTGGCGAAGTGCTTTTCAAAGAGGGCGATCTCGGGGATTGCATGTTCGTGTTATTAGAAGGCACCGTGGACATCACGATCGGCGGAAAGATGTTGGAACAATCCGAGCGAGGCGCAGTGCTCGGCGAAATGGCACTCATTGACAGCTCATCCCGAGTTGCCACAGTCACCGCCACCTCTCCATCCCGTCTTGCCAAAGTGGACGAGCACCGATTCAATTTCATCGTTCAGCAAAACCCCTTCTTCGCCAGACACCTGATGAAGATTCTCGTGGATCGCCTCAACCACATGAATAAAATTTCCACCGCCGGAAATTGAGCATCGATCTCGATTAGCGCAGGTTCACAAGGGACTTGCTAATCTGGAGGCGGAGGTAAAAATCAATGCCCCGTTTCAGCCGGAGGTACGGTTTCGATCACTGCGCTGGGATGATTATTGTTAGGCTTGTGCTCCTTAGCAGGACCGTTTGGAAGAAATACAAAGCAAGCATAGACGATAATCGTTGGTGTAAGAGCAGCTAGGAATAATTTGAGTGGGGAGACACCACCATCGAAGTATTTCGATAGAATACTCTGACCCGCTGGGTTAGGTGCGTTGGCAATCACTGTTAGACCACCACCTGTAACCGCACCAGCGACGACTGCGTGTTTGGCACTGAATGAAATCCCCTCAACTTGTGAGGCAAGATAAGTAATTGCGGCATTATCATTGAATGCTGTTAAAACCGTCGCGCCGAACATCAATGCATCATCCGACAGTGTCTGGATGATCGGTGCGATCCACCAACCCTGGCAGCCACCATGTATCACCAAGCCGGCAAGGAAGAAACCAACCAGCATCGGGCTCTTCATCGACACCGCATTCTGGTGATGACGCGTTGCCATGATGAATGCCAAGAAGAACAGGAAGCCACCGACGAAAAGCACTGGCTCGTGTGCTGCATAAACGGTCCAGCCAAGGAAAAGCAGATGTACGAAAGTGACCCAAAACGGAATCGATGTTTCTCTTTCCTGCCAAGAATTGGCGTTCAACTCGCCATCCTCCAGACCATCCGCCCGATCCGCGATTTGAAACAAGGCTTTTTTGAAAAAGACAAAGTAGAGAAGTGTCGATAGCACAACCGCGATAACGGCTTTCCAACCGAAATGCTCTAACATGAAAAGCGTATCCCATCCCCATGTGCCAGCCACCATCAGAACCGGTGGCGCGGCGAAATGAGTCAATGTCCCGCCGACCGAGATACTGACAAAAAGCAATCCGATCGTTCCATAAGCCAAAGTCGGTGAAGGCTTGAGTTTATAAAATCTCTTGGCGAGCAACATCGCTGCAATCGTCATCGCAGCCGGCTCGGTGATGAACGAACCGAGAATGGGAGCAATGATCAAAACGCTCAACCACCATGCAGCAGGTGTTCCTTTTCCAAGCGATGCTGCAACTGACATCACCGCCTCCGCGAAACGCAGAACCGGACGACTTGCTGCGATCGCCATGATCACAACCACAAATAAGGGCTCGGTGAAAATTTTATCTTTGCCGAGATACAATTTGAAATCTCCCCAGCTGTAATAATACGTAGCCGCCCCTGCCAGAGCGATCACCCAGATTCCGAAAATTGCCTCAACTTCTCCGAGAAAGTGAAAAACCGTCGCACGGAATGAAACCTCAGGCTCGCCATCGGGATGTTCATCATCACGCGGCCCGCGCTTTTTTAAATTTTCCTCATGAATGTGTTCGAAATGATGCGCCAACTTGTTCAGCGAACTCGCAGCAAAGGTGTGACAAATCGCCAGAATGAAAATGATTGTAGCGGCTACGTTGAACGGATCTTCCGCAGCTCTCGACTTCAGGGTTTCGATCACGCCTCCCTCAACTTCCTTATACAACTCTTTAGGCTTGGGAAATGCAGCATACTGAGCACAGCCATTTGATAACTCCGGGTAAGCTGGCTCTGCTCCCTGACCTCCGCTGGCCTGCGCCGGTGAGAAACTGAAAATCAAAACAGACAGGACAATTAGGGTTATAGCTTTCATCGTTTTGGCGCTTAGAAAAAAGGCTTATAGAACTCCGAATAGCCCTCCGCAAGAGGAACTAAAAACCGGCTAAAGGTTTCCCAAGGTTTGGATTGGCAAGGTTGGCGCTAAGGTTTATGCCTCTTTTCCCGCAATTCCTGCATCCATGACCAGCGATCTCACCATCATCAAAGCCGGAACCGGCGTCCTTACTAAAACTGCCGACGGCACCATCGATCGCGCAGCGCTGGTGCATTTGGTCGCTTCGATTTCCAAACTCATCAACGAAGGACATCGCTGTTTGTTCGTTTCCTCAGGTGCTGTTGGCTCTGGAGTTTCCGCGATGGGACTCACGGAATATCCTAACGATATCGCCACCCGCCAAGCCTGCGCAGCCGTCGGCCAAGCTCGCCTCATGAGCACCTACAGCTCGCTGTTTTCCAACTTCGACATCCTCGTTTCTCAAATCCTCCTCACCACCGAGGATATCCAATCCGAGACCCGCGCCACCAATCTCCTCAATACCTTCAACCGTCTCCTTCAAGAGCCACGCATCCTACCCATCATCAACGAAAACGACTCCGTCGCGATCCGTGAACTCAGCTTCGGCGATAACGACATGCTCTCAGTCCACGTCGCGAAACTCGTCGGCGCAAAACGCGTAATCCTGCTCACCAGTGTCGATGGCTTGCTCGATCCATCCAACAACCAGCTTATCCCCGAAGTCATCGATATCGATACCGCCTTCGGTCACGTCCGTGATGACAAAGGAAAATTTTCCATGGGCGGCATGGCTTCCAAACTCGAAGCCGTGAAATTCGCCACCGACTCAGGGATCGAAGTCCACATCGCCAACGGCCGCTGCTCTGAGCGCTTGTCCGACATAGTCGCTGGCAAAGGTATCTCAACCCGCTTCATCGCTAAAAAATAGATTTCCATGTCCGATCCCATCACCGAGCAAATCCACACCATGGGTAAGCAAGCACGCGCTGCTGCTTACCAACTCGCGGCTCTTTCCACCGATCAGAAAAACGACATCCTCCGCGCGATGGCGCAAGGCCTCCGCGACAACGAAGCGGAAATCCTTTCCGAGAACCAAAAAGACCTCCAAGCCGCTCAGGAAAAAGGGCTTACCAGCGCCATGATCGATCGTTTGAAACTCGATTCTGTAAGGCTTGAAGCCGTCTCCAGCGCCCTCGAGCACGTTGCCACCCTTCCCGATCCGGTCGGCCAAGTCCTTGAAGATTGGACCCAACCCAACGGCCTACGCATCGAACAAATCCGCGTGCCGATCGGCACCATCGGCATCATTTACGAAAGCCGACCCAACGTCACCGCCGACGCCGCAGCTCTCTGTTTCAAAACCGGAAACGCCACGATTCTTCGCGGCGGCAGCGAGGCGATCCATTCGAACCGCTCCATCGCCAAAGCCCTCAGCACCGGCGGCGCGAAAGCCGGTCTCCCCGAACACGCAATTCAGCTCATCCCCTTCACCGATCGCCAAAGCGTCGCGGCCATGGCGGGCATGGATCAATGGCTCGACCTCATTATCCCACGTGGTGGTAAAGGTTTGATCGAAACCGTCGTCTCGCTCGCTCGTATGCCAGTCATCAAGCACTACGACGGCATCTGCCACATCTTCGTTTCAGAAAACGCAGACCAGGAAATGGCGATCGATCTAACCATCAATTCCAAGGTTCAAAAACCCGGTGTCTGCAACGCCCTCGAAACCCTCCTCATCCAGAAATCCATCGCCAAAGATTTCCTCCCAAAAGTCGCCAGCGCCCTCCGCGAAAAAGGCGTCGAGCTCCGTGGCTGCGAAAGCTGTTTGGAAATTCTATCAGATCTCATTCCCGCCACCGAAGAGGATTGGTCGACCGAGTATTTAGAAAAAATCCTTTCAATCAAAATCGTCGATACCCTCGATGAAGCGATCACTCACATCAACACCTACGGTTCGCACCACACCGACAGCATCGTCACCACCGATGTCGCGGAAGCCGAGAAATTCCTGCGCTCCATCGATTCCGCCTGCGTCATGCACAACGCCTCCACTCGCTTCGCCGATGGTGGAGAATTTGGCTTCGGCGCAGAAATCGGCATTTCCACTGATAAGCTCCATGCCCGCGGCCCGATGGGTCTGCGTGAACTGACCAGCTATCAATACCGCGTCCGTGGCAGTGGCCAAACCAGAGGCTAATCTCTTTCCCTATATCTTTTCCCGTGGCTAACAAAAATATCGTCTACTTCGATTTGGAAACCCAACGCAGCATCAGCGATGTCGGCGGTTTCTCGAACAAAGCCAAGCTCTGCATATCCGTTGCCGTCACCTATTCCACCGCCACCGATGAATACGTGATCTACAGTGAAAACGAACTAGACGCCCTCACCGATCAACTCCTCAAAGCCGATCTCGTCGTGGGTTGGAATCACATCGGTTTCGACTATCCCGTGCTGCAAGCTTACGTCCTCCCCAACCTCGAAGAACAAACCCTCAACCTCGATATGATGCTCGACGTCAAAGAGCGCATGGGACGTTTCCTCAAACTCGACAACGTCGCCTCCTCCTCCCTCGGCACCGGAAAATCCGCCGACGGACTAGACGCCATCCGCTGGTGGCAAGAGCATAAGAAAACTGGCGAGTTCGAGCCACTAAGAAAGATCGCCGAATACTGCGCCTACGATGTCAAAGTCACCCGCTTCGTCCACGAATACGGCATGAAACACGGCCACATCAAATACGAAGACGCCGGAAGAATGATCGAGCTGCCGGTGGAGTGGTGAAAAACCTAACAAACCGGACACTGGTTAATCGTCTGGAAGAAATCATTCCCCTTGTTATCCACCAGGATGAACGCTGGAAAATTCTCCACGGTGATTTTCCAAACGGCTTCCATGCCGAGTTCCGGGAAATCGACCACTTCCTGCGAACGGATGTGATCGCTTGCTAACAATGCGGCGGGTCCGCCGGCGGAACCGAGATAGAATCCACCGTGTTTCTTACATGCATCGGTCACTTGCTGGGAACGGTTGCCCTTTGCGAGCATGACCATGGATCCACCTTTGGATTGGAAGAGATCGACATAACCATCCATCCGCCCTGCTGTGGTCGGACCGAAACTTCCCGATGGCATTCCAGCGGGTGTCTTGGCGGGACCAGCGTAATAGATCGGATATTTTTTGAAGTATTCCGGCAGATCCCCGGTTTCATCCAGAATTTCTTTCATCTTCGCATGCGCCGAATCCCGCGCCACGATGATGGTTCCGCTCAATGCCAGCGCGGTGGTGACAGGATATTTGGAAAGAGTTTCCAAGGTTTTTTCCATGCCTTGATCGAGATCGATTTCGACTCCTTTGAATTTCCAATCACGATATTTCTCCGGAATGAACCGACCCGGATTGGTTTCGAGTTTCTCAAGGAAAATGCCTTTGCTGGTGATCTTCGCCTTCGCTTGGCGATCCGCCGAACACGAGACTCCGATTCCCACGGGGCACGATGCACCGTGTCTCGGCAATCTAACAACTCTGACATCCAATGCGAAATATTTTCCACCAAACTGTGCGCCGATTCCAATTTCACGCGCCGCTGCCAATAGCTCTTTCTCCAACTCAATATCACGAAACGCACGTCCGTGTTCGTTGCCGGTTGTCGGGAGACTGTCGTAATAACGAGTCGTCGCCATCTTGACGGTTTTGAGATTGTTTTCCGCCGAGGTTCCACCGATCACAAATCCCAAATGATAAGGAGGACACGCAGCCGTCCCGAGCGATTTCATTTTCTCGATGCAGAACTCTTTGAGTCGCTTCGGATTCAACAAAGCTTTGGTTTCCTGATAGAGAAAAGTTTTGTTTGCAGAGCCACCACCTTTGCTGACAAAGAGGAATTTGTATTCGGAACCCTGGGTCGCGTAGAGATCGATTTGGGCGGGTAGATTGGTCTTGGTGTTGACCTCGTCATACATGTTGAGCGGAGCGGTTTGCGAATAGCGCAGGTTCTCTTCCGTGTAGGTCTTGTGAATGCCTTTGGATAAATACTCCGCATCATCCACACCCGTCCACACGCCCTGCCCTTTTTTCCCAATGATCGTCGCGGTGCCGGTGTCCTGACACGCAGGGAGAATTCCGCGCGCTGCAATCTCTGCGTTTTTCAAAAGCATGAGCGCAACCATGCGATCGTTATCCGAGGCCTCAGGATCATCCAGAATAGCCGCGACTTGTTCGAGGTGACTGCTGCGGAGTTTGAAATTGATAGCTTTGATCGCTTCTGCCGCCAACAAGCTCAATGCCTCGGGGGCGATTTTCAGCATTTTCTCTCCATGAAAATCCAAGGTCTCAACCAAGCCTTCATGAATGCATTCGTATTCGGTTTCATCTGCTCCTAATGGAAACGGATCTTGATAGAAAAATTCCTTCTCGCTCATCGCGGCCGAAGATAAACGCGTTCCCAAGCGGAACGCAACCTAGGGATGAATGAAATTGAAAACTAGCGAGGATCAACTTCGAGTAACTCCAACTCACGGTTGATTCTTCCAAGCAAGCGTTCCACATCATTCAGGTGCCTTTGTGAACGCTCTGGATCCATCGGTTTTTTGGGAGATCTCATCTGAGGCATCAGCTCCTGACGTTGCTCTGCAAGCTGCTGACGCTGCAACTGCATCTTGGCCCGCGCCTCAGCTACAGTTTCGGTTTTGCCTTTCAAAATTTCATTAACCGCAGAACCACTCATTAGATACGTCCTAGTCCGATCCGCCCGCGCCAGGGTAATACCCACGATTTTGCCTTGAAGATCCACTACCGGACCCCCGACCTGGTTTTTAAGGATTTTCATATCACTCTGAACAACTCGTGAAAATCCACTACGAACTCGGTTCGGCTCGCCGCCCATGCGCTCCATTTGATTTAGACGCTCTTGAGAAAACTCGCCAAAAATCGGGCGATTCGTAAGTAAAACTTCGACATCGCGTTCTTTACCCGCCGAATCAACCTTAAGTTTCACACGATCACCTGGCTGCTTGTTGGTCAGCGCATTTCTCAACTCCTGAAGTCCCGAAATTTCCCTGCCATCGATAACAAGAATCACATCACCGGGTTGGATCCCCGCTTCAGCTGCACCATGTTCTGACTGCACGACAGCGATTTTGACACCCTTACCACGGAATTCCGGATCAGCCATGATCCCCATGTGTGCGCGATCCGTCTCACGAAGATTTCTCTCCAATACACTCACCACACCAAAGCCAGCTAGCTTACCATCAGGTTGCGGTGCAGAGATAAAACGCCCGTAGCTCCATTCCGTTGCAGAAAACTTTGCAGGAACCAAAATGTTATTGGTCGTCCGTTTATCACCATCTGGAAACTTAATATCTAACAATACCAAATCCTCGTCACTGAAAACACCTGCCACCTTAGCATAAAACGATTCATCACTACTTGCTTGGACAAACAAGTTTTGTTCAGCCCACTCAACCTCACTCCATTTTGTTAGAACTTGGGTTCCATCACCCACCACGGTTCCATACGCAAGCATTTGAGGCCTACCGCTGCGCTTCGATTCACCCCAAATCCGCACAGTAGATTTAGCTCCTTCGATAAGCGTCGCTCCGAGCACTTCGTTAAACGAAGCAGATTGCGCATTGAGCGTCTTTTCTTCATCCGGACGCATCAAAGGAACATCCTGATCTTGCCCGAAAGCACCCGTCAGTAATCCCAAAGCGAGCATTCCACCCCATAGAGCTGTCTTCGATTTCATCGTGTCCTGAATAATTCCTCCCGTTTAACTAACTCTACATCGACCTTGAGTTTTTCTGTGCCGCGCAGCAGCCCAAGCGATACCATATCGCCCACTTCTTTTTTGATCAAAACTTGCTGCAATTCAGTTCCGCCTTTAACGGGCTCGTTGTCTACCGTAACGATCGTATCGCCCACTCGCAAACCAGCGGCTGCGGCTGGTGAATTCGGCTCCACTTTCTGCACCCTCACTCCCCGCCCCTCATCACGCAGTCCCATCACAATCCCAAGCACAGGGGTCTCT
This sequence comes from Akkermansiaceae bacterium, assembly GCA_031374665.1. GTDB lineage: Bacteria > Verrucomicrobiota > Verrucomicrobiia > Verrucomicrobiales > Akkermansiaceae > Luteolibacter. Next base: position 91,243 of record JANMGO010000113.1, on the reverse strand, counting down.
GGATTTGCCAATGGATTCATCTGTAACGCACCCCATGTCTCCCCTGCTAACAAACGCTCCCAATCCTCACGGAAACCATCCACACCCGCATGATTGTTATTTTTCCAAGACTCACCAATCGACGAGTTGATCCCGACTAACTTTCCATCCAAATCAAACAAAGGCCCACCAGAATCGCCGCCAATCAGAGTGCAGTCAGAAGTGAAATAATTTCCCGGTCCATCTGACATCACGCGGCCGAATCGTACCGGCGGTGTCCGTGCTGGATCGAAGCCTGCCGAGTGACCCAGAGCCACCAGCCAATCTCCCGCCTCCAGCGGCTTTGACTCACCCAAATCCACAAACGGCCAGGGACCGGCATCGACCAGTTGCACCATGCCTATATCTTTCGAGTAGTTTGCGCCGAGAACTTTACCCCCCCATTTTTTCCCATCCGGAAAATAAACATCCACTTCCTTCATGCCCTGGATGACGTGCGCCGCGGTTAAAATTAAACCGCCTTTGTTAATAATCACACCTGAGCCCGATGAGCCTGTCCCGTCGGACACTAATGCAACGGTCGCTGGCAAAGCCTTTTCAGATACAGCCTGAACTCGTTTTTCCAAGCTTATCAAATCCTCGATACGTTTCACTGGCTCGCGCGCCTGCAAAGCGAGGCAAGCCAAACCACTAATCAGGAAGATATAAAAATTTCGCATTACTCAACAATCGACACCACGCCCGCGATTCGTCTAGGCGAATTTCACTTTTCTACGATCCAAGCAAGGAATCTTGATCCCGAGAAAAACTTTGGAAACATGAAAAGTTAAGGTTTCATCTATATTAAAAACCGCCTATCTTCATTTCATTCCAATGGCGACGCGCAACCAATCAACCAACCGACCGCGTGCAAAATCCCCGGCAAATCATAGCCGGCCGAACCTGATATCGATTCTGCTGTTCTGGCCATTTCACCTCTTTTTCTACCTCACACGAGGTTTCTTAGGGTTCAAAAGAATCGTCATTATCATTTTTGGGATACCCACAGTCGCCGGTATTTGTGCATTGATCATCCTCTCTTTTGTCTACGGTTTGCGCTCCGCCAAATACGACCTTAACCGCATCAACAAGATGCCAGAGAGAACCATTATCCTTGATCGAAACGGAACTGAGATCGGACGTATTCATGGCGAAAAACGCTCACTTGTCCCACTGAATGAGGTTTCCGAAAATTTCCGTAAAGCCATCATTGCTCGTGAAGACGAACGTTTCTATTCACACGGAGCCATCGATCTCATCGGTATTGCTCGTGCCGCAATTAAGAACTTCCAGGGCAAACGTGAAGGTGCATCCACCATCACCCAACAGCTTGCCTCAGATGTTTTTCAGCTCAAAAGCGGAGAAAAGCGCGGAGACCTTCCCCGCCAACTTGATCGAAAACTCTTAGAAATCGCCATCTCGTTCCGCCTCAATTCCGCTTTATCAAAAGATCGTATCCTCGAGGCCTACATCAACCAAATCAACTGGGGTAGGCAGATCAAAGGCATCGGTGAAGCTTCACGCATCTATTTCGAAAAACATCCGTCGCAACTCACTCTGTCCGAGTCCGCCCTACTCGCTGGAATCGTTCGCGGTCCGGATGCATACAACCCTTTCCGCTCCATGGAAGCCGCCGAGCGCGAGCGCAACACCACGCTCGCCCGCATGGTAGACGCAAATCAGATTTCTCAGACTCAAGCAGATGCCGCCAAGAAAGAACCCATCAACGTTCGCCCTACATGGAGACGAAACTCAAACGAATCCTACGCCATGGATGCGATCAGCAGAGATTTGGAAATCATTCTCGAAAAAGAAAACATCGAACTCGGTGGGCTTACAATCATCACGACGATCGATCAACGACTCCAAACCGTAGCAGAAGAAGCTCTGGATAAAAAACTACGCGAAACCGAACGCATGTCTGGCTATCCGCACCAGACACGGGCCTCATGGCAACGCATCCCCGAAGAACAACGCAAAACGCCAGAATACATCCAAGGAGCAGCCGTGCTCATCGATAACCGCACAGGCGCAGTTCTCTCACTCGTCGGTGGACGCGATGCGAATGAATCTAAATTCAATCGCGCCATCCAAGCCCGCCGACAAATTGGCTCAGTTTTCAAACCTTTCGTTTACCTCGCTGCATTTGATAAAGGTCTGCGTCCTTCCACCCAAATCTCCGACGGTCCTATCAACTATGGGGAAATCAAAGGCGCTGTGAGCTGGAAACCCAATAATTCGGACGGAAAATTCGGAGGCATGCATCCCGTTTCATACGGCCTTATTCGCTCACGAAATACCATGTCTGTTAGAGTCGGCAACTATGCAGGCGTAGCTAAAGTCAAAGATGTTTCTTTCAAAGCAGGCTTCGGAAAAGCGATGCCGGAAACCCCATCATCCTTCCTCGGCTCATGGGAAGCCAGCCCATGGGAAGTCGCCACCGCTTACACGATTTTTCCCAATGATGGTATCCGCTATCGCCCATTTCTCATTTCCGAAATCAGGGATAAAACTAATAACCTACTCTACAGCACACCCGCACTGCCTTACCAAGCTGCGAACACGGGTTCTGCATGGTCAGTTTCCAAAATCCTGAAAGAAGTCGCGACAACTGGCACTGCCGCCTCAATGAAACGCTTGGGCTTTGACAAACAAGCCGGTGGCAAAACTGGAACCACCAACGATTTCAAAGATGCCTGGTTCGCCGGCTATACCTCTACCCTGACTTGCGCGGTCTGGGTGGGTTTCGACACTCCTAAAAAGACGTTCCAAGGAGGATACGGATCAACTCTCTCATTGCCTGTCTGGGTCGATATCATGAAAACAGCTGATCGCCTCGGCTACAAAGCGGGTGATCTACACACAAACATCAATCTTGCTAGCATCGATCTTTGCCGACTTTCCGGTAAGCGAGCCACTGCGGGCTGCTATTCCGCGGGCACCGCTTATTCTGAGCAAGTCCCAGCAGACACCGCACCAGAATCTGGCGATTTGTGCCCCATCCACCCAGCTAGGGCCCAAGCGGTAGATGAAGACGATCTCACTCCTAGCTCACTCCCACAAGACAGAGACATTTCCAACCCACCGCGCGCCTTACCTTTTGAACCAACACCCGACATGCCTAGCAATCAACCGCTGCGTGCCCAACCCGTTGATTCAGAGCCGCCACGTGCCACCCCTGTGGATGAATCTCCTCCGCGCGCTCAGCCTGTTGAGTAGGCTATCAGAAAAGCAATGAATCAGAACTCTCTGAAAATTGCTTACCGTTAGGTTTCGCCAGTAGCGCATCGATTTGTGTAAGAAACTCAAGATCTGGCTCCTCATCTCCTGTATAAATCGCCTGAATTTTCAGCCGCCATTCATCCAAGGATAAGTGTGGTTCGTCCCGTGCGAGTATCCATGCCAGCTCAGATATTCTGCCACTACTGGACAATTGCTTTCTTGTCCTACGCAGCCAAGTTTCCAAAAATGGCTTTGATATCCGTTCCAATCCCATCGGCCAAAGACTAGATTTTCCGAGCTCTGGGTCAACTCGCATTCCCCACGTTTTAAACCAAACTTATCAAACTGTTATTTTACCTTGCAGCAAAGAGATCGGCAGTTAGTCTCAGAGTTATCGAATAGTTTAAATAACCGTTCGAAAACCTAAACAACACCATCAATAACTATGAACATGATTAAAATCGCTATCGTTGCGGCAATCGCTGCACTCTTCGCAGCCTCATGCTGCCCAACTCCATCAGCTCCAGCACCTGCTTATCAAGCACCTGCTAAATAAGTAGATCTCAGTCCCATCCATGAGATTTCTTGTGGATGGGACTATCTCTTCATTCAAACAAACATTTTAATACCAGCGCTTTCGCAAACCTACATCCGTTATGATCCGCCTGTTCGTTTTAACTTTCGCAAGTGTCATCACCATTCTTTCCTCCTCATGCGGTTGCTGCACGAGCGATTCAGAAGCTCCTCCATTGCGCCCTCTTCCGACTTTCCAGGAAATTGAGGCGGCTCCTTCAGGAGAACATGTGCATATTGAACGCACAAAATAATCCATTTTTTGACTCTTACAAAACGCCAACCTCGTAAGGGGTTGGCGTTTTTTCATGATTCCTGCATCACTCAATATTTTGAGTTGCGACCTTAATTTGCCACTCTATTAATGCATAGAACACGCAAACCAATCCACAGACAGACAACTAAAAAACTGTCTTGAATTGTTGATTAGAGGCGACGAAAATCGCGTTAAAATGAAATTCAATCTATACCAAAAGCTCACGCTTGCCGCTTTGATCTCACTTCTTTTACTGATCTTTGTTGGTGCTACCGTCCGCGTTACAGGAGCCGGCATGGGTTGCCCTGACTGGCCAACTTGCTGGGGCTTATTGATTCCTCCGACTCATGTCGATCAAGTTGATTTCGAAAAACTTCCCATTGAAAAATTCCAGCGTAAAGCCGAACGCATGGGGCGTGATCCTAAGTCCATCACGGTGGAAAGTCTAAAAAATGAATTCAATCCAAGACACGTTTGGACCGAGTTTATTAACCGACTCTGCAGCCTGCCTGTGGGATTTTTTACAGTTACTGCTTTTATCGCTTCTTTCTCGTTTAGAAAGAAGCGACCTGCGATTTTTTGGCTATCGTTCACTTCCCTGCTGTTGGTTTTAGCAAATGCCATCATGGGAGCACGAGTCGTATACAGCGGCTTATCACCTGGCGTCATCACCACTCACCTTGCTCTCGCGATGATTTTGATCTGCACGCTCACCTATTGCGTTTGGGCAGGTTGCGAGCAACCCACACGCCTCGCTTTTCTCGTCAAATCCAAACCTGCCCTGCTCGCGACTTCAGCTCTCTTCATCGCCATCATTATCGAGGGAATCTCAGGCGCACAGATCCGAGAAATGACCGATGAATTGGCAAAATCTCACCTCAACTCTCCACGCGAAACCTGGATTGGCGAACTCGAAGGCTCCTGGCTCTACCTGTTTCACCGCAGCTTCTCATGGTTGATCCTAATTTTAACCATCAGCTCGTTTTGGATCGCTAGAAAAAATCAAACCGGTGGAAACACAAACATTCAACGGGCTGCGCTAGCCATTGTATTATCCCAAATGTTTCTTGGGCTTATTATGGCTCAAATTCACATCTACTCTTGGGTGCAAGTTCTACATGTCGGCCTCGCTTCTATTCTCTTAGCCCTAGTATGTTTCTGGCTTTTGTTGATCCCAAGAAGCTCGCCGCAGCCTGTATAAGAAATGAGCTTAACGGAATGAATCCGTTAAGCTCATCGATGAAATTTAGCGCCGATAGGCCGCTCAATTGCCAACACTCTCAGGAACTATGTTAGCGGGTTGTTGCACCTGTGTATTCTCGCCAGAAACAGCTGTGTCACCTCCGCCATTTGTCGACTGACGCGAGACTTGAGGATTCACCGTTTCATTTCTGCGTCCTTCACGCTCTTGCCTAGGCTCAACTTGGCGGCTCGGACGAGTATGTCCTTCATGCTGATTCATCGGCTCTGGATTAGGCCCTGCTTGGCGACTCGGACGAGCATGGCCTTCATGCTGATTCATCTGCTCTTGCCGTGAATATCTGGGTGATTCTTGCCTAGGCTGGAGTGTTCTGGGATCAGACTGCCTAGAGCTCTGTGTGTCGTTTGCAGAGTTATTACGACTTGGATCACTCATCCTGCTGCGCGGATCACCATAAGTCGCACGGGTTTGATCACTGGTCCGGTTGCGCGGATCTCCTTGATTGCTTGATCCGAAAAAAGAAGGACTTCTGGATCCACGATCTTGCCCAGTGGACGTATAACGATCACGATATGACTCAGTAGGTTGAGTCTGAGAGTTCACCTGAACGTTGCGTGACCAATCGTTATTTAAACCACGATATTGTTCAGATCTATTTTGATAGTCATTCAGCCTGTGATCGTGAATCCGGCTTGGTGGTGCAATATATCTGCTACCACTACTCCAGGAATGAGGATGAGGCGCTCCGTACACATATCTTGGACGGTAACCCGCTGGGTAATAACCATTGAGATAAGGGTCATAATAGCAGCGTCTTGAATAATCGTAATAGCAACGCGCATAAGGATCATAACCCCAGCGTGATTGGCCGGTACTTATAAAATAGGTGGTAGTAAAACTTCTGTTTCCATATCCATAGCCACTTCCGTAACCCGAATAATAATCTGGTCCGGAAGAGTAGGATGATCCCGAATAATAAGGATCATAAGCACAAGACGAAACCGCGACAGCGGAAATTACAGCAACTGTAGCAGTCAAAAACACACGGTTCACTTTCATAGTATCGGGATAGACAACTGAGTGAATAAATCTATTCATAAATCATTCCAGATTTTTCCCACATCCGCATTTAGCCGCTATCCATGCTTGCAGCACCGCATTTCGCAGGCTTTGCTCTCTCTGTTACATGAAAAATTCTCCCATTCTCATTACCGGCGGAGCAGGCTACATCGGCTCTCATACCGTTCGCCATTTGGTTGAGCTGGGAAAAAAAGTCGTGGTTCTCGATAACCTGGTATTCGGTCATCAAGACGCCATCGTCGATCCGTCAGTCGAACTCGTCATCGGTAACGTCGGTGACCAGAAACTGCTTCGCGAGCTTTTCCAGAAACACCAGTTCTGTGCTGTCATCCACTTTGCTGCTTACGCTTACGTCGGCGAGTCAGTGACTAATCCTCTCAAATATTACTGGAACAACACCGCAGAGCCCATCGCCCTTCTCCAAGTCATGCAAGAAAATGACTGTAAAGCCTTTGTCTTTTCATCCACCTGCGCCACTTACGGCACACCGGCACAAATTCCGATTGACGAATCCAGTCCTCAAAAACCCATCAATCCATACGGTCAGAGTAAACTCATGGTTGAGCACATCCTGCGTGATTGCGATACCGCATGGAATCTCCGCTCAGCATGCCTCCGCTACTTTAACGCCAGCGGCTGCTCCGCAGATGGGCAAATCGGGGAAGACCATGATCCGGAAAGTCACCTCATTCCAAGAGTCCTGATGGCCATCACCGGCGAAATCGACACCCTGGAGGTTTACGGAACGGATTATCCAACCCCAGACGGCACCTGCATTCGGGACTACATCCATGTCGAAGATCTAGCCTCAGCTCACGGTTTAGCCCTTGAGCATATCTTGACCAAAGACGTATCCATTCAGTGCAACCTCGGCACAGGGAAAGGAATTTCTGTAAAAGAAATCATTGCTGCAGCCGAGCAAGTCACTGGCAAAAAAGTTCCCATTCGTTACGGTCCGAGACGTGAAGGTGATCCACCGGAATTGATTTCAGACCCCACTCATGTCCATCAGACTCTAGGCTGGAAGGCTCAGCATTGTGATGTCCTTGATATTGTGGGCTCGGCTTGGGCTTGGCTGAGCGGACCTAATGGTGGAAGATTTAAAAAATAATCCAAAATCACCCCGAGGTGTAATCGCCATGTATTGACATTACTCCTTGCGCTTCGGGATAAAATTCACGAAGTTACAGTTATTGTCAGTGCCATATACCGCCATTCATAACCTATGAAACAAAACCCAGAATCGCTCAGATGGAACCATTCCTGTCGAAAAGCTTTGTCAGGTTTTTCTCTAATCGAGATACTCATTGTGATTTTGATCATCTCGATTCTGATGACCGCCGCCGTCATGGGATTAAAAAATCTCTCAGCAGGCAAAGGCACGTCATCGGGAATATCTAGTTGTGAGTCGCTTTTCAACGAAGCTAGAACCATCGCAATTTCAAAACGTTGTAATAGTCGCTTGATGGTCGATGTTGATGACGTTGATAGTGACACTTATCTCCGGCGTGTGGTTATTGCTCATCAAAAAATCAATGATGACGGAACCATCGACGCTAATTCATGGGTTCTCGCCAACCGAGCTTACTTCATACCTGCCGGAACATTTTATAGCCGCGAATACTCTAAACTAGAGGATGGCACGGACATTCCTGAAGAGTCTATGTCTGGTGACAATTTCTCCACTCGTTATGCTGGCAATTATGCCTACTACGAATTCAATAGTGAAGGCGTCTCAATGAATCCCGGTGCCAGTTTCATCGTCGGGGGCGGAATCCGCCCAAAAGGTCAACAACCTCGCCTTATCAAGGGTGCTGAAAAAGATCTAGCAGGATTCGTAATTTGGAGAAACGGGAAAACCTCAACTTACCGCAACCCAGAACACATGGAAATCGATAGTTCCCAAGTAAATTTCTGAACTCATGAAACTCTCAATCCCATCAAGTATGAAGTTTAAATCTCGCAGGTATCTTTGTGGATTTACCCTCATGGAAACCGTTATCGCGATCTTAGTTCTCGCTGTCTTGTTAACGGGTTTTCTTACGGTTTTCACACCCGCCGCTCAGGGTATTAGACGGTCCATCAGCACACAACAAGCTGATCGTCTAAAAGCGACACTGGAAAAAGATATGACGACTCTGCGCACCGGGGAAACAATTCCCGACGTAACATCACCAACCGGTTTTGACAAAGCATTCACATGGATTAAAGAGGGCAACCAGGCTGATACTGCTATATTTGTTTATCAATACAGAGCATGGAATCCAAACAGTACCGAGTCTGGGAGACTCCCTGCTAGGACGACTGACGGAACTTTGGCACCTATGTCTACAATCAAAGGTAAACCTAGTATAGATTACACCGTACAAACTGCCGCACGACGGGCAAATGATACTCTAGTATTCGAAGATCTCGAGGCGATCGTCGGACCCTTATTTTACGTCATACCCACCCAGCTCGTTTACGATAACAATGAATTGGTTCTCGGCACACCCGGAGCAATTTTCAATCCACCTGCTGACCCCGACACTCCTCCAGTTGAAGCAGCTAACCCAAGCGACTACGAAGACGCAGTCATTACTTTCTCCGCAGCTTTTTACTCAGTTCCATCTGTTTCACCAAATTATATAAATGGGAGTAAGTTTACTGAAAAATTTAATTCTGCTGCTGCAAGTGGATCAGAAGTCAAACCTGTGTTTGTCCGTAATCTTGCAGTCCGTCGGTGATCACAAGCTTAAGCTAAATGAAAACATATCAAAAAAAGACTTCGAACGGGTTCACTCTCGTTGAGCTACTTGTCTCGATGGTGATCACTACGATCATTATCACTGTCTTAGTGACCGTCACTGTCACGTCACTGGATATCTGGAACCGCAGCCGTGCTGAGGTTCGTGCTTCACTCCAAGGCAAGGCAATGATTGATGTCGTGTCGGCTGACTTCGAATCCATGACTATTCGGCGGGGCAATGCTTACCAATGGCTCTTCGCAGAATTTTCGCCAGCTACTAATACCAGTGGAACAGTGGAAGGACCCGGAGGAAACGAAAGCCCTGGTGCCCTCGATCTCATTTTCTTTTCCGCAGCAACAGACCGCTATGACGGACAAGTTGGCGATCCTACAGAGGATAGCGGTGGCGACATTTCATCGATCGGCTACAAGCTCGTATACAAAGACCCAATCGGTGATGACTCCGAGGACAAATTCAAAACCTTCGTCCTCTATCGTAAACTCGTAAATCCAGATGACACCTTCCAAAACCTGCTGGGCAAAACTGATCTCAAAGCAGAATTTGATAATTTTGCATCGGGAGCTTCGGAATCGATCGATGAAAAGCAAAATTTTGTTTGTGAGAACGTTTACCAGTTCAACGTGAAATTCCACATGGAGGTGGTTGAGGCCAATGTTACAAAGAATGTTACCATTACTCTAAATAATGCTGGCGATCAGTTCATTGTAACCGGCAATGGAATAACAACTGGCGCCACAAGCTCTCCATCGGTTGCTGCCGCTTCACTGGCTGCTGGGCGACTCACTGCGGTAGAAATTTCTCTTACAGTCCTTACCGACTTCGCAATTAAACAGATGCGCGGAAGAACTTTCTCTGATCCAGTTAAACTCAGTGAGTTCATCGCGGAAAATTCTTTCCAATACTCCAAGCTCATCCCAGTTCCGAGTTATTGAGCTCGGATCAAACGGATCAGTGCTGCACCAAGAATTTTCTCTGCGCTTCAGCTTCAGGATTTACATCATCTAGCTCGCTCTCTTCAACGGTATCAGCCAATAGCTCGTCGCGAAACTTTGCGATAATAGCCTCAACCGGCCATGAAGATGCCTCTCCGAAAGCGCAAATCGTGCGACCATCAATCTGATAGGCCACGCTCTCTAACGTCTCGATATCTTTAGCAGTCGCTTTTCCGTCCACCAATCGGTCGGAAATCTTCTTCATCCAAGTCGATCCCTCACGGCACGGAGTGCATTGACCACAGGACTCGTGAGCGTAGAAAGCGTTAAGATTATTGAGGACCCACGACATTTTCCGAGTGTCATCCAAAACGATCACTCCACCGGAACCCGCCATCGATCCACAAGCCGCCAACGAATCGAAATCCATTGGGATATCCCAAAACGCTAGTTCGCGTTCGGTTCCGTCCGGATTCTTGAGTTTGAAAACTTCATTAGCTTTGAGAATTTTCGATGACGATCCACCGGGAATCACCGCTTTGATTTCTCTACCCTCTTTGGGCCCACCACACATTTCGTAAAGCAATTCACGCATCGTGACCTTACCGACCTCGACCTCGAAATACCCCGGGTTTTTCACATCGCCGGAAACGCAGAGAATGCGAGTTCCTGTATTCCGAGCGACCCCGAGTTTTGCATACTCGTCGCCACCCATATGGATGATGTGTTTCACATGGCAGAGCGACTCTACGTTGTTGACGATCGTCGGGCACATGTAGAGTCCGAGAGCAGCCGGAAAATACGGAGGCTTGATGCGCGGATACGGGCGCTTGCCTTCGAGGGATTCGATCAAACCGGTTTCCTCTCCGCAGATGTATGCACCCGCACCGCGATGGACATAGATCTCAAGATCGAATCCTGAATTGAGAATATTTTTACCCACAAATCCTTTTGCGCGAGCTTCTTCAATCGCATTCTCGACGATGAGTGCCGCTGCTGGAAATTCCTCCCTTAAGTAAATGAAAGCTTTATGCGCGCCAACTGCGAAACATGAAATCACCATCCCCTCGATGAGTTGATGCGGATCTTGATGAACGATGTAACGGTCTTTAAATGTGCCGGGCTCGGATTCATCTCCGTTACAAATCAGGTAAACTGGTTTGGTGTTGTTTGGTGGAATGAAAGTCCATTTCATCCCAGTCGGGAAACCTGCACCGCCCCTGCCCCGAAGTCCGGATTTCTTTACCTCCTCGGTGATGTCTTTCGGCGCCATGGAAAACGCTTTCTTCAAATCGTCATAGCCACCATCCGCCATGTAAGTCCCGATCGAAGGATCCCATCCTTTACGATCGATATTCTTGAAAATGAGCCGGTATTCGCGGGCGTGGGGTTGCTTGGTATACGATATCATGGGCGACGCGCGGAAATATGGCCACTCCGAGCCGGATCGCCAATGGGATTTTCCAAGTTTGTGAATTTTTTCACAAGTCAGCCTGCCTAGACCGGATCAAACGCGCCACATCAGGATCAAGATAGGGAATGTTTTGCGCATTTTTCGCAAGAGATTCGCGAATCTTTGATGCAGATGCCGGATGCTCCCCAGTCACCACTTGCATACGATACCCCTCCATCGGGTAAACCGCGGTGCCGTTTCTCGCCATCACGATGAAACTCGCCAACTCGGCCAGTTTCTCGGGATGCATCCATTTCGACAACATCGTCCACTGATCACCTCCCATAATCCAAAGCCATTCATGTTCGGGAAACTTGTCATTCAGCTTCGTCAGGGTTTGGTAGGAATATGAAGGACCATCAATTTCGGTCTCCGTTTGATCCACCCTCGCCCATGGCAAATCTCGGATCGCCAGTTTGAGTGCTTCCAGCCGCATAGACCCAGATGACGGCGGGGTCGCGAGTTTGTGTGGGGAAATCTGACAGGGCAAAAACCACACCTCGTCGAGAACTGCCGCTGCTTTCGCGAGAGTTGCTAAATAGATGTGACCCTCGTGAACCGGATCGAACGAACCTCCGAAAATCCCGATCCGTTTGCGGCGTGATGCCGAAACTTGATTCGGATGATTTTCCTCATTCATGAAGACAATCTACACCTCTTCTTTCGGAATGGTCATCAAGAATTTCGTCTCACGACCCGGAGTCGATGTGACAGTTATGTTTCCGTGATGCGCCTCAACCGCACGTTTCACAATCGATAAGCCCAATCCGGTGCCTTTGATTTCCATCTGAGAGTGATGTTTCTCCACGCGATAAAAACGACGGAAAATATGCGGAAGATCCGCACTGGGAATTCCAACTCCATTATCACTCACCCAAATTCGAACGCACTTATCTGTCTCCTCTGCTCCCACCTCGATCTTAAGATCTTTATATGGGTTTTGCTTCAGCGCGTTTTCAACGAGATTAAAAAGCACTTGCGTCCAATAAAAGCGATCTCCGTGCATGATCAGGTTATCTTGTTTTAGATTTACACTCACGATCGCCTTCTGATTTTGAATAACCGATTCCAAACGCTCTAGCACATCTTTGATACAAGAATGGATTTTAAATGGCTCAATGTTGATTGCTGAAGCCTCGCCCGACTCTAATTTTGAAATCACCAACATATCTTCAACGATACGCGAGATTCTCTCCGCATGTTTTTTCATGATAGACAAGAACCGCTTCGCCATTTCCGGCTCATCTAACATTCCTTCATCTAAAAGATTCTCCAAATAGCCACTGATGATCGCCAACGGAGTCCGGAGCTCATGTGATGCGTTAGCAACGAAGTCTTTGCGTATCTGGTCGAGCTGATACTCGGATGTCACATCACGAATCACAACGCGGGTATTGGGAGTATTTCCCGAAGTATCCGTGAGTTGCGCGGCATCGATAATCCATGCGTTAATCCCTCGAGTCTCAAGATCTCCCAACGGTGATGTCTGCTGAGGCAAAACCACACGCGATTGCACGGGCTCTCCCGTTTCAAGACATTGCAATAAAGCCTCCGCCAAACGAGGATCGAGAAACGCCTCACGAACCTGCCTACCCACTAGCTCTCGACCACTGAATAGATCCCGCGCTATCGCATTTGCAAATCGGATATTCGCATCAGGATCCACGATAAGAAATGCATCCCCAAGCGCATCTAATAAATGATTTCGCTCATCTTGCGCCTGCCTGAGATCATTCTCATGCTTCTTCTTTAAATCGCTGAATTGCTTTTCACTAACACTCTTGAGTCTTCGGAGCCGGCACGTGTAAACCACGAAACCGACGATCACGCAGAGCAATGCAATAATGGCGAGATGATCAGTCATGAAATTGAACTCACCACCTGATAACCTACTCCCCTGACGGTTTCAATCAATGCTCCATGCTCCCCAAGCTTTTGTCGCAAACGTTTCATGTGCGTATCCAGAGTCCTACTGTGAACCTCGTCACAATATCCCCAAACCGTGCGCAAAAGATCATTCCGATCCTGTGGCTTACCGGGGCGCTCGCATAGATACAAAAGCAATTTGAATTCGGTCGATGTCAAATCTACCGGCTCGTTCTCCAAATAGAATTTGACCGAGTTTTTATCGAAACGAAACGGCCCATATTGAAACTCCACCAAACCAGGTGCCGAATCGGCACGCCTTAAAATAGCGTTCACTCTCAAAACCAATTCTTTGGGGCTGAAAGGCTTGGTCAAATAATCATCCGCGCCGGCCTCCAATCCCTCAATGCGATCTTCGGTCTGCGCTCGTGCCGTCAACATGATCACTGGAATATGCGAGGTCCTCGCATCGCGCCGGATTTCTTTAAAAACCTCAAAGCCATTCCGCCCGGGCAACATCAAATCCAAAACCATAAGATCTGGGCGCTCCTTGATGCACATCTCAGTCCCAGTGATCCCATCATGCGCTTTGAAAACCTGATAGCCGGCTCGTTCCAAATTATATCGGATCAAATCGGCAATATCGACCTCGTCTTCAACAACCAAGATTTTTTGCATCGGATGGGTTTGTAGAATCTCTGACATCATATTGCAAATGAACCGGATGTGACGATTTAGTCACATTCAACCTAACTTACCATTTCCATTTCTACGATTCGCCGCATGGCACGCATCGCAGTGAACCAATTCGGCATTATCTCGATTTAAAAACACATGCCCACAAAGTCGGCAAACCGTCACCATACACTTGAGATTCCGCTCACTTTTCCAATGCAGAAATCGCGAAAACGTGCCGATGACCGTCACGGCAATCAGAGTTGCAAAAAGCACGCCCAGCACAAAATCATTTAGGGTCAGGTCCATGACTTCTTTCGTTTAAAAACTCGATTCGCAACCCCATCCAGCGCTCTGCTTCCTCAGCCTTTTGGAAACGTAAACTTTTCAGCCACGCCGTAATAGCCGCCAAACCTTCCTCACGTCCACCACTCAGAGATAGACATTCCATAACGGTTCCATCCGCCCTCAAGTTTAGCAAAAATCTCCATTCTGCCGATGCAACCTCTTCCTTCATTTCCATGCGAAACGGTGGAAACTCAGTCGGGAGCCATTTTTCGGATTCTTTGGTGTAAGGAATCAAATTCGGACTCAACGCCAATTCAGCTTTTAGCTGTTCCTTCACCGCCTCCGTCGACTTAAAATTTCTTGGAAAAACCCGTTGGCCTTGCGTTGAAATGCGATGCTCCGTGAGCTCTGAATCCATCTGCAAAGACTTCATCGTAACTGTGTAGGGATTCCATAAATCATCGCCCAATGACCCCGTGCCTAATTCATCAAGCGGATCATACAAGCCGCTGATTTCCAGTCTTCCCGGGTAAGGCCCCTCTTCCTCTGCCTTCATTCTCCATATCCTTCCCTCTTCTTGATCCGGCAAATATAGGACGGAAGCACTTTTTACCGAAGCAGTATCCCTGTGATCGAATTGCACGCTGATCACGCTGAACACAAATCCAAAACCCACCGCCGCAATCAACACCGAGGCTCCCTTCCATCCACGATGGACTTCCGTATTACTCCAGTCAAAAATCAGATCATCCTTATTCATCCATCGGTTCACTTTCTGGAATTTCCGGTTCAGTTTTTCCAACCAACGCAATTTTGAATCCTAATTTTAAAATGAGATCGATAATTTCTGACTGCATTCCCGTAGGTGTTCCGATGTCAGTTTTCAATAAAACGATGGCACGCGACATCACTTCGTCCGCTTTCAAAACTTCAAGCCGATTACGAAGCTCTTCCAAAGTAATCGCCTCTCTACCTAAATAAATCTGCGGTTCGGATTTCCCAGAATGCAGCGTAACCACAATCGATTCCTGATACCGCTGCATCTGAAACTGAGAAGCTGGGAGTTCAACCGTCACTCCGCTCTGATTGAGAAACACCGGACCCAGTAACAACAACATGGTAACCAAGATAAAAAGATCAAACAAAGGCAGCGCATGCAAAAATCCAGGACGCTCATCTAATGTGGTTTCTAATTTCACTCCGAATCAGAAACTTTTGTTTTTTTGTTAGTTGCAGAACGCTTTCTTCCAATGGCCGTCTCACCACGAAACGGCGCGAATTCCTCCTCTTCACGAGCATCTGCAATCATGTGAACAATCTCAATCCCTGCGCGCTCAATTCTTGAAACCAAACGCTTGGACCGACCTACAAAATAGAGATAAAAAATATACATCGGAATCGCGACCGTAAGCCCAATCACAGAAGTAATCAGAGCACTCAACACCCCAGCAGAGAGCTCATTCGGTCCCGTCGAACCGCCTTGCTCACTCGCCCGCTGGAAAGCATCGATCATTCCTAACAGGGTTCCGAGCATTCCGATCAATGGTGAAATGAGCGCTACCGCGAGAAGTGCGCGAATATTTTTTTCAATCCGTGGCACTTCGAGTTGACCCGCCTCACGGACCACATCGCTTAAATCCCTGCGATCCAAATAATATCTCAACAACCCCGCATGCGCCACCCGACCCACCGGACCCGGTGCCCGCGCCGCTTCATGCAGAGCCTCCGCAAATGCCCTCCGTTTGACATGAAGGGAAAGCCCCACCAGTAGCGTGCTGACATTGATCCGAGATCGATGGAAATAGAATAATCGTTCCACGATAAAAATCGCGCCAAAGAAACCCAGCGCAAGCATCACCCAAACGAGTGGTCCGCCTTTTTCAATTAATCCTGATCCATCCCACAACGCCAATATCATCGTGCCTTTACGCTAGAGACTGAACCACCTGCCTAGCAACCTCGAAAATAGTCGATTCAATCCCCAAATTTGAGTTTTTCGAGAAATTGACACAACAACGCCACCCGCTCCCCAACCGGAATCGTCTCAAGCAACAACTGCCGCAAATCTGGATCCTGAATCAACTGCTGCGCGACCAAATCCTCCATCAATCCCGCTTCATCTGCTTGGCTCAATAAATGCAAAACCCCATTCCGAACCTCCTCCGGCACACCAGCTAAACAATCCTCAACCGATCCTTTCAACGCCACCATCGCCGCAAAATTCTGATCTTTTTCAAGAGGCTGACCAAACAAAGGCTCAATCATAGCCATCGGAAATGCCTCTTCTTGCAGCCATTCGTTAAACCTCACGCGTATCACACCATGCAACAAAAGCTCTGAAGTCCCGTCCTCCCTCTCACGCGATGCCCGAACCAGCCCCACCGTTCCGATACTCGCCGCATGCGGTTCTGATTTACGCGCCACCGCAAACACACAATCCCCCTCAAGTGCCTTATCCAGCATCAACCGATATCGCTCCTCAAAAATAAACAATGGCAGCCCCCCATGTGGAAACAAGGTGCAGTCCGGTAAAATCATCACGCCGCATTTTCTAGGTAGATTCAAACCCGTCATGCCAGCAACATGGCACCCAAAACCCTCCCACGCAAACCCATCGTCTGACAAACTATTCTAACTCCAAGGACCGCGCGACTCCAGTCGCGCATCCTCCACTCTCCCAATCTCCCTCCTAATCACAGTTGTCCCGCAGCGCTCCAATCGCTCTAATCACCCCATGCCCCAAATTTCCCATCTCTTGCTCACCTCCCTCATCGCCGCATGCGCTATCTCCTGCACACCTGTTCCAGAGGCTCCCATCTACACTCACCGACCATCACCACCCACCATCTCTCAGCCGGTTGCAGAGCACCAAACCCTCATCATCCCACCCACTCTAACCACCCCTTCCATTTCCTCACCGAAAGTGGTTAGCAAAACCCTTTCTAACATCCATTTCCAAGGCGTCTCTTTCGATTCCAGATCACACGCCCTAAAAACCATCGATCAAGCCAACGGGCCCGGCAGTCAGTATATCTCCGCCCGCGACTGCGCCGAACAACAACAAGCCTTGCTCGCCATCAACGCCGGCTTTTTCACCCCAGAAGGAAATCCCCTCGGTCTCGTCATATCCCAAGGCAAGCGCTCCGGTTCATGGAACTCCAGCTCATCCCTCGGCACCGGCATCTATCGCATCGATTCCTCAGGCATCGCCTCCATCTCCAGACGATCCCAAGCAAGCGCCGTCTCTAATTCCAAAGAACTCCTCCAAGCCGGACCCTTGCTCATCGAAAACCACAATCTCATCACCGGCCTCGATCAAAGCAAAGTCGCCATGCGTTCCATCCTACTCCACGATGGCGGAAATCGCTGGTGGATCGGCATCACTTCTCCGTGCAGCCTGGCCGATCTCAGCCGCGCTCTATCCACCCAATCCCCCGCTGGCTGGAAAATCTCCCATGCCCTTAACCTAGACGGCGGACGCTCAACAGACCTCTTCGTTTCCTCAAAAATCACAGGTGGAAGCCTTGAGCAAAAAAGCCTGATGAACCGCCAAGTCCGGAATTTTCTGATCCTGAAATGAACCTACCTCCCGAAATCCCTCCCCTAACTTAGGCAAGTATCACGGTGCGCTTGGCTCTTTTGGAAGGTTTCTTGCCGCAAGCAAATATTCTAGAACGACTTTACTATCTTCATCACTAAGCTTCGATTTCCTCGCCATTTCCGGCATGATATCAAACTCCAGTTCATCCGCGTTGTAGTCTCTTGGGTCTTCGAAGACATGACACTTCGCACATTTCAGCTGATGAATATCGTATCCCCGTTCAAGTCGGGATTTGGGAACCGAGGACAAACCCATCAACGCAGGAGTAACTGTCGGTGCGATGTATGAAGTACCACACGACACAACCAGCGCCATCACCACACACAACAAAATGTGGCGTGACGCATGGAATGTAATGCCGTTTTTCATTTCTATAAATGATACTGCAAATCAGAAATCGACAGCGAAAATCGTGCGGAGTTGAAAGTCTGGCTCATCATCAACATCGGTGAGCTGCCAAAGTCCTGCAACCGCAAGTGAGCATCGGCTATTTCTCCAAGCTACATTTGGTCCCAAGTAAACCCCGCTATCGCCAAAATCCTCTGCATCCGGCAGGCCGATCTCATGCAGTGCTTCTGCGCCAAGCGACCAGGAAGGATTGATCCGATAACTGCAGCCGATACTTTGCATCAGTTCTGCCTCGTCGTCCTCATAGTTATTTTCCCACTCAACTGCTCCGCCAATGTTATAGACAAAAATCCATAGCCCGACATTTTTCTGTAAAAGATACTTTGCCTCTAACTCAACAAAATCATCGCTGCCCTTAATTTCACCGTAAATTGCAGAACCGAAGGGACTCGTGTTTGGATCGGTGAGATTGTAAATCGCCTCCAGTGCAACATCGTGGAAATCCGCATCCCCAGCTTCCGTGGCATTTTCCTCGTAACGCCAATCAGCAAAATAGAAAGCAAGCTGCAGCCTGTCCGTCACCCCGTATTCGAACTCATGGCGAATATCAAAACGTTCAAAATCAGCATCATTTTCGGTATGGGTTTTTAATGTCACCCAGCTTTCAAGCTCCATAGCCCCTTTCGCCATCGTCGTGGTCTCATAGCTGTAAGCAAAATTACGGCTTCCAGCAGGCGCATTTGCAGCTAGCGAAATAACGGCACTAGCGCAAATGAGTGAGCGATAGCTCAGGTTGATTCGGTTTATTTTCATGTTTTTCAATTAATGTAATTTGTTTTCTTTAATGAGACTAAGTCTCACTAGCAGCGAAATGGATGTTCAAAGCTGCCCAAACAAGAAAAAAATCAAAAAGTGACAAAATCTTCTCCAAACGGGTTCTGGACAGAAGGGGTTTCGTGCAGGATGTTGCAAGTGTCAGTTATGTCTAAAATCCCACGCATCGCTATCTTACTGCCATTGGTATTTACCTCATGCGGAACGATGAAATCCGTCAAAGAAACGGCTTCAGTTGCTACTCAATCCGTAAGACAAACTGCTTCAACCGCGACTCAGAACATCGCTGATTTCACACTACAACGCCCAAAAGTCGCGGTGGTTGAAGCTAGGGAAAAAGACATGAAACAAATGCCCCTCGGCAAAGAGCGCGCGCTCGCTTTCGATCAACAACGCAAACGCTCATTCTGGTCATTCGCTCTACCCAA
Organism: Akkermansiaceae bacterium; assembly: GCA_031374665.1. Taxonomy (GTDB): domain Bacteria; phylum Verrucomicrobiota; class Verrucomicrobiia; order Verrucomicrobiales; family Akkermansiaceae; genus Luteolibacter. Next base: position 71,718 of record JANMGO010000113.1, on the reverse strand, counting down.
TTTCAAGGAGCCGATCTTACCCGTCGTCACTGGGGACGAATCAGACAATTCTCTACTTCCTCCTAAATCCTAGCGATTGCTCGGCAGTAAAATTGGAGAGAGGAAAATTAGAGGGGCGACTTACTTGAATTCAATTCTTTAGGCTGTTTGCAGCTTTTACCCAATCTACTTGCCCATCCGCCTGAATTCTCACAAAAGAAGCGCAGATGAAAATACTTGTTGTCGGAAAAGGCGGTCGCGAACACGCGCTGCTCCATACCCTCTCCCTATCTCCGCAGAAACCTGAGCTATTCTCCTTTCCGGGAAGCGATGCCATTTTTCAAATCGCCAAGCCCACCACCGCGACCGATCTGCCTACCTTAATCGACTGGATGAAAAACCATGCCATCGATCTCTGCATCGCGGGCGAGGAATCCTATCTTGTGACCGGCGAGGGCTTGGCCAATCTCTGCGAAAAAAACTCCATCCCTTGTTGGGGTCCGCCGAAAGAATCCGCGCAGTTAGAAGCCAGTAAAGAATTTTCCAAAGAATTCCTGCTCCGCAACCAAATCCCCACCGCAAACGCCACGGTCTGTGATTCGTTGGAATCCTCCGTCGCCGCCATCGCTGAAAACTATCCAACCGTCCTCAAGTTCGACGGACTCGCTGCCGGAAAAGGCGTTGCCGTTTGTCCTGATGAAAAATCAGCTCTCGATTTCCTCAACGAAGTTTTCACTGAAAAACGGTTCGGTCTCGGTCGCTTGTTGGTCGAGGAATGTTTGATCGGCCCGGAAGTTTCGATCTTCGCTGCCATCGTCGATGACCAATACCTCATCCTCACTCCCGCCCGCGATTACAAGCGCCTGCAAAACGGCGACCACGGCCCGAACACCGGCGGCATGGGCGCAGTCGCTTCGCGGAAACTCATTTCCCAAGAACTCCTCAACATCATCGACGAATCCATCGTCGCACCGACAGTCGCCGCACTGCGCTCGGAAAACCTTCCTTACCGCGGCTTCCTATACTTCGGCCTCATGCTCACCCCAGATGGCCCGAAAGTCATCGAATACAACTGCCGCTTCGGCGATCCCGAATGCCAAGCCGTCATGCCCCTCCTCCAAGGCGATCTCGCGGCGTTCTGCATGAACGGCGCTAAAGGGGTGTTAGATAAAAAACTGATCCGCTTCACCGATGATTGGTCAGTCTGCGTCATCCTCGCCTCGCATGGTTATCCGGAAACTTCGCGCAACGGCGATGCCATCCTCGGCATCGATTCCACCGGCCAACAAGTTTTCCACTCAGGAACCAAAAAAGTCGGCGATGAATGGCAAACCAACGGCGGCCGCGTGCTCGCCTGCGTCGCCCAAGGAAAAGATCGACTCTCCGCCGTCCATGCCGCCCATGCCGCCGCAGATCAAATCACATTCGCCGGCCTGCAACGCCGCACGGACATCGGCATCATGAATTTCCCCGAGAGTAAATCTATCGATTCCGCATCGGTCAAACTCACGCTCGATGCCGCGCAAATGAGCCAAGGCATCGAGTCCCTCGCCGAAGCCATCCGCCAAGCGAATCCCGAAGGCACGATCTCACTCGTCGGCATCCGCTCGCGTGGAGACGAGGTCGCCGAGCGACTCCTCACCCACCTTTCCGAAGAAGATCGCGAACTCAACTTCGGAGTATTAGACATCTCGCTCTACCGCGATGATTTCGAACACCTTCGTGAAAATCCAAAACTTCAGGAAAGCGACATACCTTTCACCGTCGATGGCGCGCACATCATCTTGGTCGACGACGTCCTTTTCACCGGCCGCACCATCCGCGCTGCGCTCGATGCGCTCGCCGATTACGGACGCCCTGCAAAAGTTGAACTCGCGGTGCTGATCGATCGCGGTCACCGCGAGCTGCCAATCCACGCGAACTACATAGGAATTCAGTTAGAAACCGACCGACACGATCACGTCCACGTCTCTCTCGAAGGCACCGATGGCGAGGACTCCGTAAAAGTGGTCGCCCCTTCGCATTCATGATCCCCACCCAGAAAAAGACCTCCGAAGAGCTTGCCGCCCTGCGCGAGGAGCAAGGTATTTTTCCGCGACCGATCACCCCAGCTCTTGCTCCAGAAACTACGCCCACCTCACCTGAACCAACGGATGTCCGACCTAAAAAACGGAAAATTCGCACACTTCGCAAAGTTGAGCTGCCGCTTGCTCCAGCTCCTGTCGTTGAAATTAAAACGCAACTACCCGATTATCGACGGAGTCAAACAGACATCGCAGAGATCCGCCGACGCGAGGCACTGGCGAATTTTTCCGCCAACCCGAAGGATCCAATCGCCCATCTTAAAAAGCTAACCGCTCACCCCGTCTTGCTGACTTTTGCCTATCTGCCCGCCTTCGCTGCCATCTATACGGCATGGAGCACCTTCCATTTCATCACCCCAATCAGCCTTATTTTCGTTTCAGGCTTGCTGACGGCCTACATTTTCTGGACAAAGAAGCGCTCGCGCCACCACGCAGCCATCTTGTTCATTATTCTAGTTATGACACTCGTTTTCGGAGGACTCCATTACGCCCCATATTTTTCCGCTTATGCCACGTAAAGACCTGCTGGACATCGCATCACTCAAGCGGGAGGAAATCGACCTCCTCCTCGATCAAGCCATCCCTTTTAAAGAGCTCTTCACCCGCTCGGTGAAAAAAGTTCCGGCCCTGAAAGGCAAATCGGTTCTCACCCTCTTTTACGAGCCATCCACCCGCACCCTCTCCTCCTTCGAGGTCGCCGCCAAACGCCTCTCTGCGGATGTCACCAACTTCGATGTTAGAAACTCTTCCATCACCAAAGGCGAGTCCGTCCGCGAAACGGTAGAGACTCTCCAAGCGATGCGCACCGACTATATCATCGTCCGCCACTCACGCTCTGGACTTCCTGCCACCATCGCAGCCCAAACCAACGCCTCAGTCATCAACGCCGGCGACGGCGCACATGCCCACCCTACTCAGGCACTGTTAGACGCCTTCACCATCAAAGAAAAATTTCCCGACCCCTCCGGCAAAAAAGTCCTCATCATCGGTGACATCCTTCACTCCCGGGTCGCGCGCTCTACCTCCTGCATCCTGAAAAAACTCGGAGTCCACGTCGCCTTCCTCGGCCCCGGTTCCCTGCTCCCGAAAAACGGACCCGAAGGCATCCACCGCTTCACCGATTACTCAGAAGCGATGAAATGGAACCCTGACATCGTCTACCTTCTCCGTGTCCAAATGGAACGCCAGGACGCCCCCTTCTTCCCCTCTGTCCGCGAGTATCACAAACTCTACGGCATCACCGACGCACGCCTCGAAGAAATCAGAAAACGCGGCCTCTACCTCATGCACCCCGGCCCCGTAAACCGCGGCGTCGAACTCTGCGACGCAGTCATGGACTACGAACGCTCCCTCATCAACGATCAGGTTGAAAACGGAATCGCTGCAAGAATGGCAGTCCTCTACTACCTGAAGCCGAACTGCTAAAAAAAGGTGCCTAACGTTACGAACGAAAGGCACATGAGAATTGAGTTCAACGATTGAACCGTTAACTTTTTAAAACGGAATATCGTCTTCTTCTTGATAATCCTCGATCGGACCGGCGGAGCCGCCTTGACGACTGCCTCCATCGGGAGTTCCGGTGTAACCTCCGTCGTTCGGTGGACGTGAGCCGCCTTTGCCATCTGGCAAGAACTGGAGGTTATCGGCGACGACTTTGAGTTTGCTGCGTTTTTGGCCAGTAGCCTTGTCATCCCATACGTCCATTTGCAGGCGACCTTCGATGAAGACGCCGCGTCCTTTGGTGAGATATTTTTGCGCGTTTTCCGCACTCGCTCCCCAAACCGTGACATCGACAAAGGTCGTTTCATCTTTCCAACCGCCATTGCCATCTTGAACTTTACGGTTTACCGCGATGCCAAGATCAGCGACAGCCGATCCTTTTGGGGTATGCCGTAGCTCAGGATCACGGGTTAGGTTTCCGAGTAACATTACTTTGTTCAAATTGGCCATGGGAGGAGAGAGGTATATGAGGTTATTAAATAGGCGGCCTACGGGAATGCCGTAGCGACGTTGCCTGAATTAAGCAACGCGATTGAATTGATTCAGATAAACTGAGTCGTTGAGAGCGAGTTTCTCTTGGATCTTGGCGATGCAATCTGGGCTACCAGAAATCGTGTAGGTCACGTAATGCGCGCCGTTGATTTTGCGTGGGGTGTAGGCGAAATCTTTGCGACCCATGTTGTCGATTTTTTCGACCTTGGCACCAGCGGCTTCGATGTCTTTCGAAACAGCGGACACAAGTGCGTCCATGCTACCTTCTTGATTCTTTGTCGTCAGGGCGATCAGGCCTTCGTATTTACGGCTCATCTTGTGTGTGTTCGGTGGTTTGATTTTGTGTTGGTTTGACCCGTGGAGTATTAAAACGGTTCGATGCCAAGGCGATGCCTTGGGAGCGCGAAACCTGAACGGCTTCAAGCCCTGTGGCAAGCATGTTTTCAAGGTCTTCTCGCTCATCTGGGGCAAATTTCCCTAAAACATGACCGGTCATCCCCCCGGGCCGCGATGCGCCGATTCCGAGTTTCAACCGAGCGAACCCATCTCCACCCAGATGCTCGATGATGGATTTGATTCCGTTATGCCCTCCAGCGGAGCCTTTTTCCCGAAATCTCAAGTGCCCCAAGGGCAACGCCACATCGTCATAGACCACCAAAATACGATCCATCTCCCATTTATAAAACGCCAGCAGCTGCCTCACGGAGCGACCGCTGAGGTTCATAAAAGTCTGGGGTTTCATCAAAATCGTCCCGTCGCCGAGCTTGGCGATGTGTGCCTGGAATTTCGGATCAGATTTGAAAGCCACGCCATCCCCCGCTGCGATCCGATCCAACAACATGAACCCGACGTTGTGCCGGGTCTCCTCATATTGCCTGCCCGGATTGCCCAGTCCGATGATCAAAGAAATTCCCATACCGCAAAACACCTTATCGGGGAACTCCCCGCAAACATATTTGAGAACAAAAAAAGCGCCCGAAGAAATCTTCGAGCGCTTTAGAGAGAGTTGTTGAAACTTATTTCTTCGCAGGTGCAGCAGCTGCTGCGGCTTTCACAGCAGGTGCGGGTGCCACAGCGGCCTCTTCAGCCACCAAAGCGGCTGGTTTGCCAATGTGTGCAACCACGACTTCAGCTGCGTGAGTCGCTTTGACACCGGCTGGAAGTTTCAGTTCACCAATGTGAAGGGACTCACCCATATCAAGTGCGGTGACATCCACTTCGATCGTGTCAGGCAAAGCGCCTGGCAAACAGGTGATCTCAAGGGTGTGAGCGTATTGTTCAAGAACACCGCCACCTTTGACACCTTTGGCTTCACCGTTGAGGTGCACCGGAATGTTCGCAGTGATTTCGGTTTTGTCATCCACGGCGAGGAAATCCACGTGAAGCGCGCGACCAGTCAAAGGATCGTGCTGGATGGTTTTGAGGAAAACGGAACGAGTGCCGACACCCTCCACATCGAGGTTGATGAGAATACTGTCCGACAAACTGTGAGCCAGAAGCTCAGCGAAAGTCTTTGCGTCCACTTTCAAGTTGGCGTTCTCCACACCACGTCCGTAAACCACGGATGGAAGCCAGCCTTCACGGCGCATTTGGTTGAGTTTTCCTGAACCGCTGCGGAGGCGCGGGGCTGCTTTGAGTGTTGTCGTCGTGGCCATAACTGAAATGAGATTGAAGTGAAACGTGAATGAGCGCGGGGCGATTTTCCACCGCGCGGGGCGGGTTCTTTAAACACCAAATCGCAACTTGTCAAAAATTTGTTCAATGCTTCGCAAGAAAAGCGCGTGATTTCTCGACCCATCGCCAATTTCCCGCAAGAAATGCCGCATGCGCATCCTGATCGCCCCCGACAAATTCAAAGGTTCCCTCTCCGCAAAACAGGCGGCCGAAGCCATCGAACGCGGCGTTTTGCAGGTTTTCCCCTCAGCCACCTGCACCCTCCTCCCCCTCGCCGACGGCGGCGAAGGTTTGCTGGATGCGTTTCAGGAAAATGGCCAGTTCACCCTCAAAAAATCCACGGTGCACGATGCGCTCGGCCGACCTGTCACCGCCTCTTGGCTCCTCAAACCCAGTGAATCCATCGCCATCATCGAATCCTCCCAAGCCAACGGCCTCTGGCGCATCAGTGAAACCGAACGCAACCCCGCCCGCTCCTCCACCTACGGGGTCGGCCAACTCATCCACGCCGCTATTTCCGCCGGGGCCACCGAGATCCTCATCGGTATCGGCGGCAGCGCAACCAATGACGCTGGGGTCGGCCTCGCCGCTGCGCTCGGTTGCCAATTTCTCGACGACTCCGGCCAAGCGCTCCAACCCATTCCGGAAAATTTCCTCAAGATCGCCCGCATCGATTCCACCCAACTCCCCACACTTCCAATCATCCGCGTGGCATGTGATGTAAAAAATTCCCTACTCGGCCAGCGCGGTGCGACCCGAGTTTACGGCCCACAAAAAGGCATCACTCCGGAAGACCTGGAACAATCCGAAGCCGCCCTGCGTCATATTTCAACGATCGCTGCCGCGCATTTTGGAAACAATTTCTCAGAACATTCCGGTGCGGGTGCTGCGGGTGGATTGGGTTTCGGGCTGATGACCTTTTGTGGCGCAACCTTGGAATCTGGATTCAACTGCATCGCTCACAAATTGAACGCAGAACAACACATCGCAGCTGCCGATTTCGTGATCACTGCCGAGGGCTCGCTCGATTCGCAAACTCTCGAAGGAAAAACTCCCATCGGCGTCTCCCAACTCGCCCGCAAACACGGAGTCCCCGTCTATGCGCTCGCCGGAAAAATCTCTGACCCAGAACTACTAAAAGAACATTTCGACGGCATGGATTCCATTCTCAACAGCGGAGTCACCCTAGAGCACGCCATCGCAAACGCTGCGGAATTGTTAGAACAAGCCGCCGCCCGCCTCGCCAGAGCTATTTCATAACTGGACCGCGCAAGTCCACTTGCGCTTCTTCCATTCCCATCCCACCAAAAATTTTCCAATAGATTCAGCCCCATATTTCGCTACGGTAATCATCTTTCCCAGCAAACCCCATGCAACGCATCACGACACTCATTCTCTCCGGTCTGCTTATTTCAGCATCAGCTCTCGCCCAACAAGGCAACCGTAAGGGTCATGATAAAATGGATGATGTCGTCCCAGCCGATCTCATCCCTCCAGCTCCCGTCCTCTCTGTCGACCAAGCACTCAAAACGTTCACCATCGAAAAAGGCTTCATCATCGAGCCGGTCGCCGCCGAGCCATTAATCGAAAAACCCGTCGCCCTCGCCTTCGACGCGAAAGGCCGCATGTGGGTCTGTGAAATGCGCGGCTACATGATAGACATCGATGGCAACGACGAAGACAAACCCACCGGCCGCATCGCCATTCTTGAAGATACCGATGGCGATGGAACCGCCGATAAACGCACCACCTTCCTCGACCAAATTGTCCTTCCCCGCGCCATCGCCATCGTGCCCGGCGGCATTCTTTATGGCGATCAACAAAATCTCTATTTCGTGAAATCCAAAGATGACAAACCCGATGGCAAACCGGTCGTCATCGATGACAAATTCGCCGTCGGTGGAAACGTCGAACACAAAACCAACGGCCTCATGTACGGAATCGATAACTGGATGTACAACACCAAATCCGACATCCGTTACAAATTCTCGGATGGTAAACTCACCCGCGAACAAACCGAAAACCGCGGCCAATGGGGAATCACCCGCGACAACTTGGGTCGGCTTTACCATAACAGCAACAGCATCCTTCTCGTTGGCGATCGCGTCCTACCCAATCTCTTGCGCGGCAACCCAGCCGTGAACATGAAAGCATCCATCACCGCTAACCTCGGAAATAACAAAGTCTATCCAGGTCGCGTCACCCCTGCCATCAACCGCGCTTATATGGCCAAGAAAAATGGCTACGACACCGATACCCTCGATCCTAACACCCACAAACTCATCGATGCCACCGGCGCATGCGGCCCAGTGATCTATCGCGGAAACCAATTTCCTGAATCCTACCAAAACGCCGCCTTCATTTGCGAGCCCTCTGCTCAGCTCGTCAAACTCGTGAACATCGAAGCCAAGGACGGAAAACTCAAAGGCTCCCACCCACTACAAAACAGAGATTTCCTAACATCCACCGACGAACGCTTCCGCCCCGTCAATCTTTACAACGCACCCGACGGCTCGATCTACCTGCTCGATATGTATCACGGCATCATCCAGCACAAAACCTACATGACCACTTACCTCCGGAAACAAACCCTCGATCGCAAACTCGATGGCCCAGGCGTTGGCCACGGTCGCATCTATCGAATCCGCGCAGAAAAAACTCCTCTAACAAAATTTGAAGCATTTACCAAAGACTCAGTGGAAACCCTCGCCAAAAAACTCGGCAGCCCTAACGGAGCCATCCGCGATCTTGCACAAAAAGAACTCATCGACCGCAAAGCCGACCCCGCACCGCTCGCCACCGCACTCAAATCTCCTACTAACGAACTCCACTCCATCCACCTCATCTGGACTCTCGAAGGTCTCGGCGCACTTGAAGCCTCCCATTTGAAACCAGCCCTTGCCTCCGGAAACGAAGACCTCGTCACCACCGCGCTCTACGCATCGCTCAGCATACCAGATGCCCAACGGAAACTGTTAGTCGATGACATCACCAAAAGCACCGCAACTCCTGCCACCCTACCCTATCAAGCCAAAGCCCTCGCTTCCATCGACAGCCCCGACGCCCAAGAAGCTTTGGTCAACCTTCTAACCAAACACAGCAAAGTCGATCTAGTAGCCTCTGCCGCCATCGCCGGACTCAGCCACACCGCCAAACTATTTGAAGAAGTCAATCAAGGCCGATTCAAAGATAAAAACTTCGATCAATGGCTCGCCCAAGCCAAGCAAGGCCCGAAAAAAGAGATCGATCCAACGACTCTGCTCAAAGGCGATCACCTTGCGTCCTACCAACGCGGCAAATCCCTCTTCACCACCACCGCTGCCTGCATCGGTTGCCACGGTGCCGATGGTGCAGGACTCGAAAACCTCGGCCCACAACTCGATCAATCCGATTGGGTCACCGGCGATCCACAGCGCCTCGTCCGAGTCCTCCTCCACGGCCTCAGCGGCCCCATCGACATCAATGGTAAAACCTTCACCCCACTCGGCGTCATGCCCGGCCTCGGTCAAAACCCCACCCTAAAAGACCAAGACATCGCAGACGTCGCCACCTACATCCGCGCCAACTGGAGCAACCGCTCCCCTCAAGTCAACGAAACCACCGTCAAAGAAATCCGCAACGCCACCAAAGAACGATCACCGGGACAGATGTACACGCAAGGGGAGTTGAAGAAATAAATAGTGAAGAGTGAATGGTGAATGGTGAAATGATTTAAAATCTATCTCCCTCTCTGCCTGTCACACACTCTGCTTTGCCAATATTCTAATTGCTCGTAAAAACTCGCTCTTCTTTCACTCTTCACTATTCACCATTCACTATTCAGATGGCCATCGAAACATACGAAAATTTCAGTCCAAAAATCGCCCCCTCCGCATTCATCGCGGGCAGCGCGGATGTAATCGGCCGCGTCACGATCCACGAAGAAGCCAGCGTTTGGTACAACTCCACCCTGCGCGGAGACATCAACGAAATCGTCATCGGTGCCCAATCTAACATCCAAGACAACGTCGTCATCCACTTATCCGACGACTTCGGTTGCTACGTTGGAAAACTCGTCACCGTCGGCCACTCCGCCATCTTGCATGCCTGCGAAGTGAAAGACGAAGTTTTGGTCGGCATGGGCGCCATCATCCTAGACGGAGCCGTCATCGGCGAACGCTCCATCATCGGCGCCGGCGCCCTAGTCACCGGCGGCACCATCATTCCACCAGGTTCACTCGTCCTCGGCTCCCCAGCAAAAGTCGTCCGCCAACTATCCGAAGAAGAACAATCCAAAGTCAAAGACTGGGCACTGAAATATGTGAGACAGTCGAGGAAGTTCATGCAGCGGAATCTCGAATCCTGAAAGGAACCCCGATTTTCGTTCTGACTGAGAGCCGCTCTGCAATCCACGTCTTTCCCATCGACTTTGAATCAATTACGCCCAAGGTGTCTTCATGCCGAATCTTGTCCGTGTTGAGTTGATTGCCCTCTTGCCGACTCAGGCGGGTTGTGCCGTTTTTCTTGGGGATGGATCGAAAGTGATATTGTTTTACATCGATCCTGCGGTCGGGCTTTCGATCAATACGGTGATGACTGGGCAAAAAACGCCGCGTCCCCTCACCCACGATCTCTACATGCTGACGCTCCAAGCTTTTGGGGCGCAGGTTTCACGGGTGGTCATCAACGCGGTCGATGGCGATGTCTTCTATGCCCGTTTGATCCTCACAGCGGAAAACGAGATCATGGAAAAGAAAATCATCGAGCTCGATGCCCGACCCTCAGATTGCTTAGCCATCGCCGCCCGCGCCGAGGCACCACTCTACGTAACACGGGCTGTCTGGGATTCTTTAGATGACAAGAGCTCCTTTCTCGAGCAGATGAAAATCCAAGGGGATATAGATCTGGATTTGTAGAGTTAGTTGATGGATTACAGATTGTGGAAGCAGACCGCTCTTCCTTTGTGCTCCAAACTCTTCAAACAGATTCAAAAATCGTAAGCAAAGTGCGAAGTGCCCTCCGTTTCCTCCTGTTCAGAAATTATTTCACAGGAGCAAACGGAGGGGTGGAACAGCCCATTCTATCACAAATCATTCAACAAAATCTTGTCGCTCCCACGGCTACACCTGTTCGTAACCCGCTCTAATGGCCTAAAATCCCTTATTTTATCAAAGCTATGATTTTTCAAAAATCGCCACTTGCGGTGGAGTCACAAGGTTTTAAGTTCCGAAACTATGCCAGCTACAACTTTTGCCACCCCGCCGGATTATCTCTCGCCAGAGATTCTTCTTCATCCTGAAAAACGGCAGTTTCCCGAGTTCGATATTGTTCGGCTCCTTCACACGGTTTTCGAGCCCACCCAAAGCTGCAAGGTCTGCATCCTGATCGACTTCGACCAGCCAGAGGCTCACATCAAAGATTTCCATTTCCTCACGGAGTCGGGCTTTCCGGTTCAGAAAAACGCCCACAAGTATTTCTACACAGCGCTTCAGGAGTATGCGATGGACAAGCTCGGGATGTCGGGTGGTGAAATGTTCGCTTACCGCTGCACCAAGGGATCCAACCTCGATCTTTCCGATGAAGTCTGGAACACCGATGGCAAACTCCTCTCGCTAGATCAGGATATCTATCCGAACTACGATCTGATCCTCTGTATCTCAACCTTCTCCGCCACCGCGCCGCTCACGGCAAAAGCCAAAGAATACGGCTTCCGTGGAGCCACCCTCCACGGGCTCAATGACGTGATCTTAAACTCCGGCCTTGCAGTCGATTACCGTGAAGTCTCCCGAGACGCGGAAAAAATGCGTCTAGCCCTGAACAAGGCGGATTCGATGGAAATCGATTTCACCCTCGAAGACGGCCGCGTCCTCACCGCGACCCTCGAACTCGATCAACAGGAAGCACAAAAATCCCACGGTCTCTGCCTCGGTGAAAAACCCGACATCGCGAACCTTCCCGCAGGCGAAGTCTATTTCGTCCCCACCAACGCCAACGGCCAGTTTCCAATGAAATACGAGGACGGCACGCTCGGTGTATTAGACGTGAAAGACCGCAGCATTTACCGCTCCACCTTGATCGAAGGTAACCAAGCGACGATCGACGCCCACAACCAACGCCTCACAGATGATCCGATGACCGGCACGCTCGGCGAACTCGGGTTCGGCACTCAAGTCCTGCCGGTTTCTTATGCAGACATTCAGGATGAAAAAGTACTCGGCACCTGCCACCTCGCCACGGGTCGCGATGACCATCTCGGCGGCGACATTCTACCAAACATGTTCAAAAAACATGAGAACGCCACCCATGACGACATCCTGTTCGCCCCGCACAAAACGCCGAATTTTAACGTCAGCCAAGTGCGCATGAACCGCGGAGGGAAACAGGAAATCCTCATCGAAAACTTCCGTCCGTCGAAATATCTCATGGACGCCCTAACCCGCTGAAATTTTAAACACTTCATTGAGATTTAAAGTTTAGAGTTTAGAATTTCCTATTCCACATGCGTGAAACCTTAATCGTCATCGGGCTCTTCGTTTTAGCGATGGCAATGCGCTCATCCCGCAAAAACCTATCGCGTAAAATCGGAGCCTTCGTCTTCCTGTTTGCGAGTTTCTGCTTTTTCTATTTCATCAGTGGAAACATCTTCGCGGGGATCGCTGGGGCGAGCTTGTGGTTTTTCCTGCCATGGATCGAGCTTCTCACCCATGTGCGCCGGCTGCGCATGCCTTTAGAGAATCGGCTACGCCATCGCCAAGTTCCTAACCCTTCGTTTTTCCCAAACGCCGTGGAAGCAGCAGCAGGTATGGAAGAGGCAGGTTTCGAACACGTCTCCGATTGTGGCTGGCAATGGTCTGGCATGCAGCAACACTTCCGTTTGTTCTGGCATCCAGAAGAACGCGCGGTCGCATCGGTATGCTTGTGCGAGCAAGACGATGTCGCCTTCGCTTTCATCTCCATCACCTCCACCGACACGACCGGTAAAATTTGGCGAACCACCAACTTCCCTTTCGCGCCGACCCTTCGTTGTTGTCCAAAATTAAAGTGGAATCACGTCCCATGTGAGAAATCCTGCTTCCACCAAATTCTTAAAGATCATCGCCAGTTTCTTGGGAAAATGAACATCAATTCAAATGATCTTCTGATACCAGACCCGGAACTGTTAGAAGAAAATATCGAGTCCGAGATGCACCAACAGGTCGATCACAACCTAAAATCCGGAATCATCCAACTCACCGGCGATGGCAATTTTCAATACTCCAAACGCGGGATGATTTTCCTCTGGTATCAATTCATTAAAGACATGATTCGTCTTTGTTGAATCATCGCCTCAAAATCAACCGAGCCGGTTGACCTTACCGTTTCTACTCCGCACTCAGAGTCACGCAATAAACTCTCAGATTTGAGTGACTGGTGAAGTGGTGATCTTTACCGGCTGCTTTCCAGCCATGGATCTTATCCAAGGAAACTTCATCGTATACTGGGTATGTTGCGGTGAGCATGTTCACGCTGTGATCCGCGAAATCAGTGTAGCTCAGATCGGTTTGCTTATCGACTGCACCACCGGAGACCACAACCCCACCTTGAGCAAGAACCTCGGCTTTAGGTCGAGGTGCGAGTTCACTTTTCTCACAGAGAACACGAGTTTGAAACAAGATCCCATCTGCACGGATTGCGATCAGATAAGTTGAAATAGTGCCCCCACCTGTTGGGCCTCGGTTACTGGTTGGGCTGAAGCAATACTGTTTCGATCCATACCACGCGCAAATTGTGTGAAAGCTCTCTTCAGGATTAGGAGTTCCACGAAATGGTGCTGTCTCTGAAAGCATCACGTTCTCAAAAACATTCTGCTCGCATTTTACACCACCTCCCACAGCAACCCAACCATCATGATCTGGCGTCGAAGGCAGTTCTGATTTAGTTGTATCTGAGTAAAATACCATTTGTTCGATTGGTATTAATTCACCATCTTTGGTGACCTTAATCCCGATCGCATAAGTCGTGATGATTGCCTTGGAAGATTCCCATGCATCCTTGCCGTAAGCTTTCCAACCTGACCATTTGCCATCTCTACACTGAATGGGATAACTTTGAACGAGTAAATTGCCAGGTTCTTCATATTCAATCCATGCACCACCTCCGGTCAACGTATAGCCCGGATCTATGAAAACTTCCATCGTTGGATGTTGCTCAAGCAGCGACGTCCGAGAGAAAACCTTACTTTCAATCTCTATACCCATGTATTAGGTATTCTTCTAATATTAAATTTAAATGGGCAAGATGATATTGATTCCCGCCAAAAATTTTGGACGCTCCATTTTCAAACGCAGGCACTTCGAATCCATAAGAAATGCCGGACATCGATGGAACGCGCACAAACGGAAATCTAAAAATATCCCTCGTGAAAACCCACGTGAAATGCTGTTGGAACAAAGGGAGCGAGTTATTTGAGAGAGTGCAGGTAGGAGATAACATCTGCGAACTGATCCATGGTTAGCGCATCTAGCAAATGTGGTCCCATCAAGGTGGATGCAGAGGGTTTGATTTCCTTCACGTCGGCTGGCTTGAGGGTGGTAGGTATGCCTGCGATGTTACGGATGATGACTTGAGTCTCGGACTGTTCAACGACAGTGCCTTGAATAGTTGTCCCATCTTTAGTGGTAACATCGACCCAAGATTTGGCGATGCCAGCATCGGGCTTAAGAATAGCCTCGGCGATCGCTTCGCGATCGAGGACAGAACCGATTTTATTGAGATCCGGACCTCGTTTCGGGTCGTTTTCAGCGATACTGTGACAGGCGATGCAAGCCTGTGATTTCATCAGTTCGCGACCTTTAGCAGGATCTCCCTTGAGCTTATCGAGGGCGAGCATGACGTTCTCAATGGAGATTTCGCCGATGATTTTTTCCTTCTTGCCGCCGGTTTTCTCAACTTCTCCAATGCCTTCGAGATTCATGCGATGTTTGTTAGCAATACTGGTAAGGAAGGTTTTCTGATCGGCATCGGCTGTGGCCCATAGATCGCGGAAGCGCTTCTCAATGTCAGCAGATTTGGTCCATAGGATAGGCTTGTAATAAGGGCCACGAGTATCGGGCTTGGTGTTCCACCACCAAGATCCGTCATAAGGAGCTTCCTTGGAGTATAGGCGAGCAAGAGCTGTTAGAATCTGATTCTTAAGCGCTGGATCGGTCGAGGCTGCGTATTTGGCAAGGAGTCCATCGACGACAGAGGGATCGTGCATCAGGTGTAGCGCGCGCAGTGCTCCATTGCTACTTGGTCCACCGACGGCGGCGAGGCAGTCATCAACAGCCTTAAGAGTGACCAATGAATGAATTGCAAGGTGAGGAACGATGACGGACGAATTCGGTGTGGCGTGCGGGCCTTCTTTGGGAATGGGTATTCCTGCGGGTGGCTCAGAAAGAATCTTGAAATTTACGACCGCTTCAGGGTTCTTGGAGGAACAAAGCGCGGCTGTAACCTTGAGTTTTTCCATGGCTCCTGGAATCACGTAATGAATCACGGAATAAGCATGAGTCCCGATGCCTTGGGTGTAAGGTTTTCCGTCTGCACGTTGTAAAGCCTTGCCATCCGGTGATTTATTGACCTCGGTTTTACCCCAGCCTTGGCTGGCAAAATTCCATTTGAGCTTCGTCAAAGGCACTTCTTTGCCCTCTCGATTCGTGAAGATGGGATCAAACCAACCGGCATGGTCGCCACCGTTGCCGTCACCACCATCTTCCACGACGAGGTAAAGGTTGTTGACGCCAAGAAGGCTAATTTCAATATCAGCGCTCTGTGTGCCTGAGATCTTTTGACTCTCAAAAAGCGGAGCTTTGGGTACAGTGGCGCCAGCTGGTTTGCTGACGGGCGGAATCGCTAAAGTCAGCAATGCTTTGGCTGCGGATTTTTTACCGATGCGACCGAGTGCAACGGCGGCGGCAGCCTGAACGCGCGGATTCGAGCCAGCGAGGGCTTTCTCAAATGGCTCAAGCGGAAGCTCGGCGTTCTGTTTGATGCGATCTGCGGCAGCACGGAGGGCGAATTCTGTTAGAGCAGAATCGTCAGCAAGTTTCAGCAGTGTCGGGTTGGCGGCAACACCGAGAAGTTGCTTGTAGGTGAAAATGGCAGCGACGCGTGCAGCCAGCGGATTCTTGGCGTCCTGAGCAATCGCCAGAATCGCGGAACCAAGGGCCTTGTCGCCACGAGTTAGAATCGCCTGTTGGGTGGCAATACGGTTTGTGGCACTCTCACTGGCGATGCCTTTCACCAGCGCATCGGGAGCCAGTTTCTCCAAGTCTGCAAACGGTTTGTATGTCCAGCCATTCGGAACGACACGCTGAACGAAGCCGCGCTCGGGATTTCCTTTGTAACCAGCACCTTCCCAAGCAGCTATGAAAAGTTGTCCTGAACCATCAACATCAAGGTCGGTAGGTTGTGAGAGTCCGATGAAATCCTCGGGCTTCTGGGTGAATGACGCAGCATCGGCAGTCAGTCTGTGGATAAAGATCTGGTTACGACCCCAGTCAGCCATCATCGGGGTTTTGTTGTATTTCTCAGGCCAAGTGGGCTCATCAAGGAAAAGGGAGCCAGTGCCGGAACCGCCGCCGAGATCTTCGAGTGCAGGGAGGATCTCATCAGTGAAGTTTTTGAAAAGGATAGGATAGCCGTACTCACCAGACTGGATGTGGTGGATAAAGCGAACGTTCCAACCGCCGCCGTCGTTGGTATTGCCACGGGTGAAAATGTTCATGAACGGATCAATGGCGACGTCGTAAATGTTGCGGAGCCCGTGCGTGTAGACTTCCATTTCGGTTCCGTCGGGGCGGACACGAACGACTCCACCGCCGAGCATGGTGAGTGTGGTTCCATCTGCACCTTTGGCGTTTACGAATCCGAAATCACCCACGGCGATGTAGATCCAGCCATCGATGCCCATGCGGATACCATTGGTGGTGTGGTCAGCGCCGCGGTCTTGGTTGTGTTTGGCGACTGAGATGTCATGGATCAGGATTTTTGGTGGTCCATCCGCTACACCGTCGTGGTCTTTATCTTCGAGAACCGAGAGGTGCATTCCGGTCAGAATACCGGTGTCCTTTGGAATGACGGTGTGTAGAACATAGAGCTTATCGCCGAAGGAGATTAGGCCGCGCGGATTGTCGACCTCTGCATAAACCGTGTGCTTGTCGGCTATGCCATCTTGATCGGTATCGACAAGGCGGACGATGCGACCTTTGCCCGGTCCTTTGCCCAGAGAGCCCAGGAGGTCAACACCGACATACACCTCACCGGTTGCGGCAACACAAAGACAGGCAGGTGATGGGGCAACGTCACTACCAGCGAATTTCGTGAAAGTGAGATCGGTAGGATTGGCGGCGACAGCAAGATTGAGAGCTATCAAAAGGCCGAGAATGTAAAGGTTCATAGGGTTAAAGAGAATCTATTTTCAGATAGGTTTGGAGGGTTTCGATAATGAGCAATTTAAATGAACCAACTTAGCTGATAAGACAATCAAGAATCCAGATTGTCTGCTGATTGGAACTAAAAAAGCGCAGTCACCTAAGCGACTGCGCTTCTCATAAAGATAGGCGAATGAATCATTTCACCGGTTTAGGCTCGTAGCCTGCGGCGATTTTGCCGCTGTCATCGATTTTTCCGCAGGCCCAGAGAAGACCACGAGTCACGAGATCAAGGTAACGGGCGTCTGCAACGGTGATGTTATTATGTGCGAGTGTCGTATTGAAAACACGGGTGCCGTTGTAATTGTTCGTCCAGGTTACCACTGTCTCCTGATCCCCCTGCTTCCCTTTCGCGAGCACATGCGCGGTATCAAAAACTTTGAGGTTGTTATAAAGCTCTTCGTTTTCAGTAGTCCAATCTGCCAGACCTTTTACGATCGCATGCTCTTTATCCACATAGGTGATCGCAATCGGTTTCTGAGGACCGTGACCTGTCGATTGTAACCCGAGATACTCGAACCACTGCGAGGTCGGAGTTCCGATTTCTGCAACAGGTTTTTTGAATTCACCAATGCGGTAGGAATGCATGGCGCAATGAAGATTCACTCCGGGTGTGCCGGCTTTGTGTGGAGCAAGAACACCTTTCACTTGCGCGTCTTCGCTGATGCCGGCTGCGCATTCATCGTGAATCACGACGTCATAACCCTTGGCGTATTCCGGCATTCCGTAGATAGGGAGATCCGGTTTCACCGTCTTGTTGTCCGTATGGATTTGAGTCACGACTATGTTTCCTCGTGCCTCGATACCGGTTTTCAAAATATCTTTCTGCGCAGCATAGTCATGGCAGCAACCACCGGTGAGCAACAACGCTTTGAGTGGTTTTACCTCTTCAGCAAAGAGGCCTTGGATGGAGACGAGCCCGCTTAAAACAAGCACTGCGAATTTCATATTGGTTTTCATATTAGTTTAACTGGGTATTAGAATCAGGCTCAGTTACCCAAAAGCCCTTTAAAAATTCCTTGGGCACCTTTGATCACTTCCCCTCCTTTGTCGATAACTTCAGTGCCCTTCTCGATAATTTGGATCGGCGATTCACCAAGTGCATTGCGAGTGAATTTGAAAACTTTATCACCTGTCTCTGGAAGCATTTCGAACATCCGCGCGCCAGCGGCATCAGTTAAACGCTGGGTGAGATCTTCTTTCGGATCGGAAAGCGTTCCTGTCACGCGAATAGGCGCCCATAGTAACCCGAACCTTCCGGGTTGAAACACATGCGTTTCCGCACCTGGGATGCGTGCCAAAGTTCCAGGAATCAACCCAAGCTGGAAGCTACCGTCAATATTCTCACCTTTGATCGATAAACTTCCTTCCAAGCGAATGAGTCCCTCACTGCCTAACACCAAGTCTGTTAGCAACAATTCACCATTCGCCACTTGCCACTTCGTGCGTGCATCGTTGAGTTGGAGAATTCTAAATCGGCGCGTATCCGCATACGCGGCCAAAGCATCGAGCATAGGCAGCGCAGTCAAAGTGCCATTAGTGATTTTTAAATCACCAGAGACCACCTGAGAGCTACTCATTCTGCTATATTTGAAAGTGGAACTTACATCGCCGGTCAACCGCCTTGCCCAGTTCTCATTCAAAACTTCATTGCATTCCACACCCTCAACATTCCCATCATAGGCATGAGTTTTTCGTGCAAAATTCGATTCGCCAGAAGCAATAATACGTCCTTCTTTCCATGCTGTAAGCTCAGCCTTTTTGACAAATGCACTACCATCACGATAGGCTGCTTCGATGCGTTCCACACGAAGTTCAGGTGCCCGTGCAATCGGTAGATTGATCTTACCACCAACGATTTCTGCGGTGTATGCCTGCTTTCCACCCGCTGGCGTTACCATCACACTCATGCCTTTAGCCGTTGCCAGACCTAATTTGGTGATGATCTGAAGGCCCAGGTCGCCAATTTCTAACGACTCCATTTCTACATCTTTGGGAACCCAACCGGGTTGTTTTTTGCTAACCACTTTTATCTGTGGCGCCGGTTCAACCACCACCGGTTCACTGGGTGGCACTATGTTTAAACTCAATTGCAGACGACTGATTCGCGTCGATTTCACCTCCCAAACTCCTCTTCCCACTCCACCGAAACCAATCTCTGTGCCGATACGTTCAGCCAACACATCATTCACAAAACCCTTTCCTGTAGCTTCGAAGCGCTCGGTCTCCACCGCCAAACCATCCCAGAAAAACGAAGCGAAATTTCCATCAATTTTAGCAGCCTTGCTGACTTCAGCCGATAGGAATTTCCGAAACCCATCGCTGTGGAGGTACGCTCGTAATCCAAGATAACCCACGCCGATAGCCACCAAAATCAATGCGCCGCAGACGACTAAAATCTTTCCAAGCCAAGGATTCTTACCCGCTCCTTTTTTTCTTCGCGCACGCCTGCTCATCGTGGAAAAACTAGCGTTCTCCCCGCACACTGCAAGAAGGGAAGTTAGGCTGGATTCCTAAAACTCGGCCGAACTGGAACACCGTGTTTTGCGAAATGCTTCTTCGCTTCACCCACGGTATGCATCCCGAAGTGGAAAATCGACGCCGCAAGCACGGCATCCGCCTTACCTTTTTCCAGCACCTCTACCATGTGATCCAAATTCCCCGCTCCGCCTGAAGCAATCACTGGAATCCCGATCGCGGATGAAATCGCCGCGGTTAGCTCGCAGTCGTAACCCGCTTGAGTGCCATCCGCATCCATCGATGTCAGCAAAATCTCCCCCGCCCCGCGTCGCCAAACTTCTTTCGCCCATTCCACCGCATCCAGCCCCACCGGCGTTCTGCCTCCATGCGTGTAAACTCCCCATTTTCCGGGACCTTCGCGCTTCGCATCAATCGCCACGACGATGCATTGGTTGCCAAATGCTTTCGCTCCTTGATCGACCAAATTCGGATTCATCACCGCCGAGGTGTTAATGCCAACCTTGTCCGCTCCGGCCTGCAACATAGTATGCATGTTTTCAACCGAGCGAATCCCACCACCCACGGTCAACGGGATGAAACATTGTTCTGCCGTGCGCCGCACCACATCCACCATCGTCTCACGAGCATCAGATGACGCGGTGATGTCCAGGAAAACCAACTCGTCCGCTTCCTGTTCATTATAAGCAATCGCGCATTCCACCGGATCGCCCGCATCAATCAGATCGACGAAATTCACACCCTTGACCACACGGCCATTGGTGACGTCGAGACAGGGAATGATGCGTTTGGCTAACACAAAGATTTGGTGAACAGAGTTTAAATAAAAAAACGACGCCGTTTAGGACATCGTTTTTTTGAGAGGAACGAAATGGTTTCGTTCTGCGGCTTAGCCAACCTTTGGCTTGCCGACGCGGCGGACCGCTCCGAAACGCTTCTGGAACTTGTCGATGCGACCTTCGGTATCCACGAATTGTTTCTGTCCAGTGAAGAACGGATGGGAATCGGAAGTGATACCAGCGGAAATCACGGAGTGCTCGACACCGTCGATGACTTCTTTTTTATCGGAAGTCTTGGTTGAACCAGTGATGAAGCGTGCGCCAGTGGTCATATCAACGAAGACGACTGGATTGTATTTTGGATGAAGATCCTTTTTCATAAGAAGATTTGGTTGTCCACACGTGCCAACGCGCGGGGCGGGAAAACTGCCGAAAAACCAGAAGGAGTCAAGTTTTTAGCAGATAAGTTCCTAGAAAATTAAAAATCGAACATCATCGATTGATCATCCGGCTTCTTAGGCTTCGCCTTCGGAGCTTTCGCTGGCTTGGGAATTTCTGGGGTTTCAGGCTCAGCTACTGGAATAGTTGGCTCGGTTTTATCAGACAGATCGGTCGCATCAGCCGCATCAGTCGAATCTGCCTGATCTATCTGATCTGCTTGATCTACCTTTTGTGAAATCCCAATTCCTGCCAAACCGCGCACCCCAAAACGAATCCAATGCTCCGCCTGAACGGATGGCGCGAGATCGGACCGAAGGTTCACTAATGACTGACCCAGCCCCGCCTCGAAGAACGCCCACGCCGCTTCCAAGTCAGCGGCGGCCATTTGCGGAACCGCACCAGAGATCGCTTTAATATACAAATCGTTCATCTGCTTCCGGCCAGTTGCCAATGTCTGCGACATAAGCACAGTCGGAAAAACCATCACCCGACCCGCCAGTTTCAGGAAAAATGGAAGATCCATCTCCAGCCGACCCGCAGCGCTCAGAACCGAATTCACATACGCGCTGACGATCTCCTCGACTGGACCGCACGACTCCAGTCGCGCTGAATGTTCCAAAGCCTCAACCCGGGCCGCATCAACCGCTTCCATCACATGGGACATCACCAAATCCACCAGTCCTTCACGACTGCCGAAATGGTAATTCACCGCTGCAACGTTCGCTTTAATCGCTCCAGTGATATCGCGCACCGAAACTAGATCAAAACCCTTCTCAACCACCAAACGCTCAGTCGCATCCAACAAATTTCTCTTCGGGCCAGATTCAGGAACTTTCAAAACGCGCATGCTTTTGAAACAATCGTTCCAAGCATCGTATGTCAATCCTTCAACTTTGACTTAGTTCACTGATCTTAAATTTGAGATTTGTGATTTGTGATTTGATACTTAGTCTGTGCTCCATGCCCGGCCTTATCATCGCCCCTCGCGCCAGAATTTTTCATGGCCACGAATGGATTTACGCTTCCGAAATCAAAAAATCATTTGGCAATCCACAGCCAGGAGATGTGATCACGCTCAAAGATTTCCGCGACCGCCCCCTAGGCTCAGCCATCTACAATCCCGCCTCCCAGATCGTCGCTCGTCGTTTCTCACGTCGCCGCCAAGACCTCGATGCCGATTTCTTCATCCGCCGAATCCGCCAAGCACTCAATCTCCGCATCGAAACACCGGACCTCGATGAAACCCTGTGCCGCATCGTGTGGTCGGAGTCCGATGGCATCCCCGGTCTCATCGTCGATCGCTACGGCGATCACCTCTCCGTCCAAACGCTCACTCTCGCCATGGATCTGCGCAAAGATCTCATCCGCGATGCGTTGATCGAAATCCTCGCACCGAAATCCATCACTCTCCGCAACGATTCGTCGTCCCGCAAAGCCGAAGGCATGGAGCCCGGCATTGAACTCATGTATGGCGAAAATCCCGGCCCGTTCATGGTTCACGCCAATGGCTTGGATTTCGAAATCGATCTGGTCGACGGACAAAAAACCGGACTCTACCTCGATCAACTTCAAGCTCACAACGAAGTCGCTAAATGTTCCAAAGGCCTACGCGTGCTCGACTGCTTCACCAACCAAGGCGGCTTCGCTCTCGCTTGTGCCAAAGCAGGTGCAGCCAAAGTCACCGCCGTGGATATCTCCGCATCCGCCTGCGCAGCCGCTCGCAAAAACGCCGAGCTCAATAACCTCTCCATCGATGTCATCGAAGCCAACGTCTTCGATTTCTTGAAAGCAGCCCAACCGGAATACGACCTCATCATCCTGGATCCGCCGAGTTTCACGAAAAACAAAAAGACATTGATGGATGCGATGCGGGGTTACAAAGAAATCCATCTCCGCTCGCTCAAGCTGTTAGAAAAAGGCGGACTCCTTTCCACCTTCTGCTGCTCCCACCACGCCTCACGCGAACTGTTTCTGGAAAACCTCGCCGATGCCTCAGTCGATGCGAAAAAATCCCTCCGCCTCGTCGCCGAGCACACCCAACGCGCCGATCACCCGGTGTTAATATCCCTTCCGGAAACCTCCTACTTGAAAGGTTTCACCTCACAAGTCATTGCGACCCGGTAAGAATATTTCAGATTTTACATAGAAAATGGACTACTCCCAACTCATCGCCAAACGCAAAGATCGCTTTCGTGAACTCGAAGAAGCTATCGGCGATCCGAATCTTTTCGACGATCCGAAACGCGCCACCGAAATCCTTCGCGAGCATCGTAAGCTTCAACAAACTCTGAAAGTTTGGGATGATTTGCAGAACACCGAAGCGCAACTCACCGATAACCAAGAGCTCGCCCGCTCCGATGACAAAGAGCTTTCTGCCATGGCCGCAGAGGAAATTCCCGAGCTCGAAAAATCTCTCGTGAAACTCCGCGAGGACATGCAATACGCATTGCTCCCAGCCGATCCCAACGAAGACCGCGATGCGCTGATCGAAATCCGCGCCGGTGCCGGTGGCGACGAAGCCTCACTCTTCGCCGGTGAAATGATGCGCGCCTATCAGCGTTACGCCGATGCCAAAGGTTGGAAAACCGAACACCTCGAAAGCTCACCTTCTGAGGTCGGCGGTTTCAAAGAAGTCATTCTCAAAGTTACCGGCGACGAAGTTTTCCGCCACATGAAATACGAATCCGGAGTGCATCGCGTCCAACGCGTTCCTGCCACCGAAACCCAAGGCCGTATCCACACCTCCACCATCACGGTCGCGGTTCTTCCAGAAGCGGAAGAGGTCGATGTCGAAATGAAACAAGAAGACCTCCGCATCGAAGTCTGCCGCTCCGGCGGTGCGGGCGGACAACACGTCAACACCACCGACTCCGCTGTCCAAATTTTCCACATCCCCACCGGCCTCTACGTCCGTTGCGAACACGGTCGCTCCCAAATCAAAAACCGCGAGATGGCACTCGATATTATGCGCTCACGCCTCTACGAGAAAAAACTCCAAGAGCAACAAGCCGCCTATTCAGAAAACCGCCGCTCACTCATCGGTTCCGGGGATCGCTCTGAAAAAATCCGCACCTACAACTTTCCGCAATCCCGCTGCACCGACCACCGCATCGGCTTCACCTCCCACAACCTCGATGCGATCATGTCTGGCGACCTAACAGAAATGACCGCCGAACTCATGAAATCCGAAATGACCGAACGTCTGGCTGAAGCGGGAATGTAATTATGCTTACCCCCACCGAACAAGACGTCATGAAAGCCTGTGGCGAAGCCGGCATCCGCGCCATGGTCGCCGCTTTCTACCGACGCGTCCGCACCGACGAACTCATCGGCTCGATGTATCCGAATGATGATTGGGAAGGTTCCGAAGAACGACTCGCCGAGTTCATGCTATTCCGCCTCGGACATTCTAATACTTACATGGAAAAGCGCGGTCATCCAAGATTACGGATGCGCCACATCCATTTCCGCATCGGCATCCCCGAACGCGATCGCTGGCTCAAACTCATGGGCGAGGCCATGGACGAAACCCAAGTCCCTCCATTCGCCCGCTCATTCCTAGACGCCCTCTTCGCCCAAGTCGCCGACTTCATGCGAAATCAGCCAGAATAATATTGGAGAGCCGCGCTTCCAGCCGGCTTTTCCATAACCCAAGCCAATTTCTAACTTCTCCTCCTCGTTCCCTTTGACTACGCTTCGCTCCGTCCAAGCAGTTACGGATTCTCCTCCATGTGAAATTCGCTAACGCTTACACTGCTTTGTGACCTCTGCCTCTCTGCGGTAAAAATTCTCACTTCTTGCGAGTATTAAGCCCATAAACCTTCTCCGAGTTCTCCCTGTAAATTTTCCGGCGAACCTCATCAGGCAAATCAAGTCCTTCTAAAAAGGTGTAATGCTGGTTCATTTGTTTTTCTTTGCTACCGAAAGACCACCAACCTTCATCCGTTGCCCAAAGAATCTTATCCTGATTCCGAATCAAAAACTCGCGTGCATAAACACGATCCCGATTGAGCACATCAACCACCACCGAACCCGACATGTCGGCATATAAATTCGGATGTTCCTGAAGCTGGCGATCACATGTTCCATTCGCCAACTGCCGCCACCAATACGCATGCGCCACGAGGTTGCACTTGGGATATTTTTTCAAAACGTTATCCACCCGCTCCATCCCCTGCTCGACCATGTTTTTATTTTGGTCGATGTGAAACATGACCGGCAACCCAACTTTTTCGCAGGCCTCGTAAAGCATCAGATTCTGTGGATCGTCGAACATCAGATTCTCCCCGTAGTGTTCTCCGAAAGCGATCGCTCCGTCAGCGACCTCGCGTTTTAAAATCGTCAGCGCTTCGTCCGCCGATTTTACCTCGCCAGCCCTAATGATGCACATGCGATCGATTTTACCTTTATACGGACGGAAGTTTTCTAACAGAATTTGATACTCTTCTTCGGTTTGCGGACGAGAGCCTTTGTGATTTAGCGGACTCACAATGCAGCGCTCCACATTTCTCTCCTCCATCCAGGTCGCCACCGCGCGTAATCCCAGCGGCGTGACCGACATCGCATGCACATGCGGATCGATCAACTTGAGATCGGTCGGTGCCTTGGGCGTGACTTTATCGTAAACCACTCGTAAGCTTTGCATTTGCTCGGCACAGCGTTCACCTGACAACACCTGACTTTTCATGGTGCGCACTCCACGTTCCGAGGCAAGTCCATCAGAACTGGCGATAGATACCAGATGAACGCTCTCCGGAAATTTAGCTAACTGTGCCTGAATTTCAGGAGAATCCCGAACCTGACCAAATACAAAAGGCAGGTTCGGATCTTTAGTATGACTGCGAAGATCGCTCACAAATGATTTCATTTTATCAACAAGTCCTTCCGGTATCTCGTTATTTCCCATAAACCACAACACACCCTTAAGTTCTCCATCCTTAAGCGCATCTCTCAGAAGCTGTCGGTATTCCCGATTTGAAGGATTCTTTCTATCCAACCAATCATCGATTTTCGTGTTTTCCCGCGTGCTGGTGACCAAGCCAATCCTGATCGCCTTATCTTGCTCTATCATTTTTCTAACAAAAGCATTCTCCGGCAAGGATCCATCCAATATCGTATCCCATTTTCCATCTTTGTAGTTAAAGCCGCGATCAATCAATCCACCATTTTTCGGATCTATCAAACTCATTCCCGTATTCATCTCACCGATAAGGAGGTAAATGTGCATCTTCTCGTCAATCGGCAGACTAGCCTCGACCTCTTCTGTTTCCTGAACTGAACCAGCCTTCTTCGTCACTTGGCTTTTTGAAGAAGTCGGTCTGTTAAAAAATAAAATCGCCAAACCAATCAGGCAGACGATGGGAAAAATAAGTCGGAGTTGTTTCATGATTTTAAGATCTAGTGTATTTCAGGATGAGCATCACATTCCCCTCTTTGTCTTTCGCTGTATCAACCGCGTGGAGCACGCCGTCTTCTTTGAGCTGCGCGATGGTCTCGCAGGTTCGCCCGTCTTCAAAGGTCGTTTTTAGATGATATTGTTGATCTTCTGTGATGTTGAGTTGGCACGTGAACTTGTTGCCCCCTAGAAACTCAGATGTAGAACGAAACTTACCGCTCTCATCTTTCGCCCAAACCAAGACCTCTTTCACCCGATGCTCTTCTGGCATGTAGAGGTATTCGAATTTCTCTTTGAACTGCTTACCATCCGCAGAAGCTTCGCCGGACGTCGTGCCGGTATAGGTTCCGACGACTTTTCCATCGGCGGATAAGGTTTCACCAACTACCTTACGCTCCACTGAAATGAATTTGAAATACCAGTTGTCCAAATCGCCAGCGAACGCAGGCAACGGCAAACAGAACAGGGAAATCATCAAAAACAGTTTCATCACAACAAGGAATTATGGGACCGAGGCGATCCCCCTAAGCGAGCCAAAAACGGTATTTCTCCCTCTGATCACCGATCACTGACCTGTCCGCCATAGCTTTTGCGACGGCGGATCACTCGGCACTTCCCCATTTGACTCCGCTTCGCTCCGTCCAAGCCATTTGGCTTTGCATTCTTTAACGATTCGCTAAAGCTCACTCTGCTTTGAGTTTTTCCCATTAAGTCCTTCCACCTCATGCCCGAGAACTTTTACCAACAAACCACCGGAATGCCGCCGACTCCCTTCGATGTCTCGCTGCGTCCGCCTGCGTTTTCGGAATTCATCGGTCAGGAAAAAGTCAAAGATCGCATCCTGCTCATGCTGGAAGCCGCGAAACAACGTGGTGATGTCCTAGATCACGTACTTCTCTCCGGACCTCCAGGCCTAGGGAAAACCACCCTCGCCAACCTCATCGCCAAAGCCGCGGGAACCCAGATGCACACCACCTCTGGCCCACAGATCGAAAAGGCAGGTGACCTCGCAGGCATCCTCACCAACATCAAAAAAGGCGACGTCCTGTTCATCGATGAAATCCATCGCCTCCATCCCGCGATCGAAGAATACCTCTACCCCGCCATGGAAGACTACCGACTCGATATCATCATCGATTCCGGCCCTTCCGCCCGTTCCATCCAGATCAATCTCCCCCGCTTCACCCTCGTCGGTGCCACCACCCGCTCCGGCATGCTCACCGCTCCGCTGCGCTCACGCTTCGGTTTGGTTAACCGACTCGATTACTACAACCGCGAAGAACTCGCCGACATCATCGAGCGCTCCGCCGGTTTGTTAGATACGGAAATTTACCGACCCGGCGCTCTCGAAATCGCCTCACGTTCCCGCGGCACCCCCCGCGTCGCGAATGCCCTGTTGCGTTGGGTCCGAGATTTCGCCCAAGTCCGCGGCACCGGCATCATCGATCAGCCCAGCGCGGCAGCAGCACTCGCCATGATCGAAATCGATTCCGATGGCCTCGATGAAATGGATAAACGCCTGCTCGAAGCCATGATCTACAAATTCGGCGGCGGACCCGTTGGCCTCAATTCATTAGCAGTCGCGGTCGGCGAAGACGCCGCCACTCTCGAAGAAGTTCACGAACCTTTCCTTATCATGCAGGGCTTCATCCAGCGCACCCCTCGTGGCCGCACCGCCATGCCCGCCGCTTACGAAAAAATCGGTGCACCCGTTCCACCCTTGAAACCTGAGGATACCCAAACGAAACTCTTTTGAATCATGTCGGAAACGCCTCTCAAACAAGCCATCACACGCTGCCGCGCACTGGGTCTTCGTCGCACCAAAGCTCTCGAAGAACTGCTCGCCACCCTGATTGAAAATCCTCGGCCCATGACCCTTTCCGAACTCGGCAGCTCGGAACGCCTCACCGGACTCTGCGACAAAGCCACGGTCTACCGCCTGCTCCAGCGCCTAACCGAACACGGCATCATCCGCCGACTCGGCCTCCACGAGCGCGCCGCCTATTTCACCCTGCTCCAACCCGGAAAACACAGCGATTACCTGATCTGCACCGGCTGCGGAAAAATCGAAGCTATCCAAGCCCCCTGCCCCGTTCATAAACTCGAAAATGAAATTCGCGAAAAAACCGGCTACCAAGGCCTGTATCATGAACTCGAATTCTTCGGCACCTGCCCACGCTGCGCTTAAATTTCAAATTTTTAACTTACAACCAAGAACTAAGAACCACGAACCACGAACTTAAAAAAAATGAAACCAATCCTACTACTTGCCGCACTGCTGACCGCCGCTAGCGCTCACGAATTCGAACACCACAAAGACTGGCTGAAAACTCCAGAAGGGCTCGCTCACATCGGCGATTCCCACGGAGAAATCGATGTCGATTCCAAAGGCCTTTTCTACGTCTCCGTCATGGGTGGCGATAAAAGCGGCATCCAAATCTACTCACCAGAAGGCACATACCTCCGCAACCTTCCCAACGCCCGCAACAACCACCACGGTTTCACTATGGTTCAAGAAGACGGCAAAGACGTCATCTACGCCGCTTGCTTGAAAGACGAAAAATCCGCTTTCATCAAACTCTCCACCGAAGGCGAAATCCTCTTGGATATCCCGATGACCGCAATTCCCGAGGAAGTCGGCAAAAAATTCGCCCTCACTCACGCAGACCGCGCACCGAACGGCGACATCTGGCTCATCGATGGCTACGCCTCCGATCGTATCCTCATCTTCGACAAAGAAGGTAAATACAAATCCAACACCGCAGGCAAAGCCGAGCCATGGAAATTCAGCACCGCTCATAAATTTGCTTTCGACTACCGCTACGAACCAGCCCGCGTTTTGATCTGCGACCGCTCGAACGACCGCCTCATCCACCTCAATCTCGATGGCACATTCCTCGGTGTGTATGCGGAAAAAATCCCGAAACCTTGCACCGTCGATTTCCATGGCGATCTCGTCGCCGTCGCTCAACTCGCCAGCGGCGTTAGCATCCTCGATAAAGAAGGCAAAGTCGTCAAAGTCCTCGGCCCGAACGACAACCCGAAAGAATTCAACACCAACGGAGTCAAACCTGAAGCTTGGCGCGAAGGCATCACCACCTCCCCACACGGCGTCACCTTCGACAAAGACGGCAACGTCGTCACCACCGAGTGGAACAAATGGGGCCGCATCCTCCGCTGGGATATCAAGAAATAAGGAGAAGGGACATTCCTGTCCCTTAAAATCGTTCTAACAAAAAAAGCCACCAGATCCTTCTGGTGGCTTTTTTTGTAATCTTCAGCGCCGCAGGTTCTAATTACATTTTGTCCGTCCCTATTTCACGATCCGTTTGCGGCTTATCAGAATCTGAAAACGGTCTTCTTTTACTATTATTCCAAATACTACGCCCAATCATCAGAGTAACAAATGAAGGGATGAATGCCGCCAAAAATATGAATGGCGCCGCAACTGCGAATATTCCGGGATCATTTTTGACCGACGGATTCATCACAACCGATACACCAACAGTTACAACCACCGCGCTGGAAATACTGGCCGACCATAACGTGCAAAACTTATAGTCGCGACGCTTCAGAATATATGGATCTGATTCCATCGGTATGATTTGCAGTGCGATATAGGCCATCCACGGCGGGAAAGAAAGACTGAATTCAAATTGAGACGTTGCCCGCCGTTGGATGAGCCGTCTTGTTCGCCTGGCTACTTTTCTGATGCCGGATACGCCCGCTCTCTCAAGACTCCCCCATGCTCGGTCGATACAACCCATTGCTTGTGGTTTGCATCCCAAAAGTAGATACCTATTACTTGAACATGCCCTTCGTTGTAATTTATCGCCACAACTTCCCCTGAAATAATTATGATCGAAGAGACTCTCCATTTTAGATCCTTAGTGGCATCCCTCGCTGAAATAAATTCTGGATCCTTTGGTTCTTTAGTATTGTCGACAAGAATCTTCAGAGGACCCTCCACACGATCAGGATGCAGCGTGTAAAACTCCTCAAGCTTGGGATCACTCGGAACTCGAATTCTCGGCAATTGATCCTCTGCCCTGCAAGTTATCGCTAAAACCAGCAAGATCAGGAGGTGGAGTAATGATTTCATAATTCTAGCTAATGTCTAGGTCAGCCTCGGCGGGAATGGAAGCCCGAATTCAAAAAGGAGCGCTACCCGCAGTTGAATGCAGAGTCTTGTTCTCCATCTTGTTGTCTACCAGCAATGATACACGATCACACCACTCTGCTTGCCAGACTCAACGAGTTGTTCATAGAGCTTCTTCACGGCAGCATTATTCTCGGCATTACCGAGTTCACGATATGGGGGCGGCAGAGTTACTGCAACATGAGGAAGTTCATTAACATCGTCCGTTTTCTTTGCGGCTCTTATCAGATTTATCGCGGCGTCCTTCGTGATCGTGACTCCGCGATTGTAAATATCGCCATCCGGTGAAATACGAAGCAACGGCCCAGTATCAGCTTCGGTATCAAAGGTATAATCGCCTTTTTTCTTTTCGCGCAGTGTAATGCCCACATTGGCAGGACTAGTCCAAATACAATCGACGGGATTAGGGTCTCGCTCATCCAAACCGTCATTGTAGGTTGAAGAAATGACACGGATCTTTGCCGGAGCGTTCGCATAAAACTTCTTGAGTAAACCACGCTGCTCTTGCGAAAAAGTAAGGAGCCCCGTGGAAGAGATCTCAATCACTTGCGCGTCCGAAAGTGAAAGTTGCAGACTGTCACCGATAACCTCGTGCGCATTATTGTGGAACGGATAGCCATCCGCCAGGACGACACTTGGAAGGGAGAGTGCCAATAGTGTAGCGATTGTTGCTGCAAGTTTCATATTATTGGAGAACGGCTCGGATCAGGCGACGGTGAGCGGAAGACGTTGCTGACACGACAGATGCCTTCGAGCCGTTGCCTGCATCCGTTTTGTTCGCCGTTTGTTTGCGGTGGATCATTCGTTCGGGTTCTTGGGCTGTTGCACTGAAACGAGGCGAAGTCTCGGAGTCTCGTTTGGGCTGTGGTCGAGATGGAATGTCACGACAGTCTCATAGAAGTGTCGTCCAGTCTCTCGACGATCTACCGAGAAAAAGAGCTTCACGGTGAGAGCATCACCTGCCCATGCCTGGGGCGTCGAAACACAGTGAAGGCCAATCTGAACGGCATCGACTCGTCCAAGAGCGTTCTGCACATAATCCGTATAGTCCAACTTCAACGCCGTGCCGTCCCGCAATGAATACACATAAAGCTCGGTCGAATGCTTAGTAGCACGGTCGGTGAACGCGACAAACTGGCCTGAAGGATGCCAGATCACTTTGGATGTCTCTGCGGCCACCGCCGGTGTGGTATAGCCGCCAATCGTCTCGGCGGTGCCAATCACCTTCAGCGTGGCTCGCTCTCGAAAGGCGACAGTGTAACCTGCATCGCGCTCACTAGGAGAGGCTGCGCTTATGCAGACCTCATATGGTCCCGAAGCAGTCTGCTCAATGGGAAGCTCGATCGCTCCCAACCAACCAGGAATCACGGCTAGACAAATGGCGAGGTGTTTCATTGGTTCGGCGAACAGTGCTATTGAACAACACGCTGTATTTGTCCTGCATATACAGCGTGTTGTATAATACCTACAAACACAACCTGGAAGGGAGTAGCTCTGGGTTGTCCTTTCATTGAGATTTTCTAGATCGATAGAAAATAAAAGCCAAGGAAGAAAGGCGATAGGTTGGCCTGATCTTTCTCATCACCCATACATCACCTCATAATATTCCGTCACCATCCGATCGGAATCGAAATACGGCACGATATCATTCAGCGACTTCATCACGATCTTGTTCCACTTCGCTCTATCATCGTAGTAAAGCGGTAAAATTTCGTTATTCAGCTTGGAGTAAAAACCTAACAAATCCTGCTTATCGCGTTCTTCCCACTGAAGACTTGGATCGGCTGGTGGGATGATGAAACTGTTCTTCCCATCTTTGGCGAACTCGCACACCCAGCCATCAAAGGTGGATAAGTTCACTGAGCCATTCATGGCTGCGGTCATGCCGGAGGTGCCGGAAGCCTCGCGCGTCACGACTGGATTATTCAACCAAACATCCGCGCCGTTTTTCAAAAACCGCGAGAGTTCCAATTCATATCCAGTCAGCACGGTGGCGTTCGGGTAATCTTTAGTGAGTTGGATCAGGTGGTTGAAGGTATTGATCGCCGAGTAATCGAAAGGATAGGGTTTACCCGCCCAGATCATTTGCACGGGGTAATTGCTGGTGTTGAGCATTTCACGGAACAAGCGGATATCATGCGTGATGAGATCCGGACGCTTGTAACCGGCGAACCGACGCGCCCACACAATCGTCAGCACTTTCGGATCGAACAGTTTTCCCGTTTGATCCGCGACCACCCGGAACAGGCGTTCTTTCAACTCCCGCTTGCGATGACTGAGCGCCACCGCATCCTTGTTCACCCGAGCGCTTTCGATTCCGTGATCCGCCCAATATTTTTTGTTCTGCGCATTGGTGATGTGCGTGATCTCGCAAATCCCCGGCGCGTTTTTCCACATCTGTCGTGAAACTTCGCCGTGCAGTTTTGAAACGCCGTTGGCCTTCTTCGCCATCCGCAATGCAGCGAGAGTGTGATTAAAAACGTTGTTTTCTACCCCAGCGATGTGGCGAACCTGATCTTCGTCCAATCCGCTGAAAAATCCAAAATTCTTAAGCACATGGAAATCGTGTTTCTCGTTTCCTGCCTCTTCCGGTGTGTGCGTGGTGAAAACCAAACGTTTCTTCACCTCACCCACTCCACCGTATTTTTTGACCAGATGAAACGCACCGGAAAGTCCGTGCGCTTCATTGAGATGCCAGATATCGGGCGAGACCCCGAGTTCTTCGAACAGCTTCACGCTACCGATCCCGAGAATCATGTATTGCGCGATACGGCGAAGCTCATCGCTATCGTAAAGCCGATGTGTGATCGCGCGCGATAGCGAATCGTTTTGTTCGATATCGGTTGTTAGAAAAAACATCGGCACCGTGCCAAACACATCTCCCGGCAGATAATAAACTTTCACCCAAACCGGATGATCATGAACGTCAACGGTGAACAAAATCCCTGTATCTTGAAGAAACGAGTAGGATTGTTTCCTGAACTGCACCGCCAACTCGCCTTCTTCTCCACGGACCTGATTGTAATATCCATACGTCCAAAGAATCCCGACCCCTGCCAGGTTCTGCTGCATCTGTGCCGCCGAGCGCATGTGCGAACCCGCTAAAAAGCCCAAACCTCCCGAGTAAATCTTGAA
This sequence comes from Akkermansiaceae bacterium, assembly GCA_031374665.1. GTDB lineage: Bacteria > Verrucomicrobiota > Verrucomicrobiia > Verrucomicrobiales > Akkermansiaceae > Luteolibacter. The sequence continues at coordinate 38,170 of JANMGO010000113.1, read as the reverse complement.
GCTTTGATCGATGGCGAATTCACACGAAATATAAACCGCGCTCTTCGAAAATTTCGGCGCGATTTTGTATGAATGAGAAAATGGCTCGGGCAGAAATGAGTTGTTAGGCATCTAGTGAAAATATTTACCGCGAATGAACGCTAATGAACGCCAATTTGAAGATGTTGTGATTATATTTTACACCCATTGAATCGCCCCATTCATATCTTATTATCAGTCTGAAACAGATTTCATTCGCGTTTATTCGCGTTCATTCGCGGTTAAGATTTCCAACCTATGAATCTCACGCAAGCGAGGGAACGCAAACCGAGATGTCACTCTCAGCCGTGTAGTCGACGCCAGACAAGCCGAAGCCGAACAGGCGAAGGAAACTCGATTGATAGCCCTCGAAGTCGGCGAGCTCGGAAAGATTTTCCGTATTCACTTCATTCCAACGTTTCCCGACCAAGCTTTGGATTTCAGGAGTCATTTCCCAGTCATCCACACGGATCCGACCCGCCTCATCGGCTTGTGGATGGCCGTTATAAAGTCGCTCACGCAGCAAACGATCCATCTGCTCAATGGTGTCCTCGTGGTTGCCTGCGGCTTTCATCGCCTTGTATAGAAGTGAGATGTAAAGCGGCACGACTGGGATCGCCGAGCTCGCTTGGGTGACCAAAGCTTTATTGACCGAGACCCATGCCTTACCGGAAATCGAAGCGAGCTTCGCGTCCAAGGAACGCTGGACGGTTTCGAGATCTTCTTTCGCTTTTCCGATGGTGCCGTTTTTATAAATCGGCCAAGTGACTTCAGGTCCGATGTAAGAATAGGAAACCGTCTGAACTCCCTCGGAAAGAACTCCCGCGGCTTTGAGCGCATCCATCCACATTTCCCAATCCTCTCCGCCCATGACTTTCACGGTCTGATCGATATCATCGCCTTCTGCTGGCTCGATGGTCACCTCATCGACCGAACCGGTCGTGGTGTTCAAAGTTTTGTTGGTGTAAACTTCACCGATGGGTTTCAACACGGATTTGTAAACTTCGCCCGATTTTGGATCGGTGCGGCGCGGCGAAGCCAAACTGTAGATTACCAAATCCACCTGACCGAGATCTTCTTTCACCGCCGCGATCACCTCCTGTTTGACCTCATCCGAAAACGCATCGCCATTGAACGATCTCGCATACAAACCAGCTTCTTTCGCCTGACGCTCAAAAGCCACGGTGTTATACCATCCCGCTGTCGCGCATTTATCCTCAGAAGCAGGTCTTTCAAAAAACACCCCGATGGTCGCCGCATTCGATCCAAAAGCAGCGGCGATCCGTGAAGACAAGCCGTAACCTGTCGATGAACCGATCACTAAAACTTTCTTCGGACCATGCGCAATCGGGCCTCTTTTTTTCACGACCGAGATCTGCTCTTCAACGTGTTTCGCACATCCTTCAGGATGCGCAGTGGTGCAAATAAAGCCGCGAATTTTCGGTGAAACGATCATAGTCCCGCCAAATTAGCCATCCAACCATTTCACGCAACACCAAATCCATACTCTCCAAATGGCTTGGAAGCTCTGAGTCAGAACGAGCCTGAATATGAGTTCTGTGGCACTAAATTATAAATTGACCGGTCTGACCGGTTGATTTACTTTTGTTCCATGAAAACGATTGCTTCCTATGAGGCCAAATCCAAATTTTCCGAAATCCTGCGAGAGGCTGCTGCGGGCGAAACTTTCGTGATCACTCGTAACGGTCAACGCATGGCTGAGTTACGGCCATGCACACCTGCAACCAAACAGCGGAAACGTGGAATGATGAAGAAGGCGTTCGGACCGGTTCCAGCAGATTTCAATGATCCACTGAACGACTTTGCCGAATACCAATGAGACTACTACTCGATACTTGCACTTTGCTTTGGTTCCTACGCGATGATACGGAACTCTCTGAAGCCGCAGCCTTGGCCATCGAGGATCCAGCCAATGAAGTCTTCGTCAGCACGGTTAGCATCTGGGAAATTGCGATCAAAGCTGGCCTTGGAAAAATCAAAGCGCCGGATCTGTTAGAATCTGGTTTAGAACAAAAACTAGAGAGCAGCGGTTTCACTCTACTAAACGTGAATTACTGCCATGCAGCCGGAGTCTTCTCACTACCACGCGTCCATGCCGATCCTTTTGATCGCTTACTCATCAGCCAATGCCGCGCAGAAAAACTCACTCCTATCACCAATGACTCACATTGGTCAGCACCAGAATACGCCCTAAAAGTGTTGTGGTGAAAGAGACGGATACCTCTTCCACTGATCACTGATCACTGATCACTTGGCACTTCAAACCACCAACCCCGCCACCATCTGGTGGAACGCGGCAGAAACTTTGCTCTTTGCTGGATCTGTCAGAGCAATCGGAACTCCTTCGTCACCACCTCGACCGGTAGGTATATCAATCGGGATCTGCGCGAGTAATGGCACATTCATGTCCGCCGCCTCACGCACGCCGCCTTCTTCACCGAAAAGATAATAACGTTTGCCGTCGTCGCCTTCGAACCACGCCATGTTTTCAATCAAACCAAGAATCGGAATATTCACTTTCGCAAACATCGCGACCGCCTTGCGTGCGTCAATCAGCGCGACCTCCTGCGGTGTGGTCACGATCACAGCTCCATCGACGGAAACCGTTTGCACAATCGTGAGCTGGATATCGCCGGTGCCGGGAGGCAGATCCAAAACCAACACGTCCAGCTCGCCCCAAGCGACCTGTCGTAAAAATTGCTGAGTGTAACGCGTCGCCATCGGACCACGGACGATGACTGGAGATTTATCTTCTAACAAAAATCCCATCGACATGAGTTTCAAGCCGTGCGCCTCGATAGGAATGATCTCATCGTGCTCGTTTGCATTCGGACGTTCCGTGGTACCGAACATCTGCGCGATCGATGGTCCGTAGAGGTCGCAATCGCACAGCCCGACTTTCAATCCTCGCTTCGAAAGCGCCACCGCAATGTTCGCGGAAACCGTGGATTTCCCCACCCCACCCTTGCCTGAAGCAATCGCGATAATCCGCTTCACTCCCGGAATGGAACTTTTCCCCACCGCACCTGACGCAGCCTCCGGCGCATCTTTGACATCGACATCCACTTTCACTGTGCCAATCCCCACAACCCCACCCAACATCGCATGCACGTCTTTGAAAATCTGCTCCGGCACTTTAGCATCACGGGTTGCAATTTCGATCTTCACCCTCACATCCGCGCCATCCACCTCGACCGCTTTCACCAACCCGAAGGACAAAATATCCCGTGAGAACCCCGGATATTTCACCTGCTTCAAAACCTCTTTAATCTGCTCAACATTAATCATAGTGCGCGCTCACTCTCATCGATTTCCACACCAATTCAACCTCCAAACCACTATCGAGAGCCATTCTCTTGTGTCTTTCCCAATCAAAGCTAAAACTTCCCCCGACTTGATCACACCAACCACCATTCTTCTGTCGGTTTTACCGGTTTATATGCTCATCATCGGAGGCGCGGTGTTACGTAGAATTGGGTTACTCAAACCAAATTACGACGCATGGATTATGCGGATCATCTTTTGGGTGATGGCACCGTGCTTCATTCTCGACCGTATGCTGGGCGCGGTCATCCTTCGCGATTTATCCACTCTAGCGACAGGCATTGGACTGGGATTTTCCCTCATTATCGCTGGCATCGGAATCGGTTATCTCGTCGGAAAAGCCATCGGCCTCGAGTCAGGCAACGGGATGCGCACCTTCGCCCTAGCATCTGGTTGCCAAAACTACGGCTACACGGCTGTTCCGGTTGTTGAAATTCTTTGGGGAACTTCCGCCGTCGCCGTGCTGTTCGTTCACAACATCGGCGTCGAAATCGCGATCTGGTCATTTGGCGTTATGCTCTTGAGCGGCGATCGCAAGATGAATTGGAAGCGCATGATCAACGGTCCGATCATTGCCGTCGGTATTGGATTAATACTTGTTCTGCTGCACATCGATGACAAGATCACCGGCCCACCTCGCGATGTGATTTCCATGATCGGCATCGGTGCCTTTCCCATCGCTCTAGTCATGACCGGAGCATCGATGATGGATCTCGTCGGCACGGAAAAACCTTCATGGAAAATCATTCTCGGTTCCGTCTTGGTGCGCATGCTCCTCGCCCCCATCATTATCATCGCGTCTGCAAAATTTATTCCCATGTCCCTCGAGCTCAAACAAGTCCTCCTTGTCCAAGCCGCCATGCCCGCCGCAATGGTTCCCATCTTGCTCGCTAAAATCTACGGAGGCCGACCCGTCGTCGCCGTCCAAATCGTTATCGCCACTACGATTGTCTCTATCTTCACTCTGCCGTATATCATCACCTACGGCATGCGTTTTCTAGACCTCACACCCATCAAACCATGAAAGCTTTCGGTGCGCTCAATTCATCCATCGATTCCATCATCGAATTTGAAACTCCCATCCCGCAACCCGCGGCAGATGAAATTCTCGTTCGTGTCCGAGCGATCTCGCTCAATCCAGTCGATACCAAAATCCGTAAATCTCTTGGCACAGAAAACCTAACAACTCCGCGCATCCTCGGGTTCGATGCAGCTGGGATCGTGGAAGCTGTCGGTTCAGACGTGAAATCATTCTCCATCGGCGATGAGGTATTCTACTCCGGCGATGTCACCCGCGCGGGTTCCAATGCAGAATTTCAAACCGTGCAAGCCGCGCTCGTTGCCAAGAAGCCCGAGAGCTTTTCCTCCACCGAAGCCGCCGCGCTGCCCCTCGTTTCACTCACCGCATGGGAGTTACTTTTCGAACGCATGACCGATAGCAGCATCAAACCCGGCACCGAAATCCTCATCATCAACGGAGCAGGTGGCGTCGGTTCCGCACTGATTCCACTCGCGAAATCCGCCGGCCTCACGGTGATCGCCACCGCGTCAAGAGATACAACCCGCGCATGGTGCAAACAACTCGGCGCGGATCAAATCATCAACCACCGTGAGCCACTTCAGCCTCAAATCGAATCGCTTGGTTTAAAACATTTCCCCCTCATCGCCAACCTCCACGACACGGAAGCCTACTGGCAACAAACTTCAGACCTCATCGCTCCACTCGGTGCGATCGGCTTGATTGTCGAAACCCAGAATCCCATCGACATCGGCAATCCGCTGCGCCTCAAATCCCCACGCATCGTCTGGGAATACATGCCCGCCCGCTCCCGTTTCCAAACAACCGACATGTCACGCCAAGGCGAAATCCTCCAAGAAATCGCCAAACGCTGCGATGCCGGAACCTTCCCAAAACTCAACCTCACCCCACCAGGAACTCTCACCACCAAATCCCTTCAAGCTGCCCACCACCAACTTCAATCCGCCTCCACCATCGGCAAACTGTGCTTGGAAATCTGAGACTCTTCTCTTGTGTCTTCAATCTCACTCTTCCACTGATCACAATGGAGCGAAGCGACATAGAGGCACAAACCTCTACTAACCTCGCCTCAAATCACTAGCCACTTTCAACTTCCTCCAATGTCCGACGACTCCTCACCCATTTCCCTGAAACCCGCTATCGATGGCCAGCTGTCTCCTTCCGAGCGCACTGCGCTTTACCAAAGTTTCATGGAAATGGAGCAAAAGAAAATCCTCGCACGCCACCGTGAAGACGCAGGCGGAGTCGAGATTTGCGAGGCCCGCGCAAATCTCATCGATACAATCCTATCAACCATCCTCCAAGCTACTCTCAACTCACAAGACACCAAAACCCCACCGCTGGCCCTCGTAGCCACCGGCGGCTATGGCCGTGGCACTCTGAATCCTGGTTCAGATATCGACATCCTCTTTCTCGTCCCACGCGCTTCAAACAAACTTCCCAAAAACGTCCAAGAAATCGTTCAACAAGTCCTCTATCCTCTCTGGGACATGGGTTTCAAAGTTGGCCATGCCTGTCGATCCATCGCGGAGTGCATTGAACAAGCACACGCCGACCAACAAAATTTCACCTCTCTCCTGGATACTCGCTTCATTTCTGGAGATTCGGATCTTTATCAACAATTCCTAATCGCTTTCGAAAAAAACTGCATTCGCAAAGGACAAGACGCCTTTTTTGAAACCCGCAGCCAAGATCTGCGTTCACGCCATAAAAAAAGCTCCTATACCGTTTTCCTCCAAGAACCCAACGTCAAAGAATCCTGCGGAGGCCTGCGCGATTTTCAAAACATTCTTTGGGTCGCTCGTGTAAAGACCGGCAGCAGCGATCTTAAAAAACTCTTAGAAGTCCGCATCATTACTTCTAACACTCTCAAAGAAATCGAAGAAGCCTACGATTTCCTGATGCGGGTTCGTAACGAGCTCCACTACCACACCGGAAAAGCCACTGACATTCTAACCCTTCAGTTGCAAGGCATCGTCGCCACCGCTTTCGGTTATCCAGAACGCAGCATTCTTCGCCGCACAGAATCATTCATGCGGGACTACTACCGCCATACCCGACACCTTTACAACCACACCAACTCGATCATGGAAACCTTCCAGATCCAGAAGGAAACCATCGCGGACAGCGGCCTCACTTCATACCTCACATTTCGCAGAAAAAAACGCGAAGAGTTCGATGAATTCATCGCCCGCGACGGCCGCATCTACCCAGCAAACCAGGACATTTTCAAAGATGATCCTCACCGCATGATGCGACTGTTTCAACACACCCAACTTCGCAATCTAAGGCTCTCCCCTCAGATGCGACGCCTCATCGCGAACCACTGGGAAGACATCGACAAACCGTTCCGCTACCTCAAAGCCAACCGCGAAACCTTCCAAGCCATCCTCGAACGCAAAGGCCAGGTCGCCCGCATCCTTCGGCAAATGCACCGCATCGGTTTTCTCGGCCGATATCTCCCGGAATTCGGAGCGCTCGATTGCCTCGTTCAACACGAATTCTTCCACCGCTACACCGCAGACGAACACACCCTCCGCTGCATCGATGAACTCGATAAACTCATCGATAGCACCGATCCCAAACTCGCGATGTTCAGGAAATTCTTCCTCGAAATCGTCGATCCCTACGCTCTCTACATCGCGCTCATTTTGCACGATACAGGACGCTCCGAAAATGTCCGCGAGCACATCGATGGCTCCGCCATGCTCGCCATCAAACTTTGTTCGCGCATGCAGATCAAAGGTCCGCGCCGCGCTTTGATCATGTTCTTGGTCGATAACCACCTCACCTTCTGGCGCTTCGCAACGACCAAAAACCTAGAGGATCCGGAAGTCATCGCAGAGTTCGCGGCGATCATGAAAAACACGGAATACCTCGATGCCATGTTGCTCTTCACCTATTGCGACACCAGCGGCACCGCGCCCGACGCATGGAATGGATGGAAATCATCCCTCATGCTCCAACTCCACACCGCCACTCATGCATTTCTAACAGAAGGTCGCGAAACCTTCCAGCGCAAGCTCGATGCCAACCGCATCCAGCTCCGCGACGAAGTCATCTCCATGATGCGCGAAGATTACCATGATGACATCCGCCAACACTTCGATCGCACCCCCGCAGCCGCCTTTGCCTACCGCGAAGGTGCGGAAATCAAAACCCAAGTGCGCACCGTCAGACACTTCCTATTCGCCGAAAAAGAAGAGAAATCCTCTCACCCCTATTGTGTGAAATGGACCGACCACCCAGACAAAGGCTACTCCACCCTCATCCTCGCTTCCCGCGACCGTCCACTGCTTCTCGAAAAACTCTGCTGCGCGCTCGCTTCAGAACAAATCAACATCCTCTCCGCAGACCTATTTACCCGTACCGATAACATCGTGCTCAACATGTTCCGCGTCTGCACCACCAACTTCGAACCCGTTTCCAGCACCTCCACGCGGAATCGCTTTATCCACACTCTCACCACCATCTTTGAGGCCGATAACTACCAACCCGAAGACTACCTCAAACGAAAAATCAATTTCCTCAAACCCCGTTCCGAAACGGGTGTCTCCATTCCCGTCCGCGCCCGCGTTTCCAACGAACTCCATCCCACCTGTACCACCGTCGAAATCCAAGCCCTCGACCGCATCGGACTCCTCCACGACCTCTTTCACACCATCAACGAAGCAGGACTCGACACCACCCACGCCCGAATCTGCACCGAAAAAGGCGTCGCCATGGATACCCTCTACATCACCACTCAAGACGACAAAAAAATCGAAGACCCAGAGACCCTGCGCGCCCTTGAAGAAACGTTTAGCCGATTGGTAGATCGACCCGAAGTCTAGTCATCGTTGGGCCGTAAAAATAGGATAGCTTTACGGCTGCATTCCGCCGCCACTGGAAATCCCTTGCCAAGCTGCTCCAGACCCCTTACCGAAAGCCCACACAATTATGGCCAGCGTCAACGTAATCACCCTCCGCAAAGGACATGCAGTCCGTCACAACAACGAAGTATGCGTCGTTATCGAACACGAACTCAAAACCCCTCCCCGGATGGCTTCTTATGTTCAGATGTCGATCCGTAGCGTTGCTACCAAGAAAGTTTCCAACCTCCGCCTGACATCGAATGACTCGGTCGAAGGCGTGCATCTGGAAAAAATCGCCCACGAGTATTCCTACAAAGACACCGAGGGCTACCACTTCCTTCACCCAGAAACCTACGATGACATGGTCGTGTATGAAGATCTCATCGACTCGATGAAAAACTACCTCATCGAAGGTCAGCTCTACACCCTCCTCATCGCCGATGGACTCGTGGTCAGCATCGAGCTCCCGCTGACCATGGTCATGACCGTCGCCGAGTCTTCCGAAGGCGTGAAAGGCGATTCCGCCAACAACGTTTACAAACCCGCCACGATGTCGACCGGCCTGAACGTCAACGTTCCGCTGTTCATCAACCAAGGCGAACGCATCCTAGTCAAAACCGAAGACGGCAGCTACCAAGGCCGCTCGAACGATTGATCATTTTTTCAAACAAAAAGCCCGACTCCAATCAGGAGTCGGGCTTTTTTATGATTTAAAATCCTCACTTCCCAACCAACTCCGCCACGCCTAATTCACGGGCGAGTTCGTTGAACTCGGCGATTTCTGCAGGTGTGAAATGCAAGCCGCCTGCCGCATCGGATGCTTTGCGGGCATTGGCTTCGATCTGTCCGGGCAACATCGCGTTGTCATTGCCGTGACCAAGGATATCATCTAACACCGCTTTGAGGTTGTCGATTTGGCTGCGACCTTTCGCAAAGTTTCTACCAGAAATCGCATCCGGATGAATGACGTGGAAATAGAACACCGTGGTGGTTTTTTCCTCTTTGTCAGCGACTTGACGTCCGCGGATCGTAGGGATCGATCCACCGATCAGTCCGCCGAAAATTTCGTTCAACAAACACATCCCGTAACCTTTATGACCACCAAAAGGCAGCAAGGCTGCGACCTCGTGAGGATCGGTAGTTGGCTGGCCGTTTTTGTCCACCGCCGCGCCCGGAGGGAGTTGTTTGCCTTCGCGTTTAAGAGCTTGGACGCGACCCATCGCCACAGTCGATGTCGCCCAATCCATCACGATGGGGAAACCGTTGGCTGTTTGGGAAGGAATGCCCCATGAATGCGGGTTGGTTCCAAGAGTCGGAAATTTTCCACCGAACGGCACCACTTCGGCAAGCGTGGAAGTGCAATTCGTGTAGGCGAAATAGCCGCGCTCCGCAGCTTCCATCACATAGCCGCCGCCCCAAAGATAATGGAAGGAATTGTCCACGGCGATCTGTGCGATGCCGTATTGATCCGCGAGTTCGATTGCGCGATCGATCGCGCGGTAAGCCACCGCTTGACCAAGTTTTTTGTTCGCGTTCCAAATTTCAGAAGCAGGAAAACGAGACGGTAAAACTTCGATTTCCGCACCTGGGACGCAGCCACCAGTTGCGGAGCCGAACAAATGATCGAGGTGAAGAGCTTTGAGCGCATGGTGAGTGCGAATCCCGTGACGCGCAGCTTCTGCCGCGAGTTTGGTTCCAAGCACCGCTTCTTCTTCTGTAAATCCACGGGATTTGTAGGCGGCGATGACAAGGGAATCGTGAGCTTCACGGGAAACGGTCAAAAATTCAGACATAATAGGTGTGGTTGATGTGCTGAAAATCAGCGAGCACCATGTAAACTCATCCCAGATATTCCGCAAGTGAAGAGAGCGGAGAGGCAAGAATCATGGTCTTTCTCCAAGCTCTCGGCTCTAAGCTCTATGCTATCTACTCCGGCAACGGAACTTTATTCCCGAGATGGGTCGGTTTCGTATCGAGAAAGTTTACGTCTAACCACATTTTCACCCGTGCCCCGACTTCGCGGACCTTGGTTTTGAAACCTGCCTCAAACTGCACATCCTGCGCATTATAACCGTATGCATTCATTCCGTTCGCCTTAGCGAGATAAATGGCGCGTTCATTTTGAAACTGTTGGCTGATCACTAAAATCGTGTTCGCGCCAAAAATTTTCTTTGCCCGCACCACCGAATCCAAGGTTCGCAAGCCTGCGTAATCGCACACAATCCGATCATGAGGAACGCCCTCTTCCATCAAGGCGTCTTTCATCTTTTGAGGCTCGTTGTAATACTCACTGCGATTATCCCCAGAGACAATCAGCGACTCAACCTTCCCTGCATTCCAAACCGCTACCGCAGCATTGATACGATAGCGAAAATATTTATTCTCACGTCCCTTGTAACGATCGGATGTTCCGAAAACCAAACCAACTTTTGCAGCGGGAAGTTTTGAAACATCGTTAAAAAGTTTTCCGCGAGAAGCCCAGCTGGCGGTGTAATACGCATACGCAATCAAAGCGATACCCAACAACAATCCTCCCAAGCCCGTCAGCACGATACGCTTGAGCCAAACAAACCATTTTGATTTCACTTTTTCTGTCACCTGATTTCGACTGCGGGAATTTCATAGCCTCGCGGTGGCCATTGCAAGAGTGACTTCACTGCATCGGTGAACGGAGTTCCGCACGGATACTCTGGCGCCAACACCCGTAGTCGTGTCGCGGTTTCACGAAAATGCACTTCGTTGAATCGGCCTAACAATTCACCATCAATCTCCACCGGAACGGATCGATCCGAGATCACGGTGAGCTCTTCGGTTTGGAAATAACTGGTCGATGCCGCAAGATCGATTCCACCCTGCGCGATGCCATGCAACGCATCGATCACAAACCTGTAACCGGATTCTTTGAATACAATCACATCGAGTTTGGAGTCGAGATTGCTGGCGTTTCTAAATAATTTGAACTGGCCACCGTAGAGCGATCCATTACCGCAAAGCACCGCCACCCCTTGTTCGCGGCGGCCATCGTTGGTGATCACTTCCATGATCGGCGGCTTTTCACCCAGTACTTTCACGGCAGCCAAAAGATATGCCAGCGGACCTAACAGCTTTTTAGTCTCCCACTTAGTTTCCTCAATCACCATCGCATCAAAACCCACCCCGGCCATTTGCACGAAAGGAGCATCGTTTGCGGAAAACAAATCAATCTCGCGGATCAATCCCTGATCGATTACTTCCAGAGCTTTATCCAAACTGTTTGCTGGAATCCCGAGTTCGCGCGCGAACACATTCATCGTCCCCGCCGGTATCACGCCGATCGCGGTCCGGCTTCCGGCGAGTCCTGAAACCACAGCGTTTAAAGTGCCGTCGCCGCCAGCCGCGATCACCACGGGCTCGCCATCGAGCGCAAAGCGTTTCGCCAGCTCCGTGGCTTCCTCTCCACTATTGGTCGCATACAGCGCAAACCGGTTCGCGTGCTGCATCAAAAACTGCCGCGTCCGGGCGCCCTTTTGGCTACGGGCTCTCGGATTAAAGATTAGCGGATATCGCCTCGGAAAAGACATGCGGGGATTGTTCGCCTATCTACCTCGAATCGGCAACCCGTTTCCCTCCAATATCTGCAAAACCTGCTCCACCGGCAAACCCATCACGTTATCAAACGCCCCCTCAATCCGCTCAATGATCATTTCTCCGTGATCCTGAATCCCATACGCCCCAGCTTTATCCAGCGGTTGAGTCTTGGCCAAATAGGCAAACAGGGTTTCATCATCGAGTTCCCGGAAAAAAACATCCGTCACCGCATGCAGCGCCGTCATTTTCCCACCCGGACCCATGATGCATACGCCCGTGCAGACCTGATTCGGTTTTCCCGACAACCGACGCAACATGCGTTCCGCCTCGGCCATGTTTTTGGGTTTCCCTAACGGTTCGCCATCCAAAAACACCAAGGTATCCGCTCCAATCACCACCGCATCCGGATGATGAATCGAAACCGCACTCGCTTTAAGTCGCGCGTTTTCCTCACAAAGCCCCGCCATCCCCAGCGCTGGATCATGAATCTCCTCCGCTGGCGAAGGGATCACCTCAAACTCAACACCCGCCGCCGCAAGCAACTCGCTGCGCCTTGGTGAACCGGAAGCAAGAATCAGTTTCATGATAAAAATTTCATCAACCTTCGAAGGCATGTGCAGGTAATCCCCGCACACCCAGACCAACAATTCTCAAAAGCCGACCCGCATGTTCCTCCACTTCGGATTTATGAATTCCCGTCGTTACATATAAGTCTGTTAGGTTCGGTCCGCCGAAAGCACACGCGGTCGTCTCCAAACACGGAAGATCGATTTTCCGTAATTCCTCGCCCGTGCGTGGATCGAAACACGTCACGCAAGCCCCATGGCAAAACGCGATCCAGAGATTATCATCCGCATCGATCGCCATGCCATCCGGCGAGGATTCGTAATGCTGAGTCGAAACCACAGAGCGCTGGTTTTGAAGTTGTCCATCGGAGTAATCGAACGCCAAAACTTCTTTGCGCGGGGTGTCGATGTAGTAAACCGTTTTCCCATCCTGCGACCAAACGATACCGTTAGAATTCGTCACCGGACCAAACGCCTCATGCAAACTCAGATCCGGATCGAGCCGATACAACCGCGCATCCCCCGCCTTTTTTACTAAGCTGATCGTCCCCGCAAAAAACCTACCGTCCGGCGAGCATTTGCCATCGTTGAAACGATTGTCCGCCTTCTCCGGTTCCGGATCATCAATCGGTACTAGTTCACCCGTTTTCGTATCCAAAAATAAAAATCCATCATCTCCCGCAATCACCAGCCCACCCGAGCGACGCGGAACCACCGTCCCCACCCGACGCCCCACATCCCAGCTTTTCTCAGCTCCCGTCTCAGGTGTGTAGCAATGAACCTTCTTCCCCTCGATATCCACATAATACAAATCCCCTTCCCACCAAATCGGACCTTCACCCCATTTAGAAACCACACTCCCGACAACTTCAATACTGATCATGCGGCACACTCTTGCCGAAAGTTTCGTGATGACAACTGAAAAGGTAGGGTCGAGCCCTTCGACGAGCTCAGGATAGACTGGCCTCGCTCGACCGTAACTCAAACTCCAAACACACGATCACTAGTAACCAATTGAGACCTTCCTCATGCTTCTTTTTCCATGCATCAATCAGGAAAGACGAGCGCGATAGCTAGCTCAGTTCTCTTTGGAAAATAGAGCCCGAAAATTCATACCATTGTGATAACAACAACAGTTTGATTTATTGCTTTGATGGAAATAGCAGATTCAAATATTTTGTCTCTTGGAATCTCTGGGAGTAATATACCTCAACAGCTTTGAGGGTTGCAGTCAATTAACTGACCCCATTCTCTCTCATAAAAAAAGCCACTGGATCACTCCAGTGGCTTTTAAAATTTTCTTAGAATAAAGAATTAAGCAAGAGTTGCTTCTTTCTCAGCTTCTTTCTCTTTGTCACACTTCTTGTCGCACTTTTTCTTTTCGGCTTCTGCCATCAGAGTTCCTGCTTTTTTGTGTTCTTCATCGTGCTTTTTGCATTTTTCGCATTTTTCGCCTTCTTTGCAGTCTTTGCATTTTTCGCACTTACCGCACTTAGCGAGGGTAGCTTCTTTCTCAGCTTCCTTTTCTTTGTCGCACTTCTTATCGCACTTTTTCTTTTCGGCTTCTGCCATCAGAGTGCCTTCTTTTTTCTCTTCACCCGCTTTTTTGCATTTCTCGCATTTTTCGTCTTTGCACTTTTCGCATTTACCGCAATGGACGAGGGTTTCTTCTTTAGCTTCTTTGTCTTTGTCGCACTTCTTATCGCACTTCTTGCCTTCAGCGAATGCGAGAGGAGAGATGAACAGAGCTGCACAGAATGTGGTTAGTAGTAATTTCATGGTCGTTTTTTCTAGTTTGGTTGATGGTCTGATAAAAATCCCGACAGGGAGATTCCCTAACTAGATACACTCTGGAGAATTTTATTCAAAATAAAATTCTCAGCCTATCCAGGCGAGGAATTCCTGATTCCCGTCCATCCCCGCAATACTCGCCGGAATGACGCCCCGCCAGGTCCTGCCGTGTTCTTCGGTCACGAACTTGCGAATTTTCTCTACTGCACGCTCCCGGAGCTCTTCGTCCCTGACGATTCCGCCTTTTCCGATGTCTTCTCGATCCAACTCAAACTGTGGTTTGATGAGACAAACCACTTCCCCGCCCTCCTCCAAAACCCCGAAAACGGCGGGCAGGACTTTGGTCAGGGAAATAAAGGATAAATCCATTACCGCGAGCCGGACTTTTTCTCCGATATCTTTCGTTTCCATGTGGCGGGCGTTGAATTTCTCCTTCGAAATCACTCGGGGATCGTTCCGTAACTTCCACACCAGCTGATTCGTCCCCACGTCTACCGCGTGCACCCGCACCGCACCGCGCTGCAGCAAACAATCGGTAAATCCACCGGTCGAGGCCCCGACATCGATGCAAACCCAGCCTGTCACATCGATCCCAAATGCCTCCAACGCACCCTCCAGTTTCAAGCCCCCACGCCCCACAAACTTAGGCTTTTCCTTGATTTCCACCACCACATCCTCGCCGAATTTATCCGCCGGCTTATCCACCATCCGCCCATCCACCTTCACCTCACCCGCTAAAACCAGACGTTTCGCCTGCTCCCGAGAATCACACATCCCACGATTAAACATCAAAGCATCCAGTCTGTCTTTCCTCACAACAGAAGCTTCAAATTTCAAATTCCAAATTTCAATCTCCAACTTGTAAGCCGTCTCGCAGGGCGGTCAAGCTAGGGAGATCCCTGTCCAGATTTCTGGAAATTTAACCGCGAATGAACGCGAATCCGATGCATGTGGCTTTGGAAAATGAGTTTTTGATGAAATGATTTCGATTCTGCTCTCAATATGTTCTCGCTAACCCAAGATTTGCGTCCATTCGCGTTCATTAGCGGTTGAAATTTTGTTTCGTCTGACTTGTTACCCCTAGCTTGATCGCCGTGGCCCAGAAAATCGAAGTTTAGGGTTTAAAACTTAAAGTTTCCCGCCATTCTTCCGGCTCGTGAAAGTCATCGCCATCGGAAACCAAAAGGGAGGAGTCGGTAAAACCACCACCGCCATGAACCTCTCGCACGCTCTCGCATTGCGTGGCCAACGAGTCCTGCTCATGGATCTCGATTCACAGGCAAACTGCACTTCCGGCCTCGGGATCGAAGCTCCACCGATGTCTTCCATCTATCCTGTCCTCCTCGGCGAAGCGGATATCCGCGATAAATTCATCGATTCCGGCCGCGAGAACCTCACCTTCCTTCCCTCCGAGATGGATCTCGCCGGCATCGAAATCGAGCTCGCCCGCTCCGATGACCACCTGACCCGCCTGCGCGGCATCCTTCAAGGTCTCAAGCCAAACGATCTTTTCGAATACTGTATTCTCGACACCCCGCCATCCCTCGGCGTGCTCATGACTGCCGCGCTCGCTGCCGCCGATGAGGTTCTCATCCCACTCCAATGCGAATGGTTCGGCCTTGAAGGTCTCGCGAAAATCGTCGGCATCCTCGATGAAATTCGCGGCTCCGGCGCCAATCCAAACCTCACCCTCGAAGGCATCGTCATGACGATGTATGACAGCCGCACCCTGCTGTGCCGTCAGGTTGTCGAAGAGGTCACAAAATATTTCCCAGAGGAAATCTACCAACAGGTCATCCCGAGAACCATCCGCATCGGCGAAGCTCCATCGCACGGGAAAACCATTTTCGAGCACGATCCATCAGGCGTCGGAGCCATTTCCTACGGCAAACTCGCCGACGAATTCCTCGTCCGCCACGCACGCGTCGGTCCACTGCTGGCAGCGAAGTAGTCTCTTCATTTCATGCACGCACCTTCCCTCGGCATCATCGGCGGCTCCGGCCTTTATGAGATCGATTCTTTAGAAGTCGTCCGCACCCACGCGATCGAGACTCCATTCGGCTCGCCATCCGATGAAATCATCGAAGGCAAACTCGCTGGCCGCAGCGTGTTCTTCCTCCCCCGCCACGGACGTGGTCATCGACTGCTCGCTCATGAAATCAATCATCGCGCCAACATCTGGGCACTGCGTTCTTTGAACGTGCGCTGGATTGTTTCCGTAAACGCAGTCGGCTCACTTCGTGAAAACATCAAGCCACGAGATATCGTCGTCCCAGATCAACTTGTCGATCGCACGGGACGCTCGCATGAGTTTTCATTTTTCGGAAACGGCATCGCCGCCCACGTGTCCTTCGGCGATCCTTACAGCGATCCCATGCGCAAACTTCTCATCGAAGCAGCCTCCCATCACACCGCGCGACTTCACAACAGCGGAACCTACGTCTCGATGAACGGCCCAGCTTTCTCCACCCGCGCCGAATCTAACATGTATCGCAGTATGGACTTCGACCTCATCGGCATGACCAACGCCCCCGAAGCTCGGCTTTGCCGCGAAGCAGAAATCGCCTTCGCATCGTTGTGCATGGTTACGGATTATGATTGTTGGAAAACCGACGAAGCAGCGGTCGATGTCGCCGCCGTGGTCGCCAACCTCCATGCGAATTCCGCCCTCGCGAAATCCATCATCTCCAGCATTGTCCCAAAAATCCCCACGGAAGCAAACTGGCCAGAACATCATTCCCTCGCCAACGCCATCCTCACCCCGAAAAACCTCTGGCCAGAGGAGACCTGCCTAAATCTCGCGCCCATCCTTGCTCCCCACATTTCCTGAGAAGAACGGCAATCAAGGTAGGAAAAGAGAACCGCGAATGGACGCGAATAAACGCGAATAAGATCATTTTAGCACCAACATGGTTTCCAAAAAAATTGATCACTAGGGCTTTTACGTAAGCTAATTATTAAAAAATTAGCGTTCATTCGCGTTCATTCGCGGTTGAAATTTCAACGGTTAAACTTATAGCCATTGGAGGTAATCATCCTACCTGATTGGCTCCAATTATTCAGTTGTGACCTCACCCCCACCCACCTACCCTCCGAGTTGTGATGGATGAAGATTTCGCGCGGTCGAACCGTGACTGCTTCGTCGATCCGATTGGAAAGTAAGTCATGAAAAAGAAACCATCACCTACCAAGCAGACCAAGAAGCCCGCTGCTGCGCCGAAAGAGAAATCACTCGATGCAGAAGCTTCGGTTGCATTTCCCATCATCGGCATCGGCGCATCTGCTGGAGGTTTTGAGGCGTTGGAACAATTCCTAGCAAACGTTCCGGAAAAGTGCGGAATGGCGTTTGTGATCGTCCAACATCTCGATCCCACCCGCAAAGGAATCATGGCGGAGCTTCTCCAACGCTCCACCAAGATGAAGGTGATGCAGGTGAAAGACCAAACCGTAGTGCGACCCAACTGCGTCTATGTTATTCCACCTAACAAAAACATGTCCATCTTGCATGGCGTGCTGCACTTGTTTGAGCCAACCGCAGAACGCGGACAACGCCTGCCCATCGATTTTTTCCTCAGCTCCCTCGCCCAAGATCAGCAGCAGAAAGCGATCGGTGTGATTCTATCAGGCATGTGCTCCGATGGCACCCAAGGTCTGAGTGACATCAAAGAGAAAGGCGGTCTCGCGGTCGCGCAAGAACCTGCCAACGCAAAATTCGATAGCATGCCGCGCAGCGTGATCGATGCCGGATTAGCCGACATCGTAGATAGGGCGGAAGATTTTACCCGGCCAAATCATCACCTACCTAAAAGGTGCGCCCCATGCGCCGGCGACCCCATCAGGTAGCGAAGCCAGCATGCGCAGCGCGGTTGAAAAAATCATGATCCTGATCCGCAGTCGCACGACTCATGATTTTTCCTACTACAAGAAAAACACCCTGTATCGGAGGATTGAACGCCGCATGGGCATTCATCAGATCAGTAAAATCTCAGCCTACGTGCGTTTTCTCAGCGAGAATCCAGAAGAGTTAGATTTACTTTTCAAAGAACTCCTCATCGGCGTGACGGGGTTTTTCCGCGACCCAGAGGTATGGAAGTTGCTGCACGATAAAACCCTGCCCGAACTACTCGCCAACCATCCCACGCGTCTGCTGCGAGCATGGATTGCCGGATGCTCAACCGGAGAGGAAGCCTACACCCTTGCCATCGTATTCAGAGAAGTCGTGGAAGCGCTCAAGCCAGGAAAAAATTTCAAGCTCAAGATCTTCGCGACCGATCTGGATCGGGATGCCATCGACAAGGCACGACAAGGTGTGTTTTCCGAAAAAATTTCCGAGGATCTAACACCTGATCAATTGCGTCGTTACTTCACCCAAGAAGAAAACGGCTATCGCGTGCGGGCGGAGATTCGCGAGATGGTGATCTTCTCACCGCACAGCGTGATCATGGATCCGCCTTTCACCAAACTGGACATTCTGAGCTGCCGCAACTTGCTGATCTATCTTGCACCGGAAATGCAGAAGAAACTTTTCCCACTGTTCCATTACAGCCTGAATCCCGGCGGCATCATGGTCTTAGGCAACGCCGAAACCATCGGGCAGTTCACCGGACTGTTTTCCACCATCAGCGGAAAAGCTCGAATTTACCAAAGGCTAGCCTCCGCGGTGCGACCAGATCCCATCGAGTTTCCATCCACCTTCTCACCCGCCATGTCCGCGAACCCCGATGCGCAGGATGGCCGCAAACCCATTCTGAATCTCCAGACACAAGCCGACCAGTTGGTGCTTCGGCGTTATGCACCGCCGTCGGTGTTGGTCAATGAATTGGGAAATATCATCCACATCAGCGGCAAGACCGGCAAATATCTCGAACCCGCTGCTGGAAAAGCAAACCTCAATATCTTCGCGATGGCACGCGATGGCCTGCGACATGAATTGGCATCCGTATTTCAAAAAGCCCTGCGCCAAACGGGACCCGTGACGCTGCGCGGCTTGAAAATCGACACGAACGGCGGCATCCAGCATGTGGATTTGATTGTTGAGCGGCTTGAAACATCCGAACCGCTCGCTGGCTTGGTGATGATCGTTTTTTGCGACATCGAGCCACCGATAGAAGCAAAAACCAAAGGCGGAAAGAACAAAGACAACGCCAAAAATCCGCGCCTCGAAGAGCTAGAGTTAGAACTCCGCCAGAACCGCGAAGAACTACGCAACACTCGGGAGCAAATGCAAACCACCCAAGAGGAACTCAGATCCTCTAACGAAGAAATGCAATCCACCAATGAGGAACTCACAACCTCGAAAGAGGAAATGCAGTCGCTCAACGAAGAATTGCAGACAGTTAACACCGAGTTACAGGGCCGGTTGGACGAGCTTTCACTGACCAACAACGACATGCGGAACCTGCTAAACAGCACGGAAGTCGCCACGATATTCCTCGACAAGCAACTGAAGATCCGGCGTTTCACCAATCGAGCCGCGAAGATCACCAAGCTCATTCCAGGAGATGTGGGCCGACCCATCTCCGACATTGCATGTGATCTAATTTATCCCGAACTAAGTGATGATGCCCGTGAAGTCCTGCGCAAACTCGGTTTCATAGAGAAATCGATCTGCACCAGTGAGGGAGCTTGGTTCAGTTCACGCATCATGCCTTATCGCACGGACGACGACCGCATCGATGGCGTGGTGATTTCCTACTGGGACATCAGCGTCGCTAAAGCTCTGGAAGCAAAATTACAGGCAATGCAAGTTGCCTTGGAAAACCGCCTCGAGGGAAAATCCACAGAACTCACCAAAGCCAAAACGGAACTCAAGACTGAGCGTAAAATAACGCGAGATAACTCCGCGAAGCCAAAGAAAACCTAATCTCCTCTTCATGCCCCCAAAACCTAAGCCAGATGACAGCGCCGCCGCGTTGCGCCGCCGTGCCGAAAAACTCGTCACGAAACCCGCTAAAGCATTTGCCGATGCCGAAGCACGCCGCATGCTTCACGAACTGGATGTCTACCAAATCGAACTGGAATTACAAAATACCGAACTCCGCGCCGCCCGCGATGAGTCCGAGGCACTGCTAAGCAAATACACCGAACTCTACGATTTTGCGCTGGTTGGTTACTTCACACTTGCCGCCGATAGCAGTATAAAACTCGCGAATCTAACGGGTTCAACATTAGTCGGCGTAGAGCGCTCGAAGTTAATCGGCCGCTCGTTTAGCATGCTAATCGCCCAAAGTCAGCGCACTGATTTTAAAGCCTTTTTAAAGAACGTTTTCTCATCAGAAGCCAGAGGATCTGGAGAGTTCGAACTGGCAACAACAAACCAATTACCTCGTATCGTCAGTATCGAAGCTCGGCGCTGCCCTTGCGGATTACAATGCAATGTCATGATATTGGACATCACCGAACGAAGACAATCGCAGGAACAAATGCGCGTTTCAGAAATTCGATACCGGCGTCTGTTTGAAGCAGCACATGACGGCGTTCTCCTCATAAATCCTAGCACAAACCAGATCATTGATGCCAATCCGTTCATGACACGGCTACTCGGTTATTCACGCGATCAATTGATCGGCAAAGAACTCTTTGAAATCGGACTACTCAAAGACGAGGCGGCGAGCCAACAAATGTTCCGTAAGCTGAAAAATAACCACGAAGTCCGCTATGAGAATTTACCGTTGGTAAACAATACGGGACGCCATCAGCAAGTCGAAGTCGTCGCCAATCTCTATCAGGAAGACGGTCATCCAGTCATCCAATGCAACATCCGCGATATCACCATACGCAAACTTGCGGAGGAAATATCGTCCAGGAACCTGAAATTAAAAAAGGAAATCGTCCGCAGGGAAAAGGTCGAAGAAGATCTACACATACAACGTAATGAACAAAGCGCGCTCCTTAAGCAATCGCGCATACAGCAGAAACAGCTTCGTGATCTTTCTCACCGCATCATTCACGTCCAAGAAGAAGAACGAAAACAAATCAGCCGTGAGTTGCACGATGTCATCACCCAAACATTAGTGGGCATCAACGTTCATCTAGCAGTTCTGGAGCGCGGAAGCGCCCATTCTCCAGCAATAATTCGTCGGCAAATTACCAAGACGCAGACACTGGTTAAAAAGGCGGTCAAAATCGTGCATGACTTCGCCCGCAAACTACGCCCGACGATGCTCGATGATCTTGGGCTGATCCCCGCACTCCAGACGTATTTGGAGCAATACATCGCAGACACCGGCATTCGAGCCAGCCTCAAGGCATCCGCAAAAGTCGAGCAATCCACAACCTTAGTGCGCACAGCCCTCTATCGCATCGCCCTCGGAGCACTCACCAATGTGGCACGACATTCCAAGGCCAGTAATGTTGAAATCACCATCGAATCCAAGAATGATCTCATCCACATGACGATCAAAGACAACGGTAAGGGCTTCCACGTCATCGAAAACTCACAATCGAGAAAAAAAACCCGACTTGGCCTGATCAGCATGAGAGAGCGCGCGGAAATGGTGGGAGGCACGTTCCAAGTCATCTCCGCACCCGACGAATCCACGACAATACAAGTGGAGATTCCAGCAAAATAGGGTAGGGCTAAATCGTCGTGGGAGCCGCAGGTAGGGCTGCATCGCCGAGGCAGCCGCGTATGGGTAGGGCTGCATCGCCGAGGCAGCCGCGCGAAGCGAGGTGTCAAAGATGTTTCATTTGAATCATTCAATGACTACACGCTCCGCGCGGCTCCCTCGGCGATGGAGCCCCACCTCTAAATATCCCTCAATTGATTCATCCAATGATTCCCTGCTCCGCGCTGCTCCATCGTCGTGAACCCTACCCAAAAGCCGCTAAATCCACGAAAATGCGGACCAAAAATGAAAAGAAATCTTTTCTGCGTGACCGCCGCGCCGCGCCCACCTAGAACCGCTGCACAGCAATGGCAGGAAAGCTCACATACCAGCAAGCAGGAGTCGATACGCGCAAAGCCGCGGCACTCGTCGGTGACATCAAAACTCACGTTAAACGCACCCAACAAAAGCGGAAATTACTCGGCGCATTCGGTCTCTTCGCCGCATGTTATGATCTTTCCGAATACAAACATCCGGTCATCGTCACTGGCTGTGATGGGGTCGGAACGAAACTTGAAGTTCTCCTCGCAAAAGATCTGCTAGAAATCGCCGGCAAAGATCTCGTTGCGATGTCAGTCAACGATATCCTCACCACCGGCGGCGATCCCCTGCTCTTCCTTGACTACATCGGCATCGCCGCGCTCGATGAAGATAAAATCACCCGCGTGATCAGCGGCATGGCAGATTACCTCGAAGCCTGCAACTGCATCCTCGCTGGTGGTGAAACCGCAGAAATGCCCGGCATTGTCCCTGTCGATGTTCTCGAACTTTCCGGTTTCTGCATCGGCTGCGCCGAGAAAGAAAATCTCATCGATCCCACCACGCTCGCCATCGGCGATGTGTTGATCGGTTACAAATCCGACAGCATCCACGCCAACGGTTGGTCGCTCGTCCGTCGCGCGCTTGCCGAAATGGCACCCGGCACGGTTACCGATGAAGAACTCACCGCATGGCTCCAGCCAACTCGCCTTTATGATGACGTCGTCAACGACCTCAAAAAATCCGGCGTAAAACCCAAAGCGATGTCGCACATCACCGGCGGCGGCCTCCCAGAAAACCTCGAACGCCTTTTCGTCGGAATGGGTGCAGATCTAGAAATCCCGCAATGGGATCTCCCCGGAATCGAAAAACTGCTCGCTCAAGTCGATGCGGAAGATCGTTTCCACACCTTCAACATGGGCATCGGCTGGGTCGCTATCGTCAGCGAAGATAAAGTCGAGCAAGCCCTCAAAGCCGGCCCAGGAGGAACTATTCTCGGGAAAATGGTTGCACAAGAAGGCGTGAGGGTGAAAGTAAAGCCGTGAGCCGAAACCTACTCAGTTTTTCAGCACATAACACCAACGCATGAGTGATTTTCTGACGCATGAATGTGGGATCGCAGCAGTGCGATTGAGGAAACCCTTGGCCTATTACTACGATCGCTACGGCACTTGTTTGTGGGGGATGAACAAGCTTTTCCTCCTCATGGAAAAGCAACACAACCGTGGTCAAGACGGTACCGGCATCGGCTGCGTTAAGCTCAACATGCCCATGGGCAAACCTTACGTGCATCGCCGCCGTGGAATCGAGGCCGATGCACTCGCCCAAATTTTCCGCAAGGAAGTGAAGGCGTTTTATAAAATGGATCGCAAGGGAACACTCGATAAGAGCAACCCTGATAGCGTGAAGACACATTTTGATTTCGGCGGTGAAATCCTCATGGGGCACCTTCGTTATGGCACCAGTGGTGAGTTCGACGAAGGCTCCTGCCATCCTTACCTCCGCCGCAGCAACTGGCCCACTCGCACGCTCATGGTCATGGGCAATTTCAACATGACCAATGCGATGGAACTGAACAAAACTCTCATCGACCGCGGTCAGCATCCGGTTTTCGGAACGGATACCCAAACGGTCTTGGAAGAAATCGGCTACCACCTCGACGAGGCGCACACGAATCTCTATCACAAACTCCGCGATCAAGGCATGGCCGGTGCGGAAATCCCGGAACATATTTCCGCTGCACTCGATGTTCCAAGTCTCATCGCCCAGTCAGCTGAACCGTGGGATGGTGGCTACGCGATCTGCGGCGCCATCGGCAACGGCGACATGTTCGTCATGCGCGACCCTCGCGGCATCCGTCCCTGCCACATGCTCATTACCGATGAAGTCATCGCCTTCGCCTCCGAGCGTGTGCCCTTGATGACCGTATTCGAGGCAGAAGCCGATCAAGTCAAAGCTCTCGATCCAGGCTCAGTCATCACCATCAAAGCCGATGGCTCGATCTCCGACGTCCAATTTCACACTCCTCAAAAATTCACCCCTTGCTCCTTCGAGAAAATTTATTTCTCCCGCGGTAACGATCCACAAATCTACCGTGAACGCAAAGCCATGGGCTCCGCATTGGTCGACCAAGTCATCCAATCCATCGGTGATACGTTTGATAAAACCGTTTTCTCCTTCATCCCGAACACCGCGGAAACCGCATACCACGGCATGATGGACGGCCTTCGCTTGTATCGTCGCCAACAAGTGCGCATGGAGATTCTCGAGTCGGTCGAAAAAGGCACGCTCACCGCAGACAAAGTCGACGAACTCATCCTGCGCAACTGGCCGCGTGGTGAAAAGATCGCGCACAAGGACATCAAGATGCGGACCTTCATTTCCCAAGAAAAAGGACGCGATCAACTGGTCTCCCACGTTTACGACATCACTTACGGAGCCGTGAAACGCGGCGACAATCTCGTGGTCATCGATGACTCCATCGTCCGCGGCACGACCCTGAAAAAATCCATTCTCAAAATTCTCGCCCGCACGCATCCTTCCAAGATTGTGATCTGCTCGACAGCCCCTCAGATCCGTTATCCGGATTGTTATGGCATCGATATGTCAGAACTCGGCAAGTTCATTGCCTTCAACGCCGCCGTCGCCCTGCACCGCCGCGCGGGTCGCCAGCACCTGTTAGATGACATTTACGATCAATGCAAAGAAGAGCTCAAAAAAGCTCAGGCGGATCGACTCAACCGCGTCCAAGGCGTTTACGAAGCTTTCACCGCAGAGGAAATCTCCGAGGAAATCAGCCGCATGGTCTATCCTGAAGACATCGATTGGCACGGTAAAGTCGAGGTCATCTATCAGACCATCGAAAACCTCCGCGCCTCCATCAAAGGCCCATGCGGCGATTGGTATTTCACCGGCAACTACCCAACTCCCGGCGGTTACTACATGGTCAACCAAGCCTACGTCCGCTGGTTCGAAGGTGTCGGTGGCAGAAGCTACGATCTGCTTTGATTTGCTCTGGGTAGGGTCGTCGCGCCGAGACGACCGATCTTCTCATGCCGATGAGGACACTTGGATTCAAACCGGAAGTGCGCGGAACGAATTGAAAAGCGGATCAGGCGAAAGGGCTGAGCTCGCGAATCAAGCACGCCGCAAATATTCCGGCACTTGTTCACGTTGACGCGCGGGAGATACAGCGGGGCTGGCAAAATTGACCACCGCACCAATGCCAGCCGCATGACTTCCGCCTAGGCGGGCTTCGACTTCGAGTTCAGGAAATTTATACCGTGATCTCGATCTCACCCATAAAATCAAAACCCACAATACCACGATTGAACCTAAACCAGCCGCAGCGATTAACGCAGATCCTCTGAACTTTTCCGGAATCATTTCCAGTGGGTTTATTTTTTTTACCTTTGCCTGAACGACCGGTGTCTCCTCCACAGAGACTTCCGCAGGCGCTTTACCAGAAGCCTCATCCATCATGCGTTCCATCCAATAAGTGCGAATCGAGAACTGCATGAGAAATTCTTCTAACTGCTCAAACGATCCGTTCGCGCGCGTCGCCCGGATCAATGAGCTCTGCACCGATCTTTGTTGCTCAGAAGACGATACCGCTTTCGCGATGCTCGGGCTAACGTGCATCTCTGTGCGATTCGGATTTCCAATATAATAGTAGAGAGTCACCACGGGTTTTCCCTGCGAAAAATGACGTGCGACGAAGTCTTTGTTTATGCCCTCTATTGGAAGTTTCTGATTCTCCCCCAAGACTAAAAGATAGAGATCAATCGTTGAATCGGCAGAGTGGTTAGTGAGTAACTTTTCGATTCCCTTGCGTTGCTCTCCAGAAATGAATGCCTGTGGATCGATGAGAAATTGGCTCGGCTTTTTCGCGAAATACTTATCAACCAGAACAGGTTCGATTTCTTGGTATTGAGGATCCACCTCAGGAACCACTTCCACCGCGACGGCTTCTTCCACCACAGTTGGCTCGTTTACCGGCAACGCCAGAGCCGCGTGCATTCCTAACAGGAAGATGAAAATCAAACGTTTCATCGTTTCACCTCCTTTTCGACATCTTTGCGGGAAGGTTTTTGCTTGGGATCGCGCTCACGAAGTTTTTTCACTACATCACGTGTGCCCGCAGATTTTCCATACTTGCGTTCGTATTTCTCCGGATCACGTCGAGCTTGCCGACAACGCTTTTTGAGCAGTTGTTCCAGCGCACGAAGACTGCGCAGCGCACCTTCCGCATAACGACCTTCCAACCAATAAGCATGTGCGCGAGACAAACATTCAAAACTATCTTGCTCTTCCAAATATGGATCTAACAGATAACCATGTGTCATGCCCGCTGCTTTCGAATCAGGATCAATAACTATCAGAATCCCGTTTTCGTTCGGCTTCTCCATTGGGACATCTTCAAACACCCCGCGATTCAACAGCCAAAATCCAAACTGCCGTAGCTGACCGGATTCGCCCAAGCTGCCGGTGTAAATCGCGACAAAAATTTGAGGAAACGTATGCGAAATTCGATCCATCACCTCTTCCAGTAAATCGCGTTCATGGCGACGGAAAATCCCAGCTGCGTCGGTTAAACTCCGGAGTTTGATTTCATCATTTCCGAACAATTGATCCGCATCCGACAGGGAAAATCCACAATGAGGGCATGCCGCTGCAGCTCTATGGATTTGCTGCACACATCGAGGACACTTCATGACCGCCACCTAAGTAAGGATGCGCTCCCGTGAGGTCAAAATAAAACGCATGAAACCGCTCACCAAAGCCACCCTTACGCGACTATTTCTGTTTCGCCATGGAATCGCGCATTTCTGTGAGAAGTTCCATATCCTCCTCACGATTCTCCCGACGGAAGGCATCGATCAGGTTATTGAGGAGCCTCATTAAAATCGTCCCAAGGTCAGCCGCCTCTTGAAGATGCAGCCGTTGTTCATGCGTGAGCTCATTCATGGGATCGGTCAAAATGTGTTGGGCGTGCATTTTTCCGCGATCAAAGCAATCGACTACGATGGGTTCCGCATCTTCAAAAATCCTGCACAGGAAATGTCCAGGAAAGGAAATTCCTTGGATGTCCATGGCAAGCCGTTGCCCCAGCAACATGTAAATCACGCCAAGGCCGATGGGATTCGAGATGGCGGATGAAATGCACCAAGCGAGATCGCCGTTTCTCGGATCATAGTAATGTTTGTGATTTCCTTTCAGCCGACCCTCCTCAAACAGGAAAATCCTTAAATCATTTTCCGTAGCACCGATGGGATAGGACGATTGAAATTCTTCGGTCAGTAAATCCAGGGCATCGGACAACGGTTGGCGCAGCGAGATTCCATCGTGCAAAAAATCAGATAACAAGCGCAGCTGGCTTTCAAACAACTCCCAATCATCTTCCAAAGCCGCGGAGCCAAACCGTGGCGTCAGCCATTCTTCCCTGAGCGTCTTGCGCCGCACGGTTCGCAAAATATCCTCTAAAATATCCAGTTCCTTGGTGTTCAGATTCGTCGCCACATCTGGCAGAATTTCACTGAGATCGCCACCGATGTGACTCAATTTATCCACCACCACCGAGCGCACTTCTGGGGTTTCGTCGTCCAATAAACGCAACAACGCCGCCAGTTCTTTAATATCAGGTAAAAGTGCGCTCATCTCTCAGGGTTATCGCAGATCGTGGAATACTTCCAATAACGAACCTGAAGGTAATGCAGAAAAATTGACCTGCCATTCGAAGCCCCTTAGAACGGGGCGAAGAATGGTGCGCGATACTGGGTTCGAACCAGTGACCCCCTCCGTGTCAGGGAGGTGCTCTACCACTGAGCTAACCGCGCTATATGGTTTAAAATGTATGTGTGCTAAATCGTCTGTGCTAAATTGTTGTTTTTTCTTACTTCACCAGCTCCATGAGCTTCTCGTAGCTGCTGACGACGTCGTATTTCACATCATTCGAGGTGATCTTGGCAAAGAATTTCTTGGCGCAGTCGATTCTGGCTTTTTCGATCTCTCGGAGTTCGAGCGATGACATGCTGCCCTTGGTCTCGGCGATGAAGTAAATGTGGCGGACTTTTCCGGCATCGAAGGCGATTGCCCAGTCGGGGTTGTAGTCTCCCACTGGCGTGGGAATGGAGAAGCCTCGCGGTAGCTTGGCGTAAACCTTGACCTCGGTGCTGGCATCCAGCTCCTCGGCGAATTCACGCTCTACCTTGGAGTCGGTGAAGACGTAGTCGTAGATGTGGTTCTTGGCTTTGAACGCTTTGGAAAAGTCTTCCTTGTTCTTCTCCACGGCGAAGATCAGGGAATCGTAGGTCTCGTCGATGGGATCGTAGGCGAGGTGCTCGATGATCATGGTGGCCTTCTGTTCTTTGATCAGAGTGGAGGCACGGGCGATGAAGGCTTCCGGGTTGGTCTTGAACTGATTGAAAACCGGAAGATCCAGTTTGCTCAGGATTGCGGCTACCGTGCGGCGGGTGAGTTGCGTGTGTTCAGCGATGGCGCCCAAAAGATCGTAGCTCACGGTTGCTTGGATGGATTTCTCCCCGTATTCCATGGTCTGCTCCTGCTTGAGGAAGGCGCTCTTTGAGGCGAGTTCACCATGGCTGACAGAGCTATCCATTTCTCCTTTTACGATGACGAACTTGAGTCTTTCCACTCTCAATTCCTGATTCAGCGCCTTGACTGCTTTTGCTGTCAGCTCATCGGAGTCGAAGGCGACGGTGTAGGCGGCCTTGCGATTGATCTTTTTCCAGAGTGCTTGGAATTCTTTCTTGTGGAAGTTGTCGTTGAGAACGTTCTGCTTGGCACCACGGTTGTTCTCGAAGTTGGGCAAGGCTCCCTCCGAATAGACCGAGTCAACCAACTGTAGAATCTGCTCGGTGTAGGGTTTGAGTTCTTCGGGCAGTTCGGCGAGCGCACCGTCTTTTTTGGCCTCGTGGTAGGTGTCGGTGATGCGGTTGTTGTCGTCCGAGTAGTCGTGCTTCACGAGGTAGCGGTAAATCTGTTTGGCCATTGCGGGCGTTACGGTTAGATCCGCGCCGTCCTCGGCGGCTCCGGCCAAGACCTTACCTGTGAAGTAGGCTTCGTTCGCTTCGCGTGGACGCTCGGAGAGTCCGTCATGAATTTCCGATTGAAGGCCTTTGACGAAGTCTTCATAGGACTCGTTCGCAACAATTGTTAGAACATTGATGTCGTGGGCGGTAGCTGGATGATCCATGCGTTCGCCGTGCTGATTGACGCAGAGGCGCATACCTCGTCCAACCTCTTGGCGTTTCTTTACTTCACTGTTGCTGTGCTTGAGCGTGCAGATTACGAAGACGTTCGGGTTGTCCCAACCCTCACTGAGGGCGGAGTGGGAGAAGATGAATCGCACCTGTTTCCGAAGGCGAGCGTCAGCATCGTCTTTTGGGTCGGGGAAAGAAAGCAGGGTTTCCTTATCGCGGAGAATCAGGTCGTAAGCATCCACATCAGTGGCGTTGCCCGCTTCCTCACCTCGTGAGGCAATGGTTGGATCGACGAGACGCTTGCTTTTCTTGTCGATGGAGAAATAGCCGTTGTGAGTGTTCGTCGGTTTGATGTCCTTTAGAAATTGCTGGTAGGGAGTATTCTCCAGTTCGAGTTCCTCGTTGAGTTGGAGCGCGTATTCTTCCTCGAACATCTTAGCGTATTCGCCGGGTTGTTCGCCTTCGTCATTGTATTGGCGGTATTTGGCCACTTCATCGATGAAGAATAGGCTTAGGACTTTGATCCCTTCCGAAAAAAGACGACGCTCGTTATCGAAGTGGGCGCGAATGGTCTCGCGGATCTGGATGCGGCGGAGGGTGGTTTCATTGATGTCACCCGTCACGGTTCCGGCGTTTAGGACGATTCCGTTGGTGAAGCTGATGGTGTTGCGCACGGCATCCACCTCGGAGATGACATAGCCATCGTAGCCGCCTAGGTCGTTGGAAAGTGTCTTGAGGTTATCGCCGACACCAACCTTGCGGAGAATGCGGCGGATGGCTCCGGCTTTGTCCTTCACTTCAAATTCGAGACGGGCGAGCGGTGCCTGACGGGAAACCACGATGGATTCGAGATAAAGGTAGCGGTTCGTTCCGCTGAGTCCCTTTTGGGCGATGCCATGGACACGAATCTTTTTTACCAGCTTCCGGGTGTAGGCATCGAGGGCATCGAGTCTGTGGATTTTGTTGTGCTGGGTTTTGTGGGTGGCAGAATAGCGTAGGACAAAAAGCGGATTAAATTCTTTGAATGAATCCGTGGTCTTCTTGCCCTCCATCTTCTGCGGTTCGTCCAGGATGAGGATCGGGTGGTTAGCCTTGATCACGTCGATGGGACGACGCGATTGGAAATCATCCAGCTCTTCGTAAATACGCCGTGCGTCCTTTCCCGTTGCGTTGAAGGCCTGAACGTTGATGATCATCACATTGATTCCTCCATCAGATGAGAAGCTTTCTAACTTATGAGACTGTGTAGAATCATAGGCGAAAAAGCGGGGTCGCTTGCCGTAGTCTTGGAGGAAATGCTCTGCGGTAATTTCAAGCGACTTCTGAGCGCCCTCGCGGATGGCGATGCTTGGCACCACGATGATAAACTTACTCCAGCCGTAACGGCGGTTCAGTTCTAACATTGTGCGGATATAGACGTAGGTCTTGCCTGTGCCGGTCTCCATCTCCACATCGAGATTGATGACGCAGTTCTTGGTCGCAACGAGTTCCTTGGATTGTGGAAGGTTACGGCGGCGTTGCACCCGATGGATATTTTCGAGAAGCTGAGTCTTGGTCAGCTCGATGGATGCGTTGCGGAAAGCCTCCGTTCCGTAGTCGAGTTCAGATTGCGTCTTTGAAGCTGCGAGCTTGCCGGGGTCGAGGCGGTAAGTGATGCCTTCGATCTTTGGCTGACCCGCGAAGCAATCGACCACGTCATTGACCGCATCCTCTTGATATTCCTTGTGCTTGAATTGAATTTTCATGCTTACAAGGTTTTAATATCGGTGTACGGACTAAGAGCTTTGAAGATTTGCTCGAAGTTGATTTTTACGGCGTCGCTTGCGTAGCCAGAGTCTCGGAAGACGGCGCGAAGTGGTTGGCGCTTTGCGAGTTCCTTGACGAAGTCTTCGTCCAGACCTACGTCGAAACAGGCGGCTAAGGCGTTATCTGCAACGAAGAAGACGCGACGCTTGAGAATGATTTCCTCGGTAATGGGCAATGCGAGATCCACCCCCCAATCGAGCAGTATTTGAAACAATAGATCCTCTGGATTTCGACCGGGTTTGAGGTTGTCCACTTGCAAGGCGAGGCCGTCTTGAGTTAGTTTATCGGGCTGATAATAAACGTCAGCCATGTTAGAACTGTCGATCTTGAGAACGCGGAAGCCTATGTCGAGTGAGTCTAACCGAGACTTCAGTGAGGTGTGTTTTTCACTGCCAGCCAGCTCTTTGGCCAGCTTCTTATCTAGTTCATTCCGGATCTTCATCCCGGCGCGGCGGATGCGCTCCTTACCTATTTCGGCGATAGTGGGGTAGCCCGCCTTGAAGGCCTCACTCTTCTCATCGCATGGTTCGGGAAGTTGCACCATGATGTGGCGGCGGTTGCCTCCATCATCTGCGTTAAGCTGCATAACAGCCTCGGCACTTGAAGCAGATCCAGAGAAGAAATCTAAAATCAGGTCATCTGAATCCGCTGCAATTTGCAAGCAATGGCATATCAGTTCACTTGGCTTAGGAGAATCGAATACTTTTGCATTGAAATGGCTTTTAATCTCCAGAGAACCTTTTTTATTACCTGCCAAATCTTTCCAAAGATCTGACGGCTGCTTTGCGCGCCCTTCAAGATAAAACTTTTGGTAAACCTTCCCCTTTCTCCACTCAATCCTGTCTTCTGCAACGAGACTAGCGTAAGATTCTTTTCCGCACCTCCATCGACTTTCGTATCCGCCTGGTCCTACCGGCAGAACGATGGTTCCATCGGGAGCCTCGATTGGATAATGCATGGTAGGCCGATCTTCTCTCCGATCTTCCCCGCCTGTTTTGCGAAGTGGACGAATAAGATATTTTCCTTTTGCATCCTCTTGATCGTATATTGATGCGTCACCATCTGAAAATGGTAGTCCTCTGAAAAACGAAGCCTCGGAACGTGAGTAGACGAGAACATAATCAATTTCATTGACTAGAATACCGTAACCTTGGCCACTCGGCGTTCCTGTAACCCGTGATACTTGACCGCGAAAATTAGTTTCGCCGAAAACTTCATCACAAACTTTCCGAAGATTACTCACTTCACCTTTATCTATGGAGATTAGGATCATTCCGTCGTCAGATAAAAGGTTACGTGCGAGCTTTAAGCGCGGATAAATCATCGACAGCCACTCAGAATGAAACCTTCCGTTGCTGGATGAATTCTGTTTCCATTTTTCCTCTTGGAACATGGCATTGCCTTCTTCGTCGCGAGCGCTGGCAAGGTCTTCATATTCCTCACGACTGATAGAGAAGTTATCGTCATAGATGAAGTCGTTGCCCGTATTGTAGGGTGGGTCGATGTAGATCATCTTAACCTTCCCCAGATAGGTTTCTTGAAGGAGCTTGAGAGCGTCGAGATTGTCACCTTCAATGTAGAGGTTTTGAGTGGTGTCGAAGTCCACGGACTCTTCCTTACGCGGACGTAGTGTCATGCGAATGGGAGCGTTTGCCAAAGCAAGCGCCTCGCGTTTCCCCGGCCAGTCAAGACGATAGCGTTCCTGTGGGCCTTCGACGATGTCGTGAGAGAGTTCTTGGCGCAGCAGGTCGAAGTCGATAACGCGTTTCAGTGTGCCATCCGGCTGCTTTGTCTCCGTGACGCAGTTAGGAAAGAGGTCGACAATTCGCGCCGCGTTGGCGGCAACAAAGTCCGGGGTTTGAAGATTGAGTTTATTCATGGTCACGGCAATGGATGATTAGGAAGTAAGATGAACGTGAGTAGTGTCGGTGCATCCTTATATTTGGTGATGAGAGTAACGTGGGATTAGGTATTTGGTTAATTACTGAAATTGGGTATTATATAAATTCGGCTGATTGATTAAGATCTAATCGTCGCTCACGTTCAATGTCATTGTCGATCATCTCGACTAATTCGCGCGCAATGTAAACGAGGCGGCTATCTTCACTTGAAAGTAGCTCCTGCACAATCCGTTTGCGCTCCTCAAGGTATGGGACACGTGAGCCAGTGCTCCCGAAACACAGTAAGTTGGAAATCATCGCGTTTCGGATCTCGGAAGATTCGATTCCTTCTTCGAGAAGGATTCTGGTGTGAGGATGCCATTGATACGAGTTAGCTCTCGGAGGGTCGAGATCGACGTCATCTAACCCATTCGGCCCGCTGACTCGATTTGTAACAAACAGAGGCATGTGCTCCAGAAAGAAAGGTACGAGCCGCCGATTCTCACGTAGCCAACTTTGAAAATCATCAGATGAAAGCGCCCATAGCGGCGAACCGGATTCGTCCCGCCAGCCATCTGTTTTCGCAAGAAACTGTCCTAGCCGTATTACCTTGCGATCCTCGGAATCCCTTAGGACCTCAGAAATAATCGGGGCGATTAATTGTGGAGCCTTGTTTAACATGAGTTGGACCACTTCTGCGTATTCCCCATTTGAATATATCGAATAGTGGGACGTTTTGATGATCGCAAAAATGTTCTCGGCAAGCTCTCGATAAAACTGCTCGTTGGTTTCAAGCATAACGAGTTGAATCGCCGCGCTTTTCCAATCGTATCGGTGACGATCATTCGCTTCTCGGATTCTGTGGTGGACGACCAGCTTCTTAAAGAGTGCCGCAGTCGCCCGGAATCGATCCGAATTCTGGAAGCAATACATCGAGAGCACGTGAAGAATGACACCTGCCATTTCTGGCCTGCCTTCAAGAATCTGATCCAGTTCACCCATAAAGTCGGTAGGGTCAAGTGGGTCGGTCATCCTTCCCAACCCGAACCGGTAA
Source organism: Akkermansiaceae bacterium (assembly GCA_031374665.1). Classification (GTDB taxonomy): domain Bacteria; phylum Verrucomicrobiota; class Verrucomicrobiia; order Verrucomicrobiales; family Akkermansiaceae; genus Luteolibacter. The sequence goes on along the minus strand of JANMGO010000113.1, from coordinate 4,162 downwards.
AACCCATCTGGATTCAAGTTGTGCTCAACGAGTGCGACGCGAATACGCCGAATATCGCGAATTTCAAGCGGACCCGAGGCCGTGGAATATAACAATAAATCAACAAGCCCAGGCGTTGTTGCTATCCGATCAAGCAATGCACAGCGTTTGTGTGGATCGGAGGCAAATCCGCCAACTACTCCGCAGATGAAGGTAGGGTTACGCTCATCCACGGTGAGAGCAGGCCACCGCTCCAGTAATGTGTCGAGCAGGTCATCAATTTGTGGGTATGAGCTGGCAAGCCTCTGTCCGAAGGCAAAGCCCCGAGCTTGCGGGCCGGTCAGAAACAAGTCTGCTTGCGTCCGCAAATCAAACGGCTCTTGAAGGAATTCATCCGCAAAGGAAATAGCGTCCCTTTCCGAGGCGTTGACCGGTAGACCATCTTCACCGTCAACAAAGTGGTAATTAGCACTTCCCACGAGGTCGCGGTAGCGGCTCTCGAAATCACCAGATTCAGGAGTCACATAACCGAGCCATTGGGTTAGTGACTCGCGATGGGATGGCGCAAGCTCGTTGTTTCTCATCTCCAGCTTCAGTTGAATTTGATTTTTAGCTGCCGGCCATAGGTTATTCTTTGAATCAGCCAACTGCTTGAAAAGGGCATCCAGATCTTGAAGAAGTTGGTGGTTTGCGAGTATCCCACCTAACCTGTTAGCGATCACCTCAGATGCCTGGGTAGCAAACTCTTCGTGATTCAATATCAGCTCGGCCAGCATACGGAAGGCGGCACTGTGATACTCTGCGACTTCTGCATAGTTGTTGGGATACCAATCGAAATGCGGATCACCAATACCTGTTAGACTTGTATCGCTTGACCGTGTGAAGTGGCTATACTGAAGCGCTGCTCCAAGGGCATTGATGGAGATCGACTTGACTGGCTCGACATCGCCAGCAAGAGCCTCACGTATTAAGTCGAGTCGCTCTATCGCCGGTTTTTTCGTTCCTGATAGCGCTAGGTGATAGAAACTTGTGAAATATTCGGCGGCATGTGTATTGACAGACTTGGGATCTGATGTCGCGAAACGGAGAATAAAGCGTGCTGCAGCGAGGAAATACCTTGAGTGCCACGCGATGTCCTTCAAACCACGAATCACATCCTGCCAGCCGCCACTAAAGTCCTCATTAAGTTCGGCTCCAACAGTGTCTCTCAAGCAAGCAAGAGCCTTTCCTGGGTTCATCAATGCAACTGCGCGGAACAGCTCTCCACCTGCGCCACTTCCAAGAAACGCTGTATCATTCAGTCGAAAAACATTGGCAATTTGTTCGCCGATTTCCTCCCTCCTTTGGGAGACCTCCATCTCTCTCAATCGCTGACAGAATGAACGCAGCAGGCCTGCGGCCTCAATTCTCTGCAGAAGCTCCGGCCATATAGTCGGGTCGATCGACTCGAACTTGCGAATAGCAAACGCAACCGCAAGAGGCCGTGGTGCGGTGAGTCGGACGTCACCGATGAGTTTCAGAAGCCCTCTACGCTGCAGCTGCTCCCTGTGTCCGATCCGTTCTCCCGAACGCACATCCTGAAGAAAGGTTTCTTCCAGAAAACGAGTTTGTTCGCGGAGTACTGTTTCATCCCCTCCAATCCTGCGGAACAAGCAGTGGGCACCAAAAACATCTTCCCTGACCGAGTCACGAGTTGTACCATCTCCCAGCAATCTGGCTGCGATCTCATTTTCGCTCAACAGACGGTCAGTTGGCACAAGGAATTGATCCAGCATCATGCGGGCAATCGACGGAAAGCCCTCACCGAAATCTGCGATCCGTTTCAGTTCGTCTTCAGAAAAGACCGAAGACCTTGGATCTTTTCTCAGAATTTCAATAACGACTTCCTTGTTGTGATCGGGAGTCAGAACAAACGAGTCCTCAGCGCTAGGTTCTGGTTCATGATACAGAGTGAGGACGGTTAGTCGTCTGCCTCCCACACGGTTACGGATGCTTCGGTGCATATCAGGAGGGCAGTCATCGACGATCACTACTCCTTCAAAGCCAGAGCTGGACAGCCCCAAGAGAAGATTCATCGCTGCCCCCGGGTGATCGCCGTAATTGAAGTAGACTGAGGAGGCCTCCAACTGTCCTCCATAATGATCATCGTCATCATGTTTCCGGACTAATTCGTAGGCTAATCGTGTCTTACCAAGGCCTGACAGACCGGTAAGTCTGGATACTGACCCCAATTGCGTGAGCGCCTTGTTACGGATTTGCTCCCTGAGTGACGACAACGCCGATGTTTCGATGTAGCTTCCTTCCATCTCTGGATTTTGTCCCCAAGCCTCGACATCGAAAAAATGTGTGACAGGAAAGCCGCTGGTCACCCGCAGAACATGAGCAATCACGGATGGATAGTGGTTGATCCACTCCGCCATTTTTTCACGACCCAGCACCTCGACTTTGGAGTCGGGATGAAGTTCAACACCAACTATTGCAAGGGAATCACTTGCGATTGCATGGATGTCCAAAGTTTCGGCTCTTCTTATCCATGAGTCAGTCGTCACAATCACGTAAGCCCCACCGTTGAGGAGAACCTCCGCGACGCGCGGTTTGAGGGCGTCGCTTTCATTGTTCAAGATCTCACCTTTAATGACTCCGGGGGTAATGTGAGACGCCTTGCACTGGTAGAATGTTTTGTCACGGGGAATGTATGCGACGGGCTCGGTGATGGGGTTTTCCCAGCCAAGATCACGTCCCCCATCGGCGACGTTGATGCGTGTCGTCGAATAGAGATTAGGGCGTTCGATCCTCAATCTTCGTGCCTCACACAACAAGAGCTTGTGCGTAACCTTGACCAGTTCCAATGCGTCAAGCCGCCCGACGTCTTCTTCGGTGACTTGATTGATTGGATGTCCGGTGGGCATGGTAAGAGATGCGTTGGTAAACTAGGTTAGGGCGCAGTGGCGTTGAAGGTGGTCTCGAACTCGGTGAGTGTGTCGATCACTGATTCGAAACTTGGCTGATCGTCGAAGAACATCTCCTCCATGGAAGCGAGATCGGCTTTCAGGTCGGTCATGTTTTTCTCTGCCGGAACAAGGCGAAGGGTGCCACGTTTCGCGGTCTCGTAGCTCGCCCACGTAGCGCGGTAGAACGCGATCTTGTGCCGGACGACGGCTTCGAGAAGATCCTCTTTCCCCGACGCCTCCTCACCCACGCCTTGCAGGATCATGGCGGCAAGATCGGTGTAGTGGCGGGAGTGCCGCTCTGGGAATTTTTTATCCTCCTGAAGGTGAGCCATCTGATGGAGAATGGTGGCCTTTTCCCAGAACGTGCGGGCAGCTTCCATAGTCTTCACCATCACGGAGGGCTCTTCCATGGCATCCGGGATGGCATCGCAGAGGTAAGGCTTTAGAGGCAGGGTCTCCGCCGGCCAGTGGTCGGAGCGGGCACCGAATTCGATCTTCACGGCGGGGCGGAGATAGGCGTTGCTTGCTGGGGTTAGCCCGGTCGTTGGATAGGAAAAGGAAAGAGACTGGCCATCCGTATCGGTGGCATCTGGCTCAAGTTTCCATGTGCGTTCGGCGGTGCCAGGCAGCGCTTTTTCAATGGAAGCCATGAGGGCGGGTTGGATCTTTTCAGTAATGAACGAGCGGGCGGCTTCTGCGAGTTCAGTCTTTAATCTCTCCCGCTGATTGTTGGAGAGGCCGGGATGCAAAGGATCATGCTCACCCGAAAACCCCAATTTCTCGCGGTGGATGGATACATCGATGTCCTCGGAAAATCGGCGAATGAGGCCGTGAACTTTTGAAAGTGAAGTGCCGCCCTTGAAGAGCAAGGTGTCACTTATGCCGTCGAGGCTGAAAACCCGTTTCAAAGTCCAGCAAACCCAAAAGTCCTTCTCTACGACATGAGGCGGCAAACCAAGTCGGCTGGCAGCCTCAGTGAAGTAGGCTTCCAGTTCTTTAGCGGGGAGTTGAGCGAAGGTGTCCAAGTGATGAAGTGGTGGTGGTGATCGTCGTTATCGTTGTTGTCACCGTTATCATCGTCGTCGTCGTCGTCGGTGGCGTCGGTGGCGTCGGTGGCGTCGGTGGCGTCGGTGGCGTCGGTGGCGTCGGTGGCGGTGTGAGTGATTCAGACGTGCTTGCCGAGAAGGGAATGTCGAGGGCGGTGGGCGGTGGCGCCTACGCGGCGGCGGCGG
>JANMGO010000039.1:0-29106 GCA_031374665.1 Akkermansiaceae bacterium | reverse complement strand
TGCAGCAGTTGATTGATGAACGAGGGATCGTAGAGAAGCCCGCCAAGTATCATGGCGACGACAAACCCGACCGAGCGATAACGCATCGAGGTCGCGAGGATTTTATCCCATGATGTTTCGCGCTCAGCTTCTGGCAAGGAGTCGTAAGCAAGTGCTTCATCGGCACCGCTTGCAGCTGCTTCAGACAGACCGGAGAGAAATCGGTTAGCGATGCAGAGTCCGACAAGTAGCCATCCTCCATCTTTGGGTGCGAGAAGAAGGCATGACAATTCCGCGATCATCAGGATTGAAGCGGTGACGAGCAGGTTTTTCCGGCCAAGTGTGTCGGCTAGAGCACCTGATGGGACTTCGAATAAAAAGATCGAAGCCGCCCAGACAAAATTGAGAAGGACGTATTGATCGAGAGATAAGCCGAGATCGAGAAACAGAATCGCGAGGATAGGGTAATAGGCGCGTGCATTGTAAAGCGCCGTAAACCACACATAGCGCATGGGGTTGCGTTCGATTGACTCGGCACGATTCATATCACAGAGCTTCCTAGCTCATCAGAAAATAGCAACGAACCTTATTGATTCGGTCCGCGATCAACATCCATGCGGAAGGCTTTTCCACGTAGTTTGGCGTTGCGGGTTTTCTGGATGGCTTGGTCGGCGAGAGCTTCTGGGACATCGACGAGGCAATGTTTTGGAAACAAGGTGATGCGACCGAGGCAACCATCGGGGAGACCGGCTTCGCGATACATCATGCCGACGATGTCTTTGGGCATGATACCTGCGCCTTTGCCTAGAGAGATGAACAGACGTGACATACCACCTTCAACTGGACCGGCATCGCGTTTGGCACCGCCGCGTTCGTATTCGCGTGGTGGGCGATCAGGGGATTCGTAACGAGGACGTTGCTCGCGTGGTTCACGATCACGAGGTTCGCGTGAATCGCGAGAATCGTTTTTGCCTTTTTTGTTGTCGCGCTTCGCGCCGCCTTCTGGCTCGCGATCCTCTTGGATGGCTTCGCCTTCGCGACCGTTCGATTCGCGGAGCATGGTGATCAAGGCACCGGCGATATCGGTCGGTGTGTGACCTTGTTCTAACAAACGGTCGATGTTTTCCTGATAGGAATCAAAGCCACCGGTTTCGAGGCGTTCTTTAAGTGAATCAAAAATGATGTCTGCGCGGCGACCCTCGACTTGTTCGACGGATGGGATTTTATCGCGTTTGATGACTTGGCGGGTGTAGCGCTCGATCGCTTGGAGGCGATAGATTTCGCGACCGAAGACAAATGATACAGCACGTCCAGAGCGACCTGCACGACCGGTGCGGCCGATGCGGTGGACGTAATCTTCAGGGTCGGTTGGAAGGTCGTAGTTGAAGACGATGTCGATTTCATCGATGTCGAGTCCACGAGCTGCGACGTCGGTTGCGACGAGGAGTTCGACCGCGCCGTCGCGGAAACGTTTGAGAACGCGTTCGCGCATTTGCTGAGTGATGTCGCCATGGAGGCGGTCAGCGGCGTAGCCACGGTTAACAAGGTCTTCCGTGCATTCATCGACCGAGCGTTTCGTGTTACAGAAAATGATCCCGAGACGTGGCGGGTTCATATCGAGAATACGAGAAAGGACTTCGACTTTCGAGCGCTGGCGAACCTCGAAGTAGGATTGATCGACGGTGGAAACCGTCATCGCTTTTTGTTCGATCTCGATGAGTTCCGGGTTGTTGCCGAATTTTTTGATGAAACGGGTAACTCCCGGATTCATCGTGGCAGAGAAGAACAGGATCTGGCGTTCTTTAGGAAGAGCGGCGAGGACTTCGTCCATTTCTTCTTTGAAACCCATGTCGAGCATGCGGTCGGCTTCGTCGAGGATGGCCATTTTGATGCGGCTGGCATCGAACGAGCCACGGCGAAGGTGATCTAGCAAGCGGCCGGGAGTTCCGACGACAAGCTGAGCGCCGCTGCGGAGCGCGCGGAGTTGGCGGTCGATTGGTGCACCGCCGTAAACAGGAGTGGCTTGAAGACCTGCTTTTTTCGCGCCGAGGCGATGAACTTCTTCGCAAACCTGGACTGCGAGTTCGCGAGTTGGGCAGAGAATCAAGACTTGTGGGTAAGCTTTTTTGACGTCGATCGAGGCCAAGGCAGGAAGCGCGAAAGCGGCGGTTTTACCGGAGCCAGTTGCGGAAAGGCCGAGAATGTCTTTTCCTGCAAGGGCAGGTGGAATGGCTTTCCACTGAATGGGAGATGGCCGCTCGTAGCCTAAAGTTTCAATCGCAGCGAGGAGATCATCGGGAAGGCCGAGCTCGGAAAAAGGAGGTGTGTCCATAGAAAATAATACAAGAAAACCACGGTTTTTCCGCGGGGACGCGGACTCTTGCACAGGTTTTGTGAGAATAACAAGCATGGAATCTCATGGGGGAAGAGAGTTTTCACCTCTGCGTCTCTGCGGTGAAATTCTTTTGATGGCTATTCCTTCCATCTATAATGCCCAGTGATGGGGAATTCGTCGATTCTATCTTCCTCTTGAGTGCCGGAGCCGATGTTGTGGATAACTAGCGGGCGACCCGCTGCGTTTTTCTTATCACTGACGATCATGATGTGGGGAAGTGTCTTCGCCACCATGCAGGTGACGATGTCCCCGGGCAGGAATTCCGATTTCTCCTCACCTTTTGAGAGGGGGACGGAAGTGTGGTGGCGTTTGAAAAACGTCATCAGATTAGGAACGCGGCGGTGATCGATGTTTTTATCTGTCGTCTTTAGCCCCCAGTTTTTTGGGTATTTCGAGAAATTCGTCTTCATATCGAGGTGGACGAGTTGCTGGAGATCTTGATCAAGCGCATCCCGGAAAGCACGGATCACGACATCGGTGCATACGCCACGTTCGCGGGGGAGATCGCCTTTGGGGTATTCAAGAGAAATGTAAGCAGGATCATATCGAACCGTGACGCCGATTTGTTTGCGGGCTTCGGTGATGATTTTTTCCGCAGGATTCGCTTGGGAGGCTGTGAGGGTCGCAAGGAAAAATAGGCAAAGACGCAACATAGGTTATCATTCAAGGTTATGCGTGTGCCAAAGCAAGCTAGGAAGTATGGAATGTTACATTCTTGGGAGAGCCGACGTCCCGTCGGCATGCGAATGCGAACGCAGGTAGGAAATAATAATAGTTGGCTTGTTACGAAGCTTGGGAAGATGAATGCCGACTAGGACGTCGGCGTATACGTAATCCTAGCAGTGTGCCGACCGTGAGTAGGGCTAGGCTTGAAGGCTCGGGTATCGCCGTCGCAGTCAAGTTCACGTTGTCGAAATTCACTTCCACGCCAGTGCCGTTGAGATTCACGAGTCTAATGGAGAGAGCCTGACCTGCGTTCGCATGAGAGAGACCAGTAGTGAAGGTGACGGTAGAGGTTAGAAATATGCCCTCGCCTGGAGCTAGCGTATTGTTGTCAGACGCAAGGACGGTGGAGCCAGCAAGCAGATCGACGCGGTAGCCGGGGAAGCCAGTGAAATTCCATGGATCGCCCACGCTTGGACCGAAGTTTCCGACTTCTACGGTCAGAGTATATTCTGTCGAGAGTTGGAGTGTATCAACGAGGACCTGCCGGAGACCTGCCTCGAGCCCGAGGGTGTCGTCGAGAAATATGACGCCGATATTTTCTCCTACCGGTCTTGTGGGAACATAGGAAAGCGTGCCAGTTGGATCCCATACGCCGAAGGCGCGATTCCCGTTGGTTGGTCCAGTGTTAAAGACAGTCCAACCCCAGCCCGCCGGGCCGGTGGTGCCGTTACCGAGGAATGTTCCGTTGGGTGTCGGCGTGGTTTCAAAGCCGGAGTTAACGACGACGAGCGTTGCGGAATAGGCGACAACAGGCAGAGCCATGTAGATCGCGAGGATCAACAAAGAGCGGCGAGGTGACGGAATCATGTTGGAAGGATATTGCGGAGTGTTATCGATCTGCGGAGCATACTTAAAAGTTACTCTTTTAACCCTTCTATCAGCATATTAAGTGATTGCGAAGAATTTTTTGACGCGCGTCTGAAACTTCCTCCAGCCATGCTGAAGTCCCTGTCGGGATTTTTACGAAACTCAACCGAGATCGATCGGATATAGTAGGGGGATTTTCACCCCTCATTCTGACATGAAAATCTTGGGGTTAAACATTCTAAGGAACAGATAAACTAAACAGTGTTATCTTCGATTGACGACTGCTCAGCCCAGCCCAAGCTTTCCGGAAATGAAAACTCACTTATTCTCATTCATCGCATCGTTGCTCGCCGTGGGTGTCGCGCTCGCGCAAACCAAAGACCCCGTCATCGATCCTTCGTTGCCGAACGTTCTTTTGATCGGGGATTCAATTTCTGAAGGTTATCAGAAACAGGTCAAAGAGGGACTCATCGGTAAAGCCAACGTATACAAGAATAAGGGGAATGCCGAATGGAGCGGGACAGGAATTAAAAAGATCGATTCCTATCTGGGAGATACCAAGTGGGATGTGATCCACTTCAATTGGGGTCTGTGGGATATTTACGGTTGGGAATACGACAATGAAGAACGTTCACCAGAAGCTTATGCGAAGCGACTCGATCAGCTTGTGACGCGAATGGAAAAAACCGGGGCGAAATTGATTTGGGCCTCGACCACTCCCGGATGCAAGGATCCCGAGAAAACCATGCAGAATCGTTTCAAAAAAGAAGTTTTGATCACCCCGGATCAGCAGGCGAAATATAGCGAAGCTGCGCTCGAAGTGATGAAAAAGCACAAGGTTGAGATCAATGATCTTTACTCGCACATCTTGCCCGAACTCGATAAATATTCATTGGGTAAGAATGACGTTCACTTCAATCGTGAGGGAAGTGATTTTTTAGCGAAGAAAGTGATAGCTGCCATTGAAGCGGGCTTAAAGGAGTGAAGATTTATTAGCGAATACAACTTATAAGATGCATGAAGTCTATGCAGGCTAAAACCAGCCATCATTTTATTTGTTGGCTTTGAGTGGAAGTCGCTAGAAAATTAAAGGTCAAGTTCGCAACCTTCCGGTGCCGCGTGGGTTTAGCGTGTATGATAAAATTTTTATTTCTATGGTGTGTGACCGCGATGGCTGCCGCCGCGAAGCCCGTTGTTTACGATCCGCTTGTGGTTGGGAAATCTGAGGTGAAATCGCTGACCTTTGAATTGCAGGACGCGAAGCGGAATAGGGAGGTGCCCATACGTGTCTATCTACCGGATACGAAAAAGCCTGCGCCAGTGATTCTTTTTTCGCACGGTCTCGGTGGTTCACGGGACAATAATCCGTATCTCGGAAATCATTGGGCTGGACGCGGGTATGTGGTGGTTTTCGTGCAACATGTGGGCAGCGACGAGAGTGTTTGGAAAGGTGAGCGCATGGCGAATCGCATGGCGGCGATGAAAAGCGCAGCTTCGGCGGAGGCCTTTATGGATCGTGTGAAAGATGTGCCTGCTGTCATCGACGCATTGGAAAAGTGGAATGGCGAGAATGGGCATGACCTGTTTGGGCGCATGGATTTGGAGCACATCGGCATGTCTGGTCATTCCTTTGGTGCTGTTACGACCCAGGCGATGGCTGGGCAGAGTTATCTCGCTGGAAAGATTACTTACCTTGAAAAACGGATCGACGCCGCGGTGATGATGAGTCCCAGTTCGCCAAAAAGAGGCGATGTGGGCAAGGCTTTCGGAAGCATCACGATGCCATGTCTGCTGATGACCGGAACAAAGGACGATAGTCCGATAGGCGATAGTAGTCCTGAGGATAGGCTTAAAGTTTTCCCTGCTCTAACAGCTGCTCCCGCATGGCAGGTTGTTTTTGATGGAGCCACTCACATGGATTTCGGTGAGCGTGAGAAGGTTCTGAAAAAGCGGGAGCCGAGCCGCTACCATAAGGCTATATTGGCACTTACGACGGCTTTTTGGGACGCGAATCTGAAGGGCGATAAAGCTGCAAAGGCATGGTTGAATGGAGCGGGGGCGAAGTCAGCCCTAGCAGATAAAGATGTTTGGGAGATGAATGGTAAATAGTCTAAATCTTCCATGCGAAAATACTGATCCTATAAATCAACCAAGCTCAATCGCGTGAAGCAGGGGGATTTTTACTTCGTATTCCGGCATAAAAATCTGGGTGTCATGTGTGCGGCGGCGGGCAATGATTTCTTTGGCTCCAGGCTTGAATTCTAACAGATTTGATTGGCTGCTGCCAGTATTATAGGCGTGACTCATCGAAGCTACGTTGATGTAAGTCGTGTTTTCGACTCTCGCAATGTGTTTTGGACTGTAGGGGCTGTGGTGTTCGTGGCCGCTCATCCAGAGTGCGACATTCGATTTTGCGATGATCCCCGCGATACGATCTGCAGGGTGGATGTAGCGCTGCGCATTATCGGTTTTAATGGTGGTGTCCTTCACTCCTTGGTGTGAGCAGACGATGATGTTTTTATCTTTGTGCTTCGCGAGTTCGGTTTCCAGCCAATCACAACTTTCCGGTGAGAGATCTCCCTGAACACCTGCTTTTTCATCGGAAAGAAAGATCCATGCGAGATTGCCATCGATGATGGAATACGGATCGGTGCTGCGGATGAGTTTTTTGAAGGAATCGGCCTTGCCATCGTGATACTCGTGATTACCTGCTATTTCATACCACGTTTTGATTCCGCTGGCATCGCGGGTGGTGATGTAGTTCTTGAGTTGTTGCTCGTTGCCGCCGTGAGTGATATCGCCAAGCGTCATGGCGTAGGCAATGTCCGCGTGTTCCTTCTGCATGTCTTTGCAAGCGAGAGCAAACCACTCTGCCCCGTCTTTTCCGCCTTCGGTGTAACCGGAATGAAGATCGGATAAGACCCATACTTTGCGGAGCTTGGAATCGGTGGCAGCGGATGAAGATTGGATGCCGAGTGCGCCAACTGCTGCGGCACTTGTGGTGATTTTGATGAATTGGCGACGGTTTTTCATGGGTTTCAGTTTTTAGTTTTGAAAACGAAGCTGTATTCGTCGCGACGCATTTCGGCTGAGAGGGGTTTCACGCTCTGGGTTGCCAGAGTTTCAAGTGAGCTTGGCCAAGAGACAGCGACAGGTGAGTTGCCTTTGGCGGCAAGTAGTTTTGGACCGTAACCGATGACGAAAGACTCGTCCATTTTTGGAGCGTTAGGCAGGCGTTCGCATCGGCGGCTTTCGGCGTAAACGTTTCCCATGAAAATGAATTCTACTTCGGTAACGGGTGCGGTGGTTGAAATCCAGCCGTCCTTTTCCTGCAATGTCAGAGAAATATCCAATGGGGAAACAGCGCGGACTTCATTAGCCCAGTGGGGTCGGCGCACGCGAACGACGGTCGCGGGTTGACCTGCTAGTGAGAGTCGCTGGCGTAGCACTTCATTGTTTTTTTGACCGGGACGAAGGATTGAAGTTGTGGTGCCGATTTTGTCGACAGCGGTGAAGTCGAGAGCGAATCGGCATGTTAGATTTTCCTCGCTGCGGGACAAGAGGTGGCTGCGGATTTGAATGAAACCGAGTTCGCCGTGAAAGGAGCAGCACCAGGTGGATTCCTCGATGTCTTTTCCGAAGCCGCATGCGCCATCATCATCGCAGTGAATGTGACGATGTCCGAAACCGCCTTTGGACGCTTGGTTTTGAAGCAAATGGTTTTGCATCGTGCGCTCTGCCATCGACCAGTAACGAGCTTTGCCAGTGGTTTGAGCGAGGGCGAGATTGAGTCGCAGCCAGTCATCGAGGGCGCAGCCTTCGTCGCGGACGAAGCTGACTCGGCATTTTTCCAGAATTCCGCCTGCGGGGTTGATATAGCCGCCAGCGACCAAATCGTCCCAGCGTTTTTCGACACGCTCTAAGTAAACCGCTTTGTTAGTAGCTTGAGAAAGCAGAAGCAGTGACATGTGGTTGCAGAGCATCCCGTGGGCGTGGTCGACGGGGAGTTTATCGAATTGCTCATGAAAATCTGCCATGGCTGCTGCGGCTGTTAGATATTTTTTTTCTCCGGTAAGGGTGGAGAGTTTGACCAAACCTTCCATCGCAGGAAACCAGCAGGTGACGTAACCCGCTGCGTAAGTGCCGCCCGCTGTGTATTCGGCGATTTTTTCAGGATCGTTGAAACGGGGTAGGACAGAAATATAGAAATCACCCAGTGCACGGCCGGCGGTGGCGATGGCTTTGTCTTCGGGGAATGCGCGCATGGCCTCGACCAAGCCGCAAAGCAACCGGGCATTTCCCCAAAGCGCGGGCAACATGCGACTGCTCAGCGAGTTGTCTCCTTTTTTTGGGTGGTCGATCGGTTGCTGCCAATCGATTTCACCCGAAGCGCAGAAGTAGCCGCCGGGTCGTTGCATGTTAGGAACTTCGGAAAGGAGCTTTCGGAATTCTGAGTGAACGGGAAGACCTTCGCGCGAACGCATGGCCATGATTTCGATGAACCGCCCCGAAATATCACCTGAGTAGTTTTTGAAAGGACGTTTCATCACGTGACCCCAATCCGCATCATCGAACTCAGTGACCTTTTCGTTCGTCAGGTCGGCGCGCAGCCACGGTAGGGAATCGAATGGTGCGAACTGAAAACGTGCAGCGCAGTCGGTGGCAGCTTGGCCTAGCTCACCACCGAGTGAGACTTTTGCGGGTTCACTCGCGAGGACGAGTGGTAGCATGGCAAAAATGGTCATGATACGAAATATCTGTGAAATTATCATCATCAGTGAGGTGTGCTTGAGAGTAGACGGAGATATTCTTTATGAAAAATCAAATTTAGGTTCTGAGGTCGATTAAGTCAGCCCTTTGGCCTAGTGAGAGATGAATTTATGTAAGTAAAAGTTTCCGCCTGATTGCTTTGGTGATTGATGAATTTTTTGGAGAGATAAGAATCGCGGGCGTGAAGCAAGCAGCATTGGGATTTTTTGATTCGGGCGTGGGTGGGTTGACGGTGGTGAGGGCTGTGCAGGATTTGTTGCCGCGGGAGGATGTGATTTATTTGGGCGACACAGCGCGGCTTCCGTATGGATCGAAGAGTCCTGAGACGATCCGGCAGTTTGCGGATGAAGATGTGAAGTTTTTGTTATCCAAAGGGGTGAAAGCGATTGTTGTGGCGTGCAATACGGCGACCGCGCATGCGTTGCCGTCTCTACAGCAGCGGTATGAAATTCCTATCATGGGTGTGATTTTACCCGGTGTGGAAGCGGCTTTGGCCGATCCAAACGCGGAGCGGATCGGGATCATCGCGACGCGTGGCACGATCGGTTCTCACGTTTACCAACATGCGCTCGCGACGCGTCGGACTGGGCTGATGATCCACGGGATCGCGGCGCCGTTGTTGGTACCGTTGATTGAGGAAAACTGGATTTCCGAGGATGTGACCAAACAGGTTTTGCGGAAATATTTGCAGCCCTTGATTGATAAAGGGATCGATACCCTGATGCTGGCCTGCACGCATTATCCGCTGCTGGTGCCGGTGCTGAAAGAGGTTTTGCCACCAGAGGTGCGCTTGGTGGATTCCGCAACCACCTGTGCGGAGCATTTGAAAATAATGTTAGAAAAAATTGATCTTCTCAGTGATGACGAGAAGGAGGGTAAGTTAGAAATTTATCTGACGGACCTTTCTGATCAGTTTGAAGAATTGGCAACGAGGTTTTTAAAAAGGCCGACGGGTAAGATTCGCAGGGCCGTGGTGGGTTGAAACTTTAAATGTTTAGAGTTTAAAGTCTTCTGGCAGCCACGGATCAAAGTCTGGCGGCGGTGGGGCGGTAAAGGAGAGTTTTTTACCGGTGACGGGATGATTGAAGGAAAGTTTCCATGCGTGGAGCAGGAGTCTCGGGGTGGGGAGGGAATGTTTTTTGGAGTAGATGGGATCGCCTAGGATGGGGGTGCCAATGTGTTGGAGGTGGACGCGGATTTGGTGAGTGCGCCCAGTGTGGAGATGGCAGAGGACGAGGGCGGTTTTGGTAGCTTGGTCGGGGGCGATGACTTCGTAATCGGTGATCGCGGTTTTTCCTGCGGGTGGAGTGATGACGGCCATTTTCTGGCGATTCACTGGATGTCGACCAATGTGAGTGAAGATCGTGTCTTTGGTTTTCAGCGGGATTCCATTAGTGACCGCGAGGTAGATTTTCTCCATCGTCGAGCGCTCGGAAAATTGGGTGGCGAGGCCTTGGTGGGCGGGGTCGGTTTTAGCGATGACGAGGCAGCCGGAGGTATCTTTATCGAGTCGATGCACGATACCGGGTCGCTCCACTCCGCCTATGCCGGAAAGTTTTCCTCTGCAATGATGGAGCAGGGCGTTGACGAGGGTGCCATCGGGATTTCCGGGAGCGGGATGGACAACCATGCCGTGCGCTTTGTGGAGGACGATGAGGTGTTCGTCTTCAAAAAGGATATCGAGTGGGATGTCCTGTGGGCTGGCGATGTCTGGAACTGCCTCGGGGATGACGATAGAAATTTCATCGCCGGGATGGATGCTATCGCGAGGTTTGGCGGGCTTTCCATTCAGTAAGATGAATTGCTCGCGAATGAGATCTTGGATTCGGGAGCGGGAAAGATCAGCGATTTTACCGGCGAGGAACGCATCTAAGCGATCGTGTTTTTCGGTGACGGAGAGATGCATTGGGGAATGAGGTCCGTGAAATTTTCAAAACGGAGGGCACCGAGGACACTGAGAAACCGGGGGAGGAAATATTCTAAGCGGAAAGGGATTTGCTTATCGCATCGCGGATGGGGGCGATGTGGTCGTTGGCCAGAGGGTTGGGAAAGAGGGCTCCGAGGATCACGAGGCCTTGTGGGTTTTCACAAGGGATGAGTTCGAGGTTGGCAGCGGGGCCGAATTTTACGCGAACGTTTTGCGTTTGGCCGGCTTGGAGGATGAGATCGCGGGCGATGAAATGGAGTCGGCCGTGATGGCTTTCATCGAAAATGACGGTGCCGGTATGATCCAAGATGAAGATTTCTTTCGCGCCGAAATGTTGGGTGAGCCAGTTGCGAAAATTTACGAAGCGACCATCCGAAATGGTGGTGGGTGCTGCGACCGGAGGCGCGACTTTAACCACTTGCTGAGGGATAGGACGAGCCACGGGAATGCTCGGAACTGAAATAGATACCGGCGGGGAAATGACAGGAATCTTTTCCTCTGCTGGCTCATCGGAATCGACGAAGCCGACAAATGACGTATCGAATCCTGGATCCCGAGAAACGACTGGTGCTTGCTCAACCGGACGGATGAGTTTTTCGGCGAGTTGTCGGACTTCATTCGGGTCCAACCATGGGTTGATCGGGTCCATTAGATGGTTTGAGGAATGGGTTGGCGGTTAGATATTTTCAGCTTGGCCTGAATTTCTTCACGGATGGAGTCGAAAACATTTTCGGTGATTTCACCACCTTCGAGGATAGCGACCGGCAGGCCTTTTGCGCTGGCGCGGATGAAGATGTCATCGCGAGGGACGGCAGTTTTGAAGAGCATTTCTTCGGGAAGAAGTTCGCGCAAGGCAGCGGCAGCCTCGTGACTTTCTTGAAGGTTGTATTGCAACATGGTTAGACAAATTCCAAGGACGTGCAGGCGAGGGTTGACGATGCGAATGCGGTTGAGTCCTTCCAAGAGTTTTGGGACGGATCGGATTCCCAAGGGCTCGGCTTGCTGCGGGATCATCACGGCGTTTGATGAGGCGATGATGTCATTGCTCAGGCCAAACAAACCGGCAGCGGTATCGATGATGCAAATGTCATATCCTCGGGTTGCGGCTTGGCTGAGAAACGTGCGAACTCGGGTGAGGTGTGAGCCGGAAGAACCATTTCCGGCTTCGTAGTCACTGGCTTGTCCGGCGGCTACGAGTGAAAAAGTTTTCAGACGTGTCGGCACAATCAAGCGATCCATGGAAATACTCGGATCTGCCAAGAAATCGTAAAAGCCCACGAGCAACCGCGACTGACGGGTCAGGGATAAACCGACGGAGCCTTGAGGATCGGCATCGATAAGAAGGGTGTTAAAGCCCGCGCGCGCGAAGGCGTGGGCGAGATTGATGGACAGTGTGGTTTTACCCACACCACCTTTTTGGCTTGAGATGGCGATGCTGATCACGCGGGAAGTAAATTCGAGTTGAGGGAGGTTATCGAAGCGCGAACTCAGCGAAAGTCTTTTCTTCTGGGTGAGGAAATTCTCTGAAATCCGTTTTCAATTGGGAGTTTACCGTGTTACGCGGTGTGCGCTCTCTTCGCTTGCACTCTGGTGGGAAAGGGTGGTTAGATACCCCACGTCATCCGTTTATCAAAAATCCCATGAATTACCCACTCATTCCATTCCTCTCTATATGTTGCTTACTTCTATTAGGTCAGGCCTCTGCTGATAGGGTTTTACTCAAAAATGGAGAAATCCATGAAGGTAAGGTCATTTTTGAGGATGATACCCACTGCGTGCTTGAGATTCAGGTCACTAAGACCATTAAGGATGAAAAGAAATTTCTAAAAAGTGACATCAGATCGATAAAAAAAAGTGTCCCCGATGCTGAGGAATTCGAAAAAATCAGCGAATTGGTTCCGGTTCCCGATTTACTCGAAGTGGCGGATTACGCGCCTAGAATCACTAAAGTAGAGGCGTTTATTGAAAATTTCCCACAAAGTAATAAAATACCAGCCGCTAAAAAAATTCTCGATGACCTCACGGCTGAACTTTCGTTGATAAGTTTGGGTGGCCTGAAATTTTCCGGTAAAATGATATCGGCTGAAGAATATCTGGCAAACGCTTATACCTATGATCAGACGATCGCGATTCAGAAAATGAATCGTGATATGGGACTGCGAAATTATTTGGGAGCGTTGAGGTCATTTGCTGATTACGAATCGAAATTCGCCGATGGGGAAACAAGGCAACAACTCCTACCTAAGATCAAACAGGTCCTAGTGGCTTACCAAATGAGCTTAAAAGAGAGTCTGATGGGTTATGATGCTCTGGTGAAAACCCGTGAGATAGGTATGTCGCGTATGTCGAATTTGGATAGGATGAATAGTGAGCGTGCTCTGGCAGAGGAAAAGGCGAGTTTGACGGCAAGGTTCGAAAGGGAAAAGATGATGAAAAACTCTTGGGTTACACCGGATGCTTATCACAAGGATTCATTGACCGAGGCACTTCGTCAGGTTGAGAACGAAATAAAACGTCTTAATACTCCTTCAAAAAACAAGGCATTGATCAAATCTTTAGAGGATACCTACCGTGAAGCATGGGAGAAGTTGCCCAATGCCAACGCTAAAGAGCAGAAGGATATCATGGGAATTTTGAAGCGCGACAGAATGCCGGAGTATTACATGACAAAACTCCAAGCGCGCGTGCAGTCCGAGTAGTAGAATTTTTTATCAAAAGTTATGAGTCAACGAATTGCCAAGAGCAGCAGAAAAACCGCCGAGACCAAGATCGATCTCAGTATCGATCTGGATGGAGATGGAACATCGGAGATTAAGACCGGGATTCCATTTTTCGATCACATGCTGACCCTGTTTTCCAAGCACGGATTGTTCGATTTGAAACTCTCCGTGGACGGCGATATCGATGTCGATTTTCATCACACGATTGAAGACACAGGAATTGTGCTCGGTGAGTGCATGCGCGAGGCGTTAGGAACGAAAGAAGGCATCCGTCGTTATGGCTGTGCGTATTTGCCGATGGATGAAACCTTGGCGCGCGTGGTGGTGGATTTGAGCAATCGTCCGCACTTGGAGTTTCGTGCGCCAGCGGGAACACCTTCCGCACCTAACATGCCGTTTTCATTGGTCGAAGAGTTTTGCCGCGCGTTGGCATCGAATCTACGCGCGAACATCCACGTCGAGGTGCTTTACGGCCGCGACGGTCACCACGTTGCAGAAGCCATTTTCAAAGGATTGGCCAGAGCGTTGCGTGAGGCCTGTGAAAAAGATGCACGGGTCAAAGGAATTCCAAGCACTAAAGAAGCATTGTGAAGGTTGGATTGTTAGATTACGGCGGAGGGAATCTCCGTAGTGTAGCAAATGCTTTGCATGCGCTTGAGGTAGAGCCTGTGGTTGTTAGTAAGCCCGAGCAACTCGAAGGCTTGACGCATCTCATTCTTCCCGGACAGGGAGAGTTTGGCGATGTGATGGCTCAGTTGGCCAAACGTGATTTGGTCGATGCACTGAAACTATGGATTGCTGCGGGGAAACCCTATTTCGGAATCTGTGTCGGCTATCAAATTTTGTTTGAAGGCAGCATCGAGGCACCGGAAGTGGAAGGACTCGGATTGATCAAAGGAAACTGCGTGCGTTTCCGTGAAGAGACCGGAAAGAAAATCCCGCAAATGGGATGGAACGCCGCTTGTCCGGATCAACCGGTTTCGCCTTTCTGGGAAGGTCTCGGCAAAGAGCCGTATTTCTATTTCGTCCACTCATATTATCCCGTGCTTGAAGATCCGACCTGGCACGTCTCTCGCACGAATTATGCAGGAGAGGAATTCGCGGCTTCGGTCGAGAAGGGGGAAATCCTGGCCTGCCAGTTTCACCCAGAAAAAAGCCAAGACGCGGGGCTGCGTTTGATCCGTAATTTTTTGGATCGGGCTTAGTTAAAAAAGAATACCGCCGGCCGGACTCGAACCGGCACGCCTTTGAGAGCAACGGATTTTAAATCCGCAGTGTCTACCATTCCACCACGGCGGCATTGCTTGTTTGCTGAAGCGGGGGAACTCAAGCGGCTTTTTTGCGATCCGTCCAGCAAAGTCAGAAGAGTTTTTAATCATTCCGTAAACCTCGGTTGCGTTGAAACGAAACCCTTAAGATTCAGGCTCACTCGCTTCTTTTTCCTTAGCGGTCCGTTTGGCGGGTTTGGCTAGGATTTCGATATAGACGGCATCCCAGCCGTTCGCTGCTGCTGCGTCGACGGGTTTGGTGATTTCGGAAACGTGGACGGTGGTGGCTGAGGGTTCGTCTTTGCCTGTGCGGCAGTCGAAATCCCAGAAATCGACTTCTTCGGGGAGAGGTTTGCGGCGCTCACGTTTCAGGTATTTGCGGATGTCGGCTTTAATGCCTTCGATGACGCGGGCGGGTTTGTGCGTAGCTGAAGTGAGCGGAAATGATTTTTTCATGTGGTAGGGAAAAGTTATTCGTTATTTGTAATTCGATATTGCGGTAAGGATGGGAATCCGTCGCTTATTTATTTTCGGCCTTCTTGCGTTTCTCATTGGGAAGGGCTGGATCTGGCCAGAGCGGGTGAGGGGTACGGGCTTGTGCCATCATTTCGACTGCCTTGGCGACGAGTTCGGGATGGTCGGCTGCTAGATTGTTTGTCTCGGCGAGATTCTTTGAGAGATCGTAGAGTTCGACGGGTTTACCGGGGCCCGGCCGAACTGCCTTCCAATCATCCCAGCGAATCGCTTGGTTGCTATTAGTACCCTGTCCTTCATGCAGTTCCCAATAGAAATAGTCTCGCTTGGGGGCGGGGCCTCCTTTGAGAAATTCTACGAGTGATTTACCGTCGGGTTGAAAGCCATCGGGTATTTTTCCACCGGCGAGTTCTGTGAAAGTTGGCAGTAAATCCCAGAAGGCCCATGGCTCATCGGTCACGCGACCAGCCGCAACTGTGCCGGGCCACCAAGCAAACGAAGCTTGGCGAAGCGCGCCTTCATACATTCCGCGTTTGAATCCGCGAAGTTTACCATCCATTGCTTGATTGAATTTTTTCCCAAGCTCGCTGTTAGGTTCGAAGGAAGAGCCGTTATCGCCAGAGAAGACGATTAATGTGTTTTCGGCGATGCCCTTGTCACGCAGGAGTTTTACCAACGCGCCGACATCGGTATCGAGTCGGGTGACCATAGCTGCAAAATTTTTCTCCTGCTCGGACCAAGGTTTTTCAGCGTAAATCCCTTGGTTATCGATCTCGAAATTACCATGTGGTAGCGTTATTGCGTAGAATAAAAAGAACGGCTCGCTGGCGTTTTGATCAACCCATTTGAGCATATCCTGTTGGATGAGGTTCTGGGCATAGACCTTTTTTTGGCCGTTGGCATTTTCTGGAATCTCGATGCGATTGTCGTCTTGATAGAGGTAGGTGGGGAAATAGCTGTGCGCGTGGCGTTGACAGTTGTAGCCGTAGAAGTGATCCATCCCGTTTTTCAGTGGGCTGCCGCTGGTTTCAAACATGCCCATGCCCCATTTACCCATGGTGGCCGTACGATAACCCGCGCTCTTGAGTATTTTGCCGATCGTCACTGCGTTTTCGGGTATAGGGAGTTGGCCTTCGGGTTTCACTTCGCGGTTTGCGCGAGTGGGGCAATGGCCCATGTGCTGGCCGGTGAAAAACGAAGTGCGCGATGGAGCGCACACACTGGTTCCACAATAGGCTGAGAGGTAGCGTGTGCCTTCGCTGCAAATCTTGTCGAGGTTTGGTGTCTGGATTAGCTTTTGCCCATAGGCACCTACGTCGCCCATCGCTATATCGTCAGAGAGGATAAAGATCAGGTTAGGCTTTCGAGCTTCGGCTCCGAGAGTATGCGGGGCGAAGAGAAATAACGGAGTCAATGCCGCGAGGATTTTGAAGTATTGAGCACTCATGTTTTTTTGAATTTGATGAAAGTCACGCACCGTTCATCAGAATCACCATTTCGCCTTTGGGCGTGCGGGCTTCAAACCATTCTAAAAGTTCTTTGGGAGTTCCTCGGTGATAGGTTTCGAACTTTTTGGTGAGTTCGCGGGCAACACAGACTTTGGCGGTGGGGGCGATTTCTTCTAAAATTTTCAGGGTCGAGACGATGCGATGCGGGCTCTCGAAGAAGATCCCGGTTTCGCCGCTGTCGATGACTTCCTGCATGGCGCTGCGGCGTTTGCCGGATTTCACGGATAGGAAACCGCCGTAACGAAACGCGTGGCATGGCAGGCCGGAGCCAATGAGTGCGGTGAGCACCGCGGATGGACCGGGTAGGACTTCGAAGGGGACATCGGCTTCCAAGCAGGCTTGCACGAGGCGGTAACCGGGATCTGAAACGCCGGGCATTCCTGCATCGCTGATGAAGGCGATGCGCTCACCGGATTTTGCGGCAGCGACGAGTTCGGGGGCTTTGCGGGCTTCGTTGTGTTCGTGCAGTGATACCAAAGGTTTTCCTGAAATACCGTGATGCGCGAGCAAGATGCCGGAGTGGCGGGTGTCTTCGCAAGCGATCCGATCTGCATTTTTCAAAACCTCAAGTGCGCGTAAAGTCATGTCGCCGAGGTTACCGATGGGGGTGGGGACGAGGAAGATTCGTCCGCCGATTTCGGGTTCTTCTGGGTTCATGATGGAAGCTGCACTTGGGTTATTGATTTCAGATTGAGAATTTTTAACCACGGAATGCACAGAATACACGGAATGAAGACTTGGGTTGTTGGGGGAGAGAAAGGAAAAGTGTGATAGCACTCACTCCGTGTATTCTGTGCATTCCGTGGTTCAATTTTATAGAGGTGTAGGAAGATTTCTAATCACAAACAAAACCGGCTTAAAATTTAGCAGAGAGTTTGGTGCGTTCGCTTTCGTTGATGGAAGCAGGGGTTCCGTTAGAATCGACTTTCACGCTGACCATTTCACCTTCGGCGACGAGGGTGGTGTCGGGTTTTAGGATTTGGAATTTCCAGTTGAGAGAGGAGGTTCCGATCCGATTCAGGTGCAGCACGACTTCAATAGCATCTTGAAAACGCAGGGGGCTGCGGTAGTCGCATGTGATTTTCACACGAGGCCAGCCACCGTTGTTAGAGAATACGGGAATACCCACCGAGGCTAGAAACGCGTGTTCGGCGTTTTCAACGTAGCAGAGGATTTTGGAAAAATGCGCCCAACCGCTCGCATCCGTATCTGAGAAAGCGACTTCGGATAGCTGGCGATAGGTAGGCTTTTCCAAAAGGTTTAGTCCTCGAATTTTTTGACCAACACGGAAGCGTTGTGACCACCGAAGCCGAAGCTGTTGCTGAGAGCGACTTTGATAGGGACTTCACGCGCGACGTTAGGAACGACATCGAGATCGCACTCAGGATCTTGTTCTTCGATGTTGATGGTTGGTGGTACCACGCCTTCGATGATAGCCATCACGCTTGCGATGAGCTCGATACCGCCTGCTGCGCCGAGCATGTGGCCGGTCATGGATTTGGTGGCGCTGACCATTAGGCCGTTTTTCGCGTAGTCGCCGAAAGCGAGTTTGATCGCTTTGGTTTCTGCAACGTCGCCGAGTCCGGTGGAGGTGGCGTGGGCGTTGAGGTATTGAACGTCTTCAGGATTCACTTTGCCGTGTTTGAGAGCCATGCCGATCGCGTATGCCGGGCCGCTGCCATCGGGTGATGGTGCACTGAGGTGGTAAGCATCTGCGCTGACGCCGTAACCGATGAGCTCGGCGTAAATTTTTGCACCGCGAGCTTTTGCGGTTTCGAGTTCTTCGATCATCACCACGCCTGCGCCTTCGCCCATGACGAAGCCGTCGCGGTTTTTATCAAACGGACGGGAAGCACCTTCGGGATCGTCGTTGCGTGTGGAGAGAGCTTTCATGCTGGCGAATCCGCAAAGACCCATCGGGAGGACTGCTGCTTCTGCGCCACCGCAGAGGAAACCATCGGCATCGCCGAATTTGATGATACGCCATGCTTCGCCGATGTTGTGGTTCGATGTCGCGCAAGCGGTGACGATCACCATGTTTGGGCCATGGAGGCCGTGTTCCATGGAAATGATCCCGGAAGCGATGTTGGAAATCATCATCGGGATGGTGAAAGGGGAAACGCGGCGTGGACCTTTTTCGATGTAAACCGAATGTTCGCGCTCGAGTGTGGAGAGTCCGCCGATGCCGCTGCCGACCATCACACCGTAGCGGCGTGAATCGATTTTTTCTGTATCAAGACCGGAGTCAGTCATCGCCATTTTGGATGCGGCGACTGCGTATTGCACGTAGCGATCCGAACGGCGGGCGTCTTTGGGGACGTTGAAATATCCGTCTGCGTTGAAGTCGCGGATTTCACCGGCGATCTTGCATTCGAACAGTTCGGTATCGATCGATTGGATTTTGCGGACACCGCTGCGCCCATTTTTCAATCCATCCCATGTCGATTCGAGATCATTTCCCAAAGGGGAAATACAACCAATGCCAGTAATTACAACCCGTCGCTCACTCATATGATGGCGATAGCCTAGACGCGGACTTTGCCTGCGTGCAAGCAATAGATTGAAGAGTGAAGGATGAAGATTGAAGGGTGAAAATTAGGAGAGGATTTTCACTGCTGCCATGGCGCTGGAGAAAAAGATGACTGCTAGGCAGACACTGCCAACGATGCGGTCGGTGATGTTGATATTGGGGCGGAACGGGGAACTGGATTTTGGAAACACAATTCCGGCGTAGATCATTCCTGCGATGAGTCCGCCAAAATGCGCGGCGTTATCGATGAAACGGTAGCCGATGAGTCCCATTAGTGCGGTTAAGAAAACGCCAGCCAGGAGCCTGCGCCGTGCGGGGCGTGGGACGAGGCGTTTGTGTAAGGTTTCGAAAACCAGCAGGAAACCTAACCAACCCATCAGTCCACCGGAAGCGCCAACGGAAGTGGTATCGGTCAAACGCGCGGAGGCTTCACCAGCCATGAGTGCGGAAAAAAGAAAAACGGTTGGGAGATGAGCCCAGCGAGCGAAGACTTCCATGCGTTTGCCGAGGTATAGCAAAGCCATGGCGTTCATCACGAAATGCAACAACCCACCGTGAAGGAGTGGAGCTGTGAAGAGTCGCGAGAAATCGCCATCGGCGTAAACGGATTTCACCAAGCCTGCTTCGTGGATGGATTGTTCAAAACCGACGATAGATCGATCCGCGATGACTTGAGCGACAAATACGATCGCGATCGCAATCAAGATCAGTTTGGTGGCGGGAGATTTTTGAAATGACAGCCAAGTTTCGAAGCGGAGCACTGGGATGGCTGATTCTTGCGCTGCGTCTGGAAGATGGATTTCACGATGATATTTCAGTGCCTGATACCACGGGATAAAAGCTAAGATCAGAAAACCGAGCAGCGCTGCGCCGATCGCGGTCGATTGAACGAGGCTTGAGAAAAGCCAGATGAGCTCTTGGAAAAATGGGTAATCCACACCGTTCGCTTTTTCGATCTCATGAATGAAATTCCATTTTCCATAGGCGGTGTAGGCGATGAAGATGGCCGCCAGGCTACTCACAAAGTTGAGCAGCTTCTTGCTGCTGGCGAGATCTTCGATAGCCCAAATTTTCCGAACCTCATGAATCGGTTCGCGCAGATCGTCCACTTCATCGGGAAGTTGGCAGAAATCAGAGTTCGGTGTCCAAACGAGTTGGATGGAGCTTTCAGAATCATTCCGAATCTTCTCGGAAATTTCTGTTAGGGAGTTGCAGTTGTGCGGATTTCCTTTGCGATCGATCCAGCCGAAGCCATCGGGTGCTGGGGGAAACGCATCATTGCGAGCCCAGATGGGTAGATCTGCCAGATCTGGGTTTTGCTGAAATTTCCCGTTCACGCGATGCAAGCGTCAGGCTTACTCGGTTTTGTTCCCTTAGTTTTGGGGAGCAGGAGTCGCTGGAGCATCCACTGGAGGAGCGGGAGCAACGGGAGCAGGAGTTGTCTCTGGCGCTGGGGTTGGGTTAACCGGAAGTTCAGTTGCCAACGAAGCAGGTGGAGTTGGAGGAACCACGACTGGTTCGGATTTTTTCTCCACCACGGCAGCAGTCGCTTTTTCAGGAGTGAGCAGGGACTTCTGCTTATTCTGTTTGGAGAGCAAAATCGTCAGCGTGAAGCAGATAAGGAAAAAGAGTGAGCCGAGAACCCAAGTCGCTTTTTGGAAAACGTCGGTGGATCTTGCGCCGAACAATTGATCAGTCACACCTCCGCCGAAAGCCGCTCCGAGGCCATCCTGTTTCGGACGTTGGATAAGAATGACGACGCCCATCAGTATGCAGACGGCGACGAAAATGACTAAAAGCACTGTGACGCTGAGGCTCAGCCAGTTGATGGAAGTTGCGGCAAAAATCATGGGCGGCGGAATATGGGTAAGAGGTTGCGTCTTGTAAAGCGGGGTTTTTCCGCTTTTTTCGCTTTCGGGAAATTCATGAAAATCTAGCCGCGGCAGTTCTTCACCCAATCGACGACTTTTTGGTCATTGTCGCCAGCAGCCCATATGTGGCGTAGAAAATCGGAAGGCTCGATGTTGCCATTTTTCGAGAAGAAATTCCGGTCGCCTCCACAGCAGAACATGATATCCGGATCGAGTTCGCCACGGATTTTGCCGCGAGCCTTGGTGAGAATGCGTGGGAGATAGGGGATTCCGTCCATTTCTTCACCGAATGATGGCAGGTCGTCGCGGGTGATGGTTTTGTCGCTGTCGATGCCGTGTTGGTGGACGAGGAAATAGTCGCGACGCGCAGCGGCGATCAGCAAAGCGGTGGTGGGGGAGGGCTCGCTTTCATCAATGTAGTCCTCGATGAAATCAAAAAACTCGCGGGGTTTGTAGCCGATACTTTTTAAGAAAGCCAGATCCTGTGCGGTGTAATCTTTTTCGTAATCAAAATTTCCCGCCTGATAAGCACTGGCGCAGCGGGCGAAGAGTTCCAAAAATGTATCGTTCCAAGACATGTGTGGAAAATGGAACGGGTTTGAGGAAAGCGCGAGGAATTTTTCCTCTTACATTCAAGACACGATCCGTTAGCGTCTGCGCGGATGATTTGGAAAGTGAATGGACAAGCGGTCGATCTCTCGCGCCGTGCGCAAGTGATGGGGATTCTCAACGTCACGCCGGATTCGTTTTCGGATGGGGGATGTTTCGATCATATCGAAAACGCGATGCTGCACGCGCGTCAAATGATCCAGCAAGGCGCGTTGATCATCGATATCGGTGGCGAGTCGACCCGACCCGGCGCGGCGGAAGTTTCGGAAGGAGAGGAGATGCAGCGCACGATCCCGGTCATCGAACGCTTGAGGCAGGAATGGAATGGGTTGATTTCGATCGATACCAAAAAGGCCGGAGTCGCAGAAGCAGCGCTCCGTGCCGGCGCGGATATCGTCAATGATGTTTCCGGTCTAACAGCCGATGCTGAAATGATCGCCGTCTGCGCAAAAAGCGATTGCGGATTGGTGGTGATGCACATGCAAGGCTCGCCGGAAACCATGCAAAAAAATCCGACCTATTATGAAGTGGTCAGTGAGATCCGCGCGTTTTTTGAAGAACGTTTGGCGACACTGACCGCTGCAGGAATTCAGAAAGAACGAATCTGTTTCGACCCCGGTATCGGTTTTGGAAAAACCTTGGAGCACAACCTCACCTTGTTAAAACATCTGGACCAACTCGCGCCGAAAGGTCAGCCGTTGTTGTTAGGAGTTTCCCGGAAATCGCTTTTCGCGAAACTCTGCGATGCCCAACAACCCACCGACCGCGATGCCGCAACCGCCGCCGCGACCGCACTAGCCAGACAACAAGGAGTCATGCTCCACCGCGTGCATGACGTGAAAGGCAATCTCGCTGCGTTGAGAGTGTGTGAAGCGATGCTGGAGTGACTAAAATGGACCGCGCGACTCCAGTCGCGCCCCGATGCCGTCGGTGGTCGCGCCGAATCTAAAGCGCGAGTCGCGACTTTATCGGGAGACCTAGACTCACGCGGTCCAATCATTTAGCTCGCATGCTCCCACCTTCAACACCGCATGACTCGAAAACAACGGATGCAACAATGGCCTCTCAGCCGCAAGGGAGAGCGAAGAGGAGAGAGCAAAGAGCGAGAAGAAAATCAGTAAGAAGCGTGGCATGGTGGAAATTAAAGCCCAAATCTCAGACGAGCGCTAGCGTATGATCGGTTTTTAAGAGTCTGAAGGTCAAAAGTCTAAAGTCATATCCAGAAACGCTGGGGCGATTAAAGAGCGCGTAAGCTCGACCTTCGACTTTCGACGTTAAGACTTTCGATCTCTCTCCCTCGTGCTATTCATCGGCAACACCGAGTTCAAAACGGATATGCCAGATAATGTATTGAATGATGGACTGACTCGCTGGATTCAAAATCGCTACGAACCACGGATTGTTACTTCCGCCGTTGATCAAGCCGTCTCCCAGCTCAGCGAGCTTGATCGCAACACCAACCGCGGTACCGCATCCCGCGAACACCTCGCAGCGTTGACAGCACGGCATGGATCTTTGTGAAAAATGAAATTCTAACGTTTTGGGCTTTCAGTAAGTTAGGAAACCTCTAGAAACACTGTTTAATGGATTTAGAAGCGATCTCTGCAAAAATACGGGCTTTCCGTGATGAGAGGGATTGGGCTCAGTTCCATAATCCAAAAGACATGGCGATTGCTATCTCCATCGAAGCCAGTGAGTTGCTTGAACATTTTTTGTGGAAATCTCCTGAGGAACTCGATGCTCGGATTTCTGAGAAGCGTGAGGAAATTGAAGAAGAGATAGCGGATATTGGAATTTACCTAACCGAACTGGCGGACGACCTCGGGATCGATCTGTTAGTGGCGATGGACAAGAAGATCGAAAAGAACGCTCTCAAATATCCCGCGGATCGGGTGAAAGGTAGTTCTAAGAAGTATAATGAATACTCTGAGGAATCTGAAGCAGATGGAGGGCTTCAGACATGATAGTTTACCTTGAAACTAAGGATCAGTTTCGGTCCGATGTCTTCACGAACCGAATTGAGGAGAAGATCCTTGCTGAGTTTACCACGAAACTAGGTAAGACCGTCGGACAAGCGGAATTGGCGTCTTGGCGGAACTCGCTCCCCTTCATGGATCGGATTTTGGATGACGCTGCGATACCGGGCGATACTGGCATTGCTATCGAGTTCAATGTCCCGAACACTGGTAAGCGCATCGATTTCATTCTCACCGGAAAGCGCTCGGACGGCAAACGGACAGCCGTCATCGTTGAGCTCAAGCAGTGGCAGAATGCCGAAGCGACGGGCAAAGACGCCATCGTCAGAACATTTGTTGGTGGATGTGAGCGGGAAGTTAGCCATCCGTCATATCAGGCATGGTCTTATGCGATGCTTATTAACGACTTCAACGAGACAGTCCGTCACGAACCTATTCACCTAATTCCCTGCGCCTATCTGCATAACTGTGAATCGGAAGCCGTCATCCAAGGGCAGTTCTATAAGACACACACCGATCAAGCGCCGGCTTTCCTGAAAGACGATGCGCCGAAGCTTAGGGAGTTCATCAAGAAGCACGTCAAACGCGGCGATAAAGGTGAAACCATGTATCGCATCCGAGACGGAAAGATCAGCCCCTCGAAGAGCCTCGCGGATCACCTATCTTCCATGCTGAAGGGGAACCGAGAGTTCTACCTCATCGACGACCAGAAGCTTGTCTACGAAACCTCTCTCGAGCTCGCAAGGCACTCAAAGACTGGCAAGAAGAATGTCCTGATCGTCTATGGCGGGCCGGGCACCGGGAAGACAGTTGTAGCAATCAATCTCCTCGCCGAATTCACGCGTCACAAGTTAGTTGCACAATACGTTACCAAGAACAGCGCCCCGCGTATGGTCTATGAAGCCAAATTAACCGGTTCGATGAGTAGATCCCGCATCTCCAATCTCTTCGTCGGTTCGGGCAAATTCCATAGCTCGTCGGCCGATGAGTATGGCGCGCTCATCGTCGATGAGGCGCATCGCCTAAATGAGAAGTCCGGAATGTTCCAGAATCTCGGGGAGAACCAGATTAAGGAAATTATCAATGCAGCGCGTTTCAGTGTCTTCTTCTTAGACGAGGATCAGCGGATCCACTGGAAGGACATCGGTGACGCGGAGGAAATCCGGCGCTGGGCGGATCATCATGATGCAGAGGTGACTGAGTTAACCCTAGAGTCCCAGTTTCGTTGTAGTGGTTCCGACGGCTACCTCGCATGGATCGACAACGCATTGCAGATCCGAGAAACAGCGAATCCCACATTGGAGGGAGCGAATTACGAATTCAGCGTCTGCGAAACCGCATCGGATCTTCGCGATCTGATCATCAAAAGGAACCGCGTTACCAACAGGGCGCGCATGGTCGCCGGTTACTGCTGGGACTGGGTATCTAAGAAAAGCAAATCACGCCCCATCCCCGAGGACTACGACTTCAATCTCGACGGCGGAAAATTCCAAGCGAAGTGGAACCTCTCCGAAGATGGAATGCTCTGGATCCTCAAACGCGATTCCGTTCACGAGGTTGGTTGTATTCATACCTGCCAAGGCCTCGAACTTGACTATGTAGGAGTCATCATGGGTCCCGATCTTATTGTCCGAAATGGGGTGATGATCACAGACGCAGCTAAACGTTCAAGCGGTGACGCCTCGATCCGTGGTTATAAAGGTCTGCTCAAGGAGGATGGAGAGGCGGCCAAGGAAAAGGCCGACCGAATCATCAAGAATACTTATCGCACACTCATGACGCGAGGTCTCAAAGGTTGTTATTTCCACTCCACCGATCCGGAAACCAACGACTACTTCCGCACACACGGTGCCGGAGCACTCTCCCCGGAGTTCTCTGAGCAAGAGACCAGGCCAATTCATCCAGCTTATCCATTCCGCGTTCTCACGCCCGAGGAAGCAGTCGATTACCCGAATGCTGTTCCGATTTTCGACATCAAGATCGCTGCCGGAGATTTCAGCAAAGAACAATGGTTGCAGGATTGCCAATACGCCGAACTCCCCGAACACTTCACCGCGAAACCTGGATTCTTCATCGCGCAAGTCATCGGCGAGTCGATGAACCGACGAATCCCTAACGGATCATGGTGTATCTTCCGCGAACCCTCAGACGGATCCAGAAATGGCAAAGTCGTCATTGTTCAATCACGCGACATCCAAGACCACGACACCGGCGGTCAATACACCGTGAAAATCTATCGAAGTGAGAAGACCACAACGGATGACTCTTGGTCACATCGCAATATTCAGCTTGAACCGGATTCGATGGACAAAAATTTCAAACCACTAACACTTGATCATGACGCAGCGAATGACCTTCGCGTGATAGGCGAATATGTAGGAATCATTAGTTAACAAAGAAACGATTATGATCATCCATCATCAAGACCACCAACCCTACCGCCACTTTACTCAACGCCAGCGGGTCGACAAGGCGGTGCAGACATTTTATGGATTAGTCCGAGGGATAACTATCGACGGCGAACTGAACGCGGAGGAAGTTGCGGAGTTGTTGAACTGGACAAGTGAATATTCCGATTTGATCGGAAGAGCTCCTTTCAACGAACTGAAACAGAAACTCGACGAAATACTGGTGGACGGACAGATCGCTCCAGATGAACAAGAAGACCTCCTTTGGGTTTGTCGGAATCTCTCGCCCGAAAGTGAATTTTACGACGCCGTCACCCATGATATCCAGCAACTTCATGGCATCATGCACGGAATTATGGCGGACGGTCGAGTCACCCTTGAAGAGACTAAAGGCCTTCAGGAATGGATCGACGATCATGGCGATCTCAAAGGCACGTATCCATACGATGAGCTAGATTCCTTGTTGTCGACAGTCCTGAAGGACGGACAGATCGACGATCAGGAACAACAGGTGCTTCGCTCCTTCTTTGAAGATTTCATTGAGTATTCTTTCGCCAAGAAAGTTCGAGCGGAAGGCCAGCGCGTGAAAGCTAGGTTGCCGAAAACTTTTACTCTGCCGGGGATCTGTGCGATGTGCCCAGAGATCGCGTTCGACGGGCGTGTCTTCACTTTCACAGGCACGTCCACCAAGGCCACACGCAAACAAATCGCTAATCAAATCACCGAACTGGGGGCTGACTTCTCGCCAAATGTAACTGCTCAAACTCACTATTTGGTTGTTGGTGCTGGCGGAAATCCCTGCTGGGCCTTTTCCTGTTACGGTCGCAAAGTGGAGAAGGCGGTCGAATCTAGGAAGTCGGGAAACCCGATCATCATCGTTCATGAGAGCGACTTTTGGGATGCGGTTGCAGACAATAAATGAAAAGTAAATGCATGAATCTCATTGGGGTCATGCGTCTCTTTCTAACATTCGTTACAAGTAGAGTTCTTGTTTAGGATCTTCCGTCGCCTTACGGCGATGGTTCAGAATTAGTTCCTAGTTCTTTGTTCCTGGTTCTTAGTTGAGAGCGGAGAGCGGATAAAGTGCCGAGTGAGCAGTTAGCAGTGATCAGGAAGACTGGATTAGGGAGTGAGGGGGAGAGTTGTAGAGGTTCCTAGTTCCTAGTTCTTGGTTGAGAGCGCAGCGTGGTCCATTGGGATCATTGGCTTGCTATGAGCCACAATTCTTTTTATAAACGAAACATGAGTACCATTGGGAATCTGTTTGCCCGCCGTTTTGCCCTGCTTTCGTTTTGCGCCCTGTTGATGCTGGCCGTCGTGCCCTCTGCAGGGGCGGAGGAGTTTTCATTCGACAAGTTGCGCGAATCCGCCCGCAAGGGCGCGGCGGCTCCTTATGCTACGGCCAAGCAAGAGCTGGATGATTTTTGGAAAAACCTTAACTACGACCAGCACCGCGACATTCGCTTTAAGATGGAGTCCGGTCTCTGGTGGGATGAAAAGCTGCCATTCTCGATCGATTTCTTTCATCCGGGCTGGACCGCGAAGAAAATGGTGGAGATTCACGAGGTCAAGGGGGATGGCGAAGAGTTGTTCAAGTTTGACGGCTCGTTGTTCGACTACGGCAAGAGCATGATCCCCGCCGGCACACCTCCACCTCCGGGATATGCCGGTTGGCGTGCCCGCTGCCATATCAATAACAAGGAATACATGGACGAGTTTCTCGTCTTCCTCGGCGCCAGCTACCTTCGTGCCATCCCAGCCAACTCGCCATACGGGCTCTCCGCTCGCGGACTTTCCATCAACAGCGGACTGCCGGGCGTGGCCGAGGAGTTCCCCGATTTCACCAAATTTTACCTTCAGCGTCCGGCAAAGGATGCCAAGGAACTCAGGGCGTGGGCCTTGTTAGAAGGAGAGAGCGTCTCGGGAGCCTATCAGTTCACCATCACTCCGGGTGTCGAGACCGTCATGGACATCGATGCGGAAATCACCCTGCGCCGCCCAGTCCAGCAACTCGGACTGGCTCCGTTTTCCTCGATGTTCTGGTTTGGTGAAAGCACTCATCCGAAGCCCTTGGATTTCCGCCCGGAGGTGCATGACAGCGATGGACTTTTGTTAGAACTTGAAAGCGGAAACCTCCACTACCGTCCGCTCGAGCACACGGACAAGAAGTTTCGCCATTGTGTCTTTGCCATGGCGCGGCCACGCTCGTGGTCCTTGGTGCAGCGCGATCGATCGTTTTCTTCCTATCAGGATCCGGAAGCACGTTACAACGAGCGTCCGAGCGTGCGGGTGGAGCCAGTGTCCGGATTTGACAACGGCAACCTGCATCTCATCGAGATGCCCACACCCAATGAGACCGAGGACAATGTGATCCTCGTCTGGGAGCCCAAGCCCGGCCTAGAAGTGGGCAAGCCGTTCCGCTTCCACTACCGCCTGCGCTGGATGCGCGACCCGACTCCAACGGGCCTCTTCACCGTGCGCTCAACCCGCCTTGGAACACCCGTGCAAAAGCTCGATGAAATCCTCGTCGCCGTGGATTTCGCCAAGCCACTCCAACCGGAAAAGAAAGTCGGCGACCCGAAATGGGACGATATTACCGGCTTCAAACCGGTGGTCACTCTCAATCAAAAAAGCGCCAAACTCCTTCATGTGGGACTCAGCGATATGAGCATGCCTAATGTGGACGACCTCCCCGCTGGTATCGGCCGCAGCCCAGACTTGCACATGCCACAGGTGCTACGCGCGTTCTTCGTGATCGACCCCGCCAAGGACAACGAACAGATTGACATGACCTGCGAGCTCCAAGATGCCAATGGCAAAGTGGTATCCGAGCGCTGGACCTACCTTTGGAAAAAGCCGTGAGAGTGAGTTCCTAGTTCCTGGTTCTTGGTTCTTGGTTGAGAGGGGATAAAGTGCCGAGTGAGCAGTGATCAGTGATCAGAGAAGAGAAGAGAAGAAGTGCCGAGTGATCAGTGATCAGAGAAGAGAAGAAGTGCCGAGTGCCGAGTGAGCAGTGATCAGGAAGACTTGATTAGAGTGTGAGTTGGGAGTTGGGAGTTGGGAGTTGATGGTTGATGGTTGATGGTTGATGGTTGATGGTTGATGGTTGATGGTTGATGGAAGAGGGGAAAATATCTG
>JANMGO010000023.1:0-11572 GCA_031374665.1 Akkermansiaceae bacterium | reverse complement strand
TTCGTTACGCCCCATGTAAAAGCGGAACGCATGACGGATGATTGATTGGCGAACGCGCGTGGATTTTGCAAGTCGATCGATCATATCTAACGCATCCGTGACTTCGCCATCGAGTTTGGGATCGCCAGTGCTATCGAGTGCGCCGCGCGGATCAATGGGGAGACTTTTGTATTTATTTCCGCGAACGTCTTTGCCGATAATATTTTCGGGATGGATCAGGACTTCATCTGTACGGAAGCGCCCGAAGTCATCGTACATCTCGAAAGGTAAACCCAGTGGGTTCATGTATTCGTGGCATTTCCAGCATTCTTGTTTGAGCGTGATTGCATCGAGACGAGTGCGTAAGGTTTTGTGATGATCTTCTGGGACGACTGCATCGACAGTGATAGGCACATCTGGGACCCGACCGGCTAACAATTTTTCGCGTATCCAACGGCCACGGCGAACGGCATCGGTCTCGGTGTTGAGTGAGTGCGCGACCAACCAAGCTGGGTGGCTGAGAATGCCCTTGCGATGCTCGATTTTAAAGGGTTGCACGATGGGATAATCCAGCGGTGGATCGTAGTATTTTCCGTCTTTGCCGGAGGGCAATGGTAAATTGTAAATCGGGCTGTGCCAATAGGTGTTGCCGTGTTGCCAAGGAAGATTGATGAAAGGTGTTACACCTTTGCCAAAAGTGGCTTCGAAATGTTTCATGCAACGGGTGAGAGTGTTGGTGTGATTGCGCGGGCTTTTTTCAAATCCGGGCACGATGCCGAGGGCGATTTTGAGAAACTCCGCGTTCTCGATCACGACTTTTTCAGGATCCTCTTTCCATTCGGAATCCTTTAATTTCTCCCAAACTCCGCGCCATTTTTCGATAGTTGCGGCGGCCGTCTTCGCATCGGAGTTATCAAAAACAAAATACTGATCGGTGGTTAGCAAGTTCTCGAAAACTTTTTGATCTTTCTCCACGCACCAGGCGACGATTTTATCCGCTTCATCGACGAGAAATCCGCCCGTACCGAGCGTGCCGCGATCGGCATTCTGATAGACGCCTTGGCTGCGTTCAGTGTCTTTGAAAACTTTCGGCGCATTCGGGTAGCCGAAAAATTCGCGGAAGAATCGCATCATGCGCGGATGGCTAACGGCATGAGAAACGACTTTGCTGGTGTTGCCACTTGGATCGATGCTGCCGTAGTAGTATGTCTTATCATCAAGCAGACGCATCACTTCGCGTTTAAAATCCTCGCGAGTATTGAGCCGGCCCTGCGAGGCTGCCTCGAGCAACTTTGCATCGGGACCTTTATCCCCCATTGCATAGGATATGGCATACGCCGCCTCACGCGGTGAGAGCATTTTGCGATTATGCTGATCCGGCTCACCCACGCCAAATTCGAGGCGATAAAGAAATTCAGATTCTAACAAAACCGTCTTAAGCATCTGGCGCAATCCTTCGCTATTGCCTGCAGCCTTGATCGCCTCTTGCGTGAGTGCGAAATATTTCGACATCTCGCCATCTGTTGGAGGACGACGCAGCACGAGCTCGAATTGCTTCGTGATAGCGGCGCGTAATTGATCATCGCTGGGCGCGGATTTGGTCAGGATAATGGTTTCAAATTCAGTGGGAGTGAGACTTGGACTCCAGCGATCTTTTGGATCAGGAAATTCATCGGCTTTGATTTCACCAGCCTTCACACGTGCAACACGAATCTGTCTTTCAGAGATCCATTCCACATTGGTTAGCATCACCAACAAACTACCGCCATCGAGTTGACCAATATCGTAATCGCGCACGCCCGATGCATCAGGCAACACGAAAGGATTAGTGACGCCTGCGAGTGGCGTATTGCGTTCTTTGCCTGCGAGTAAAAAAACATCGCGCACTCTTTCGTCAAAAATAGCAGGGCTCACCAACCAACGTCGCGCCGGAGTAAAGGCGCTTTCTTTAATCTTACCGCTGAAAAGCTTATCGTGATCAACGTAGTTACCGTAAGAAGGGTAACGCAGTTTATCTTCAAGCTTGGATGCATTGTGAGTCTGCAGATCATCCCAAATCCAGCTCCCTAACGCATTGCGCTCTGCTTCGCTGGGTTGGTCCTTTTTTTTCGGCGGCATCTGTTTGAGATAAACCTGCTCGAGTGCGCGATTCATCAAATCCAAGCGCGCATCTAGCGTGAGCTTATCCAGATTATCGAGGCGGATATCGCCTTTTTCCGTTCCTTCCTCATGACAGTCGGTGCAGTAATTCGAGAGAATTTCCGCTGCTTTAGGATCGACACGAAACTCGGCTGCGACAGATAGAGTCACAGCTAAGCCCGATAGAAAAATGACCGAACGCAGCTTCATGAAAAAATCGGAAATAGCCTAAATCAGACGAGCAGTTGTTTGATCGCTCCCGTTTGAATACCTTTCAAACCTGGATCCAGATCGCCGTAGTGTTTGATCGGGTTGCCGTAGGAGTTGAGGATGGAAGTGTAGAAGTTTCCGAGAGTTTTGTGACCTTCGGTTCCCCAGTATGGCAGACGGATGTAACGGCGACCGAGGTTCATCTTGGTGTTATCGCCAGCCATGATGAGAAATGGGAATTCGAAACCATGAGCATGGTGAGTTTCACCGGATGAAGGGAAGTAGCAGATCATCGTGTTATCAAACATCGTGCCTTTGCCTTCTGGCACGCTTTTCAGACGAGTGACGATGCGGTTCACGAGTTCCATGTGATGAACTTCGGTGCGCCTGCGAACTTCTTCAGCTAAGACGTCTTTAACAGGCTTGCCGTGACCAATGTCATGCATGTTGACTTTTTCTTTTTCGATCCCGGTGATGCCAGTGTAGTCATGACCGAGTTCATCGACCGTGAAGGCAACCACGTTGGTGAGTCCTGAAATGAGTGATGAAAGCAGCACTTCCGTGTGACCTACCTGGCGGGTAAACGTGTCCATCTCATTATCGAGATACTTGCTTTCGAGTTTTGGAACGTGTTGGCGAACGATATCCGTCATCATGTCAATTTTGCGATTACGCTCGCGGATGCCTTCGATGGATTCTGCGTAGTTGCTGACTTTTGCTCTCTCCATGCCAGCGATGTGGCTTGCGAGTTCAGTCTGGCTGCCAGCGGCGAATTCCAACACTTTGCGCTGAAGCTGATAGCGGATCTGTTCGTTTTTATCGGTGGAAACTGATTTGAAAATTTCATCCACCGCGATGCCTGGGCCGCCGAAGGCGTAGTTGGGTTGTTGTGCACCGCGAGCTGAGAATCCTTTGGCAATTCCGTTTAGGCCGCCGCGTGCGTTGCCGCCGCCTGTAGGGAAACACGCAAGCTCAATGTGCTCCAGTGGGGATGGGAAAAGTTTGGCGAGTTCAAAATCGACCGTTGCCCATTTGATGGAGCTGTTGCGCTCATTGGCTTTGTATACGCCCAGAGCCGAGCACCAACCATGATGTCCGACCGTACACATTTTACCTGAGAGGCCTTGCAGAATCGTGAGATTTTCTTTGTGCGCCGCAATCGGGCTCATCCATTCCGGAAGTGTGTGGGAATCGAGATCTACTTCGTACGGGAGTTTTTTATCCTCCATCGCCTTTTGTTCAGGTGTGAACGATGGCGGAACCATGACTTTCGGAAATAGACCATTCCCGCGGTGCATGAAGATGAAACGCATCGGCGGGGTGCCGGAAAGATTGGTTCCGAGTGAAGAAGCAGAGAGCCGTGGCAGCATACCTGGCATGGAGAGACCTCCCATTGCTAGGAAAGCATTTCTGATGAATTCGCGTCTTTTGTTCATGGTGTTTTTGCCGTGCGGCCTTGGTTTTTGTTGAGAATGAGAGATCGGCTATTTCCGATAAATGAAAGAATCTGAGGTAAGCAGGGAAAGGATGACCGATTTGAAACTACCACCACTAGAGGTATATGCATTGTCGGCATTTATCAAGGCCTGAGAATCTGAGAGCATTTCATTGCGCCCCATGTAGAAGCGGAATGCATGCCGAATAATGGATTGGCGAACGCGGTCGGATTTTGAGAGCCGATCAATCAGGTCGAATGCGTCTCTGACATTACCATCAAGCGAAGGGTTACCTGTGCCTTGAAGTGAACCTTTAGCATCGACCGGAAGGGTTTTGTATTGATTGAAAAAGGTGTTAATTTTTCCGATGACGTTTTCTGGGCTTTCGATGGACTCGTCTTTACGAAAACGGCCGAAGTCATCGTAAATTTCGAAAGGTAACCCGAGCGGATTCATATACTCGTGACATTTCCAGCACTCCTGAGGGCTTGTTACTTTATCGAGACGTTGGCGAAGGGTTTTCGTATGATCTTCCGGAACGACGGCATCGACGGTGATCGGGACATCAGGGACTCGGCCCGCGAGGAGTTTTTCCTGAATGAAGCGCCCGCGTCTGACGGGATCGGTTTCTGTGTTTAGTGAATACGCAATCAACCATGAGGGGTGGGTAAGAATCCCTTTGCGATTTTCAAGTTTGAAGGGCTGCACTGGCTCATAACTAAAATACGGTGAGCCTTCCTGAAAACCCCATGTGCCCATCACCGGCGGAAGATTATACATCGTGGAATAGGAGTGATGATAACCGTGTGCCCATGGAAGAACGACAAACGG
This sequence comes from Akkermansiaceae bacterium, assembly GCA_031374665.1. GTDB lineage: Bacteria > Verrucomicrobiota > Verrucomicrobiia > Verrucomicrobiales > Akkermansiaceae > Luteolibacter. Next base: position 6,977 of record JANMGO010000023.1, on the reverse strand, counting down.
GGTAATACCTTTACCGAAATGTGCCTCGAAATGAGTCATCACTTTGGTGAGGGTCGTGCCGTGTTTTTTCTTCTCGTTATCTAGGCTGATTTGAAAATTTTTTTTAAGTAACTCTTCATGTTCCATGAGAACTTTTTCAGGATTTTTCTTCCAATCTGTATCTTTCAGTAAATTCCAAACGCTGCGCCACTGATCCAAGGTTTGTTGCGCGTTAGGCATATTGAAAACGAAGAATTTCTCCGTCGTCAGAATGTTCTCAAAAACTTTTTTATCCTGATCCACATAGTAGGCGACGATTTGATCCGCTTCATCCACAAGACTACCGGGCGTACCCAACGTGCCGCGATCCGCATTATGGTATTGCTTGTAAGCACGATCCGCGTCTTTGAACACTTTCGGAGCATTCGGATAGCCGAAGAACTCGCGGAAGAACCGAATGATTTTCGGATGAGAAACCACATGAGATTTCACTTTCCCCGTGCTCGCATAATCATCAACTCCACCACGAAACAAATTGGGATCTTCTAACAAACGAGTGACCTCGCGCTTGAAGTCTTCGCGAGTGGCGAGGCGACCTTCTTCCGCAGCTTGAAAAAGTTTTGGGTCTGGCGCGCTATCTCCCAATGCGTAGGCAATCGCATAAGCCGCCTCTCTCGGAGCGAGCATCTTACGACCATACGAGTCTGGCTTACCTGCACCGAATTCCATGCGGTAGAGAAACTCCGACTCTAACAGAACGACGATCAACATCTGACGTAAACCTTCGGAATTTCCCGCCGCTTCGATGGCCTCTTTGGTGAGTCCAGCGTATTTCGACATTTCAAATTCCGATGGCGAGCGCCTCAAAACATTTTGAAATTGCCGATCAACCGCTGCCTGAATTTCTGAATCAGTAGGCGCTGATTTTTTGAAGATGATGGTTTCAAACTCAACCGGCACTTTGGATGGCATGAATTTATCCTTTGGGTCAGGTAATTCACTCAGCCCAGTTTCGCCGCTCTTGATTCGTGCTCCACGAATTTGCCTGTCAGAAATCCAATCAGCGTTGGTCAGCATGACGAGAAGCGATCCCCCATCAAGCGATCCAATGTCGTAGTCCCTAACGCCAGAAGAATCGGGTAAGGCAAAAGGATTGGTCACACCTGAAAACCTCATATCACGTTGCTTCGGATCGATACCGAAAACATCACGGACTCTGGAGTCAAAGATCTGCGGATTGACCAACCAGCGGCGTGCAGGTGTGTAGGCAGGCTCCTTATTTTTCCCACTGAATAGCTCGTTGTGATCGACAAAATTTCCGTATGAAGGATAGCGGAGTTTATCCTCTAGTTTTGAGGCGTTGTGAGAATTGAGAACATCCCAAAACCATGCGCCAAGTTGCTCACGCTCTTCTTTTGTGGGCTGATCTTTTTTCTTCGGAGGCATCTGTTTCAGATAAATCTGCTCAAGCGCACGGTTCATCAGATCAAGTCTCGCCCGCAGCGGTAGTGTCCCCAAATTATCAAGGCGGATATCGCCTTTCTCCGTGCCGTCTTCGTGGCATTCGATGCAGTAGTTTTCTAAAATCTCCATTGCTACGGGAGATATTTTGAAATCTTTTTCGCCACGCGCCAATCCGTGCAAACAGAGTGAACCCACGAGAGCGATTGGTAATATTGAACGTCTGGACGTCATGAGAAAAGGAGTGGCGCGTAAATGCCGCGTATCAGGAGTGATCAAAAAATAACGCCAAGCGATCTCGTCGCTTCTTGCTCAGTCCCATACGCTTCTGATTCAGTCGAAATTATCGCCTAATTACAGAAAATCTAAGGATTATTTAGGACTTACTAGTGCACTTTATGGGCAGGATAACCCCTTTTATAGCCATTCACTTCCCCGAGTTCTCAACCATTCGCTTGCTGAGGTCTCGTAATTCCTCAACCGGAATAGCAAACGTCTCCGCGCGGTTTGCTCGGGCAATATTCATGCCCACGACACGTCCTTTCATATCCAAAACTGGGCCGCCCATCGTATCGCTGTTTGCTAAAACATCATGTTGTATCACTCGTGGAAATCCGCTCCTGCGCTTGGAAAAATCACCACTCATTTCGTCATTGCGGTCCGGCTCATGAAGCATTTCGCCACGCGCCGACAGTTTGACCTGTAAATCCATAGCTTTTCCTGCGCGTTTTACCGTTAATTTCACCTCATCGCCCACTTTTTTATCTTTCATAATCTCAGCGATTTCCTCGAATTTACCGACTTTTTTCCCTTCCAGTGCCACGATCAAATCGCCGGGCAGAACACCCGCAGCTTTCGCGCCGCTGCCCTCGGTGACTTCTTTGATCTCCAGTTTACCTTTAACATTCTCCAGAGTAACGCCTAAGCCCGCTCCGCCGGATGTCGGAATTTCACGCGACTTTGCACTGATGATCCCCGCCAGCACACGCCGCTTCGAGCGACTCGTCGCACCATTGACCACCACCCAACTCCCCTGCTCCAACTTGCTATCCGGAGCAAACTCAGCGGGCTTTAAATCCTGCGCATCTACTTTGAGCAACGCGACATCCCATCGTGCATCGACCGAGATCACTTTCACCTCATCGAACGATGCTTGATCCACCCGCAATGATAATTCCTCTAGATTTTCTATCTCGCTTGCCTTGGTTAAAATGTAGCCGTCTTTAGAAACGACGATGCCGTACGCAATTTCATCGCGCTTGTTATAAATCACCGCACTGCATGTTTGAATCGCCTGCCGCTGTGGCTCAAAAATATCCGTGATGGCCGTTCCTGTTAGACGGTAGAGCGTTTCCAGCGATTGCTGAGCAACGAGCATTTCAGAACCAGCGAGCCCTGCGAACAGGAAAACCCACTTAACGTTCAGTAAGTTCCGCAGTGATTTTTTGTTCTTTTCCATCTCTTATGATTTCTAATTCCAACTCTTCCCCAGCCGATTTTTCCTTGATCACTGCTTGAAGTTCTTCGCGAGTCTTCACGTCCTTGCCGTCCAACTTGCGGATCACATCGCCCACTTTGAGTTCCGCGTTTTCAGCTGCCGATTTATCTCCAACTTTGGTGATTTCCAATCCGCCTTCGACTGGCTTCGTCGCTACTCCGAGCATGCCGCTGCCTTTGACGGGCTTCTGCGCAAATGGACCTTCACCCATGAATTCGGATTTCATCATCGGCTCCCAGTTGTCTAAAAACACCTGCACCGGCACATGCATGTTGACCGGAAGCTGTGGGCCAACTCGTGAATGAATGCCAATCAAACGACCTTTCATGTCAAACAACGGTCCACCGGAATCTCCACCGATCAACGTTCCATCAGATTGATACGTGGTGTTTTTGATTCCCACCAAACGCGCCAGACGTGCCACGGCTCCGCGGTCTTTATTGAACCCACCGGAATGACCGAGCGAGAAAACCCAGTCGCCCAGTTTGATATCACCCGCGCGATTCAACTCCACGAATGGATACTCACCTGTTTCCGTGATCTGCACCAGAGCCGCATCGGTCTCCGACATCAGACCTAAAGTCTTCGCTTTAAGCTTCCTGCCGTCCGGCATGATGACCGTGACTTTTTTTCCAACGCCACTTGAAACGTGCGCCGCAGTCATGACCAAACCGTCTTTCGAAACAATCACTCCACTGCCGAATCCATTTCCGATATCGATGGAAATTGTCGCTTCCCTTGCTTTTGGTAAAACCGCGATCAGGGTTTCTTGAATCAGCATCAGATCTTCTTGGGTTTCCGGTGCCTTCTTCTCGTTCAACGGAAACGCGTGGCTCTCCGTTTGCAAGAAGGCGAACATCACGATCAACCACAGGATCGAAAAACTTGGAACAGCGCCTTTCATATTAGTTTTCTAGTATCTCAACCTCATACCCATCCGGATCCGTCACAAACGCCATCTTGCGTTCTCCACTTGAAAATTTTTCCCGCCATCCACTCGGCCAGATTTCAATCCCGCTTTTCTCCACCCCATCACAGTATGCAATAATATCCTCAACCCCCAGCGCCGTATGCATCAAATCCTCAGGACAGCGATGCTCGTAATCCGCTGACCACGTCAGTTCCAAAAAAACATCATTCCCCTCCAACTCCATAAATGCCAAACGATTCCCCTGCGGCGAATCTTTCTGCTGCGCGAGCCGATAACCCAACTTTTCATAAAACGAAATCGACTCCTCTAAGCTTTTGACTCTGATACGCGTGTGTAAAAACGAAATCTTCATCCGCCAAACCTAACCGACTCCATCCAGCCCACAAGCTTCAGTTCAACTTTTCAGTCCCATGCATTTCACCGAAATCGACCGCGAGGATTTCCGCAACCTGTTGCTGGAAATTCACCGCACCTCCATGCCTTTCGGGATGTTCGGGAAAGAAAAATACCCACCCCACGGCGTGCCGATCTTCGATTTACCCGAGGAATATCTGCTCTGGTTCAAACAACGCTCCTTCCCCAAAGGCCGACTCGGTGAACTCATGGCCCACGTCTGCGAAATCAAAGAATGCGGCATGGATTCCGTCTTCGAACCCCTCCGTAAGGCAAATGGCGGAAGGACGAAGCTTTCTTAGGCAGGGACGTTTATCCTAAACGTCCCTGCCTAATCCCCATCCATCGCCTTCTTCAGCTCCAGAACATTCCGCAGGCCAAGTTCATTTTTAAAAATCAGCATCGCCGTTCCTAGCGTAAACATACTTAGGGCCATCAAAATATGCATACCCAATACAGAAGGTTGCGGTGAACCCCTATAAGGGTCAAATTTAAGCAAATTATATAAAAACCACAGAGCAACGAAACCACCTGCAAAATTCATTCCTGCAACTGGCAGAGTCAGAAAATTAGAGGCATGTATAATTCTCCAAAAAGGAACAACCGCGAGCACAACTAGCCCATTGAATAACAGTGCCATGATAAGGGAAATCACTAAAAATCCATAGATACCTGGCGATCTAATGATGTGTAGATATTCATCAAAATCAAAGAACTGAGGCCAGAGATGAGTCATTACTATTCCTTCACGAGACGCGCCTACACCTGAGTAACTCGGCAAAAAATTCCACGTCACAAAAATTACCAACGCGGCAAACGCAAACCCCAACGCCACGCGATTTCTAACAGTGATCGGTAGCCAGTCTTTAATCGCAGCCATCAAATTTCTCTTCCTTGAAGTTTAAAATTTAATATTTAAAGTTTTCAAACCAGCCCATCCTTCCGCGCCTGCTTCCAGTACGCGTATTCAGAGCGATTGAAATCCACATACTCCGGTGAGAGATCGCTGGAATACATCGTGTAGGTTGCGCTACCTTGGTTGAGGTCGATATCGATTACAAACTCCGGATGGGAAACCGCCTCGCGCAAGTCATCCATCAGGGTTTCTGCTTGTAAGCCCCCGAGGCAGGCCGCTTTACCGCCGATGAAAATATCGATCAGCTCTTCACGAATCCGTGCTCTTGAATAACCGACCGCATGAATGATCCGGCCCCAGTTCGGATCACCACCGTTCCAAGAGGATTTCACCAACGCGCTTTTGCAAACGGCTTCGGCCACTTTTTTCGCATCGAGATGGGTGCGAGCACCTTTGACATTCACGGTCACGAATTTAGTGACCCGCTCGCCATCACGCACCACAGCTTTTGCCAATTCCAGCATGACAAAACCGAGCGCATTCCGAAACTGCTTACACGCACTACCGCCTCTCCTCGCCAATGGCATTCCGGACGCGCCGTTGGCCAAAACGATCACCGTATCATTCGTGCTCATATCGCCATCGATCGTGATCCGGTTGAAACTCTCCTCAACGGATTCCTGCACGGCTTTCTGCAGGCAATCCTGGGACAAATTCGCATCCGTCGTGATAAAGCACAGCATCGTCGCCATGCTCGGGGAAATCATTCCCGCGCCTTTCACGCAGCCGCCAATCCTCACTCGGTGGTCGCCCATATCAAATGAGATCGCGAATTCCTTCTCATGAGTGTCGCTAGTGATAATCGCACGCGCCACGTGGTTGCCTTGCTTCGCTGCCAACCTCGTCACCAAGTCTTCGATCTTCGGTGTCAAACGCATCATCGGCATCGGCAAACCAATTACCCCAGTCGAGCAAACTCCCACTTGATTTTTTTTCAAACGCAACTCACTCGCCACGCTTTCACACATGGCCGTCGCATCGTGCAGTCCTTGCAAACCTGTGCACGCATTAGCGTTTCCAGAGTTTACCACCACCGCCCGCAGCGATCCTTTCTTCAAATGATTCTGCGTCACTTTCACCGGCGCAGCTTTAACTTTGTTCGTCGTAAAAGTCCCCGCAGAGCGACAAGGCTTCTCCGAGTATATCAACGCAAGATCCAACCGATCACTAGCCGGATTTTTAATCCCGCAACTCACCGCACTTGTTAGAAAACCTTTAGCAGCGCTCACACCGCCCTTGATTTTTGTAATTGGAAAATCCATCTCAGAAAAAACTCGACCGCCACGCTAACGGTTTAAAAACCCTTTCCGCAAGCAAACTTTAGCCCCAAACTTGGACCGCGTGACTCCACTCGCGCATCTCCACTGAAAACTGAACACTTGCAACTTTCCCACTCCTTCTACCACTGATCACTGATCACTCGGCACTGTTCACTCTCTTTCTCTCCCTCCCTTTCGCCCTCAACCCATAACTCTCCCCCAGATCGCCTTCAAATACCGCGACTCCGGATAGTTTGAAAGTGTCGGGTGATCCCCGCCAGCCCCCGTCCGATCAAATACTTGCAAGCGCTTGTCCTGGCGATGAATCACTCCGGTCACGATGTTTTCAAACGCCTCGACGCCGAGCTGACCCGAGCACGAACACGTCACGATCACCCCGTCTTTCTCGACCAACTGCGAGGCAAGCTTGTTCAAATCATGATACTTCGCGTAGCCGATCTCATCCTCTTTCCCGAACATAAATTTCGGCGGGTCCACCATCACCACATCCCACTTTCGTCCGTTTTCAAGCATGGTCCG
>JANMGO010000022.1:0-26445 GCA_031374665.1 Akkermansiaceae bacterium | reverse complement strand
CCGCTGGTGCGGCTTGGGGTTGCTTGGGAGGAGGATTGGCCACGGCGTCCGCCACCGGAGTTTTGTTGGCCGCCGCGTCCGCCACCACCACCACCGCCGCCTTGTTTAACTTTCGGGGGTTTGAAGCCGGTGCGGTGCTTTTCCTGGAGGTTTTCGCTATGCCACTGATGGCTGGTATCGCGTGGGATTTGATTTTTGATAAGTTTCTCGATGTCGCGGAGGAAATCAATTTCGTCCTCAGCACAGAAGGATACGGCGAGGCCATCGGCGCCAGCGCGGCCGGTGCGGCCGATGCGGTGGACGTAGGCTTCGGGCTCATTCGGGAGATCGTAGTTCACGACTAGGCCGATGTCTTTCACATCAACTCCACGAGCGGCGACGTCGGTTGCGACTAGTACGGGAACGAGGCCTTGTTTGAATTTCGCGAGGGCTTTTTCGCGTTGGGCTTGGGATTTATTGCCGTGGATGGCTTCGGCTTCGTAACCAGCTGCGGTCAGGGCGACAGCGAGTTTGTTGGAACCGTGTTTGGTGCGGCCGAATACGATGGTCAGTTTGGCTTCGCTCGCCTGGCTTTGCTTTTCAAGAAGCTGCTGCAAGAGATACATTTTGTTGCCACGATCTACGAAGCAGAGTTTTTGCTGAATGCGCTCGGCAGTCGTGACTTCCGGAGTGATGGTAACACGAGCGGGGTCACGCAGGATTTTTTGCGCGAGGGAAACGATGTTCGGGGCAAGCGTTGCTGAGAAAAACAGGGATTGTTTTTTCTTTGGAAGGAGATCGACGATGCGATTCACGTCGCGGAGGAAACCCATGTCCAACATGCGATCGACTTCATCGAGGACGAAGAAATCGACGGCTGAGAGATCGACGCAGTTTTGATCGATCAGATCGAGCAAGCGGCCGGGAGTTGCGACGAGGACATCGACACCCGCGCGCATGGCGTTGACTTGTGGGCGCTGGCCGACGCCACCCCAAATGGTGGTGAGGCGGAAACGGACTTTTTCACCGTAGGTGGAGAAGCTTTTTGCGACTTGGCCGGCGAGTTCACGGGTGGGTGCAAGCACGAGGACGCGGCATTGTTTCGTGCGAATGGGGCGGGGATCGTTGTGGAGGGCATTGAGGATGGGCAATGCGAACGAGGCGGTTTTACCGGTTCCTGTCTGAGCGCAACCGAGTAGGTCGCGACCTTCCAAGAGCAGCGGAATCGCTTGGGCTTGGACGGGTGATGGAGTGGTGTAGTTGAGTTCGTTGAGAACTTGTTTCAAGGGCGCGGCAAGAGCCATCGCTTCAAATGTAGTGGTCATTTCTTTTTTCTAAAAGCCAACGGATGCCGATTTCGGCTGCTGGCAGGGATCGATGAGATGGAGTGAGCCTCTTGCAATCTCTCATCGAAGTAGACCGGAAAAAGCGCTAGCAAGGGACTTGCAAGCCAGAAGGTATGGCCTTCCGGCGCAGGTCATAGTCGGATAATTCGGAATAGCAAAGTATTTCGCAAAGCATTTCTGTGTGAATGCGAAAACGAAAAAACCGCAAGGTTTGAGTCCTTGCGGTTTTTTTGGACGGTTTTGAAACCGTTAAATTTTAGTAACGGTTTTGGTCTTGGGAGTTGCCGTAGAGGGCACCGCCGGCACCACCGAGGGCGCCACCAACTGCTGCACCTTCAAGTGCGTTTCCGTTTTGGTGACCGATGATGCCACCAGCTGCTGCGCCGAGGAGAGCGCCGCCGAGAGCACCGCGTTGGGTGTTAGGACCGGTTGGAGCGGTGCAGTTGCTGAGGGCGATGCTGGAGACCGCTGCGATCATGAGAAGGGATAGTTTTTTCATAATTTAATTAGGAGTTGTTAAATGAATAGGCGATTTTTCATGAAGTTCAAGGATTTTGAATGGGATTTTCCCCTAGCCTATTGGCTTCATGTTCGAGTTCGACTGCGAGGTGATAAAATCTATTCGATCAATTTTTTCTGGCGGGAAGAAATATTTCAGACGGTCGCGACCTCAGGTGCGCACTGTGGTAGGACAGGTGCGAGGGGTGAAAGACCTAGCTTCGCGAGCAGGATCTGATCTTTTTTCACTGAGGGATTTTCCGCGGTTAGAAGTTTATCTCCATAGAAAATGGAGTTCGCACCGGCAAAGAAGCAGAGCGCTTGCGCTTCATCGGAAAGGCGAGTGCGACCTGCGGAGAGGCGGACTTTCGCTTTTGGCACGGCGATCCGTGTGACTGCGATCATGCGGACGATATCAAAGGTGTCGACTTGTGGGTTTTCGGCAAGCGGTGTGCCGGGCATGGGCATGAGAGAGTTGATCGGCACGGACTCAGGTTGAGGAGTGAAGTTTGAAATAATTTCTAACATACGAAGGCGATCGGTGATGGTTTCACCGAGGCCGAGGATTCCGCCGCAGCAAACCGACATGCCTGCGTCTTGGACGTTTTGGATGGTGCGGAGACGGTCTTCGTAGGTATGTGAAGTGACGATGTTTGGATAATGCTCGGGTGAGGTATCGAGGTTGTGGTTGTAGGCGGTGACGCCGGCTTGTTTGAGTTGCTTGGCTTCATCGGGGCCGAGCTCGCCGAGAGTGACGCAAACTTCCATGCCGAGTTTGGAAACGTCTTGGATGATATCGAGCACTTGTTCGAAACGTTGGGTTCCGCCGCGAACACCGCGCCATGCAGCTCCCATACAGAAGCGGGTGGAGCCGGTTTCAGCAGCGACTTTCGCACGTTCTAACACATCGCATTTTGACATGAGGCGTTCGCTTTCGACACCTGATTTGTAGCGTGCTGACTGGGCGCAATAGGAGCAATCCTCAGAGCAACCTCCGGTTTTGATGGAAAGGAGAGTGCAGAGTTGGACTTCGGGTTTATCCCAGTTAGCTTGATGCACTTTTCTGGATTTTTGGATTAGTTCAAAAAAGGGAAGAGAGTGGAGGTCTTGGAGTTCTTTGAGAGTCATGGTAAAAATGAAATAAACTTCTATTAGATTATAAAGCAGTATGATGGTTTAACGAGTCCAGCCGCCATCGCCTGTTGGCATATGGCCTTGACCGACCATGGTGTAAAGAGTTTTACCTTGAGCTCCGATAAGTGGAAGGCCGAGTTTTTTCTTCCAAACGGAGGACATGGAGGCACCGGTATGGCAGCCCCATGATTTGCAGACGGCGTCCTTGGCGAAGATCGAAGAATTGATTTTTGATATATCGTTTTCATGCAGCCAAGCGGTGGAAACGGCCATGATTTCGTTGCCGTAATCAAACAAGAATGCGAATTTGTTAGAATGGCCGAAGTAATCGTAAGTAACGACAGACTTGCGCGGGCGAGAGTTAATTTTGGAAATGTAGTCGGAGGATGAGCTGAACCAGATCAAGGTGGCGTTGCGCTTGGCTGCCTGCTCGGCAATCCATGTGGTGTAAGGTTGTTGATCTTCGCGACCTCTGGTTTCGTAACCGGGTTTGTAAACCATCCAGACGAGTGGTGCATCTTTTCCGTAAGTCTGACGCACTTCTGCCATCCGGAGCGTGGATGCGCGAACGAAGTTTGCCCACCAGCGGTCGTGGCGATCTTCGTTTGTTCGATAATCCTCCCATGCGCGCAGAGCAGGTCCACCGCAGACAATAACATGTTCTGCTTGAGCAGCTTGTGAGAGAAGCAGGATAGATAGAAAAATAGCTTTCTTCACGTGAGACATGTAAGGGTTGTAAGCCTAGTGGTGAGTTGGGGTCAACCGGTATCGCAGAATCTGCGATTCGATGGTAGGGTTAACGATCACGCTCGAAACGCAGGACTTTTTCGCCCTCGCGGTAATAATTGAGGCGATCCCGGGCATGAACTTCCAAGTAAGCTTGGTCTTCACGGAGGGCGTGGAGCTCGATTTCCCGATGTTCTTTGATGTCCAAGGCGGCTTGTTCGCGCTCTTCGGTACTGCGGAGTTTGGCTTGGAGTTTATCGTTCTCGCGCTTGTAAGGATATGCAGATGCTACGATTAGCAAACCGAAGGATATGGCCGTGAAAAGGTAGAGCAGTCGATTGGTCCCTTTGATAAAGCGGACTCTCGACTCCAGGCGTGCAAGTTTTTGTGGTGTGTACTTGGTCTTGGCCATTTCCGAAGTGCTTATGTTTGAACGTGATTAGGGGTTAATTGTCAAGCAAGGTTAACTTTCCGGAGGGAGGCTTAGGTATTGCATGCCAGAAAACTTGCGCCTAGCGTCTGCGCCCCGGCGCGGCCGGTGAAATTAGAAACAATGAAATTACCTCATGTGGCGATTGTCGGGGCGACGGGTGCCGTCGGCGTTGAAATGCTTCTTTGCCTTGAGCAAAGGAATTTTGAATTGAGCGAGCTAACGCTTTTGGCATCGGCGCGTTCAGCGGGTAAGACAGCGACTTTTCGGGGTAAGGAAATTGTTATCAAGGAGCTCACGCATGATTCATTTCAGGGCATAGACATCGCCTTGTTCAGTGCGGGCGGAGATATTTCCAAAGAATTCGCACCCTCGGCCGCAGCAGCTGGGGCGGTGGTCATTGATAATTCATCCGCGTTCCGCATGGATGAGGGTGTGCCTTTGGTGGTTCCAGAGATCAATCCCGAGGCCGCGAAAAATCGCCCGAAAGGGATTATCGCGAATCCGAACTGCACCACGATTATTTCGCTGATGGCACTGGCGCCGTTGCATGAGCAGTTTGGTTTGGAGAGTGTAATCGCATCGAGCTACCAAGCCGTTTCCGGATCGGGCGCGCAGGGGATCATTGAGCTCGAAGAGCAAGTGAAAGCCATCGCGACGGGTCAGCCGTTCACGCCGAAAGTTTATCCACGTCAAATCGCGTTCAACGTGATTCCGCAGGTGGATTCTTTTACGGAAAATGGATATACCAAAGAGGAAATGAAAATGGCCAACGAGGGTCGGAAAATTCTCGGTCATCCGAATTTAAAAGTTTCGTGCACCTGCGTGCGCGTGCCGGTGTATCGCTCACATTCGGTTTCGATCACTGCGAAGTTTACCAAAGAACCAAGCGTGGAAGCCGCGAGAAATGCTTATGCTGGCAAACTGGGTATCCAAGTGATGGACGATCCTTCGCAAAAACTTTTTCCTGTTCCGTTAGATACAACGGGTAAAGACGATTGTTTGGTTGGCCGGATTCGCAAAAACTTGGTGTTAGAGAATGCCTTGGATTTGTGGGTGGTTGGCGATCAGGTGCGTAAAGGTGCGGCGCTTAACGCAGTGCAGATTGCAGAAATTCTCTAAGTATTCCCCTCATGAACGGCGATCTCAAAGACTATCTGAAAACCTTGGTTTCTCATGTGGATACGGCGTTGGATGATTTCCTGCCGATTCCAGGCGAAGCTCCTGGAGCGATTCATGAGGCAATGCGATATACCATTTTCGCCGGCGGAAAACGTCTGCGTCCGGTGCTTTGCATCGCGGCGGCTGAGGCTTGCGGTGGAACTGAGGCAGCGGTGTTAAGAGCTGCGTGCGCGGTGGAGTTGATGCATACCTATTCGTTAGTACATGATGATTTACCGTGCATGGACGACGATGATTTGCGTCGCGGTCGGCCGACTTGTCACAAGGTTTACAGCGAGGGTATGGCGGTGCTTTGTGGAGATGCTTTACTAACTGAATCGTTCGCACTGTTAGCGAAATCTGAGCCGAGCGAGCGCTACACGGTTGGCGAAATGATTTCCGAGCTGGCCTCTGCGGGGGGAAGTCGGAAATTGATTGGCGGTCAGGTGTTGGATCTTGAAGGAGAAGGTCGGCAACTGAGCAAAGAGCAATTGCTCGCGATCCATGAGGCGAAAACCGGCGCGCTGTTAGTAGCTTCACTGCGTTTGGGCGGAATGACTGCGAATGCCAGCGCTGAACAATTGGCAGCTCTGAGCAATTTCGGTTACTCGCTTGGTCTGGCGTTTCAGGTGATCGATGACATTTTGGATGTGACTCAAACCACGAAAAGCCTTGGCAAAACAGCCGGGAAAGATGTGGCGGCGAATAAGTCGACCTATCCTTCCGTTTGGGGCTTGGAAGAATCGAGGAAAGAAGCGGAACGCCTAACTGGCGTTGCGATGGATGCGCTGGAAGTTTTTGGCGAACGCGGCGCTAGGCTGCGTGAAATCGCCGAATGGATGCTGGCGCGTGAGTATTGATCGCATCCATTTCACCTGAATCTTGATTCGATGAAGAACGAGGTTGATTCTAGTGCGAGTATGGGGCTAGGTCTGCGTATCAAAAAGCGATCTTTCAGTTTCATGTTGGCCAAGCGGTATCTCAATCCGCGACGCGCCGTTTTGTCTTCTTTCACTTTGATTTCACTCATTGGCGTGTTGCTCGGAGTTTTGGTTTTGGTGGTGGTGATGGCCGTCTATGCGGGTTTGGAAAGAGATGTCAAAGGACGCTTGCTCGGGTTTACGCCGCATATTTTAGTGAGATCGCCCTTAGCGCCACCTACCGATCCAGATGCTGAGGCGTCTGAAAATCCAGGTTGGCAGTTGCTCGCTAAGAAAGCGGCAGAAGTAGAAGGCGTGTCTGCGGCGACGGCTTTTGTTTCAGATAACGTGATCTTGGATGTGGGTTCATGGCAAAAACCCGTGGCGTTTCGTGGAATCGATACCAGTGATGCCGCGCAAGTAGGCGGCATTAAGAAAATGTTAGATTTTAAAAAATATCCAGATTCGAGTGCGGATCTGGGGCTAGATGATCGCGCGGTGGTTTCCTCTATTGTTGCCGAGCAATTTCAACTTAAGGTAGGCGATACCATGCGCTTGTATTCGACCAGAAATTTCGAGGGCGTGATGCAGGCCTATCGCGTGACCGAGAAGCCGGTGATCCGTGAGGCGCATGCTGAAGCTTGGGAATTGGTCACAAATGTTCTGAAGAAAGATTTAAAGCTAGTGGGAGAAAGTTTCGAGGTTTCGGCAAAAAAACTGAGTGAGGCTTACGATTTTCTAAATGAAATTCAATCAGAGCAAATTCGTGAACCTGAGAAAGACATGATTCACGAGCTTTTGAAAGCAATGGAAAATGGTAAACTCATCGAGGACAAAGAGCTTTTTCGTTTTTCTGCTGAGAACCAAACGAAACTGATCGAAGCCTATGAAGCGTTAGCTAAAACAGATGCAGCGGAAATGGATGGCGAGATCTTGAAAGGCATTAAGAGCTTAGTGCTTCCCAAAGAGGTTCAGGTGATCGGAATTTATGCGGCTTCCCAGATGGCGGTGACTCCGGATTTATTTGTGCCGTTGCCTTTAGCACAGGATTTAGCGGGATTGAATGGGGAGGTGCAGGGTATAGCACTACGGTTAGAAGATCCTTACGATGCAGAAGAAGTGGCCGTGAAGGTGCGTCAGCATCTAGGTGCTGGTGAATATGTTGAAACTTGGGGTGATCAGTATCAGGCGTTTTTCACTCTGATCAACCAACAGCGAATGATGATGTATTTCGCGTTATCTTTTATCGTTTTGATTTCGGCTTTCTCGATGATGGCGGTAATGTTTACAGTAACGATTCAGAAACGTCGGGAGATCGGAGTGATGAAAGCCCTCGGTGCTGCACCGGGTCAAATTGTCAGGGTGTTTTTATATCAAGGAATGATACTGGGGGTTTTAGGAGCGATGCTTGGGGTCGGGCTCGGCCGTCTGGTGATTTATTTCCGCGGCAGTGTGCAGGAAGGAATGCGGGCGTTAGGATTCGATCCATTTTCGGCTTCTCTAACTGGTTTTGGTGTATTGCCAGCTCACAATAATCCTACTGAACAGTTAGTGATTGGTTTGATGGCATTTCTACTTTGTTCACTTGCAGCGTTGGTGCCGGCATTTTTTGCGGCGCAGAGCGATGCTGCGAAGTCGTTGAGAAATCTTTAATTATGCAAATTTGGCTTATTCAAAACGGCAATAAAACCGGACCGTTTCAAGATTATGAAATCCGAAATCGGATATCGGACGGGCAGATCGATCCGGATCAGTTTGCGTGGCATGAGGGTTTGGCAGGTTGGGTGAAGTTGCAGGAGATAGAAATATTTCGCGATGATCTGGAGCGAGCAAAACACGAAAGCACGGAAAATCAGGAAGTCATCAAACCGTTTGATCATATCGATACCCCAGTCGTAGTTCCATTATCTGGAAAGCGCTATTTGGGCAGAAGGTTTTGGGCTAGGTGGTTAGATTTGACAATTTATACGGCAGTCTGGTGGTTATTGATGTACGCAGCAGGGCGTGACATTGGTGCAATGATTCTTAATCCCTGGATATATTTTTTGATTTATATCCCGTGGTTTGCGATTGAGGCATTTTTAATTTATCGCTTCGGAACGACACTAGGTAAGTGGTTGTTAGGAATCCGCGTGGTCAATGATGACGACACGCCACTAACTTTGAAATCATCCATGGTTAGGTCACTTTTAGTCTATATGGCCGGGCTGGGATTTGGCTGGGGCGGATTAACGATTTTATGTCAGGCGATAAGTTGGTTCGTTACGCGAGTCGTCGGCAAGCCGCTGTGGGATCAAATGGGAAAACATAAGATCTCTGTGTTACCGATGAAGGCATTCAGAATCATTACTTTGATCGTGCTGTTTTTTACAGCTATGCAATTACAAGTCGCGGTGAAAGGTCCGCACGAGCAGGAGATCATCATCAAGCAATTTCCCGAATTGAAAGAGCTCTTTGAAAAAAGTAAGCCTTTTTACTTTCCGGTGAAGAACTAAGCCGGATCAGAAATTCCGGATATCATCTTTGTCCTTATCATCGGTCCCATCACCCTCGGTATCTTCATCTTTGCCCATGGACCAAAGATCATAATCAGGGTTCAGGGCACCACTTCCGCGACGATAGCGGTATTCGTTTTCCCATGGATCGATAATTTCCGCAGAGGAGCCTGATCCTTCGGTCCATTTTTGGGCGTCGTTGAGAGGGTCTAATTCAGAGAGATATATCGAAGCAGTGCCGTCATCTCCAGCTTCGAAACCATCGTAGTAAAGAGCTCTGAAAAGCATATTGGATTCGCCGGTTCCACTTGAACCGCCTGCATCTTCTGCACCAGGGTAATCTCCGTTATCAAGTTTGTAGTCTTCGATGCCTTTGGAGAGAAGTCCGATTTGAATTTCAGCTTGGTTGTTTTTTTGTCTGGTTTTGACGAATTGCATTCCGCCAGTAGTAAGGGCAGCAAGGATGAGGATGATCGTCATCACGACGAGAATCTCAACAAGTGTGAAGCCCCGTTGTCGCTGAATCCGAGATGATTGTTTCATGGAGATGGGTGGTTACTGCTGCTCACTCATCGTCGAGATCATCTTGATGAGTGGGAGGAAAAGGGCGAAGACCACCGCTCCCACCATCAGAGCAAGAAACACGATCATGATAGGCTCTAAGATAGAGGTCAGTGCGGTCACGGCATTATCCACTTCGTCATCATAAACATCGGCAACTTTAAGAAGCATTTCGGGGAGTTGTCCGGTTTCCTCACCCACATCGACCATGGAAATCAGCATGTTAGGAAACACACCACTCGCAGTGAGTGGAGTTACGATGGATTCACCTTCTTTGACAGCTTCGTGGACTTTAGAAATGGCGTTTGAAATGACGACGTTTCCAGCTGTATCACGGGTGATGTTAAGTGCTTGGAGGATAGGAACACCAGAGGTAACGAGCGTTCCGAGTGTTCTTGCGAAACGAGAAACGGCAGATTTTCTCTGCATATCTCCAAAAACTGGCATGTGGAGTTTGAGTTTATCAATATATTCACGTCCACCTTTGGTTCTACCCAGAGCGCCAATGCCCATGTAGGCGAAGAAACCGGCGATAAAGATCCATACGACGTTGGGAATGATCCAGATGTCGGTTGCAATACAGAATCCAGAGAATCCGAAAACGATCTGAGAAATCATGGGGAGTTCAGAATCGTTGTCGTTAAACATCTCCTTAAACTTAGGAACGATGAAGACCATGAGGAAAACCAAAATCGCGACGGCAATGAACATAACGATGGCCGGATAGACCATGGCAGAGACAATTTTGTTTTTTAGTTTATGTGCCTTTTCTTGGTAGTCCGCGAGACGGCTGAGGACGACTTCAAGAACACCGCCTAGTTCACCAGCTTTGACCATGTTCACAAAGAGTTTGTTGAACATTTTTGGGTGTTGCGCGAGAGATTCAGAGAAGGTGGAACCACCTTGGACGGAATCTGCGAGGGCGGAAATGGTCGATTTAAGGGCTGGGTTGGGCTCTTGCTTTCCGAGAACAGTTAGCGAGCGCAGCAATGGCAGGCCTGCATCGATAAGAGTTGCTAGTTGCCTAGTGAATACCATCAAAACCTTTGGCTTAACGGTAGTCTTGGCTTTGCCGATGGTAATATTCATCGAGCTGCCTTTGCTCTTTACTTTGGATTTTTTGGCTGCTTTTGCACCGGCAACGGCTTTAGCAGTTCCTTCTTCGTAGACTTGTGTTGGGAATAAATGCTGCGCCCTGAGCATTTGAATGGCTTCGGCTTCAGAAGAGGCAGACAGTAAGCCATCGGTTTGCTCGCCTTTTGCATCGAGTGCGGAATAAATGAAGTTAGGCATAGGATTTTTTAAAATTAGAAATAACTTAGGGGCAGTATAAACATTTTTTTCGTGATCAGAAGCAGAAAGTTGAAGGGAGGTCTGGCATGAAAAAGATTACAATCTAGGTGTATTTCAGCACTTCTTCAATAGTGGTTTTTCCTAGATAGATGTTACGTAAGCCATCTTCACGAAGGGTATTCATGCCGAGCTCGATAGCCTTTTGTTTGATCACCACCGAAGGAGCGCGATTGGTGATAAGTTCTCGGATGGGTTCGGTGATATTAAGGAGCTCGTAAAGCCCAGCGCGGCCGCGGTAACCGGATTGACCGCAGATTTCACAACCTGCACCCGTGTAGAACTGTTTATCTCCCAGCTCGTGGGCAGAAACGCCAAGCTGGTTGAGAATAGCTTCACTAGGTTCATAGGGGCTTATGCACTCTCGGCAAATGGTTCTGACTAGACGTTGTGCGAGAACCCCTTCCAATGAAGCAGCGACGAGGAAGGGCTCGCAGCCCATATCGATCAGACGGGTGATCGCTCCGGCGGAGTCGTTGGTGTGAAGGGTAGAGAGCACTAAATGCCCAGTGAGCGCGGCTTGGATAGCAATGGTGGCAGTTTCTTTGTCACGCATTTCCCCGATCATGATGCGGTCTGGATCTTGACGAAGGAAAGCACGGAGCACGCGTGGGAAATCCAAACCGATTCCTTCATTGATGGGAATTTGGATGATACCATCAATGTCATATTCGACGGGATCTTCTGCGGTGAGTAGTTTCGCATCGATGGTATTGATGCGGCGAAGTCCGGCGTAAAGAGTAGTGGTTTTTCCTGCGCCTGTGGGACCTGTGACGATGAAGATTCCGTTAGGCTTTTCGATGGTATCTCCGATGTATTCGTAGATACTGGCGGGTAGTCCAAGGTTTTCGAGGCTGAGGTTAACGGATGAACGATCGAGAACCCTGAGCACGACGGATTCACCGTGGTGGGTGGGTAAAGTAGAAACCCGCATATCGACTTGTTTTTCTCCGATTTGTTTGACGATACGTCCGTCTTGCGGGATGCGGCGCTCTGCAATGTTCATGTTAGCCATGACTTTGACACGCGATATAATCGGTAGAGCGAGGTGCACGGGTGGTGGCGCCATTTCGTAGAGTGCACCATCGACACGGTAACGGATCTTGAAGTCTTTCTCGAAGGGCTCGAAATGGATATCGGAGGCTTTTTCTTTAATGGCCTGATAGAGAACAAGATCGACGTAGCGGATGATGGGTGCGGAGTTTGCCTCGGCCTCGGCATTAGCGGGATCAATCTCGTCGGCAGAAATGTCGAGCTGGCTGAGAATATCATCCATGGCTCTACCTTCACCACCGTAGCATTCGTTGATTTTTGCTTCTACGAGGTAGTCAGGAGCGACGACGACGATGATTTCGCGGCCGAGGGTGAAACGTAAATCTTCGATGGTTTGAGGGTTGAGCGGATCGACGAGGGCGATGTGGAGGCCTTGATCATCGAAGTTGACTGGAAGCGCGCCATGCAGTCGAGCTGTCCCTGCTGGTACGAGGTCGAGTAAGGCTTGGGGAGGAGTCCAATTTTTGAGATCGATGATATTCGCACTGAGTTCTGATGCTACGACTGGCCAGACATCGTCACGGTATTGAATGACTCCAAAGTCAGCTAAGAGCTCGGGTACGGTTTTTCCGCTGTTATCAATTTCGGCGAGGATTTCCTCGGAGAGTGAAGCATCGATGAGGCCTCTCGATTGGAACAATTCTAGAAGTTGGCGATTATCCATGGTGGGGTGTAGGCAGGACGGTGAGTATTTTTTGAAAAGGGTAGTTAATCGAGGTCGCCCATGGTGGCGTGGACGACTTCTTCAGCGGAGGTGATTCCAGCAAGGATTTTCCTGATACCGTCTTCGCGAAGGGTGCGCATTCCGAGTTCGCGAGCACGTCTGCGAAGTTGGTTGGTGGATTGTTCCGTATTGATGAGAGATCGTACTTCATCATCAATGTTGAAAAGTTCGAAGATGCCCATGCGTCCGCGGTAGCCGTTTCCTCGGCATTTCTCGCATCCGGTAGGACCAAAGATGGATGACTCAGTGACCCGTGAGGCATCGACGTGGAGGGCGCGCATTTGTTTCTCGGTGAGTTCTGCTGGAGCTTTGCAGATGGGGCAGAGTTTACGGACAAGGCGTTGAGCTAGAATAGAGCGGACGGCAGAGGCGATGAGGAAGGGTTTGACTCCAATATCGGCAAGACGAGCGACGGCGGATGGCGCATCGTTTGTGTGAAGCGTGGAGAATACCAAGTGACCTGTTAGAGATGCGTTGATCGCGATATTCGCGGTTTCCGCATCACGAATCTCTCCGATCATGATGATGTTAGGAGCCTGGCGAAGCATGGCGCGCAGGGCTGCGGCGAAGGTCATGCCGATCTCGGCTTTGACCATGACTTGGTTGATACCGGGAAGCTCGTATTCGACAGGATCCTCAACCGTGATGATTTTTTTATCGGGTCGGTTGATGACGTTGAGACAGGCGTAGAGGGTAGTGGTTTTACCAGAACCAGTGGGCCCGGTGACGAGGATGATGCCGTCGGGTAGGCCGAGTAGTTGTTCGAACTGGGCTTGGTCATCCGAGAAGAATCCGAGTTCCGGCAAGCCGAGTAACAAAGCGGTCTTATCGAGGATACGCATGACGATGGATTCGCCGTGATTGGATGGGACGGAGGAAACCCGGAGATCGACTTCTTTTTCTCCCATTTTGAGTTGGATGCGACCGTCTTGAGGGAGTCGTTTTTCAGCGATTGACATCGTTCCGCTCATAACTTTGAGGCGAGCAATGATGGCGGGGAGAAGTTTTTTCGGGTGGGAATCGACATGCACCAATTTACCATCGAGGCGATAGCGTATGCGGACCGAAGTCTCGAGAGGCTCGATGTGGATGTCTGAAGCTCTGAGGCGAAATGCTTCGGTTAGAGTTTGTTGGACGAGGCGAATGATGGGCGCGTCATTGGCTTCAACTCCTGCTTCGGAATCTCCGGTTGAAATTTGAAATCCATCATTTGTGGGTTTCTTTGTTTCTTCTTCAACATGGTAAAATTGCCGCAGGTGATCCTTGATGTCGGTATCCGTCGCGCAAGCAAAGTTGAGTTCTCTGCCTGTGACATGAGGTAGGCTATCAAGGGTTTCGAAGTTCAGTGGATCGGCAACTGCGACGGTGAGAAACATGCCATCATCGGCGATCGGAATGGCGCGGTAACGGCGGACGATATCATCTGAGATAGAGGTGATGATCGAGGGATCTAGCTTGAGTTGATTGATGATTACAAATGGAACGCCGGCATTGCTGGCGAGGGTTTCACTGGCTTGCTCTTCGGTGATGATTCCAGTGGCGATGAGATGCCTGATGATCGTTTCACCGCGAGTAAGCGTGGAACGGGCTTCCTGCAATTGCTCTGATGTTAGAACGTCGGCATCGACGAGGAGATCTGCGAGATAATCTTCGTTTGAGAACACTGTTTTTTTGGGAAAAGTAGTTTTAGTGAAAGCTAGCAAATTTCATGCTAACGGATGAGTAGAATGACAAGATGGTCAAGTGACTTGGCGCTGTCAATCAATCGAAACTGTTCAATGTTTATTTAGATTTACGAGATGGCGTGGAGATTGGCGATGAGCCATGAAATATTCGCAAGCGGTGAGGAGTTTGGAGTCTTGGTTTTGAGTGAAGGGAAGGATGAACTCGGCGAAGTTTTGTGGGGTTTCGTGCTGCAGTAATGGCTCTCCCCACTCGATCAAATCAGTGAAATTCACATCTGCCGTGAGATCTTGGAGTCCTGGATTTTGGTAAATCGCAGAGCCGTCGATTCGTTGCTGGAGAAGATATCCACGCAACGAACCTTGTGGACGGCGCTGGTAGAGATTTTCCGCAAGGTCTCCGTAATCGATCGTCAGCATTTCTCCGCCTTGCCACAGAGATAACCAAGAATGCAGCCATTTTTGGTAGGATTCGTGGACTTCGACGCGTTGGCCTGGAGGGAAATTACCTTTAAATATGGAGGATTTTGGTAAGGTTGGGGGATCGATGAGAATTTCTTGAGTCTGCTTGTCGGTGTGGATCAGGGCGATTTCTTTCCATTCGGTTTGAGTTTTTTGAAACAAGCGGACAGGAAAGGCATCGACGAGTTCGTTAGAAAAAATCACGGCGTTGCCGCCGCAAGATTTCAGGGCCTCATGGATGGTTGGGTGAAATGAAGCCCGTTTTCCGAGATTCATTTTTTGGTGGGCGAGAAGAGTGGGTGAGGAATCGACCAAGTGGAGCTTGGTGGTGAAGCGCAGGGTTAGCGGAAGCTGGCGGAGGATTTGTTTGGAAAGGGTTCCCATGCCTGGGCCGATTTCGATGAGGTTGCGGGTTTGGTGAAAGCGCATGGCCTTGGCCGCCCAAGCGGCAATGGCTTTAGCGGGAGCCTCGGCGAGTTGGGGGGCGGTGGTGAAATCTCCACGCGAGCCGATGGCGCGGATGTTTTTTGCATAGTAGCCACGTTGCGGGTCATGGAGGCACCGCTGCATGAATTGCTCGAACGTTTCGTGAGGCATGGGAATGAATTCCTATTGATTCGGCTTGGGTTGAATAGGAAATAAAAAAAACCGCATCCCGGTGAGAGGTGCGGTCTTTGAAAGATGAGATGATCCTTGGATTACTTGGTTGCAGCTGTGCGCGCTTTGCGGATGAAGCTGTTCACGGTCTCGGAAGGTTTTGCACCAACGGCGAGCCATTTGTCTGCTTTTTCGAGATCGATCTCGTAGTTTGTGCCTTCGACGAGTGGATTATAAGTACCAATCTGTTCGATATAGCGACCATCGCGACGCTTGCGGCTGTCGACGGCTACGATTTTGTAGTAAGGACGATCTTTGGTGCCCTTGCGGTTGAGACGGATGGAGACTGACATGATGTGAAGATTTACAGGTTGCCCCTTTTGGGCGGGGGCGGAGGTTGGTGGAATTTGTAGGACAGGACAAGCGAAATTTTGCGAAGAATGTGAGTTTTTCGCGAAAATGATGAAATGGCTATGGGATGAAATAAAAAACCCAGCCGAAGTGAATCGGCTGGGTTTCTAAAAATTAGCTCAACCGAGGTTAGTAGGCGCTGCTACGAACGTGGCTGTAGTAGCTTTCTGCACCGAGTTCCGGTGGGAATTCTGAGAGGCCTTCGTGCACGTTCATGTCGACGCGGTTGTCTTGTCCGCATTTTTCGTAAGGGGGTTTGAAGGTGCCGCGATAGGTTGGGCAAGTGAAGGTGAAGAGCTCGTAGAAACCATAACCGAGGCGCTTGAAAGCGCGATTGGTGCCATCGACAGCTCCGTAGCTCCAGCCAGCTTTTCCACCGTAGGTATCCGATCTGCGAACAATCATTTCAGGAATTTCAACGATACCGTAAAGGATGTTGCTGACAGCACGACCGAGCTTGCGAGTGGAAGTGTAATGAGAACCAGGAGGAGATTGGATGTCAGCAGCTGCGAAGCCTGAGAGGGCTACAACACTGGCGGTGATGAACAGGAGTTTTTTCATACTGAAGTTAGGTTAGAAAGATGGGGTGTCTGTTGGCAAGGAGAAGTTTGGGAATTTTGCGAACGATGCGTGACAGTTTTTTTAGATGAAATTAAAGGCTGACCCCAGTCGCGGAGGTGACGCCGGGGATGGCGCGGATGGATTCCATGACATCAGTGGGTAGGGCGGCGTCCAGCTCGATAAGGGAGAGTGCAACGCTTTTCGATTTGTCGCGGGCGAGGGAGAAGTTGGCGATGTTCTGGCCGGCGTTGCCAAGCACGGTGCCGACGGCTCCGACGATTCCGGGGCGGTCGTCGTTGCGGACGATGAGGAGGTGACCTTTGATCGGGCTATCGACGAAGAGGCGATCGATTTCCACGATGCGGGGGCTGCGGCCGATGATGGTGCCGGCGACGCGGAACTTCACTTCACCTTTGCGGAGTTCGACGACGAGGAGGTCGTTGAACTCGGTCTGCGCGCTGATGGTGGATTCCACGAGGTCGAGTCCCATAGCTTTCGCGATGGCGGGGGCGTTGACCAGGTTCACTTGGCCATCGGCTCGCGAGCATGAGAGTAGGCGATAGAGGGCGGTGCGGGATATGAGGCCAGTGTCTTTGCTGGCGAGATCGCCGTGATAGGAAACGCGGATTGAGTCCGGGTTAGCGGGGCCGAGTTTTGCGAGCAAGGTGCCGAGCGCGCCGGCGAGCTCGAGATAGGGGCCGATTGCGGCAAGGGCTGCCGCATCAAGCGAAGGCATGTTGATCGCGTTGCGAATTTCTCCGGTGGTGAGGAAGTCGCGGATTTGGATGGCGACTTCGATGCCGACGTTTTCCTGGGCTTCGTTGGTGGAGGCCCCGAGGTGAGGGGTGAAGGCGATGTGTTTTTTGAGACTGAAAAGCGGATGGTCTGCGGCTGGGGGCTCGTTTTCGAAAACGTCGAGGCCGCAACCGGCGATGTGGCCGGAATCGATCGCCTCTTTGAGAGCTGCTTCATCGATGAGGCCGCCGCGCGCGCAGTTGATGATGAGTGCGCCTTTGTTCATGAGAGCGATGCGCTCTTTGTTCATGATGTGTTGCGTGTCGTCGGTGAGTGGGACGTGCAGAGTGACAACATCGGCTCCGGTGAGGGCGATGTCAGGTGATTCTGCGAGAGTGACTTTGAGTTCGCGAGCGCGGGATTCTGTTAGGAATGGATCGTAGGCGACGACTTCCATGTTGAACGCTTGGGCGCGTTTAGTGAACTCGCTACCGATACGTCCCATGCCAAGAACAGCGAGGCGTTTGCCATTGAGTTCGATGCCTTGAAAGGCTTTGCGAGCGGCATTGAAGTCTCCAGCGAGAACGCCTGCGTGGGCGGGGCCGATGTTTCGTGCTGCGGAAAGCATGAGTGTGAAGGCGTGCTCGGCGGTGGAGATGGTGTTGCCCGACGGAGTGTTCATCACGATGACTCCGTGATCGGTGGCGGCTTCACGATCGATGTTGTCGACTCCCACACCAGCGCGTCCGATGGCTTTGAGGTTGGTGGCGGCAGCGAGTATATCACGAGTCACTTTGGTTTGTGAACGAACGACAAGGCCATGGTATTGACCGATAATTTTTTTCAGTTCATCGGGAGCGAGGCCGGTATTTACATCGACAGAAATGTCAGGGGTGGAGCGCAGAGCTTCTACACCTTTTTCGGAAATAGGATCGGAGACGAGGACGCGGTAATTGCTCATAGGGGTGAGCTGCGGTAGATGAGAAGCGGGTGGCATGCAAGCGGAAGTAAGTATGGATTTACAAAGAGATTGACGCGGGTGCTAGAGTCCCGACGTGCTTCACTGGTTTTCAGACGGAAAATTCCCCTTGTATCTCGCGCCGATGGCGGGAGTAACGGATCTTATTTTCCGGAGGATCTGTAAGGAAATGGGCGCGGATGTGATGGTGACGGAGTTTGTGAGCGCGGAGGGAATCATGCAGGCAGATGATCGAACGCGCAAATACACGGAGTTCGATGAAGGGCAGCGGCCGGTTGGGGTGCAGCTTTTTGGCGCGGATGGCGAGCGCATGGGAGAGGCGGCGCGAAAGATTATCGACAAAGGCTTAGCGGGAAGGATTCCGGATTTCATCGATATCAATTTTGGTTGTCCGGTGAACAAAGTGGTTTCACGAAACGGTGGATCCTCCTTGCTGCGCGATTGTCCGTTGCTGGCGAGTGTGGCGGAGGGAGTCGCGAAGGCGGTAGGGATGGATGTGCCGGTGACTGCGAAAATCCGGATCGGCTGGGATGCGGATTCGGTGAACGCAGTGGAAGTAGCGAAGACTTTGGAGGATTGTGGGATGCAAGCGATCGCGGTGCACGGTCGGACTCGCGCACAGGGATATTCGGGAGAGGCGGATTGGGAAACGATCGATGCCGTGGCGCGTGCGGTGAGGATACCAGTGATCGGCAACGGCGATATTTCCTGCGGTGAAGATTTAGCTAAACGCAAACGCGAGACGGCAGTGAGCGGAGTGATGATAGGCCGAGCCGCGATGCAAAACCCGTGGGTTTTCCGCGAGGCAAAGCATTTTTTGGAAACCGGCGAGGTGATGGCAGCTGTTCCGTTGGAAGAGAGGTGGTCGTTAATTCTGCGGCATTGCCGGATGGCGGTTGAAAGTAGTCGCTATGGGAATGAACGTCAGACTTTAACTGCCATGCGCGGACGCTTGATGGCGTATTGCAAAGGTTTCCCCGGAGCGAAGGAGCTGCGGCAGAAACTTTGCCAGGTGGATTCCGTCGCAGCGGTGGAGGGGCTGGCGGAGTTTTCGATGAGTAGTTTCGAAAGGTAGGGGTAGGCTTTAAAAAGATCTTGCTGCGTTGATAGTTGGTCGAAATCCTTGGCGTAAGTTGAAAATTCCATTTCCCAGTGTGTGCGAAGATGCAAACACAGGTAAAAAAATCCCAGTTATTTCATGAAAGGCGTCCGATTCATCGCTGCGGGGTTCACCGCGATTTTGCAAATTTCCATCGCTGGATCAGCTGTGGCGGAACAGAAGTTTGGCTCGGCGCAAGTATTTGAGGTTCCGGAGAAGGCGGAGGCTATTTTGGATCGCTACTGTTATAACTGTCACGACGAGGAGATGCAGAAGGGTAACATTC
This sequence comes from Akkermansiaceae bacterium, assembly GCA_031374665.1. Lineage (GTDB taxonomy): Bacteria > Verrucomicrobiota > Verrucomicrobiia > Verrucomicrobiales > Akkermansiaceae > Luteolibacter. The sequence goes on along the minus strand of JANMGO010000022.1, from coordinate 7,256 downwards.
AATTAGATAAGCTCTCTGGTCTGGAAAATCCCAAGCGTCTGGATCTTTTAAACCGGATGCAGGAGCAGATCTACTTTCAGCAGATGCCGCCGAAAGAGAAGAAGCAGCCAAGCGAGGAGGAGCGGAAGGCGATCCTAGCCATAATCTCCAAGGAACTGGGCGTTCACCAAGCCTCGACGCTGGAAGGTAAATTGCAGAAGCCTGAATACGGAAACTACATTGATCACCAAAAGCTCTTCTCCGGCGAATACAAGGATGTGCCCGCCTACACCACCGATCGTCGCTGGCTAATCAGCGAGTTTATCTTCAATGCCAAGTTCCAGCGCATTCTTGGAAATCAAACGACCATAGGAGACAAGGGTAAGAAATTCAGCGTCGTCGGCAGCAAGAGGCTGCAGGGAGTTTCCTTAGCTAATCCCTTTCTCCTGCCCAAGACCGTGGGCGTGCGTTACTACGCGAACGAGGATCTAACAGGCGGCCACCTCTCCAGTATGCTGACCAACGCGCAGGATGTATCCGAATTTATCACCGACGTTCAGGTGCCCAAGAGCAAAGGTAAATACTTGCCTGCGATCATGGAAATCATCGCAATGGAGGAAGCTCATACGGCTACCATCACCTCGCGCCGCGCATTCCTTGAAAGCCACATCGAACGTCTCTGCGAAGAACTTTACGGCGACCGCAACAAGGCGATGCTGCCCACCTTCGTGCCCGTCGTGCTCCAGCCACTGCCGGAACTGAAGAAGGGGGAGACATACAAAAAGGCACCGATGAATGTTTCGACGAATATGTTAGAATCTCTAGGCGCGGCTCCGCTTGTCTATCACACTCTGACCGATCCCAAGTTCGCAAGCATGAGCGACGATGAGTTCCGTGCATACTGCGAGCGTGTGTGGTTCTATCGTGGGGATCACGAGCGCACCATCCAGAGCCGCATGGCGCTTCTCAGGGAATATGTGCCGGACTTCCGCGGGATCGCCGTGGAGCAGCTCAAGAGGCACAAGAAGATCGACTACAAACCGCTCGCAGATGGTGAAATGGCGGCAATTCATGCGGCTATTCAGAAACACCGTAAGAAGGGCGACCACTACAATAGCCTCATCGAGACTTGCGTCGACGACTGGCAGCAGTCCTTCGCGAAAGAGCGAAAAGATGCTGGCCCGCCAAGTCCTGATGTTCTCACTAAACTTGCCAGCCAACTTTCGTTACTGATCCTCGAGCGCGAGCCCACTTCTGAGGAAAATGCGGATTACGTCGCGTTGACCCGATCCTATGTTGATAAGCTCGGCCAGCGCAAAGCGGTGCAGAAGCTGATTCAGACTATCCTTCTTTCCTCTGAATTCGCATACCGCAGCGAGCTCGGTGCCGGCGAACCGGACAAACACGGACGGCGCATGATGTCACCTCGTGATGCCAGTTACGCCATCGCCTACGCTCTGACTGACCAGAGTCCGGACGCAGAGTTGGTGGCGGCTGCAGGTAGCGGACGACTCAACACGCGCGAGGACTACAAGCGCGAGGTTGAACGCCTGCTCGCCAGGCGCAACGTGCGGTCGCTCATCGATCCTGTCCTGGAGGATAAAAGCTGGGCCGAAAACTCAACAGACATGCCCATCCGCGAGCTGCGCTTCTTCCGTGAGTTCTTTGGCTATCCCAAGGCGCTGGAGATTTTCAAGGACGAGAAACGCTTTGGCGGCGACCGCTTGGATCAGGCGACCAACCGTGTGGTCAACGAGGCCGACCGAATCGTGGAACACATTCTGGAGAAGGATAAGAACGTGTTCGAAGAGCTGTTGGGCACCGAGGAATTCTATGTGTTCCATGACGGTAACAATGAGGCGATGGCGGCCACCTCCGACCGCATCAAGCGCATCTACGAATACTTCAAGGACAAGGACTGGAAGAACTTCAACTACGAGGAACTGGCTAAACACACCGATTTCCTGCGTAAGAACCCGATGCGTAGCATCAACCCGGACAACCTCAAATCCGGCAACCGCTCGGGCGATGGCCTGAAGCTCTTCAAGAAATCCCTCACCTCCATCACTGCCCGTCTGGATAAGGACCAGAAGGATGCGGCACCCTTCGATCTTTACCGGGGCTACGGCTCTGACTTCATGACCGGCGAGAACGTCGGAATGCTATGGGGCTACAGTAAGGACAACTGGCACTGGTCGGCAAATCAGCCGGCGAAAGTCCCCAATCGCAAGGGCATGCTGACTCATCCCGCCTGGCTCATTGCTCACGCTTTCAACACAGAGACCGATCCGGTTCATCGTGGCAAATTCGTACGTGAGAAACTTTTGGCCGGTACGATTCCCGACGTGCCAATCACCGTCGACGCCCAGATACCTGAGGATCACAACAAAACTCTACGCGGTCGTCTTGCCATGGCCACCGAAAATAAAAACTGCTGGCACTGCCACGAAAGCATGAACCCCCTCGGTAACACATTCGAGATGTATGACGACTTCGGCCGTTTTCGCACCGAAGAGTTTTTGGAATATCCCGAACATCTTGTCTCAAAGAGACCTGACGAGGCGAAAGATCGCAACCACTTGTTAGATCTCCGCGATATCTACAAGACCCTTCCGGTCGAATCTTCAGGGCATCTTGCCGGTACCCGAGATCCGTCCTTGGATGGGGATCTTAAAGATGCTGTCGATCTGGCAGGACGCCTTTCTAAATCCCGTGTGGTTCGCCAATCATTTATCCGCCATGCCTTCCGATACTTCATGGGTCGCAACGAATTCCTTTCCGATTCGAAAACCCTGATCGATGCAGAGCAGGCCTACATGGATAATGGAGGTAGCTTTGATGAGGTCATTGTGTCATTGCTTACGTCAGATTCTTTCATTTACCGCAAACCTATAGAAAATTAGACTTATGTTCAGTAGAAGAAACTTCTTGAAAACCTCGGCGCTCGGCGCCGGTGCCATGTCTCTGGCTCCCTCATTCAATCAGCTCTTCGCTGCTCCAAGCGGTGTGGGCACGGGCATCCCGAAACGTTTCATCTTCATCCGTAAATCCAGCGGTCTCGTCCCCTCCGAGAACGCGCTAATGAACCTCTCGGCAAAGGACAAGGCGCTCGATGACGCGAAACAGCCCTTCGAGGCGGATCTCAGCAAACACGAGCTGCCCAAGTGGTTGCGTGGACTGGATGACCACAAGGAAAACATGACCATCCTCCAAGGGCTTTCCGCGAAGATGAGTGAGAACGTCCATTACTCCTTTTCCTCCGTGATGGGTTGCTTCAAATCTAACCGCAACACCCTCAGCGCCATCAAGCGCACCACGATCGATTTCGAACTCGCCAAGCTTTTCCCATCCCCCTTCGGCCACGTGGAGCTGTCATTTGCAGATGGCCGCACCGGTATCGTCTCGGGATATTCCGCTCCCGCGCCGCAAACTCGTAACTACTGCTACGCGGATCCGGATACCGCGAGGAGCGAACTTTTTAAATCCGTCCTTAACCCAGACGCTGTCAATTCAGATAATGACATGCTCGCCTTCTTGCAGGGAAAAGAAGGTCTGAAAGAGAGCGGATTTAAGGGTCATGAAGTGAAACGCCAGGAGGCACAGGTAGAATCGATCGATAAGATCCGTGAGCGAAATAAGAAGCTAATAAGCATTTCCGGAACTCTTGCCAACTTCCTGCCCACGCTCGATCCCGTGCATGATAATGGCGGCCCAGACGCCAGCACACCCGAGAAGCAAGCGGCCATGACGGACGTGCTGATTGCCGCTATGAAAGCCGGTCTAACAAATGTTGTTACTTACACCATCGATGACCTCGGCACACCCATTACCGGCCTTCCGGGAAATGAAACGGATCGTGTTGGCATCCACCCGCTCGGCCACGACGAAGCGTTCGGCGGCGTCCCCGCATGGATGACTCGTGAGCAGATCAGGATCAGCCACATGAATCAGGTAAAAACCATCGTCGAGAAACTTAAAGCCACACCTGAGGGTAAAGGCACGATGTTTGACAATACCATGGTCATGTATTTCCCGGAGAACGGAGAAACCCACCACGGCATCGGCACGGAAGCACCCTTCGTGATCATGTCTGGAAAAAACTGCAGCTTGGACATGGCGGGTCGCTACATCCGCCTGCCTTTCCTCGGTAATGAAGGCCACAAAACCCTCGGCAACTGGTATACCACCTTACTCAACGCCCACGGTAATCCGATGGAGCACTACGGTGATCTCGATCTTGAGATGTCACGCAAAAAGCTGGCGCAAACCGGCGCGATTAAACAGTTCATGGTGTGAGCCATGATTAATTAAAGGTAGGGTCGAGCGGCCCGCTCGACCGTGATTCTCTTTGAATAGAAGTTAGAGGATAGAGCGTTTTTGGTGGTCTCACTTCTTATAGGGTGATCGTAAGTTTGGGATTTTGAAATCGGTCAACACGGCGTGTTGACCCTACCTTTAATGATGAACTACTTTTGAGGTTGCTGCTTTTGGGCTAAGGGTTTTACCTGTGGGGCAATGAGTAAAACGAAAGTAGGATTTGTGGGAGTTGGGCGGATGGGCGCGAATATGGCGCGTCGGTTGGCGGATATGGAATATGAGGTGACTGCCATTTTTGATCATTTTCATCAGGTGGCGGAATCGATGGCTGATGAGCTCGGGGCGAAGGCGATGACTTGCTTGGCGGATGTCACGGCAGCGGCGGATGTGATTTTCACTGTGGTGACCGATGATGCGGCGATGGCGGAAATTTTTTCTGGCGAGCATTCGTTGCTCAAAGGAGCCGAGGGGAAAACGTTTATCCACTGCGCAACCGTGAGCCCGGAAGCGCATATGAAAGCTGCGCAAGCAGCAGCGAAGGTCGGTGCGAAAACTTTGGCGGCGAGTATGGCATCATCGATCTCACAAGCGCGTCAGGGAACTTTATATCTGATGATCGGCGGGGAAGAGGAGACGTTCAAAACGCATCTAGCTTTGCTCAAAGATATGTCGATCTCTCTGCGCTATGTCGGACCAGTGGAGAACGCAGCACGGATCAAGGCGTTGGTAAACATGGTGATGAACATTAACACCGCCGGTCTTGCTGAAGGGCTAGGCTTGGGTGCTGCGCTCGGGTTGGATTTAAACATGCTACGAGAAATTTTTGCCCAAACGGGTGCGAACTCACGCGTCTTGGAAACGGACGGCGACGACATGGTGGCGCGCGAGCATGATTGTTATTTCTCAGCATCGCACGCCGCGAAGGATAGTGGAATTGCGAACGCTATCGCGAATGCGGCCGGAGTCGACACGCCGCTCTCGCGTGCGACCGAAGCTCAGTATCGGAAACTCATGGAACTCGGTTTGGGAGACTTGGATAAATCGGTGGTAGCCGAGCTGACTTTCCCAGGAAGAAACGGAAAAAATATCTAAACTATGGAAACAAGCAGCCGCATTTTAAACAGCCAAGGTGAACGTCTGGATGTCTATTTTCATCAAGGTGCTCATCAAGGCGCGATGGTTGTGTTGGGTCATGGTGTGACAGGAAATAAAGACAGGCCGCTGCTTATTGCGATTGCTGAAGGTTTGGCAAAAAAAGGTTGGCCGTGTATTCGGTTTTCCTTTTCCGGTAACGGCGATTCCGAAGGGAAATTCGAAGAATCTAATATCACCAAAGAGGTTGATGATCTGATGTCGATTCTTAACATGGTGCCGCAGGAAAAGCGGATCGCTTATATCGGTCACAGCATGGGCGCGGCGGTGGGTGTGAAAACGGCGTGGCGTGGGGTAGCGATTCAGTGTTTAATTTCTCTAGCAGGAATGGTGGACACGGCAGGATTTGTGGAGCGCGAGTTTGGCGATGTGGTGCTAGGAAAAGGTTTTATGTGGGATGACGAGGATTGCCCGCTGTCCGTGAGTTACGTGAATGATCTCAAAGAAATTGGCAGTATGTTGCCTGATGCTGCAGAGATCGTTTGTCCATGGCTGCTCATTCACGGAACCGATGACGATGTGGTGCCGATTGCAGATAGTCGGCAGGCATTTGAAGCTGCGCGTTGCGATAAAAAACTCATCGAGATTCCTGGAGCGGGACACTCATTTGATTCTGAATCTTATGGAGCCATCGTGAATAGGATCGATCTATGGCTGAAGAAGAGTTTTGGGTAATGAATTAGTTAGGGTGCCATCGCCGAGGGAGTCCGCGCGGAGCGAAACGTATTTGATTCTCCCAAGAAATATCTTTTTATTTATCATTCCATGCGGCGCCCTCGGCGATGGCGCCCTGCCAAAATATGAAATTTCAGGGCACACTCAACTCCAGCATCACCGGTGCGTGGTCTGAAACTTTCAGAGGAACATCCGAGATGAGCGTGGCTTGGTTTTTGGCGAAGCCTTGGGTGAAGATGTAATCAAAAGTGGTGGGTTTGTAATCTTCGAAGCGTGGGTTGTTGCGCCAGGTGAGTCGGTTTTTTTGTGGGGTTTGATCCCATGTGTTGTGGAAGCCTGCTTTTGTTAGATCTGCGATAGCGGTGCAGAGGGGGAATTGGCGGTCGTGATTGGAATTGAAATCGCCACCGATGACCCAACCGATGATTTTCTGGTCGGCGAATGTTTTGGCCGTTTCATTTTTGTGAGCGATGATTTGTTTGATGGCCTCGGCGCGGGTGGTGGCGATGATCTTTTCCATTTTCGGGTCTTCGCTGCCACGATTGCTGCGGAGGTGGACGCAGTAGGTCATGATCAGTCCGCCGTCGGGATGTTTAAGTGCGGCGAAGGCGAAACCGCGATTGAGGCTGGGAAGGTTTTTGATGAATTTGTAGGGAACTTCAGATGCGCTGTGGGCATCGAGTTTGGATGCGATGGCGCATTGTTGCGGGAATGGTTTTTTGTCTTCGAAATTCAAAAATTTGGACATCACATGGATCTTCAAATCAGGGTTGTTTTTGATGAGTGCCTTGAAGGCCGTTTCGTCGCGGATTTCCTGAGCGAGGAAGATATCGGGATCCGCGGCAGCGACGGTTTTTTGTGCGGCGTTGATGTGCTCGGTCTGTTCGGCCTTCGTGGCTTCGGCGTAACCGCCGGGAAACCATTTCACGTTCCACGTCATCGTTTCGATCGGTTCTGCGGAAGCTGTGCAACAGAGAAGTAGCCCGTATAAAAGAGTGATGAGGGGGAATTTGAGTGAGGGCATGAGTGCGTTGTAATGAATAAATGCGCGGGTGTGAATCAAATTGGCATTGTGGCTTGCGGGTTGGTAGGCGAGTTTCTATTTAATGACCATGATTAAAGCGATCAAGGTG
>JANMGO010000013.1:0-20755 GCA_031374665.1 Akkermansiaceae bacterium | reverse complement strand
AGCAAGCCGCAGCAGAGCAAGCCGCAGCAGAGCAAGCCGCAGCAGAGCAAGCCGCAGCAGAGCAAGCCGCAGCAGAGCAAGCCGCAGCCGAGCAAGCCGCAGCAGAGCAAGTCGCAGCCGAGAAAGTTGCAGCCGAGATCGCCCGTCAAGAAAAGCAAACCCTCGAGAAAACCATTCCCAAATTAATTGAGAATAAGGACACGAAGGAACTCGGTACGGAGAAACGTAAAAAACTCAGAAGGCCTGTAAGCTCGGAACTTCGCGATGAATATTCAGAATCAAAAGCACTCAAAATTGGATCTGCATTCATTCTATTTCTCCTGATCGCACTTTCTACCACATTTCTCTATGCGGGATTCACCCGTCATCAAAAAATGCCCGCAGAGACACTATCCACTGCAAACGTCAATAAAGGGGATGCAAAAAATGAAGCCCCAATGGAAGCCAAAGACAAATCTGATGGCGATGGCAAGTAATCGGTTATTCTGGCCATACCGGCTTCCGGAACATGATCTACTGCTAAATCCATGAAGCGATTATCCACCAAGTGAGTGGTGAGACAGGATGCTAATAGAAAATCATATGTCAGAAAATGCAATCTGATCTCCATGCTTGAATCCATCTTGCGCGATCATCTCCCTACGCTGATCTCCGAGATTTGATCCTCAGGGCAGATCTCCTTACCCTCCCAGAAAGGCTCACTCGATATTCGGGGCATCCGCAACATTGCGATAGTCGGCGCGATGTTCGCGGTAGAACTCCAGTGCCTTCTTGAGCTCATCACCAGTCAGCTTGCCGTTACCATCCACATCAAAGCGGGAGCGGATCTCCTGCCGGTGCTCCATAAAATTCGACACACGCTGCTGATAAGCCTTTCGGGCCGCCTCTTTCTCTCCATCACTGAGCTTTCCGTCGCCGTTGGCGTCGTTCTTTTCAAGAATGCGTTCACGTGCGGCGTCTGCGCCATGATGACGGTCACGGACGTTTTCGGCGCGATCCTTCACATCTTCCTTCTTATCGCGGATGTCCTCGGCGCGATCGCGACGATCCTCCTTCTTGTCGCGGATACCTCCATCATGCTTGGCGTCGCGCACATCCTCCTTCTTGTCGCGGATGTCCTCGGCGCGATCCTTCACATTCTCATGTCGGTCGCGCACATTTTCCCGACGGTCGGCACCCGCGTGCCCGCCGGACCTTACCGCCCCATGGCGGCCTTCAGCTTGCAGTTGGCCTGCACCCGCCATCGAGAAAATCACCAGTGTAGCCATCCATGGAATCGTTTGTTTTGCTTTCATACAAAATCCAACCCTCGCCCGAAGACTAAGTTGCATGGAATTTGAAAAATGAATGAAAATATTTTGTTCGTCCCTTTGTGATTTCCGTCCCTTTATGATTCATAGATCTAAAAAATCCTATGGATGGCGGCACCAGATACCCCATCCGCGCCTGCCAACAACAAAACAATCCTATCGTTTATTTAAACGATTAGCTGAATTGGATCTAAGTATTCACAGCGAATTTTATATTCCCTCTGTGATTTTTTTTCGTAACTTTCATTCTCCGATGTCCGCAAAACGTTCCGCCACACATCTCGCTTCCAAGCTCACCGAAGCAGGCTATACCGCCTATTTCGCGGGTGGTTGCGTGCGTGACAAACTGTTGGGGGTGGAGCCCAAAGATATCGATATCGCGACCTCCTCCACTCCTCATGAGGTCTTGGCTTTGTTTCCGGGTGCAAACGAGGTCGGCGCGCACTTCGGGGTCGTCATTGTGAAACATGATGGGCATCACGTAGAGATCGCCACCTTCCGTACGGACGGCTCATATGGCGATGGTCGGCGTCCAGACTCCGTGACCTTTTCCACTCCCTATGAAGATGCACATCGGCGGGATTTCACGATCAATGGATTGTTTGAAAATCCGTTTACGGGTGAAGTGATCGATCACGTTGGGGGACTTCCAGATCTCAACGCCCGCGTTATCCGTGCAATCGGCACGCCCACGCATCGCTTTCAAGAAGACGCCCTCCGCCTGCTGCGCGCGGTGCGCTTTTCCACCACACTCGGATTTCCCATCGAGCCCATCACTCTCGCAGCCATCCAAGACAACGCTCATCTGTTAGATAAAATTTCTCCTGAACGGATTCGGGATGAGTTCTCAAAAATTATCATCTCTCCCAACCGTCGCAAAGGTTTGGAGTTACTGGTGGATACCGGATTGATCTCCCATTTCATCCCTGAAGTCATGCCGCTCATCGGCTGCGAGCAACCGCCGCAATGGCATCCGGAAGGCGATGTCTATGTCCACACCTGCATCATGTTGGAGATGCTTGAAATTGATCCCCCACTCACACTTTGCCTAGCCACGCTGCTTCACGACATCGCGAAACCGCCCACGCAAACCACAGATCCCGATGGCCGTATCCGTTTCAACGGACACGACACTTTCGGCGCAGAAATGGCTGAGACTATTATGACGCGTCTAAAATATCCGAACGCGATCATCCGAGATGTTGTTCATATGGTCTCGCGCCATATGCAGTTCATGAATGTGCAGCAGATGCGCAAAGCAAAGCTCAAACGCTTCATGTCGGAGCCAACATTTTCTCAGGAAATGGAGCTGCATCGGGTCGACTGCGCGTCATCGAACGGCTTCACCGACAACTACGAATTCCTCAACGAGAAATCCGAAGAGTTCGCCAGCGAACCGCTCATCCCTCCCCCGCTCATCACCGGCCGAGACCTCATCGAAAAAGGTCTCCAGCCCGGCCCGCGTTTCAAAGAAATCCTCGAGGAGATCCAAACCGAGCAACTGGAAAACCGGCTATCCACCCGCGAGGAGGCTTTGGCATTTCTTGAAACGCTTCTGTGAACTAGGCCTTTTCACTGAAAACTAGATACTAGCCAACTTATTGACTATACCACTGATCACTCGACACTTCTCACTTCCTGCCATTTTCTCCGCAAGAATCAATCTGGCTTGGACGTTCCAAAAAACTCCGCCTAGTATCCCGCCAATGACTACCGAAATTCCAACCGCCGTCTCTGATCCCATCAACGCGAAAATCCTCGCTGTTTCCGAGGATCTCATCGCTGGTTTCCAACGCCATCCATTTCATATGATCGCAGAACAATCGGGAGTGCCTCTCGAAATAGTGATCGAGCGCATCCGCGCCATGCTTGAAGCGGGTATCATTCGCCGCGTCCGCCAAACGATGCTAGCCACAAAACTCGCGCACGGCGCACTCGTCGCATGGAAAGTGCCGGAAGAAAAACTCAACGCCGCCTTCGATTTCATGGCGAAGGAAGATCCTTTCTCTGGTCACGTCGTCATACGCTCCACTGACACCGAAGTCTCCGGTTCCGGCTACCGTCTCTGGACGACGCTGAAAGTTCCCGTCGGCGAATCCCTCGATTTCCACGCCACTAAACTTCTCAAGCTCACCGGCGCGACCGAATATTTACTCATGCCAGCGAATGGCGTATTCGCCCTCGGCGTCGGCCACGTCCGCCGCAAAACCATGGAACCCGGCGAAAAATCTGATGAACCCGCGGTGATGATGACCACTGTTCCCGCCGATCTCTCAATAGAAGAATGGGATATTCTTCTCATCCTCAAAGAAGAACTCACCCTAGATGAGATCAATGAAAACCCATGGGAAAAACGCGCGGAGCAAGCTGGTGTATCTCTCGACCGCTTCTGTGAAATTGCCGAGACCCTGAACCAGAAAAAAGTCATCGGTCGATTCTCCACTTTCCTCGAACACGTCAAACCATCCGCAGAAACTGGCGAACGAGTGACCCGTTTCAACGGCTTGTTCCATTGGGCCGTGCCGAAAGGTCGTGAGATCGAAGGCGGTAGCGAGGTGGGTCGCCACTTCTGCATGACTCACTGCTACTGGCGCGAAGGAGGCTCGCAATTCGGCGACGTCAATATCATGGGTGTCGTGCACGGCACCGAAAAAGATCGCGTGCTTGCACACAAAGCAGCCATCGATAAGCACCTCGAATCCATCGGCATTCCCGTAAGCTACACCAACGTGTTTTGGGGCGGTCGTTCGGAAATCAAACCTTCCGAGATCTCGCCGAAAGTTTACCACGAGTGGCATGCGAAATATGTGTGAACAAGGACTTTCTGACAACCCGTCTATACCCTGACCCGTAGATCCCTCATACTCTACAGGACTCCCGATGTTGCCGCAGCGCTCCCTCGCATTCGTCGCGCTCCGTCTTTTTTCTTCTCAGAAAACCTCTCCCGCGCCGCCTCAAAGGTTTCATTCACAAAACTCTTACTCCCAATCACCGCGACATCCGTAAAATACCCTACCCGCGAAATACAGTGATATATCGCCCGTTTCTCAAACGATTCCCTCCAAGATGCCAACCATCGCGCATCTCTCATGCACCCCAGTTACATAAACACTGCTCATATGATGAGTTTTTATTTTATAAATTGTCCTTCCCCCTGTAATTCGTGCCTTTGTAATTGTGCAATTGCGTGCCATTCTTGTCTGTCCCTTAGAACGTAGGTTAGGGCGATATCGACGCGTAGGGATACACCCCATGGCAGAGGAGCCACCGCCAGCGCACACTCCGGCTCCCATATGAGTCAGGTCTTTCCCCCCAATTCAGATTGTCCAATTCAGATTGTCTGTCCCTTAGAACGGTTCACCCCAATTCAGATTGTCTGTCCCTTAGAACGGTTCACCCGAACCTATCACTCAGAACCAAAACCATGATCAGTTCTGCAGATATCTTCAACGCCAAGATCCTGATCGTGGACGATCAGGAGGCGAACGTCGCCCTTCTGGAGCTGATGCTGGTCGGGGCCGGCTATGAGTCGGTGACCTCCACGCGGAATCCGCGCGCGGTCTGCGAACTCCACCGCCAGCACCGCTACGATCTCATCCTGCTCGATCTGCAGATGCCCAGCATGGACGGATTCGAGGTGATGGAAGGCCTGAAGAAAATCGAGACCAGCGGCTATCTGCCCGTGCTGGTGCTGACGGCCGAACCCGACCACAAGCTACGCGCGCTGCGGGCCGGCGCGAAGGATTTTGTCAGCAAGCCCTTCGTCCTCGCCGAGATTCTGCTCCGGGTGCACAACATGCTCGAAGTCCGCCTGCTGCACCGGGAGACGAAGCGCCTCTACGAGTGCATCATGGCGGAGCAGAAGGTATCGGAAAGGCTGCTACTGAACGTACTGCCGCAAACCATCGCGAAGCGCCTAAAACGGCGCTCCGAAATCGCGGACGGCGATTTCTCCGAGCGCATCGTCGATAGCTTTCCGGAGGTGACCGTGTTGTTCGCAGACCTCGTGGAGTTCACCAAGTTCTCCGCTAACCTGAGCCCCGAGGCCCTCGTGGATGTGCTCAACGACATCTTCACCCGCTTCGACCGCATCGCCGACGCCCGCGGCCTCGAGAAGATCAAGACGATAGGCGACGCCTACATGGCGGCCGCGGGCCTGCCCGTGCCAGTGGCCGATCACACCGAGCGGGCGGCCCTAATGGCGCTGGACATGATGGAGGTCATGGACCGCTTCAATGCGGAAGGCTCCTACCAGCTGCGGGTGCGCATCGGCATCAGCACCGGGGCCGCGGTCGCCGGTGTGATCGGCAAGAACAAATTCCTCTACGACCTGTGGGGCGACGTGGTGAACACCGCCAGCCGGATGGAGTCCCACGGCGTATCGGGGCGAATTCAGGTGACGGACTTGACGCGGCAACGATTGGGCGAATCGTTCACTTTCGAAGAACGCGGCGCCATCGAGATCAAGGGCAAGGGTGCGATGCGCACCTGGTTCCTCGACAGCAGAAATGAGCAAACTGGTTCGGTGCAGCCGTTCACAAAACTTCAGCTCGCTTCGGTCTAGCCGCCCACCGCATGGCCGTCAAATTCCAGAACTACTACGAGACGCTGGGGTTGCCACGCACCGCCGCGGCGGATGACATAAACCCCTTTTTTCTCGTCCTTCGGTCCTCACATGAACATTCTCATCGGCCATCATCCCAAAAGCAAATTCCTAGCATTAACCACCTGTCGATGAGGGACTTGATAGCATACAGATGCTGCGATCCATTCACTGGTGGATCGCACGCGTCGTTGGTGACACGAAGGACAGAAGTGGCGGGTCTTGCAGGTAAAGGCGAGTATCAACGAGATAGATCATGGATCGAAAATGTGATTTATCGACCGTATGCGAGCCTCAGTCGCACTTTTCCGATTCCATGATCGACTTGTTAGATAGGAGGGTGGTGGTTCACCACTCGAGTGGGGCGAAACCGATTTCCGCTCCTTCTTACAACAAAGGGAGTCGGTTCCAATTTTATATTGAAATGCTCCGTTTCACTCCGTCCAAGCGGTCAGGACTGCGTTTTTTTTTCTGAAGCTCGCTAATACTCACACTGCTTTGATGATTGTTGGGGTTTGATTTTTGAATGAGGAAAAAGAAGAAGAAGGCCGCCCCGATGTGTCGGGGCCGCCCCTCCTTGGGTGGGATGAATCGGAGTCAATCGATGCCTGATGAAGAGCGGTTGCAATCGCGATTGAAATTGCCGACATACTGGAGGAAAAGTGGTCGGCCATCTCTGCTGCGCTTCAATTCACGGTTCCTTTCTGGGGAAAGTCCCCTGTCCTCATAGAACCGTTTCTCAAAGTGCAGGGATACCGAGTTGCTCTGGGAGCGCGACACGTGGTCGGTCTGTTAGAATTTCTGGCTCGCCGTGGGTGATGAGCACGGTGTGTTCAAAGTGAGCGGAAGGTTTGCGATCTGCGGTGATGACCGTCCAGCCATCATCCAGAATTCGGACTTCAGGAACACCAGCGTTGATCATCGGCTCGATCGCTAAAGTCATGCCTGGCATCAAGGTAGGTGAAGTTCCACGCGGGCGGAAATTGGGAACCTGAGGTTCTTCGTGAAGTTTACGGCCAACTCCGTGACCAACGAATTCACGCACGATGGTGAATCCAAACGGCTCGGCATATTCTGCAACGGAGCCGCATAGATCTGCTAATTTTCGGCCAGCACGTGCACGTGAAATTGCCTCGTAGAGCGATTGCTCAGTAACGGCGAGAAGCCGTTTGGTTTCGAGAGGAATTTCGCCGCAGGCCACGGTACTGGCATTGTCTCCGATAAACCCGCTTTTGATGATCCCTACATCGATTTTTACAATGTCACCCGGCTGGATGCGTCGCGGGCCGCCGATTCCGTGAACCACTTCCTCGTTAATCGAAATACAAATTTGCCCGACGAATCCGCGATAGCCAAGAAACGCACTGCGGCAGTCATTCTGCGCCATCAGATCGGCAGCGAGCTGATCGATCTCTTTCGTCGTCACGCCAGGCTTCACCTCCGCGATTAACTGCTGCAAAATCTGCGAAGCAATTTTTCCTGACTCGCGCATGCGATCAATTTCTTTAGGCGACTTGATGGGAATACGAATACGCATGGTGAGTGATAGTAGCTCGAAGATGTTAGGAAATGGATTCGACGTAAGAAAGAATCGCCGCCGAGATCGCCTCGCGGGTATCGGTTGCCGGAACAGAAAACAGGGTATTAGCTTCGCGATAATAGTCGATGACTGGAAGCGTGTAAGCCATATATTCTGCGTGACGATTTTTAAAATTTTCAGCGTCATCATCATGCCGTGCGGTGGCTGTGCCGCCACAAACGGGACAAGAGGTAGCATCGCGGAGCTCATCGGTTTTTCCAGACCAGCGACAAACCGGACATTCCACGCGACTACGAATGCGACCGACCAAATCTTCATACGGCGCGACTAAAGCAATCGCGAAATCGAGTTTCTTCCCGCGCGCTGCAAGCCAACGATCGAGATATTGAGCTTGGCCAAGACTCCGGGGAAATCCATCTAGTACCCAACCGTGCTTTTCATCATATCTATCTAACCATTCTCCTAAGATGGGTTCCATCAATGCATCCGGCAGATAGCCGCCACGAGCAAGAATGGGCTCAGCAGCAAGACCGAGATCACAACGATTCTCAATCGCTTCTCGCAACAAGGCTCCGGTACTCAGATAGTTTAGACCCAACCGTGAAGCAATGGCCCGGCCTTGCGTGCCTTTTCCTGATGCGGGTGGACCTAGAAGAACGATTCTCATCGGATCAAAATCTCAGAAAGAGGCAAATGATATGGGAACCGTCGTAACGGCAACCGTCAGATCAGCCTTGTGTTGAACTGTAGATGTAAGCAGTCGCAGCAATCACAACAATGATGGCGACGACCGTGCAGAGATAGACAATCGTATTACGTGATGCAGCATCACCAGTATTTCCGAGACGATCATAACGACCTTTCAGTTTTCCTTTTCTGAGGAAACCATCGTAATGTTTTTGAATGAGGTGAGTTTCAACCTGACGCATCACGTCAAGCACTACACCCACCATGATCAGTAACGAAGTGCCGCCACAGAAGTGAAGAATGAGTGATGAAGGTGGTAAGTGAACGATCTTACCAGTGAGAGCTGGAAGGAAGAAAAGTCCGGCAAGGAAGATCGCACCAGCAAACGTGAGGCGAGTCATGGTGAAATCCAAGAATTCAGCAGTTGGCTTACCCGGACGAACACCTGGAATGTATCCACCATTGCGTTTCAAGTCCTCAGAGATTTGAGAAGGTTGGAACATCATTGCAACCCAGAAATAGGAGAACAGGAAGATACCGACACCACCAAGGATGTAGTACCAAGTGCCGCCGCCGACTAGCTCGCTATAAAGTGTGTTAGCCCAACCTTGGTCTTTGAAAAACCACTGTAACATCATCGGCGGTAAAGAAAGAACTGCGGTTGCGAAAATGATGGGCATCACACCTGCATAGTTCACTTTCAGCGGTAGGTATTGAGTTTGACCACCGAACTGTTTGCGGCCAATGACGCGCTTCGCATATTGCACCGCGATGCGGCGCTGGGCTTGAGTAATCGCAATCGTCGCGGCGATAACAATCAGCATGAGTGCAATCATGACGACCATCATGACAGCTCTCCAAGGATTGCCCTCAGTGAAGAATTTCCAAGCTTGGATCAATGCACCTGGAAGCGCGGAAATAATGTTGACCATGATAATGATCGAAATGCCATTTCCTATGCCTTTTTCGGTGATCTGGTCGCCAAACCACATCAACAAGATCGTGCCGGAGACGAGTGTTAACATCGTCAGGAGAATCCAGCTCCAAGAGTCATCGAGCACAAGTTTTCCAAATTTCTCAATTCCCTGCATGTACGGAATATTTTCTGGATTAACCAGAGTCTGTGCAACGAAGTATGCCTGCACAACTGCGATCACGAGTGTGATATACCGAGTGTATTGTGTGATCTTCTGGCGTCCGCCGTCTTCACGTGCGAGCTTTGAGAATTTTGGAACAATGGCTGTCATCAACTGCACCATGATCGATGCAGAAATGTATGGCATGATCCCCAGTGCGAACAAACCCGCTTGAGTCAATCCACCACCGGAGAAAACTTGTAAGATGGCGGTGATACCACCTGCCTCTGCTGGGCTTTTCTGCGCGATCGAATCGAGCCATGCCCTAATGACAGTGGCATCGACACCAGGAAGAGTGATGTGCACACCGAGACGCACGATGACGATAATGCAGAGGGTGAAAATAATCCTATCCCTGAGCTCGGGGATATTCCAGGTGTTCTTGAAGGCAGAGATCATGATATTTGAAAAACTTCAGAGTAAAAAATTTGATTTGATTCTAGCTAGGGTATTGCTCTGAAAAACTCGTTACAATTTTAAAGGCGGTGCTTGCTTTTGATAACACGGAGAGGAAGCTCGTGGCTTCCTCTCCTAAATCAGTGTTGCTGACGGCTAAAACCGTCAGGCTTCGAGCTTACGATTTTGGAGTAGGATCAACGATACTACCACCGGCTTTTTCGATTTTAGCCTTCGCAGTTGCGCTGACTTTATCGAACGTTACGGTGAAAGATTTCTCTACTTCGCCGTCGCCTAGTAGCTTGATTTTGTCACAAGGACCATTGACCAAGCCGACTTCGCGAAGGGATTTTTCGTCGATGGTTGCACCGGCATCAAAGCGATCATCGAGATCACCTACATTGACGACGATGAACTTGTCGCGGAAATCGTAGTTATTGAAACCACGCTTAGGAAGACGACGATGAAGTGGCATCTGGCCACCTTCGAAACCAACACGAGTGCCGGATCCAGAACGTGCCTTCTGACCTTTGTTGCCTTTACCGGCGGTTTTACCCTGACCGGAGCTTTCACCGGCACCGAGACGTTTGACGCGGTGTTTGGCGCCTGGGTTTGGTTTGAGATTATGAAGTTCCATTTTTTTAATTTGGTTAGATCAGTCGAGTCCGACGGATCAGTTAGATTAGATCGCTTTCTCTTTCTGCTTTTTGCCGCGGGAACCGAGAATTTGGTCACGGGTGCGAACGGATGAAAGGGCTTTGAGAGTGGCTTTGACAACGTTAGCGTGATTGGAAGAGCCCATCGATTTTGCAAGGACGTCGCGGATACCGACTGCTTCGCAAACGGCGCGGACACCACCACCAGCGATGATTCCCGTTCCGGGAGATGCTGGTTTGAGGAGCACTTTGCCACCACCGAACTCGGCGTAGATTTCGTGAGGAATGGTGCCGTCAACGATGCTCATGGGTTTGAGAACCTTACGAGCTGCTTCGCTGGCTTTTTTGATAGCATCTGCAACTTCGTTAGCTTTACCGAAACCAAGACCGACTTTGCCGAGCTTGTTTCCGCAAACCACGAGGGCGGAGAAGGAGAAACGACGTCCACCTTTTACGACCTTGGCGCAACGGTTGATGAAGACGACTTTCTCGGAGAGTTCGTTACCTTCAGCATCGGTCAATGCTTGACGTTCTTCACGGCGTGGGCCGCCACGACCACCGCGGCCTTGGCCGCCGCCTTGACCACCACCGCCGCCGCCGAAACCACCGCGACCTTGGCCGCCTTGGTATCCGCCGCGTTGTGGTGCGCTGGAGTCTTGGTTAGATGATGGAGTGACAGTTTCTGCGCTTGCAGGTGTCGGGGCCGCCTCGGCGGCTTCGTTTTCAGGAGTGTTAGCCATGTGATAGGTAAAATTAGAATTTAAGACCGGCTTCGCGGGCTGCGTCGGCAAGGGCTTTGACCTTACCATGATAGAGGTGACCGCCGCGGTCAAAAACCACGTCCGAGATATTGATGGATTTGGCGCGCTCTGCGATCAACTGACCGACCTTCTGGGCGGAAGCGATGTTGGCTGCATTGCCTTCGAAGCTCTTGTCCATGGTGGAAGCGGCGGCGATCGTACGGCCTGCTGAATCGTCGATCAACTGCACGTAGACATGTTGGTTCGAGAAGTGGACAGCGAGACGCGGGCGCTCGGTGGTGCCGACCACCTTGCGGCGGATACGGCTGTGGATCCGTTGGCGGATAGTTTTGCGTTGGATAGTGCTCATTAAACAGAGATGGTTTATGGTTATTTGCCGACGCTTTTGCCTTCCTTACGGCGGACTTTTTCGTCTGAGTAGCGGACGCCTTTGCCTTTGTAAGGCTCTGGCGGATAGAAGCCGCGAACTTCGGCAGCGAACTGACCGACGAGTTGTTTATCGATACCCTCAACCTTGATCTTGGTGTTTTCGTTCACCGTGACGGTAAGGCCGGATGGGATCGGGTGGAGCAAAGGATGCGAACGGCCAAGGGAAAGATCGAGATCTTTACCTTTGACAGCAGCGCGCAAACCGACGCCGTGGATTTCAAGATCTTTGGAGAATCCAGTGGAGACGCCGGTGATCATGTTGTTGACGATGCTGCGAACCGTGCCGTGAAGGGCACGATGCACGCGTTGCTCGGTAGCGCGGGAGACGACAACGGTGCCGTCTTCTGATTTGAGCGAGATTCCTGCAGGGACCGAGAAGTCGAGTTTGCCTTTTGGGCCTTCGACAAGAACGGTGTTGCCTTCAACTTTGACGGCAACCTTTTCAGGAAGAGAGATTGGTTTGAGTCCGACTCGTGACATAATAGTTAGTAGTTCGAGTTTTAGGATTACCAGATGTTGGCGAGGATTTCTCCGCCGAGTTTCTGACGTTTTGCGGATGCGCCGGACATAACACCTTTCGAGGTCGAAAGGATAGAGATGCCGAGGCCGGACAGGACGCGTGGGATTTCCTGAGAACCGACGTATTGACGGCGGCCAGGTTTTGAAACGCGTTTGAGATCAGTGAGGACGGGACGACCATCAACGAACTTCGGGCTGAGTTTGAGCTCAGTGCGTTCGCCGGTGACGACTTCGTATTTCCAGATGTATCCCTCTTGTTTGAGAATCTCAGCGATGTCTGCTTTGATTTTGGAGTAAGGGGCGGTGAATTCTTCGTTGCCTGCACGAGCCGCGTTTTTGAAGCGGGTGAGGAAGTCGGAGATAGGGTCTGTGAGAACTGCCATAATATTGGTTTCCTTTAAAATCTACTGGGGTTATGCGGTGGCAAGTTCAGCTTCATCAGCTTTCTTAATGTCGCGGAATGGCATACCGAGTTCGATGAGAAGCTCGCGGCCTTCTGCGTCGGTGTTGGCGGAAGTAACGAAGATCAAGTCGAAGCCGATCTGGCGTTTGACTTGGTCGATTTCGATTTCCGGGAAGATGGTTTGATCTGAAATACCGCAGGCATAGTTGCCGCGTCCGTCGAAGGATTTTGAGGAAATCCCGCGGAAGTCGCGAATGTTAGGAGCGGTGATGTTGATGAAGCGATGAAGGAATTCCCACATCTGAGTGCCGCGGAGAGTTACGCGTGCGCCGAGAGCTTCACCCTCGCGGAGTTTGAAGTTAGCGACAGCTTTTTTCGAGAAAGTGATCGAAGGCTTTTGGCCGGTGATTTTCGAAATTTCGGTGACGGCATCGTCAACTGCAACCTTGCGGTCTGGAGCTTTGCCCATGCAGGATGTGACGACGATTTTTTCAAGTCTAGGGACTTGATGCGGATTGGTGTAACCGAGCTTGGTCTTCAAGTTCGGCACAACCTTGTCTTTGTAGTGTTGCAGTAGTGCTGGTGTACTCATTTTGTTTTAGCGGGTCAGCGCGTGGTTTGTGTTAACGCTTAAGCGCGGGCGGCCTCCTTGCGGTGGCTTAGCCCAGTTTCTTTACATTGGAAATATGGACGGGTGCGTTGACGGTTTTGATGCCGCCATCTGGATCCGCTTCGGAACGGCGAACTGCCTTTTGGACAGTGCGACCACCTTCGACAACGACTTGGCCTTTGACGGCGTTGACGCTAAGGACAGTGCCTTGTTTGCCTTTGTGGTTACCGGAGATGATTTCGACTTGGTCGCCTTTTTTGACGTGTGTCTTGATGCTGCTCATGAAAGTGGGATCGTTGGAATTGGATTAGAGAACCTCGGGTGCGAGGGAGACGATCTTCATGAATTGTTTTTCACGAAGTTCACGAGCCACTGGTCCGAAGATACGAGTGCCGCGTGGGTTGTTGTCTTTGTCGATGATGACGATGGCGTTGGAATCGAAGCGAAGAACCGAGCCGTCAGGACGACGGACAGGATACGAGGTGCGCACGATGACTGCTTTCACCACGCTGCCTTTTTTGACGGAGGCGGTGGGAATGGAATCACGGATGTGAGCGGTGATGATGTCACCGAGGCGGGCGGAGCGGCTGCGTTTACCGAGAACTCCGATCATTTTTGCTGTGCGTGCACCGGTGTTATCAGCAACGGCGAGCTTGGTTTCCATCTGGATCATGGCTTAAGAAGTTAGAAATTAGGATTAGAGATTAGAATCCGGATGAGCCGGTTTAGTGAGTGAGAATTTCTGCAAGTGCCCAACGCTTGAGTTTGGATACTGGCTTGGTTTCGATGATACGAACGCGGTCGCCGATGGCAGCCTCGCTCTTTTCGTCGTGCACGTAGTATTTCTTGGAGCGCTTGACGATCTTGTTGAATTTTGGGTGAGGAACGCGGGCAACGTGTTCGACGACGATGGTTTTTTCCATTTTATTGGAAATGACGACACCAACGCGAGTTTTGCGCTTGTGAACTGCCGTTGTGGCTTCCTGGGATGATTCGCTCATAATGATGGATCGGTTAGAATAAGTAGGCGGTTAGCTAACAGCTCAGGCCTTCTCGGTGGTGATAGTGTGGATTTGTGCGATCTCACGACGCACTTGTTTGAAGCGAGCTGAGTTTTCAAGAGTTCCAGCTGCACGTTGGAGGCGCAGGTTCATGGATTCTTGTTTGAGATCACGAAGGCGTTTGAGGCGTTCGTCAGCAGAGAGTTCGCGGATGTCTTTGGCTTTAGAAGTGGCCATGGTGTTTATCAGTGTGAAAAGTTATTGGTGCGGATTACGGGTCACGAGACGGGTGCGGAAACCAAGCTTGTAAGAAGCAAGGCGCATCGCTTCGCGTGCGGAGGATTCTGGAACGCCGGCAACTTCGAAAAGCATGTTGCCTGGGCGGATAACGGCTACCCAGGTATCAACGGCGCCTTTACCTTTACCCATCCGGGTTTCAGGGGGACGGCGGGTGATGGATTTGTGAGGGAAAATCCGGATGAAAACTTTACCTTTACGTTTCAGCGAGCGGTTGATCGCGACACGGCAGGCTTCGATTTGGCGGGTGGTAAGCCAACCGCGCTCGAGAGTTTGGAGTCCGAAGTCACCGAAGGCGACGGTAGTTCCGGTCTGGGCATTACCAGAGCGTGATCCGCGGTGACTCTTGCGGAACTTGGTTCTTTTGGGCATCAAAGGCATGGCTTATTTCTCCTTGTGAAAGTTATGTTTAAGTGAGGGCTTGTTAGGCTTTTAAATTATTGAGCGGAAGGTGCGCCTTGTGAGCGATTGTCTGGACGACCACCACCACCTTGGCGACGATCACCACCACGGTCTCCGCGGTTGTTATTGCGATTTCCACGGTCACCGCGATCGTTACGTTCTGGGGCTTGACGACCGTCGTCTTCTTTTTTGTTGATCCAGCATTTCACGCCGATGATTCCGTAAACGGTGCGAGCTTCTGCGAAGCCGTAGTCGAGAGGAACGCGGAGAGTTTGGAGAGGCACTTTGCCTTCGCGGTAGCTTTCAGCACGAGCGATGTCAGCACCACCGAGGCGGCCTGCGCAACGAACGCGAATTCCTTCTGCGCCAAATTCCATGGCGGTCTGGATGGAGCGTTTCATGGCGCGGCGGAAAGCGATACGACGCTCAAGTTGGATCGCGATTTGCTCGGCGACAAGTTGGGCATCGAGCTCAGGCTTGCGGATTTCGAGGATGTCGAGTTTGACTTGAGAGTCTTTGCAGATTTTTTGGATCTCAGCGGTCATGACCTCGATCTCTTTGCCTTGGCGACCGATGATCAAGCCTGGACGTGAGGAGTGGAGGGTGACGCGGACGCTGTTCCATGCACGCTCGATGATAACGCGAGCAAGACCTGCGTTGACCAATTTCCCTTTGAAGTATCCGCGGATAGCGAGGTCTTCGTGGAGTTTGTTGGTGTAGTCTTTGCCTGCGGCATACCATTTGGAGCGCCAGTCTTTATTGACGGCGAGACGGAAGGCGATCGGATTTACTTTTTGGCCCATGGTGTTAGGTGGAGAGTGTTAGATGAGTGAATTATGCGGTGGCGGCTTCGGAAGCAGCAGCGGTTTCTTCGGCGGCTGGTGCATCGGATTTCTTGGCTGCGGCTTTTTTAGGAGCACGCTTTTTCTTTTCCGGAGCTGCACCGACGAGGGTGATGGAGATGTGAGAGGTGCGTTTGAGGATCGCGCCGGCTGAGCCTTTGGCACGAGGCATGAAACGACGCAGGGTTGGGCCGGCACCGATGACCGCTTGTTTGATAACAAGGGTGCTGGTATCCAGTGAGAAATTATTTTCCGCATCCGCAATGGCCGTCTTAAGAGTCTTCGCAATGAGTTGCGCAGCCTTTTTAGGAGTGAAGGTAAGGATATCGAGAGCGTTCGAAACGGGGAGTCCTTGGATCTCGCGGGCGACGTCACGCGCTTTTTTAGGCGAGAGACGGACAAATTTAGTGGTGCTGGTGACTTCCATGGTCGGCGGTTTGGTGAGAGTTAGTGAAACTTAGTTTTGGGTAAGGAGGACGGCGATATCGCCGAGGCGAGGTGTGTGATCTTTAGAGTCGATTTGCTCGACGAATGCACCGGAGATTCCCTTACGGACATCTGCGAGGATGGCTTTTCCGTAGGGTTGTTGTCCGTGCATGAGGCGGAAGGTCATTCCGATTTTTGCGCCTTGGGTTTCCCCTAGGTTAAGGACAAGCATTCCAGATTCTTGGTCGAGGCTGACGATCCGTGCCTGCTGAAGGTTGCCGGTCCGGATGTCGGGGAGGGGTTTCTGGCGGAGACCGCTGAGAGAGTCAAGCTCTCTCATAGCTGTTTCGACACGAACTCTTGCTTCTGGATCCGAGACGACTGCCTGGCGGAGGTAGTCTTGGACGTTGACTGAAAGTTTAGCGGCTGAGGCTTCGAGGCTGGTGATACGCTCGTTGGCGATCTCCAAATCAGCTGCGGCTTGGATCAGGCGATCGTCGCCTCCGTCGAGAAGGTTTTTACCGAGGGCTTCGAGACGTTCGCGAACTTGGTTGAGTTGTTCGCTGGAGTTCTTTTCGGCCTGGTTTGCTTCTACGAGAGCGAGCTGCAAAGTGCGGTTCTGCTCTTGGAGTTGGGCGACGGTTGCTTTCAGTTGCTCTGCGGAAACTTTCTCTTCTCCATGGCACGGCACAGTGATTGCGAGCAACCCGAGGGCGGCGGCAATGCAACGTGTATGACTGGAGGTGAACATTTCTTTGAGTAAGTGTCGTTTGCGGAAGCGGATTATTTCTTACCGATACCACCGTGAGCACGGAAGATACGGGTCGGAGCGAATTCGCCGAGTTTGTGGCCAACCATGTTTTCAGTCACGTAGACGGGGACGAAAGTCTTGCCATTGTGGACGGAGAAGTTGTGGCTCACGAAGTCTGGAGTGATCATGGATTTGCGTGACCAGGTTTTGATCGGTTTACGATCGGAACCGGCTTCGGCAACGGCGTCAATTTTAGCAAGAAGCTTTTGGTCGACGAATGGGCCTTTCTTTAGGGAACGTGGCATATCTAGTTTAAGTTGGAGATTCTAAAAGGGATTACTTGGTCTTGTTTTTGTGGCGCGACTCGACGATGAAAACGCTGGTGGTTTTCTTCTTCTTGCGGGTCTTCTGACCTTTGGCGTGACCCCATGGTGAGAGCAAGTGTTGGCGACCACCACCGGACTTGGATTTACCCTCACCACCACCGTTCGGGTGATCCACAGGGTTCATACACATACCGCGGACTGTTGGGCGAACACCCTGCCAGCGTGTGCGGCCAGCTTTTCCGGAAACTTCATTCATGTGGTCGCGGTTACCGACGACTCCGATGGTGCAGAAGCAGGCTTCGTGGAAGCGGCGGATTTCTCCGGAGCGCATTTTGACGAGAGCCCAACCGCCGTCACGGTTAGAAAGAACTGCGCTTTGACCTGCGGAACGAGCGACTTTACCACCGCTACCTGGAAGGAGCTCGATGTTGTGAATTTCTGTTCCGAGTGGCACTTTGCCGAGTGGCATGGCGTTACCCACTTTTGGAGCGACGTCTGCACCTGCGATGACTTTGTCACCATCGGTCAAGCCGGCTGGAGCAAGGATGTAGGATTTGACTCCGTCTTTGTATTGGATGAGGGCGATGCGGCAGGTACGGTTCGGATCGTATTCAATGCCGAGCACGGTGGCTTCGACGTTGAGTTTGTTACGTTTGAAATCGACCAAGCGATAGTGACGTTTGTGACCACCACCGATGTGGCGGGTTGTGATACGACCAGTATTGTTCCGTCCACCTGTGCGTTTGAGCGGGGTGAGAAGGGACTTCTCCGGTTTGCTTTTGGTGATTTCGTCGAAAGACGGAAGCTCCTTGTAGCGCTCGGATGGTGTGTTGGGCTTGAAAGTTTTAAGTGGCATGACTCGCTGACGTTAAAATTGGTTTCGTTTTGATTCCCACCGGGTGGCGGGGATGCTGGCTTAGATGAGGTCGAGGGATTCACCATCCGCGAGGCGGACAATGGCTTTTTTGTAGCTCGGGGTACGGCCTTGGTCTGCACGGCGCTTGCGGCGGACTTTGCCGTCGTAATTTGCTGTGCGGACTTTGATGACCTTTTTATCAAAAATGGTCTCAACCGCTTGTTTGATTTCGAGCTTATTGGCGTTACGATCGACTTCGAGAACGACCTCATTGTTCCGCTCTTGGAGCAGTGAGGCCTTTTCACTAAGGCGGACGTTTTTGATGACCTGGTAAATGTCTTTCATGGTCGTAAAATTTAGATCGTTAAAGGGATTAGGCGGTGCGCTGGGCGAGGGTCGAGACGGCATCACCCACGAGGATGATGACTTTAGCGAGGAGCATTTGCTCAACGTTGATATCGGTAGGAGTCACCAATTGAGCCCAACCGACGTTGCGGGCGGAGAGCTTGGTGTTGTCGTCGAAGTTACCAACCAAGAGAACTTTACGATCTGCTGGGGTGATAGCGTTGACGGCTGCGACGAAGGATTTGGTTTTACCATCGGTGATGCCGAAGGAAGGAACCGTGAAGATTTTTTCAGCACGGGTCAGGTCACCAAGCACGCGGCGGAGAGCGAGTTTGCGGACGGACTTCGGAACGCTTTTCGCATAGGAGCGGTTGCGTGGACCGAAGACAACACCACCACCGACGAAGATCGGAGCGCGTTTGTCGCCGTGACGGGCGTTACCAGTGCCTTTTTGTTTGTAGATTTTCTTGTTGTTACCACGGACTTCACCACGAGTTTTGGTGTGTGCGGTGCCGGAACGGCGGTTCGCACGGTAGGCGGTGATGAGGTCGTGGACTGCTTGGCGGCCTTTGTCCTCACCAATGAGGACAAGATTTGCGGCTTCTGCATCTGCGGCTGTGAAGGCTTTTGCTGACATGGCGGAAAGTTTCAGTTAAAGGGATTAAGTGGACGGATTAGCAGCTTACTTTTTCTTAGCTGTGCGGATCGTGAGGTAGGAGCCTTTGGCGCCTGGGACGGAACCGGAAACGAGGATGACACCGTCTTCCTCGCGCACGGCGATGACTTTAAGATTTTGCACGGTCGATTTGGTTGTGCCCATGTGACCTGGCATTTTTTGATTTTTCCAAACGCGGCCTGGAGTGGATCCGGCAGCGATTGCGCCGGAACGACGGTGCATCATGTGACCGTGTGCCATTGGCTGGCCAGCGAACTTGTGGCGTTTGACAACACCTTGGAAACCGCGACCGATCGTGTTACCGATAACGTCCACGAATTGACCAGCTTCGAAGAGAGCGAGACCGGGATGTTCGCTAGGAACTTCGGTGCCGTTTTCGAAACGGAATTCTTGAACGCGGCGTTTTGGAGCAGAGCCTGCTTTTTTGAAGCGAGCGAGGTCTGGTTTGTTGACGCGGAATTCTTTTTGATCGTCGAAACCAACCTGAACGGCGGTGTAACCGTCGGTTTCAAGAGTTTTGGTCTGAAGGATCGTGTTTCCCGAAACGTCGATGACGGTAACAGGAATGCTGGAGCCCGCTTCTTTATCGAAGATACGGGTCATGCCGAGTTTTTTGCCGATGAGTCCTAGTGACATAGAGATTAGAAATTTGAGATTTAAAATTGAAGATGCGGGGTCAGAGCAACGCCTATATGCGGATGGTGATGTCGACACCTGCTGGCAGGTTGAGTTTTTTGAGCTCATCGACGGTGCGTGCGGTTGGATCGACGATGTCGAGAACGCGCTTGTGAGTGCGGATTTCGAATTGTTCAGCGGATTTTTTGTTCACGTGAACCGAGCGGTTAACGCTGAATTTTTCGATACGGGTAGGAAGCGGGATGGGACCAGCAACACGTGCGCCGGTGCGCTTTGCGGTCTCCACGATTTCAAGAGCCGAACGATCGATGGCACGATGGTCGAAGGCACGCAGGCGGATCCGGATTTTCTGAGCTGACATGGGATTGAGGTGGTGGTTGGTTGTGAGATGATGGGTAGAGAATTAAGCAACGCGGTCGATGGCTATTTCCTCGACGATGTTGTTAGGGACTTGTTCGAAGTGGGAAGGAGTCATGGAGTATGACGCGCGACCCGATGAAAGTGTGCGGACGGCTGTCGAGTAGCCAAACATTTCCTTGAGCGGAACGTTGGCACTGACGGTGGAGAATGCGCCTTGGGATTCCATGTGTTGGATTTGTCCGCGGCGGCGGTTGAGGTCGCCCATAACATCGCCTTGGTAGTCATCCGGAGTGGAGACTTCGACAGCCATGATGGGTTCGAGAAGGATAGGGCCGGCTTTTTTGAAAGCGTCACGCATGGCGAAGATTGCAGCCATGGTGAAAGCGTTTTCGTTGGAATCCACGTCGTGGTAAGAACCGTCGAGGATATCGACATGGACGTCGATGACTGGGTAACCAGCGATGACACCGTTGGTGGTCGCTTCGCGGCAGCCTTTGATACATGCGTTGATGTATTCTTTCGGGATGGAGCCGCCGATGGTTTTGTTTTCAACCGTGATGCCTTTAGCGGCTTCGTTCGGTTTGATGGAGAGGATGACGTGGCCGTATTGACCGCGGCCGCCGGATTGTTTGACCAGTTTGCCTTCGCCGCCAGCGGCTTTGGTGATGGTCTCACGGTAAGTGATTTGTGGTGCGCCGGTGTTGGCGTCGACCTTGAATTCGCGTTTGATGCGATCGACGATGATTTCGAGGTGAAGTTCACCCATTCCGGAAATGATGGTCTGGCC
>JANMGO010000100.1:0-63621 GCA_031374665.1 Akkermansiaceae bacterium | reverse complement strand
TGGGAAGATCGAGATGATAGGAATCGGACAAAAACACGGTCCAGCACTCGGCTTGGTCAAAAATATCTCCTATGAGACTTACGAACTCAAAGTGAACGTAGGTGACCGCGTCTTACTTTTCACCGACGGTCTCTTCGAGGTCGAGAACGCACAAGAAGAATCCTTCGGCAGATCTCGTCTGCGAGATGTAATCCAGCGGTTCGCTAGTTTGCCCTTGGCTAAACTAGTCCAGGACGTCTCCCGCGAGATCGAAGACTTTGCCAAAGATCAAGCATTCACCGATGATGTCTGCCTCGTGGGTATGGAGGTCTCAAGACTGGAACCAAACATCGCGCCTATTACCCACCACCGATTACTCATTTCAGGAGAACCTCTTTATAGAAATGGGCGCGTAGCCTACGAATAGAAGCTTAGAACAACTCTTTCAGCTCAGTGCCTTGGCTCTTCGAGATCAACGTATAAGCATACTTCTCATTCGCCCAGCACGCCTGCGCCCATTCACCGAATTGACTGATGTGTGGCTCAGATTCGGTTGGCAAATCTCCTTCCACATCATCGCGGCGGAAAATGATCAGGTGAACGATTCCATCCTGTTCGCCAAAACAAATCAGCGAACCTTTCTTTTCTCCGACCATGATTTCACGGCAACCAAGGCCTTTCATTTCCTCTAGACCTTTTGGAAATTTCATCCCACCACACGGCAGATGTTTACCACGTAAATAAGAAACCAATTCATTCTGATCCGTGCCTCTTTTATCTAACGAAAAACCGGGTGTCTGATACATCCCGACAAAGCTCGCCTGCACCGCATTCACAGAAATTCGATGATTCGATGAATCCGCGATATTTCCGTTCTTAGGTTGATCCATCAAAAACACGAAAGCCAGCACCACCCCAGCCGCCGCAGCCACAGGCATCGCGTAACGCATCCACGACTTCGGCTGCATCTCCACAATTTTCGTGCGCTCCATCGATTCCAAAATCCGAGCCCTCAGCTCTGCCGGAACTTTCACACTCGCCATACCAGTAACCATCACATGGTCATCTTCCTGCTCTAACTTCGGATAACCCGATCCGCTCTGAACCATCGCCAGCAAAACGCTTTCACGTAAGCCCTCTGGGAGATCGACCCGCGCCAAGCATTCCGCGAACTCTGCGTCGAACGCGCGCTCTTTCACCAACCACTCTCCAAGTTCACGATCTATCGTCGCAAGCTTCAAAGCTTCCGCGAAATCATCGTCACCCACGTCCGCGCCATCCGGGCGGAAACTCTGAAGCACAAATTTTGCCCGTTCTTTATCCATGATGTTTTTTGAAAATTTCTGGGTTCACATCGATCAAATTCTTAGGTGCACTCGATGGCTCAGAAGTCATCCGTTTTCTTAATAAATCTTTTCCGCGCGACAACCGCGACATCACCGTCCCTATCGGCACATCCAGAATCTCCGCGATCTCCTTGTAGCTATGTTGCTGCAGATAAAACAACGCCAGCGGCGCGCGATACATTACTTCCATCTCTCCCAACAACTCCACCACCCGCTGCCCATCCATCTGCCGATCCGCCTGATCATCATTGCCACTCACCTCTTGGCCGATATTCTCATCCAACGGCTCATCCGAATACCTCGCCTGCTTTCTCCTCTGCCCTAAAAACTCACGGTGAAGCGTCGTAAACAGCCAGGTTTTCGCCTTGCTCCTATCCCTTAGCTGCTCGTTCTTCGCAGCCCAAATGCAGAACGTTTCCTGCACCAGATCCGCCGCATGATCAGGACTTCGCGTCAGGGAATACCCGAAGCGATATAGCGCCTCGTAATGGGCATCCACCAAATCTGCAAACTCACTCATGCTTTCTTCTACGAGGTAATTTATCCTTACGCTATTCCGAAAATCTGCTTTCACGATGAAAATTAATCCCACCCCCAAACGTAGCGTCTCCTTGACCCCTGTTTTATGCGCAACCTCATCCTTGTAATTTTTGCCCTCGCGCCCCCCCTCCACGCCCAATTCGTCTTCTCAGAGAAAGATCAGTCCATCGAGCTCCACGACGGCAAAAACCTCATCACGGCCTTCCGGACCGACTACCGTTTCCCTTACCTCTATCCCGTTTACTCCCCCTCAGGTGCCAACATTGTCCGCAACTGGCCGATGAAAACCGACGTCCCTGGCGAGGAAAAAGACCACCCCCACCATCGCGGCATCTGGCTCGCCCACGGCTCGGTGAATGGCAACGATTTCTGGACCGACCGTGGAAAAAATGATCCGGCCATTCGCTTCAATTCCATCACCCAAAAAGGGATCAACAACAACATCGCCCAACTCGTCGCGGATCTCACATGGGTCGCGAAAGAAACCGAACTACTCAAAGAAACCCGTTCCTACGCGTTCTCGAAACCCAATGCAGAAACCCTACACATCGACATCCGTTCCACCCTCACCGCCCTTGCGGACGAAGTCGTTTTAGGTGACACCAAAGAAGGCACCTTCGCCATCCGCACCGATCGCAGCCTCCGCGTCAAAGGCCCTACCGCGAAGGCCACTCTAACAAATTCCGAAGGACAAACCAATCTCGATGTCTGGGGCAAACGCGCGAATTGGGTCGCTTACACCGGACCCGACGAACTCGGCAAACCCACTGTCGTCGCCATCATCGATCACCCGAAATCCTTCCGCAGCCCCACTCATTGGCACGCCCGCGACTACGGCCTCCTCGCTGCAAACCCTTTTGGCATCAACGATTTTGAAAAGAAGAAAGATAAAACCTTCGGTAACCATACTTTGAAAAAATCCGAATCCATCACCCTCAGCTACACAGTCATCATCCACCAAGGCACCCTTGAAACTGCGAAACTTAAAGAAACCTTCGATTCACTAAAAACCCCATGAAACTCTCACGACGTCATTTCCTCTCAACCTCCGCACTCGCCGGAGCTTTTACTTTCATCCCCTCGCTCGCCCGCGCCGCATCACCCAACGGTGACCTCCGCGTCTGCCTCATCGGCTTCAACGGTCGCGGCAAAGGTCTCGCAGGCGAACTTTTGAAATGCACCAACGCGAAACTCGTCGCGCTCTGTGATGTCGATTCCGCCGTCCTCGACGCCTACGCCGCAGAACTAGAGAAAAAGGACATCAAAGTCACCAAATTCTCCGATTTTCGCAAAGCCTGCGAATCTTCAGAAATCGATGCCGTCATCATCGCCACGCCCAACCACACTCACTCCCTCATCGCGACCACCGCCGCAGCAAACGGCAAACATGTTTACGTTGAAAAACCCGTTTCCCACAACGTCTGGGAAGGTCGCCAACTCGCCAACGCCGCAGAAAAATACAAAGTCATCATCCAACACGGCTTCCAACGTCGCTCCGAAACCGCATGGCACGAAGCCTACGATTTCATCCAGTCCGGCGCCATCGGCAAAGTCAAACTCGCCCGCGGCTTCTGCTACAAACCCCGCCCATCCATCGGCAAAGTTTCCCAACCCAAACCCGCACCCAGCACGGTCAATTACGATCTCTGGTGCGGCCCTCGCGAGATGTCTCCCATCCATCGTGAAAAATTCCACTACGACTGGCATTGGCAGTTCGATTACGGCAACGGCGACCTCGGCAATCAAGGCCCGCACCAACTCGATGTCTGCCGCATGTTCACCGGTGATCCGAAACTTCCCACCTCCGCCATCTCCGTCGGCGCCAGGCTCGGCTACCAAGACGATGGCCAATGGGCCAACACCCAAATGTGCTATTTCGATTATCCCGTCCCCATCATCTTCGAAGTCCGCGGCCTGCCCACCAAACCTTACAAAGATCATCCTTTCGGAAACCTAATCGAATGCGAGGGCGGTTATCTATCCGGCGGCCACAGCGCCAAATGCGACGCCTTCGATAAAGACGGCAAAATAATCCAATCCTTCCAAGGCTCAAAATCCCACATGCAATCCTTCGTCGATTCCTGCCACTCCGGAAAAATCGATGCAGGACACGGAGTCGAAAGCGGCCACCTCTCTTCCGCCCTTGCACACATCGGAAATATCTCCTGGAAACTCGGTGCACCTACCAAACCCGCCGCCATTCGCGAGGCAATTTCTAACAACATAGCCTCCGATTCCTTCGCAAGAATACTCACCCACCTAGAAGATAACAAAATTGACCCCGAGAAAGATCTCCTCATCCTAGGTAAAAATCTAACAATGGATCCAGAAAAAGAACTCTTCACCGGGTCAGACGCAGAACTAGCCAATCCTCTTCTGAAAGGAACTTATCGAAAAGGATTCGAACTCCCAGCTTAGGATTTGAGCTGAAAGGCAGGGTACCATCGCCGAGGGCACCGCATCGAATTAGGAAGAATATAATGTTTCAGTGACGAATTGGATACGATCCGCCGCGCGCGGCGCTCTCAG
This sequence comes from Akkermansiaceae bacterium, assembly GCA_031374665.1. Taxonomy (GTDB): domain Bacteria; phylum Verrucomicrobiota; class Verrucomicrobiia; order Verrucomicrobiales; family Akkermansiaceae; genus Luteolibacter. Next base: position 59,227 of record JANMGO010000100.1, on the reverse strand, counting down.
CGAGAGCGCCCTACCAAACCCTATACCATCTCAATCCACATCCGTACGGAACGGCGATGCCGGAAGTCCTTCCTGATTGAAGAGGTTAACATCAGGAACATTTTCCCAGCCATAACGAGCGGCGACTCCACTGACGCCCTCGGCAGAGACCACGACTTTATCGCCTTGGATCTCTGCTTTCGCCGGCACGAATTTCTTGTCCTCACCGGCAATGGTGAAGCCTTTGAGTTCGCCGTCTTTAGCAACCAGTCCGCCACCGATATGCTTGAAGCTGAGAATGATTTTTCCGCCCTTCGCAGCCATCGAGTCATAGAGCGGACCGGAGTATTCGATCTTTTCCCCATACGTCAGCGCGCGTGCAGCGAGAGCCAAGCGCTGGCCGACCGGTTCTTTTTGGTTCGGATGAATATCATTCGCATTTCCGACATCCGTGGTCACGGCCATCGCGGTGTTTTTCACTTTCGCAAGTGTTAGAAACTGCGCTTCGCGGATTTCTGGAGGTTGACCCTTGAAAGGTGCGATCTGGACGAAGAAGAACGGGAAATCTCCTTGTTTCCAGCGCCCACGCCAATCGGCGATCATCGCCGGGAACAGCGTGCGATATTGCTTGGACTGGCCGGCATTCGACTCGCCTTGATACCAGATAGCTCCCTTGATGCCGTAAGGGATAATTGGCGCAATCATGCCATTATAGAGACTTGTCGGTTGGCCACCTCCATCATCTGGATTAGCAGGAGCTTTCGGCTGCGGAGTGGATGGTGTGGGCTTCGGCGGCTGAGGTTGACCGTCTTTCTTCGCTAGCGCGGAAGCCTCGGTCCATGCTTTCAGCGTTTCCTGATAGGCATTACCAACCGTTTCATTCCATTCCTTCGACTTGGTATTGAACTCCTCCATCTTGGCTGGGTAAGCCGCGACATCAGCATCATAGCTGGAAAGCCTTTTTGTTACCGTATCGACGTAACCTTTCAATTCGGGATCAGCACCAAATCCTTCTAAACTTGTCCACGACTGCGCGGGAGTGCCACCCCAAGAAGTGTGAATCATACCGACTGGCACGCCGAGTTTCTGATGGAGATCACGAGCAAAAAAGTAACCAACCGCAGAGAAACCAACGACGGTTTGTGGAGAGCACTCGACCCAGCTTCCAACGGCTTCCGTAAGCGGTTTAGCGGCGGAATTTCTTTTCACCGTGAACATGCGGATCTTTGGATAATCCGCCTTCGGACCTTCTTCCTTGGCGTTGTGGGATTGGGCAAATTTCCACTCCATATTCGATTGGCCGGAGCAGACCCATACTTCGCCGACGAGCAGGTTGTTGATTGTCACGGCATTATCGCCGGTGATCTTCATCGTGAGAGCATCGCCTTCTTTCAATGGCTTCAACTCCACGCTCCATTTACCAGCGGCGGCGGTGGTGCTGACTTTTTGATCGCCGATTTCAACCGTCACTTTTTCACCATCCCTTGCTGTGCCCCAGACTGGAACCGCTTGGCCCCGTTGCAAAACTGCACCGTCAGTAAATAGCGGATTGGGTTTCACATCGGCATACAGCGGATTGGTAATCATCGCCGCAATCGCGAGCGCAGATATAGTGGAGACACATGTTTTTACGTTCATACTGGTTGCTATACGAGGGCACCGCAGGATTTTGTCAAGAATGCTAGCAATTTGCATTTTCACCCAGCGCGGAAAATTCCCTTTGAAATATGTTACGATAGCCAGGTTCAAGTGTCTCCAACGGAAATCTGGATTTCCCTGCTTCATGGTTTGACGATTGGCTTCTCGTGTTCAGTATGCTGCGTATGCCCGCTGAGACCAGCACCCACTTTTTTGACCATGAGGAAACTTTCGCGCTTCGCGATGGTTCGTCGCTGCCTGCGATCAGGATCGCTTACGAGACATGGGGAACGCTGAATGCGGATCGCTCGAATGCGATTGTGATTTTCCATGCACTCTCTGGCTCGCACCATGCGGCTGGAATCAATACAGAGATCCCAGAAATTGGCGATCTCTGGCAGCCAGAGCTTCATCAAGGTTGGTGGGAAGACATGATTGGTCCTGGGAAAGCGCTTGATACAGATCGGTTTTTTGTAATCTGCCCAAACTATCTCGGCGGCTGCTACGGCTCCACCGGCCCTGCCTCACTGAATCCGAAAACCCAGAAACCCTGGGGTTCGGAATTCCCATCCATCTCCGCAGCAGATCAGGTCAATGCGGTCGCGCTGCTCGTCGATTCATTTGGCATCGAAACCTTGCATGGCGTGGTCGGCCCATCGGTCGGTGGTTTGGTCGCGCTCGCTTTCGCGACGCGCCTGCCGGATCGCGTCCGCAATGTCATTAGCATTGCAGCCGGATTTAAAACCACGGTTTTGAATCGACTCATCTTGTTCGAACAAATTCTCGCGATTGAAAACGATCCGAATTTCAACGGTGGCGATTTCTACGATGAACGCCCTCCGCTCTACGGACTCGCGTTAGCGCGGATGATTTCTCACAAAACCTTCGTACATCTAGACTCCATCGAAAAACGCGCGCGCCAAGATGTCATCCAAGCCGACGATATATTGGCATGGTATCGGGTTCGCGACCAGTTCCAGAGCTACATGCTGCATCAGGGGAAAAAGTTCGTGAAGCGATTCGATGCGAACACCTACCTCCGTATCATCGATCTATGGTCGCGCTTCGATGCCCTCTTCGAAGGCGATGCGGAAACCCCACAAGAACTCTTTGAACGCTGCGCGCGCAACGGACAGAAATGGTTAGTCTTCTCCATCGATTCGGATTTCTGTTTTTACCCAGAAGAACAATCCGAGCTGGTTCAGCATTTAGAAGCATCACGGGTGGACTCCATGCACATCACCGTCCACTCTGATAAAGGACATGATTCATTCCTGTTAGAGCCAGATCTCTACACTCCGCATATCTCTTGGTTACTTCGCCCATGATTCGCGCCTACATTTTCTTCATCGGTGTGGCGATTATCGCCATCGGCATCCTCGCTCAAACACGAATCGAAAAAGAAGCGGCGATGGCATTACTCGTCGGCTGCCTCACCCTTGGCGGCGGGTTTATCATCTGCGGATTATTCTCTATCAAAATGCTCTGGCACGGCGTGATGGGAGCGGGCGCGCTAGCACTCATCAGCTTCGGCAGAGGACTCTTCAACTTACCCGATGCCGCAAAATTTATCGTCGGTGAAAGACCACGCGGCAACGAACCCATTTTTGAATTAGCCGTCACCATCCTCTCCGCCTTACTCCTCACACGAGTCCTCGCCGCATGGAACAAGGAGCGGAAACGTAGGATGTTGGAGGAAAGCTGAAACCGGCTGGGAGCGCCGACGCCCTCGTCGGCTTCTTTCCCATCACTAACTTGTGGCTAATACCCCATTGCCGACGAGGGCGTTGGTGCTCCTGAGATATTACTGTGGAGCAACCGGCGTCTCCACCGCTGGAGTCACTGGCACGACCACTGGCTCAGGTTTTGCCAGCAAATCTTTCCATTCATACAACGTGTAATTCTCTCCCAGTCCGCCGATTTCTGTTAGCAACGCTTGGCATTTTTCTCTCCATACCTTCAAATCTGGCGGGCTTTTTTTCTCTTCGGCGCTACCTGGGAAAACTACATAGGTGATTTTTAAATCGGAGACAGGTCGGCTATAGGACGAGGCAGTTGGGTTAATTTCCTTTGCCATGCGTAAGGATGCTTCGCCAACTTTAAAGGTCGGGCCGCCATCGCCTACGATGCATGGATAGAGCGTTTCGCCATGGATCACGACCGCGTAGTCGCCGACTTTCGGAGCATAGGGGTCACTACGATCGGTTAGTAAATTCACCGAAATGACGATGAAAGGATCGTATTCTGCGATGAGGTAGCTGCGTGATTTGAGATCGGCGATATAGCGATCCAACTCCGCGATCCGTTCTTTCAGCCATGTTTTACGCGCTGCTGGTGTAGCGGTTGCTGCTAACTCGGTATTGGCGCTTGCGATCCTGCGCTCAAGACCTGCGATCATCGGATTCGGCGTGGTGGTTTTCTTGGGCCAACCGTAACTCGTGAACGGTTGATAATGCGTGGAGTTCACGATTTCATCAGGCATAACTGGGAGGCGATCACCATCCGATCCATCGGAAACCACATCCATTTCTGCCTGCATGAAAAACACTTTCCGACCATTCGCCGCCTTCAAATTCAGGATGGTTTCGCAATCGTAAATGTTATGCTTGGTGAGCAATTCGTTGAGCGCATTCGCATCGCGGCGCACTCGCTCACTTTTGTTGGTGTAGAGTTTGTTATACCATTTCGAAACTTCGGCTTTTTCCAGCAGGCCAGGCAAGGATGGTAAAATCTTGGATAGCTTGGGGTTATTTTTTTCTAGATCGGAAATCGTTGTCGCCGCGGCAGGGAGTTTTAATTTGAGCTTATACTCGGCGACATAGCTTTCATCATTCACCCGCTCTTCCGAAGCGATACCACCTTGTTCGAAAACCACTTCTGTCTTGAAAGGAATCCCACTTCGTAATTTTCTAACATCGCTCACTGGACCCAATGGAAGTGACTGTGGGGTCGCTGGTTCAGGATCGGGATCCGGTTCTTGCTCTGCATTCTGCTTGCGAAGCTCCGCCAACTCCCGCTCGAGCTTGAGCTCCATCTCAGCACGCAGACGTTGTTCAATTTGTAGCTCGATGGTTTTTCGATCCACCTCTTCTGCCGGTTGCCGACTTTGCATCAGGGCTTTGAGGCTTCGATTCACCTTCGCTGGGATATCGGTGAAAAGAATCCCGATGAGTCCGCAAACCAAGACGAGAAATCCGACGCCGAACCAAGGGAATCCCTGCTGACGTTTCGTGCTATTGGCATTTTCATTTCCCATACCGAGAAGATAAGCGAGCAAGCGCAGGCATTTCAACCGTAGTTCTCGGCAAATGATCCGTGTAAAACCATGGATTTCCTGTGGGCAAACAGATGATTCGTATCCTAGGCTACCCGCGTGACTCAACATAACCCCAGTCCCACTCTCAAAACCGACGGAAAGTTTTTCCGTCTCGGTTCTGAAAGATTCTGGCTGCGCTGCGTCACTTACGGGCCGTTCCCACCGGATCGTAACATTTCTCACCTCAATGAGTTCGAGAAAATCAGATCCGCTAATTTCAATGCGATCCGTGTCTTCTCTCTTCCCGAACAAACCTTGCTCGACGCCGCCGCAGAAGCAGGGCTGTTAGTTTTCGCTGGGCTCGACTGGCGGCAATACGAGGATTTCATTTCACGACCTAATCTATTTTCCGCCGCCATCATCCGCCTGAGCGAATGGCTTCGTATTCATAAAAATCATCCTGCCTTGGCTGGCGTTTATGTTGGCAATGAAATCCCTTCCGATCTCGTGCGCTGGATGGGACCTGATCATGTCAGGCAGTCTTTAGAAGAGCTGATCGATATCGGCCGAGGCATAGCACAAAATCTGCTTTTTGCTTATGCGAATTATCCTTCCACCGAATATCTCGAACTGGAAAATGCCGATTTCACCGCATTCAATATCTATCTCGAAAATAGCGATGCGTTCGTGAGTTATGTTAGACGTTTGCAAAACATCGCCGGAGATAGGCCGTTGGTGATTTCAGAGTTCGGCTTGGATTCCTTGAGAAACTCGCCCGAAGTGCAGGCAGAAACTTTTTCATGGGCGCTCAAATACGCCTATGCCGAGGAAACCGCTGGCTTCACGGCTTATGCATGGAGCGATCTCTGGTTTAACGCCGGAACAGAAGTGACCGACTGGAGCTTCGGTATCACGGATCGACAAGGAAATCCCAAACCCGCATTCGAGGTTTGTCGCGATTTCCGACCCCACACACCATCCGCCACTCAACACACCTACACGATCATCGTCTGCACCAGAAACGGAGCCTCGCGAATCAGTGACTGCTTGCACGCCATTGACGCTCTAACAGGCGGTCCTTATGAAACCATCGTGGTGGACGATGGTTCAACCGATGAAACCGCGGAAATCGTTTCCGAAACATTTCCACACATGCGCCTGCTGTGCATTCCGCCTTCCGGACTCAGCGCGGCTCGCAACCTCGGTGCCGCAGCAGCTTCAGGACAAATATTCGCTTACACCGATGATGATTGCCTTCCGGATTTCGAGTGGATTTCTCGCCTCGATCGCACCTTTCAAAATCCAGACATCGCTGCCGCAGGAGGTCCTAACCTACCTCCGAAAGCTAGCTCCAACGAAGAGTCTATCGTCAGCGCCGCCCCGGGTGCGCCAAGTCATGTTTTGTTAGACGACACACACGCCGAGCATTTACCCGGCTGTAACATCGCGGTGCGTCGTGAGGCTTTCCATAAAATCGGTGGCTTCAACCCCGTTTTTTATACCGCTGGTGACGATGTCGATTTCTGCTGGCGTCTGCGCGATGCGGGCTACGAGTTAGGCTTCGCTCCCGGAGCTTTTGTTTGGCATCACAGGCGTCCTTCGATCTGTGGGTTTCTCAAACAACAAATCGGCTACGGGCGAGCGGAACGTATTCTTCTAACCATCCACCCCAAGCGTTTCTCAAAAAACGGCGAAGCGCGATGGGATGGATTTGTCTATGCCGGCGGATCCATTCACGTCAGTAACGATTCGCTGATCTACCACGGCCCGATGGGACAAGCAGGTTATCAATCCATCACCAACCGCATGCTTCCCCTGCGCGGTTTGGATCATCGTTTTAAAACCACTTATACGTCTCTGCTTTTGAAAATCATCTCATTCTTACAGCCGCAGCTTCGCAGTTGGACACGCAATCGCAGGATTCGTTTTCCTGAAATTTCGACTGAACCACAATTGCCTTCCGAGGAATCGAACGATTTCACCCTGCCATCGCCAACACATAAAGATCGCAATCATATCCTCGATCATCTGCTCGCCGATGGATGGCAAGCCGCTGGTGAATGCGATGGATGGGATTTGGAAAAGCAAGGCACACGCTTGCTGATCGCAACCGAGAGGCTCAATCACCAACACCTCAACCATCTCATTCGTATCTGGGGAAATCCTCAGCTCGTCATGAATGATTTGATTCGTTTCCTCAAACAGCCCTGAATTCTTCCGTGTCTCTACTCACCAAAGATTACGACTACCATTTGCCCGAGGAGCTGATCGCTTCCCGCCCGCTACCGAATCGATCCGCCTCGCGAATGTTGGTGATTCATCGTGAAAGCGGACGTATCGAACATCGCCTGTTTTCAGATTTCGAAAGTTATCTAAAACCCGAAGACCTGATCATCCTCAACAACACCCGAGTCATTCCAGCACGCGTGTTTTCTGACGACGGTAAAATCGAACTGCTCTGCCTCGATCAACTTTCCCAAACATTATGGCGTTGCCTCGCTAAGCCAGGCAAACGCATGAAATTAGGTCGGACTCTCAGTGTCGGAAACATAGAGGGAACCGTCACTGAAGTTTTTGAAAATGGCGACCGCTTGATCGAATGGCAGCAACCCATCGATATCCATCAACATGGTCACCTCGCCCTGCCGCATTACATGGGCCGCGATGACGAAGAGATGGATCAGGAGCGCTATCAAACCGTCTTCGCCAAAGAAGAAGGTGCCATCGCCGCACCAACCGCAGGCCTGCACTTTACCCCGGAAATTATGGAGCGCATTCCGCATGATTTTATCACCCTCCACGTCGGTGTTGGCACCTTTCGTCCTGTGAGTGTAGCCAACATCAAAGAGCACGACATGCACTCGGAAAAATATCACGTCACCGAGGAAACCATCCGCAACATCAATCGCGCCAAACGCACGATCGCGGTCGGCACCACGGTCACGCGGGTTTTGGAATCCATCGCCGATGCCTCACCTGAGATTCGCATTTCAAAATCAGGTCCGCTCTCGGGAGAAACCAACATTTTCCTCCATCCTCCCTACAAATTCAAAGCGGTCAATGCGCTTCTAACCAATTTTCACCTTCCGAAATCTACCTTGATCATGCTCGTCTCCGCAATCGCTGGCCGCGAACTCACGCTCGAAGCCTACCGTCAAGCCGTCGCCGAAAAATACAGATTTTATTCTTATGGCGACTGCATGTTGATTCTTTAAATGAATGAATGCTAGGGATTTGCTTTTTCGCTCAGCGTGGAGAATAAACTGAAGGGGCCTTAAAAAAGGGGATATCTTCGACGAGGAGGATTTCCAGTTCGTTGTTCATGGAGTTTGACTCGGGAGCGTGAAGTAAAAGGTAGCGCCTCGATCCGGCTCTGCCTGCGCCCAGACACGGCCTCTGTGGCGCTGCACGATGCGCTGGACCAGAGCAAGGCCAACGCCGGTCCCGGAAAATTCATGCGGCCCATGTAGGCGCTGGAAGATACCGAACAGCTTGCCCGCATAACGCATATCGAAGCCCGCTCCATTGTCTTTCACGTAGTAAACCGTCCCATCATCCCCGCTATCCAGCGTGCCGATCTCGATCTCGCCGACCGTGCGCCCTTTCGTGAACTTGATGGCGTTGCTGATCAGGTTCACCCATACCTGCCGGATCATAGCCTCCGCGCCGGAGGCGACAGGGAGCTGTTGAAGATCAAGGTGCAGCTTGCGCCCCGGCTCGAGCGCAGTCAGTTCGTCGAAGACCGACTTAGCCAGCGCATGCATGTCGATCCGCGCCGGCTCGATCCGCTGCTGGCCGAGCCGGGAAAAGGCGAGCAGGTCGTCGATGAGCTGCCCCATCCGCTGCGTCTCGCTAAGTATCACGCCGAGCATTCGCCGGCCCTCGTCGTCGAGCTGCGCCGCATGGCCTTTCAGCACCATGTGCGAGAAGCCATCCACCGCGCGCAGCGGTGCGCGCAGGTCGTGCGAGACGGAGTACGAGAACGCATCCAGTTCCTTCACCGCCAGTTCGAGCTGTGCGGTGCGCACGCGCACGCGCTCCTCCAGCGAGGCGTTCAAATCGCGAATTTCTTCCTCCGCGTGTTTGCGCTCGATTCCGATGCTCGTGACATGCACGGCCCGTGCGATCAGGTCCAGTTCGACAGGAACCGGATCGCGCGGCTCGCGATAGTAGAAGGCAAAGGTGCCCAGAATTTTACCCTGGCTGCAGTGGATCGGCGTGGACCAGCAGGCGCGCAAGCCGTGACCCAGAGCCAGTTCTCGGTAATCAGCCCAAAGCGGGTCGCTGGCGATGTCCGAGACGATGACTTGCCGGTCCGCATAAGCCGCAGTGCCGCACGAACCGTCTGCGGGACCGATGGCCAAGCCGTCAATGAGTCGGTTGTAGGCCTCGGGCAGGCTGGGTCCCGCGCCGTGTAGTAGATGGAGGCCATCGTCGGAGAGCAGGAGGACCGAACAGAGCGCGCCCGGCAACTGTTTTTCCAAATCGCGCATCAATCCGTCCAGCACATCATGCAGGGGCGCGACACTGCTAATCAATTCCAATGCGCTCTTCTCCCACGCCAACAGTTGCTGTCCCAGCGTGCGCTCGGTGATATCCATCACCACGGAAGCTGCCCCGGTGAATGTTCCGCGCTCGTCAATGAGCGGCGTGTTGTACCATTCGCAAATGATCGTCCGGCCATCCTTGCTCACATTCTCATTCGAGCTTCTTTCCCCGCCACTTTGTTTCAACAAGCCCTGCCATATCTGATCCACGTGGGAGCGAAACACCTCCGGGATGATGAAGGAGGCGTGCCGCCCGAGAGCCTCCTCGCGGCTGAAACCGAAAATAGTCTCCGCCGCCGGATTCCATTGGGTGACCCGGAATTCCAAATCCCATTCGATGATGGCCATCGGCGCATGCTCGAAATGCAGCCTCAGCTTTTGGTCGGCCGCACGCAGCGCTTCCTCCGCCTGCTTGCTCTCGGTGATATCGAGGCAACTGCCAGAATAGCCGGTAAACTCGCCGGCGGCGTTGAAGCGCGGCACTCCGTTATCGATTAGTATCCGGAACTGGCCGTCGGACCGGCGCAGGCGATACTCCATGCAAAACGGTTCCCGGCGCTCGAAGCTGCTGACATAAATAGCTAAACAGCGGGCCAAATCGTCTGGATGCACTCCCTCAGCCCAACCATTGCCGAGTTCAGCAGCCAACGACCGGCCGGTGAAATCCAGCCAGAATTGATTGAAATAGGTGTAGCCCTTGTCCAAGCCCGCCTCCCAGATTAATACAGGCGTATTGTCGGCTATGGAGCGGAACCGGGCTTCCGCCTGCTGCCGCTTTTTCAAATAGCGCTGCACCATGGCGCCGGCTAAACTGACCAACCCGAGGGCCAGCAGGGTGCCAAAAGCCGAAATCATAATAGTCCTGTGGGCTAGCTTCTGCGCCTGGATTGTGCGCTGCTGCAGAAGTTGTCCCTCTTCGTGCTTCATTTCGCTAATCAACGCGTGCAGTTCATCCATGAGTTTTTTACCCAGTCCCGCCGCGACGAGTTGCGCCGCGCCGCTGCTGTCGCCGCGGCGACGCAGGTCGACGATCTCTTTTTCAACGGTAATTTTCTTTTGAATCAACGGCTCGATGATTGCCAGTCGGCGTTGCTGTTCAGGATTATCCTGGGTCAAGTGTTTCACCGCCGCGAGCGAGGTTTCCACGGTGGCGAGTCCGCGCGTTCCCGTTTGTATGCTAAGCAATTCGATAAGCATTTCATCGAGCGTCTCAATGACTTCGTAGGCGTGATCCACCCAGCGTGAGGTTTCCGCTTTCCGCTCTGCGCTCCACCACATGGCCCCGCCGGAGAGCATCAGTAAAACCAGAGCCGCGGCGAACCCCGTCTTGATTTTTCGAATGCTAGAAATTTTCTTTTTCACCTTAAATGCTAGGAATTTGCTTTTTTTACCTTACGCAGAATAACCTAAAGGGCCGTCTGTAGAAGGGGAAAAGGGGGTTACCCGATCATTTGGTCACGAATTGCAGCATCAAGGGCAAAGAATGCTAGGAATTTGCTTTTTCACCTCGCGCGGAGAATACACTGAAGGCCGTCTGTGGAAGGGATGAACTTCTCACGAGAAATACTTTTCTTGAATACCATGAGAATGTCCCATGTATTGAAGCGACATTCCCCAAGCCCGACACATGAAACTCATCTCTTGGAACGTCAATGGCATCCGTGCCGCTCTCAACAAAGGCCTAGCCGATTTTATCAATACAGAAATGCCAGATATTTTATGCCTTCAGGAAACCAAAGCCCGCCCCGAACAAGTGGAACTTCCGCTCGAATTCGGAGCTTATAAAGGCTTTTGGAATTCCGCCGACAAACCCGGTTATTCTGGCACCGCGATTTTCACCAAGGAAACGCCACTCAATTGTTCGCTGGGCTTGGGCATCGAACAACATGATAAAGAAGGCCGCGTTATCACCTTGGAATATGACGACTTCTTTCTCGTCAACGTCTACACCGTCAACGCCCAAGACGAACTTCGTCGGCTGCCATATCGGTTAGAATGGGACGTAGCGTTTCGCCTCCACTTGAATCAACTCGCCATGGAAAAGCCTGTCATTTTCTGCGGGGATCTCAACGTCGCCCACAACGAAATTGACCTCGCCCGTCCCGCATCAAACCGAAAAAGCCCGGGTTTCTCTGATGAGGAGCGCGCGAGTTTCACGACTTTGTTAGAAAGTGGATTCGTCGATACGTTCCGACATTTGTATCCCGATAAAACCGAAGCTTATTCGTGGTGGTCTTACCGTGGCGGTGCGCGCGAGCGGAATGTTGGATGGAGAATCGATTACTTCGGGCTATCTCCCGCCCTCGTTGGCCGACTCCATGATGCCAAGATCCTTCCGCACGTGATGGGATCCGATCATTGCCCGGTTACGATCACTCTGCGCTGAGTGCGGAAACGATCGCGGTCACGTTGGCCCGCATCATTTCCTCGTATCTGGTCACGCCACGTCCGTCCGCAATCAACTCTCCACCGAGCTTGATGCCGGTATCCTGGGTTAGACTTGTAAGAATTTTGGGATTGGATTCTCTCTCGGGAAAAATCGCTGCGACTTTTTCTTTCTTCAACGTCTTCATCAATTCCGCTAGCTCCTTCGCGCCAGGCATTTGTTCACGATTCACTCCCTGAACCGCAAACGATTCGAAGCCGTATGCTTTGCAGAAATATTGAAATGCAGAATGCGTGGTCGCTAACTTTCTGTGGTCTTTCGGAATTTTCACAACCTCACGCTTCAACCACTTTTCTAACTCATCGAGCTGCTTACGGTAAGCCGTTGCATTTATCTCAAACGCCTGACGCTCGGCAGGCAATTCTTTAGACAACTCCTCTGCAACCAATGATGTCGCACGCCTGAATAAATCCACTGAATGCCACCAATGCGGATCCAACTCATGATTGTGGTCATGGTCATGCTCTTCATGTTCACAAGCACCATGCAACGCCGGCAGAGTGGCGCCCACCTCAACGATGCGAACGCCCGCAGGCAAAATGGAACGCAGCTTTGGCAAATAGCTTTCCAAACCCATCCCCGAAACAAAGTAAACTTTAGCACCGCCAACCTCCGCGATGTCCTCGGTTCTTGGCTCAAAATCATGTGGATCGCCCTTCGCGCCAATCAAATCCACCACCTCGATTTTATCTCCGCCCACTTGTTTCAATAAATCCCCGATCAAAGGATGCATCGACACCACTTTGAGTTCAGCAGCCGATGCCGCAGCGCAAAACGCCACGCACCATGCAAGGATCCATCGAAATTTCATCGCCGCCAACTTGCCACACATCCTTTTTAACGCAAGTGTTTTGCACTAAGCGAAATAAGAACGAAACGGATTCGAGATTTTCTCCGACTCCACCGAAGTCATCGGGCCATGCCCAGATAGGATCAACGTCTCTGCATCCACCTGCTCGAAGCCCTTGCGCAAAGTCGTCACTGCCATCGTGAAATTTGCTGGAGATTTACATCCGCCCATCGAACCCGCAAAAATCGCATCGCCCACCACCCATATCGGCTTCTCAAAACCGGTGATTAAGTAACTCGCGGTCGGCACGCAGTGACCCGAGAGATCGATCACCTGAATCTTGATGTTTCCAAATTGATATTCGCCAGTCTGCAGAGCTTCCGACTCGGAAATGATTTTCATTCCCGCCGCCTGAATCGATTCCAATCCGCCGACATGATCTTCATGCACATGAGTAATGAAAACGACATCGGGTCGAATTCCATCGAGTTGAGATAAAACATCTGCCCGATTCCAACCGGTATCGAACAGCAGAGAAATTCCGTCCAATTCTAACAACCAAGCATTCACAGTCCACGCCCGATAAGGCATGATCAACCTTTTCACTCCTGGCACTTTGTTCACCTTTGCCTCATAAGTCGGCAAACCCAATAAAGCTTCCGCATCGAGATTCAAGACCGCCGCTAATTGTCTGAGTGCTACTTCATCGCACGCTCCATCCAGCACCTGCTGCAAGTTCGCTTCGTCCAAGCCTGCCGCCTGAGCGACTTCGGGAAAAGATTTTCCCAAGCCACGGATCGTCTTATTCAAGACATCTGAAATTTCATCTTCAAGCTGATTCATTTCAACTCTCCGAATTTCCCTGACGTTTTTTAGAACGAAGACCCAAGAAAATGATAATGGCTACGAAGAACAAAAAGATCGAAGCTGCGATTCCGAGAACTTTAAACAAGCGATGGCTTGATTGATCCACCTCTTCGTTCGTAAAGTTGTCTTTTGTAATTTCACCTTCCACTTTCACAAAGCGAATCACTCCTTCCGCCAGTTCAACTTGAGTCAACGTGGCCATGACTTTGCCAATATCACTATCGCCAACATACTTCTCAGCGATTCGATATGGCGACATTTGTTCGATGAACTCTTTTGCTACCTCACCTGAAGTAACATCAATATCTCGCACTTTCAGAACCACTTCATTGTTCATTAGGCTGGGTTCGGTGATCAAAATGCCATTCAAATAGCGTGGATCTGAAGCAACGATTCCGCCTTCCTCTTTCTTTGCTAAACGAGGCCTGCCATTCAATTTAAACGAAATGTCAAAAGTCATCCGATCTTGCGTGATCTCGCGAACCTTCAACATACCCCGCATTTCCTTAAACGCATCATACGTTGCGATCGCCAGATTTAGCTCATTTACACTTAACTCCAAAACTGCGGATTTACCGTCCATCACCGAAATACGGAAACGCTCTATTTTTTCGGCGATTTTGTTCAGTTCCTGTTCACGATCTTCAATTGATTCAATCTGAACTTTCGTTGGCTTAGTATCCGTAAATTTCGAAATCGCATTGGATTGCCGAAACAATACTACCACCGAAAAAACGATCAGAAACACTACCACCGCGAGCACGGTAATGAATATCGCACATCCCGCAAATGGCGATTTGTCACCCACTTTATCTGGCTCCACAACGTCGGTATTCATAGCCGCTTAAGATTTCTTATCGTTATCCTGATCATCTTTGGGTTTTCCAGCGGACTCATCACCCACCACCGCGTCGTCTGGCTGCGTCCACTCTTCATCATGCGGAAGTCCATGCTGATAGGGATCATGATAGAGCTCGGGATTATGGTGATAATCATCATGCCAACCGTGATCACCTGGCTCTTCAACATCTTCGTGATGATGAATATCATGGTGATCATGATGGTCATCCGCAGCATGTTCCTCATCACGAATCATCCATTGCTTACGGCGTTCTCTGAGTTCCTCTTCTTCTCGCCGCTCAGCTTCACGGTTTTTCTTCCGATCAAACCAAGCTAACCAAATGCAGATTTCATAAAGGAACAACATCGGCAGCGCCATCAGGTTCAACGTCATGATATCAGGCGTTGGGGTGATGATTGCTGCTGCCACGTAAATCGCAACGATCGCGTAAGTGCGCGTTTTCGTCATGCTTTCATAAGTCAGTATGCCTAGTTTGACTAAAACCATCACGACGACAGGAAGTTCAAACGAAAGTCCGAAAAGCAGAGTGAACTGCGTTGCGAATGTGATGTATTCGCCTATCCGCCATTCGTTAGAAACACCCAGATTCGAGCTCCAATCATAGAAAAACAGTAATGCTCTTGGTAACACGAAAAAATAAGCAAAGCACACACCCCCCACAAACAATCCAAAGCCAATCAACATCGCGGGCCAAAGCATGCGTCTTTCGTTGGCATGTAGGCCGGGTAAAACGAATTGCAGAATAAACAAGAGCAATAAAGGAAACGCTAAAACGATACCGGCAAAAAACGCCAACTTCATCGATAACATGAACGTCTCGGTCGGTTTCAACGCCGACATCATATCTGTGTGTACACCAGCGCTTGGTTCGACATCCGGATTTGATTCTAACAAAGCGGTCAGTTGTCTGACCATTTGATCATCAACTCCCAGGCTTATTACAAAGCCCGTTTGTTTGTCTTTAGGTAAGGCTTTAACCGCTCTTAGCAAAGAAACGCTTCTCGCATGGAACTCCAAATCTGGATCATTTAAATTTTGGTAAAACGTTTTTTTCTGAGCCTCATTCAAACCCAACGCAATCTGCTCAGCTTTGCGTGCCTCATTCCAAACCTCAACCGTCGGCACCTTAATTCCGGTATGCTTATTTGCGTCCGGCAAGCTTTCCTTTTGCTTTGTCAGCAACACCTTCTCTGCGGGCTCCCGTAGCACACTCATCAACTCTCCTTGGAAGGCGAAACAAATGATCATTGAAATCAGCAACGTGATCACCACCTTGGTAACCATGACACGCAAATCTTCGAGATGCTCCAGAAACGGCTTCTCGTGATCGGAATGAGCTTTCGCTCTCAGCTCAAAAACTTTTTTCAGCAAATACATATGATGCGGTTGAATTCAAATGCGCCTTACCCTTCTCCGCAAGGGCAGACTGTTCACGATTCCCGTAAATGGCAAAATTCACGCTTTTCTTTGACTCAGCGCAATCAACCGCTGATTCTATATCGAACGGAAAATAATTATCCTCGGAAACTTACTCAGAAACTATGCATCCCGTGAAATCAATAATCCTTACCGTTTACTTTGCTGCGTTTGCATTCGCCCTCGGAGCATGCAAACCCAAACCCCAAACGACTGAGGAAAAGGTCCCAGCTGGAGCCGATAAAGTCACAGAAGGCATCAATCAAATCGTCGGCGCCGGCGCGCGAGCCGTAGAGAAATCCGCCAATCAAGCGCCAGCTAGCCCTGCTAAGTAATGACTATGAAAATAGTCACCAACATCCTCCTAGCCCCGGCGAATTTACTCGATATTTTTTGCCCATTTTATGCGAGGCGCTCCAATTTTTCCAGATAAGCGATGCTATAAATACCCGTGCCATGGGAATCCGCCCAAAACAGTTGGAGTCCGTATCCACCAACTTTTTCAAAACGCTTCAGTTCAAATGCGTGACTACCATATTCCACCCTAGGCTTCTGAACACGTCCCATCGCATCAGGTTCGCCTTGGCACGTCGCACACGGGCAAGCACGTCTCAACATCGGCAACGGAAAATACATCTCCCGCCCATCGCTCATCCGAACCGCTAGTTCCTCTCCGATTTGGCACACATAATCTATCTCGATTTTCATTTAACCTAGTTCTCCTGAAATTTTATACGCACGCCTGCCAAAGATGGCTGACCCCACTCGAACATGTGTTGCCCCTTCCTCGATCGCCACCTCGAAGTCTCCGCTCATCCCCATACTCAAAAATGGTATCTCAATACCGCTGTTCCGAATGATTTCATCGCGGAGTATTTTCATTTCTGCAAACCAATGTCGTGCATCTTCCTGATCTTCAACTGCTGGCGGAATTGTCATCAACCCCACCACATCGAGATGCTTTAGAGCTGCAATTTCATGAAACTGCTGCCGCAATTCAGAGCAACTGAACCCCCCTTTATTCTCCTCTCCTGATAGGTTGACTTGTAGAAAAATTTTTGGGCGCAGCGATAAATCCGCGGCCACGCCATCGATATAGACCGCAAGTTTGAGAGAATCTACCGCATGCACATAATCAAACAACGGTAGTATTTTTCGGACTTTATTACTCTGGACTCGGCCGATGAAATGCCATTCCACCTCGCTCGGCAAAACTTCGATTTTTGGAGCGGCCTCTTGTTGACGGCTCTCCCCAAAAATATTTTGCCCAGCATTGATGGCTTCTTGAATGTCACTAGTCGGAAAGGTTTTTGAGACCGCGATCAACTGAACCGATACTGGATCGCGACCTACGCGCAAGCAGGCCGAATTCATCCTTTCTCGAATTTTTCTGAGATTCTCGGAAATTTCTAACATCAGCGGATTTCACCGTCATTTTTCAGAATGCCCGCCATCTTTGCATTGTCAGTCAAGCTGATGAGATCTGTGAGCACATGAATCGCTTCGCGCTTCTCTGGATTCAAGCCAGTCGGCCATTCAGGCGTATCATCCAAGCCCGCTGTCTCATCTACAGCACGGCGCATGAAGTCCTTATTTTCAGCAGAGGGATCGTAGGATTTGATGGCAGTGCCAGCATCGATGTCATCCAAGGTGACTTTATAGAATTTAAAACTCTTGGTGTCTTCCTTCGCAATTTTTGTAAAGCGCTCACGTCGTTCGTTATTGCGCACTTTGCGTTGTTCTTCGGACTCAACGAGCTCCCGCTTGCGCTCTGCGATATTCAAAGAAACCTGATTCTTTTTGATGCGGTCTTTAGCTTTCAGAATGTCTTGGATCACATAATTAAAATCTTGTGACTTCTCGATACGCTCTTGGCTGAGTTCTTTCAGACGCGGGAGGAAAAGTGGACGTTTGGTTTCTGGCCGAAAATCTGCGGCTGGACGAATGCGATCATGCGCCAATGCGTTATCCAGATGAACCTCACCCACTTCTAGAGCATCCATGATACTAGGCATCACAATGTGTGGAACAACTCCATCCATCTGGGTTGATGAGCCGGATGGTCTGTAAAATTTCTGGATCGTTACTTTCAGATAACCAGCTTTATCTTTTACCGCAAACAACGGCAGCATGCGCCCGATGTCCATGGGTTGCTGAACCGTGCCTTTACCAAAGGTCGAGGATTCACCCACAATTATGGCTCGGTTAAAATCTTGCAGCGCGCCCGCGAGGATTTCACTGGCTGATGCACTGCTCTTGTCGGTCATGACAATCATCGGGCCAGTGTAGAGAGGTTTGGTGTTATCCGAGTCTTTTACCTGAACCTGACCTAAAGTATTCTTCACCTGCACTACCGGACCAGGCTCAACAAAAAATCCAGTCATGCGGCGGACTTCTTCAAGTGATCCTCCACCGTTATTCCGAAGATCAAAAATCAACCCATCCATTTTTTCTTCCATCAAACGAATGAGGATTCGCTCCACGTCCACAGATGAACGCGTCAGTCCCTCATCGAAATCTGCATAAAACGAAGGTAAGGTGATGATTCCTATTCTCTTAACTTCACCCGCGTCATTTTTCATCTCAATCAATTCGCCACTTGCTTGAGCATCTTTGAGCTCAACCTTATCGCGCTGAATCTTGATAATTTTTGTTTCCCCTGCCGGTCCGCCTGCTGGCTCGACTTTCAACGCAACGGTTGTGCCTTCTTTGCCACGAATCAGGTCGACGACCTTATCAATCGACATAAACATGATGTCAGTCATGTCCTCAGGCTTGCCCGAGTTTACGGAATCCACTCCGACAACCCTATCATTTAACTTAAGGGAACCCTCTTTGTCCGCAGGACCACTCACTACAATCCCTTTGATGACGGTTGCTCCATCCTCTTCGGCTTGCAATAGGGCACCGATACCTACCAATTCATTCTTCATTCCGTCCTTGAAACGGTTCATCTCTCGAAAGCTCATGTAGTCAGTGTGGGGGTCGTAGGCAGTCGCCACGGAACTGAGAAAATAGTTAGCGATGTCTTCATCATCCACGTCTTGGATGCTCGCCTGAAGACGTTTGTAACGCAGCGAGATTTTTTTCTTCGGATCGAGATTATCCGCACCCGGATCGTTTTTGCCCTGCTCCTTTGCAAGTTTTGTCAAAGTCTCACGCCTCAACGTCTCTGCCAACACCGCCTCTTTGATTTGCAATGCCCATGCTTTTTTGGCTTCCGCCTCATTCTTCGGCCATACGGCCTCTTTACGCGACATCTCGACGGTTTCATCACTCGTAAAATCAAATTCACCCGCTAACATTTTATCCGTTTGTTTGGTCCGCTCTGCAACCCGCTGGCGGAACACATCGTAAATTTCGATCGCTGGCTGCATGCTTTTCCCCTGCAGCAGCAGGGTGTGTAATCGGTCAGCATACTTAGCTTGGAAACCATCCACATCCTCTTGGGTAAAGTAGAGCTTCTGGAAATCCAGACCCTCTAAATAATCCTCGAAAAACCGACGGCTCAATTCCGCGTCATAAGGCAACCTCGCAAAATGGCTGTTCTGCAACATGATCGCCATCTGGCGCCCCACTTCGTTGAAATCAGCTTGCTGTGCCTTGATCGAATGCGCGGATGCGGCAAAACCCATGACCAGCGTCGCGTTGCGTAACCAAAATTTAATCATAATACTATAGCGTCAATAATTGAAGATTCTTTCCATGAAATTTGCCACGGTTCCTTCGCTTGTCGATTCAGAAAAGTGAAATGCCAGATAAGCCAAAAATCAAAAAACGGCTCATCCGTCACTTAATCTCCTCCTCGAACCCACGAAATAGCTCTTTGATCTCCTCCAATTCTTCTGCAGAGACAAAGGATTTAAGCCTATTCAACGACACTTGATTGAGGAATTTCCGGGTCCGGTTATTATCTGAAATCAGGTCGATTTCTGACAATACTTTGAGCCCTTTATCGGTAGGGACAACCAGTATTAAAGAGAAAATCTTTTCATCTCCCTCACCATAGGTGAACCCGGCAGCGGCCCATTTTCCGACTCGATAAATCCCATTTAACTCACTTTTTAAGCGCTGAGCCATCCCCAGCTCGTATACCAAATTTCTGAATACCTTGAGCGCTGCTGATTCATCACTTCCCAGCCGAGTGCTCAAATGAAACAGCTCTTGGATGTTTTTTTGTTTGAGAGCCTGATTCCATTTTTGGCTCAGCTCTCGAATTTCTGTATCTTTCACCTCATGATCTAATCGCACGCGCTCAAGCGATAAGATCGACTCCAATAGTTTTTTCATGGCATTCGCCCGCCACGATTCCTCTTCTCGATCCATCCATTCTGAAAATATTTTACCAACCTCTGGATCAATGTTTCGAACGGATCCCGGAACCCATACCCAGCCTTGAGGAGTTTTATGAAAAAACATCGGCTTAATTTCGAAGCGTTCCCCTTTATTTAAAGAAAACCAATGATACGCCGCGACTGCCCAGTCTCCTTCGACGCGGGCGCCCAATCTAACTGGTGAACGATATACTCCCGGCTCGTGAAACAACCACCAATCCTTCGCCGCCAATACACACGCAATTCTGGATGCTACCGAGCTATCATCGATTTTCACCCAGCGTAGTAATTCCAGCATTTGTCCATGTTCAAGCTGGCCAACCACTTCTTGTTCCACCTCTTCAAAACCCTTCGCAAATTTTGATGCCGAAACTTTCCTCAAGCGCTCAGTAAAATGAGCGAGCAAATCTTCATCCATCCCTTGGCTGTCTATGAACACACGCCTATCGTTGAGCATAAGACTCTCCGGAAGGTTGAGTATCCACTTACCTTGCTCATCTTTCTTAAAACTGAAATGCAACAGTTGAATCCCCTCCGCCTCACGACCCCCACCATCCCAACCAGGATCTAGGCAAGCGAGAGAAATCAAACCTTCATCCTCATCTAAATCCTCATCTATGACGACCCGAATAACATCCGGTGAGTCTAACAACCGCCATGGATAACTTCCGCGCGCTTTTGGAGAAAATGCCACACGTATTGCATCCATACGTAAGTCCCAATCGCTTGGCCATGATTCGGAATACCCTCCCAAATATCCTAGAACTTCTATTTGCCGATCCGCAGCGTAGGCTTTTTGGAAACGGTCAAAAATTTTCAACGGATCAGATTCGGTTAGATCATTTTCTTGAAAACGACTTTTAATGTCTTTTCTCAATCGCTCGGTCGAGCGCACCAATAAATTTTCAAACTCGATAACCCGCTGCCGTATCATCCATGACTCCAGCTCAGAAAGCCGAGCCCCCAACGGCACCGTGTAGGCAGCGACTGCATTTTCAAACGACGCCAACATCGGTGCAGCACGCCAACCATTTTCCCCCTTCACCAAAGCCACAGGAAATACCTGTATCTTATTATGATCTAATTCCTCAGCCTGCATGACCATCACCGCCGCTAAATCCCCATCCTGACGCGTCGTGCTTGCCACTAATTTACCTACCCCAATCTGAGACGATAAATTCTGTATCGATGCTTCAATCAACTTGCGCTTGTCCTCTGTAATATGTGGGGAGAGCGCCGTATCCTTCCCAGCTTTTAAATCCACTTTCCCCTCACGCACTTTTTCCAAAAAATCAATCGCAACCTGACCCGGCTCTTTCGCCAAAGCGGGCACGAACGCCATGATACACAGGATAGAAAAATATAATTTCAAGGCTTTAAACATGCCTAATTCTCGTACGATGTCCAATGACGACTTTCATTCAGGCAAAAAATGGATGCCGTTTCAACGTCCAAGGATACTTCGCGATTGCTCCATGCTCAATTTACGCTGCTCTTCCCAATCTATGACTGCGGGCTGCGTGAAGCGACGTTGACGAGACTTCGCGTAGTCATTGCCTGGCTTTTTCAGATCATCCACATCCGATTCTCTAGCACTTTGATATTCCAGCGTGTTGGTTTTGTAAGGATCCATAGTCGGCATTTTCTTACCACTAAAAGGTGACACCTTCTTGTCCTGCTTCGCTTGAAACATAAATCTCGAACCATCTGTATCACCCTTGTATTCACTGACTTTGTAATCCTTCTTTCCCCACCAGCTTTTTTTCTCGTAATCGCCAGTCTTGTAAACTTCCTTCTCGATGCTGCCTTTGAATTGTGGATTCTCTCGCTGAAGCTCAAATGAACTTCTTTTGTTAGATTTCGGCACCCAGTTTCCACTCGCGTCTTGCTTGAAACCACCACTCTCGGAGAGACGTTCGGAAAGCGAAGACGGCACGCTAGCTTCCGCGCTTGCTACATCCTTCGTTTTATTCGCGCAACACACCATAAATAGCGAGAGCACCGCAGAAATGTATGGCAGCCTGGAAAACATCAGTTCTTTTTCATGATCTTGGATTCCAACGCTTGATCCGGAACTGCACCACGCTCTAGGGCTTGGCTGTAGTATTGTCTCGCATCCTTCATCCGACCTTGATTCGCACAAATCATCGCGATGTTGAAATAGGGTTCACTCGGCATCGGGTCTGCCGCGATCGCACCTTTGAATTGTGACTCCGCTTTTTCCATATTTCCAAGCAAATGACAAACAGCTCCCATCAACATGTAACTCTTCGCATCATCAGGCGCCAAATCGATCGCGCGTTGCAGATGCTTATCTGCCTTTTCTAACTCATCTAGCTGCATGTAAGTGAAGCCTAACATCCGGTTCGCATACGGGTTGTTACTATCTAGCTCAATTGCTTTCTGAAAACTCGCCAATGCTTGCTCTGGCTCATGAAGTTTTAATTGCACCACACCCAACCTACAAATCGCCGGAATATGCCCAGGATGTTGATCAATCATCATTTCAAACAACTCACGCGTCGAATGCAGACGGCCCGATAAATAGGCTTTATTTGCCGCACGATTATAACTCTCTAACTCAACATTGAGTTTAGCTGTCTCTCGCCCAACGGTTGCTCTGTCTCTCGCATATGGAGACACAAATTCCCCATCTACATTCTGATCCGCAACCAGTCGCTGTTCATCAGGGCTAAGCTCCATTACTGATCCATCGAAAAGCTCAATCGCTTCTTTTAATCTATCATCCTCTTTCCCCATGCTTTTTGCGGCATCCACTAATAAATCTTTTGCCTGACGTCGTCTTTCCTGCAGTCGGAGTTGTCGATGGATCACTTCGCGCAACATTTCGACTTCTTCCGGATCCGCTTTCGCTTCACCGCTCGTCAACAACACCTCTTCATTTCGTAATTTTTCCGTTAACTCAGAAATCCGCTTATCTTGTTCCTTTTTCTCTTGGTGCAAACGGTTGATCTGAGACTTCGCAATTGCCACGTTTCTCTGCGCTTCAATAACATCATCTTTCGCCGAATTATTATCCAAGTTCAATCGCTCTACCTGCTCCTTGGCCTCGCGCAACGATTTTGCCAAACCGACATTCTGCTCGATCAGTTCATCAATACGTCCAGACTCATTGAGCTTCAACAATGCAGCCATGTGATCTCGCTCACGCAGCAATCCATCGCGTTCTTCCTGAAGTTCTGTGAACGCCGCACGGCTCTCATCAAGCTCCTTCTTGAGACCTGAAATCTGCTGATTAGCCGCGTCTAACTGCTTACTCTTTTCCGCGAGAACACGCTCCATCTGAGTCATTTGCCTCAACTGCCCCCTCACCACTTCGTTGGCAATATTTCGCTCAGTATCCAGATCTCGCTGAATATTCGCCTGCTTCTGACTCATTTCAGCCGCCTGCTTTTTCATAAGTTCCATATCAGCCGTTAAAATCTCAATTTTTGAAAGCGCTTGTTGTTGATCGCCTCGGCTGGTTTTCAAAGCCAAGCTCATCACCTGTTTTTCCTGATTCAACTGCTCAATCCTCTCATTCAAAGATTTCAACACTCCCTCCACAGGTGCAGATGCCATCTGTGCGCGAAGCGAACTCACCTCTTTCTGTGCAGCTTTCAACTGACCCAAAAGCAGCTCGTTTTGTTTCCGAAATTCTTCACCTACTTCATTTCGAGCTGATTGCTGACTCGCAGCCTCTGCTTTTTTGATCGTCTCTGCTTTTTTGATCTGATCACGCAAACGAGCCAATTCTGCTTCTGCATCCTTCAAACGCCTCACTTTCAGCGGATCCACCTCCAAAACGCTCGGAATGATTGGCTGCTTATCCTTCGCCGGTTTGATCGGCTCCGCACGCACTTTATCTCCACCCTCCAACTCGGCTATTACGCCGCGGTCTTTCTTTATACGCTCCCCAGCCTTTTCTTGAACACCTGCCATTGCCTTAGCAGTTAAATCACGGCGATTCTGAACCATATCCGTCTTCCAATCTGGATAAAATTTCCCCACCGAACCAAATAAATCCGTAGCCTGCTGATACTTGTTTAGCGAACCGACATAATCTTGGTCTTTTTCCAACTGCTCAGCCGCACGAGCTGCGAGATATCCCTGGAAATAAACATCCGAAGGATCAAAATTCGGCACATTAGGTGCCTGAGCCACGACTCCACCTTGCATGAACCAGATCATGCTAAAAACCATCGCCCATCTTAAACACGCTTGGGATCGCGTTTCCCCCTTCAACATCAGGCGAATGACTATCACTCGTGAGTGCTTTCGCAAGCGCAAACTCCCACTCTACACACCCCACAATCCCTTTCGCCGCAACTTCCCTCCCTTCCTCACCTAGCCTCCGAATCGCAGTTTAGTTAACTTCTGCTAAATAGCACAAAACACTACATATTGGTTATTAACACCAAATTCCATACTACATATTGCGTTACAACCCACTCCCATCTTGCCTCTGAAAAATTTCTTCGTAAGCTCCAATCATTCAGGAAATCACTTCCTCACCCTTTTCTAAACCCCAGCTTACCACCACCTCTATGTATCTTAAAACTCTCGAAATCCACGGCTTCAAATCCTTCGCCGATAAAACCGTCTTCGAATTCGCTGAAGGTGTCACCGGCATCGTCGGCCCTAACGGTTGCGGAAAATCTAACGTGGTCGACGCCATTCGCTGGGTCCTGGGCGAAACTTCCGCGAAAGCACTCCGTGGTGGAGAGATGGCCGATGTTATTTTCAACGGCACCGAAAAACGCAAACCGCTCGGCATGGCAGAGGTCACACTCACCATGGCTGACTGCGAAGAATCCCTCAAAGTCGACTACAACGAAGTCTCTATCACCCGCCGCGTATTCCGCGATGGCCGCTCGGAATATCGCCTCAACGGAACCCTCTGCCGCCTCAAAGATATCCACGACATGCTGATGGATACAGGCATTGGCCGCACCGCTTACTCGATCATGGCTCAGGGCCAGATCGATCAGATCCTATCCTCAAAACCTGAAGAACGCCGCGCCGTTTTCGAAGAAGCCGCCGGCATCACGAAATTCAAACGTGAGAAAAAAGACGCTCTTCGCAAACTCGAATACACCGAGGCCAACCTCCTTCGCGTTTCCGACGTTCTAGCAGAACAAGAGCGCCGCATGAATTCGCTCAAACGCCAGGTCGCAAAAGCCCGTCGTTTCCAAGCTCTAGCAACCGACTACCGCGTGCTCGACACTCATCTAGCGCACAAGCGCTACGTCGAAATCACCGCCGCTCGTGCTGAACTCACCAACTCCATCCGCTCGCTCGACGCACAAGATTCCCACCTCGATCGCCAGCTTCCAGAGAAAGAAGAAATCGTCGCCGAAGCCCGCACCGCCGCCCGCCAGTTCGAAGCCGAACTAGCCGAACTACGCCAAAAACTCAACGAGCACCAAAACGCCCTTGCCTCCGCACAAGCGCGCATCGCCTTCAACAACGAGCGCAAATCCGAACTCGAAGGCCGCATCTCTCAAAACCATTCAGACATCTCCTCAACTCGCGAAAAACTCGCGCAACAGGAATTCGATTTCACCGCAGCGAGCGATCAACTCGACCAACTCAATCGCCACATCGCCGATCAAGAACTGCAACTTTCTAAACAAGAAGAGCAAACCCTCGCCGCTCGCGAATCCCGCGCCAACCTCGAAGCTTCCCTACGCGCTTCACGCATCGAGGCGAACCAAACCCAAACTCTCATCGCCTCTATGCAGGCGAAAATTGAATCCTCACTCGCCCAACTCGAAGGCAACCGCGATCGCTCTCGCCAACTCGCTGAGGAAGAACAACGCCTCAACATCGGCGTCGAAGAATTCATCGCGCAACAAACTCAGATCGCTGCTTCCGTTTCCGAAACTGGCAGCAAACTCACCGAGCTCGAAGAAACCTTCCAAGCCGCCGAGCGCACCTATCAACACACCCGCGGTGATCTCGATGCCTCACGCAAAGCCGCCACGGAATCTAACGAAATTCTCGCCCAACGCGCCGCCCGTCTCGATGCAGTGAAACAACTCGTCGCCTCCGGAGAAGGTTTTGCCAAAGGCACTCAGAACCTACTCAAAGGCCTCGACACACCAGAATATTTCACACCTTCCATCGAAGGCGTGCTCGCCAACTTCATCCGCGCTGATGAATCCGCCGCCCGCGCCATCGAAGCCGCCCTCGGCGCGAAACTTCAAACCGTTCTCGTCTCCGATTCTCAAATTGCCGAGACCCTCATCCAACGCCTTACCGAAAAAAAACTCGGCCAAGCCGCGATCCTTCCAAAAGATCTCATCCCTGTCGCCTCAGGAACCCAAATCGAAACTCTCCCTCAAGGCGCAACCGCATGGGCTCTCGACAAAGTTAAATCCGAACCACAAGTCGCCGCGATCATCGAGCAGTTGTTAGAAAAAACCCTGATTGTCCCAGATCTAACAACCGCACTCAAGCTCCGCTCCGATTACTCTACGCTCACCTTCGTCACCCTCGCAGGCGAAATGCTCTCTCCAGAAGGAACCATCCAAGGCGGCGCAACTTCCGGAAATTCCACTTCCCTATTAGAACGCCAAAATGAAGTTCGCTCGCTCGAACTAGAAGTCGCCGAACTCCGCAGAGCCGACGAAGAAGCACGTAAGCGCGTCACATCTCTCGAAGCCGCACTCGAAGCCAATCGCGAAGCCGTCGAAACCGCTCGCGAACGCCTGCAACGCCAAAAAGTTGAGCTCTCCACCCTCCAAGGTCAGCTTTCCCTCGCCACTCGCGAAGTCGAAAACTTCAACACCCGCATCGAAAACGTGCGCTGGGAACGCTCCGAACTCGAGAAACGCGAAAACTCCGCTGCGGATTCTCGCCAGTCCCTCGAGTCCGAACTCGCCGCCACCCGCGAACGCCTCGAAGCCATCGAAGACCAAACTCGCTCGCTTCAATCACAGTCGGATTCTGCCCTTTCCTCGGAACAAGAACTCCTCATCGCACTCAACGAACTCCGCACCAATCTAGCCGTCGAGAAACGCGCAAAACAAGCCGCTGAGGAACAACAACGCCCGATGGAAGCTCGCCTCTCCGAGCTCCGCGAAATCGCCATCCGCCGCGAAACCGAAATCGAAAATTTCCAACAACGTATCCAATCATCGATCGATGAAAATGCATCACTCACCTCTCAAGTAGAGGATCATAAAATCGAGGCCGAAGACCTCCAACAAGAACTCTCGTCCCGCTCACAAGGCCGCAACGAGCTGATCAAAAACATCGAACTTGCCGAAGCTAGCTTGTCGGAAATTCGCAAACAACTCGCTGCCATCAACGAACAAAAAGGCCGCGAAGAAATCGCCGCCACCAAGCTCGATCTGCGCCTCGAAAACCTCCTCTCCACCACCGAGGATCGTCACCAAATTACGCTCGAATCTTTCGAGCCAGACGCACACTTGCTACTCAGCACCCTCCAATCCAGAAACGCTCGCAACGCTTCCGGCGCAGATGAAACCGATCCTGAAGTAGAAGTTTCTAACACTTCCTCAGACGATCTCGATGAAGTTCCCGACATGCCGGGCGAGCCGAACTGGAACCACATCGAATCCCTCGTCCAAGACCTCAAACGCAAAATCGAGTCCATGGGCCCGGTCAACGTCGACGCCATCGAGGAATACGACGAACTCGAAGAACGCTACACCTTCCTTCGCAACCAACACGACGATCTAGTTTCCTCCAAAACCGAACTCCTCGCCGTCATCGAACGCATCAACGAAGAAACTCAACGCCGTTTCTCAGAAACTTTTGCCCAAGTTCGCATCAACTTCCGCGACATGTTCAAAGAGCTCTTCGGTGAAAAAGGCCAAGCCGACCTCACCCTGATCGACGAAAATGATCCGCTCGAGTCCGGAATCGAAGTCATCGCCAAGCCACCGGGCAAAAAACTCCAGTCGATCACCCTCCTTTCCGGTGGTGAACGCTCGATGACCGCCGTCGCCCTCCTGTTCTCGATCTATATGATCAAACCGTCCCCATTCTGCGTCCTCGACGAGCTCGACGCCCCTCTCGACGAGTCCAACATCAACCGTTTCGTCAAAGTCCTCGACCGCTTTATCGATCGCTCCCAGTTCATCATTGTCACCCACTCCAAACGCACCATGGCCCGCGCCGATGTGATGTATGGCGTGACCATGGAGGAATTCGGAGTCTCCAAACCCGTCGGTATGCGCCTCACGGCCTCTTCTGAAACCAAAGCCGACGCTAAATCAGCCGCCCAAAAGGCCGCCCTCAGACTTGATGCTTGAGTAACGGGAGCTGTTTGCGAAATACTCTCGAATCCTGCAAGTTTCCCAGCTTGCAATCTTCGGCAATGCACTGAAAACTCAGCGCATCGCCTATCGCCTGAATCTCGTAATTTTTCCGTCTCCCATGTCCAAACGCTTAATCGCCTCATTCTTCGCTCTGAGTATTTTCAGTAGCCTCGCCCTTGCCGAGCCTGTCGAAGTCAATGGAATCGCTGCCAAGGTTAATGGCCAGGTCATCACCAAAAATGAGGTCTCATTCTTGCTCGCTCCGATTTACGCACAGCTCTCCACACAATTCCCCAGACGCGGCCCAGAATTTGTAAAGCAATTCAAAGAAGCACAGCAAAAGGTCTTACTCGAACTCATCGATCGACAAATCATTCTAGACGAGTTCAAGAAACTCGGAGCAGTAATCAACTCGACGATTATCGAAGAAGAAGTCAAACGCCAGATCCAACAACTCTATAACGGCGACGAAGCAAAATTCCGTGAGGAGCTGAAAAAATCTCGCCTCACCATGGAAGGCTATCGCGAAATGACACGTGAAAAAATGGTAGTCCAAGCCATGCGCGCTCAACAATTTTCAGATGCACCACCAGCTCTTCCTAACGAAGTTCAAAACGAATACAACAAAGTCAAAGACTCACTCCGTGATGTAGCTCAGGATAAAATCACATTCCAAAAAATCTTCATACCTGCTGCTGATCCAGATAACGCAGTAGCAACCCCTGATTCACAGCTAGCCCTCGCTGAAGGACTCGCCGATAAAATCAACAAAGGTGCGGACTTTTCCGAAACTGCAAAAACGCATTCGAAAGACGCCTTTGCTGCCCAGGGAGGTCTCCAAGAAAACGTCCCAAGAACCGATCTCGCTGCAGAATTCGCAGCTATCATCTTTGAAGCTCCAACTGACAAAGCAGTCGGACCCCTACTTGATCCTCGCGGTTTCACCATCGTTAAAATCATCAGCAAAAACCTCGGACCTGCGCCTCCACTTTCCAAGGTCCGCGCCATGATCGAAGAACGTGTCACCCGCAACAAAACCTCCGCACAATACGAACGCTGGATCGAAGTCCGCCGCAAACGCGCGATGATTGAAACCAAACTTTAAGTATTACGGAGAGAAGTCCCTTATCCATGGAAGATCGCTACGAAATTATAGGAAAAATCGCCCAAGGAGGACTGGGCTCGGTTTACAAGGCTCACGACAATCGGATGAGCCGTGATGTCGCTATTAAACGCATCCTCACTCACGTAGGCGATGTTTCCATCACGGACGAAGCGACGCGACAACTCATCAAAGAAGCCAGCGCTCTCGCATCACTCCAACATCCGAACATCGTTACCATCTACGATGTAGGCAAAGACGAAGACGGCCCTTTCGTCGTCATGGAATTACTATCCGGACAAACCCTTGAGGAAATTGTTTCCGATGCTTCTTTCACTTGGGAAGATTTCCGTCATCTCGCGATGCAATCCTTGGAGGCTCTGATCGCCGCTCAAGAACTCCACATCGTTCACCGCGATATCAAACCCGGAAACATCATGCTCACTTGGCTTCCCTCAGGTAAGTTCCAAGTGAAAGTCGTCGACTTCGGCCTCGCTAAACACTCTGCGAAACCATCTCTCCAAACTATCGACCAATCCGATGGCGTTTTCGGTTCCATCTACTTCATGGGCCCAGAACAATTTGAGCGTATCCCCATCGACCAACGCGTAGACATCTACGCTATCGGCTGTGTTTTCTACTATGCACTCACCGGCACTTATCCCTTCGATGGAGAAACCGCCGTCCAAGTCATGGCTTCTCACATGCAGCACCATGTTGTGCCCATCGAGGAAGTCCGTGCAGGTATTCCCCTCTGGGCTTGCACTTGGATCATGTGGCTGATCAATCGCCAACCCTCTGATCGACCAGCATCAGCACGCGATGCGCTACATCTGTTCATGCAAAACGATAGTGCATACAGCTCGCCAGAGCTGAGCATTGGAGCACCTACCCCAGTAGTCCCAAAATCGTCGGCGTCCAAAAAACCCATGATGCGTGGGGCAGTTCAAAAACAAGAGGTGGTTCATGAAACCAAACCCACCCAATTGGTTAAAACTGCTTCGGTTTCAAAACCTCTTGTCCCGCCTGTCGGTTCAAAGCCCAGTGTTCACCTTTCGTCACAGGCTTACAATAACCCTGAGCCTACTGCTCCAGAACCAGCTCCACCTGCGGTTGAGCTAACTGAAACAGCTGAACAAAAATCAGCTGAACCAACTCAGTCCGAAAACGAAACCTCAGCGCCGGCTGCTGCAATCGCGTCAAACAAGCCCACTCGCGCAGGCATGAGCAATAAACCTTCACGTGGCGCGCCGACTGCACGCGCAGTGCCCGCCGCTAATGTTGTCAAACCCGCACATGGCGCCATCTCCCAAAAAACCATAACGCCAACCGCTGGCTATGTTAATCCTTACGCACTGCCACCTAAGCCTGCCCAAAAAGGAATGACGACGGGTATTAAAATTCTAGTGGGTATCGGAATCTTGGTTTTGGTCATCATCGTGATCTCTATAAGTCTCCGTAGATAATTAGATACTTTCGTGAGCGATGCTGTAACCCATCTCGCCCAACGAACCATCGACTACCTCGATAATACCAAATCTATCCAACGCGATACCCCAAAAGAAAAAGACTCATAACCTCCATTTCCCTTGTCCCCAGAACAACAACTCTCACACCTCACCGCCGGAGCCGCTAAAGTCCTCTCAGAAAAAGAACTCCTGGAAAAACTCAAACTCGGCCGCCCCCTGCGCGTCAAACTCGGCGTCGATCCCACCGCCCCAGACATCCACTTTGGACACACGGTCGCACTCGAAAAACTCCGCCAGTTTCAGCTCCTCGGTCACCAAGCAGTTCTCCTCATCGGCGATTTTACCGCAACCATCGGCGATCCCTCAGGCCGCTCCGCCACCCGCCCTCCTCTCACTCGCGACGAGGTGCTCGTAAACGCAGCGACATACACCGAGCAGGCTTTCAAAATCCTAGACCGCGAAAAAACCGAGATCGTTTATAACGGCGATTGGTTCCGCAAAATGAGCTACGAGGAAATCCTCAAACTCAACGCCCGCGTCACCCTCCAGCAAATGCTCCAACGTGAGGATTTCCGCAACCGACTCGACTCCGGTCAAGAAGTCCGCCTTCACGAACTGCAATACCCCGTCATGCAAGGCTGGGACTCCGTCGAAATCCGCGCCGACGTCGAACTCGGCGGAACCGACCAACTTTTCAACATCCTCGTCGGCCGAGACATGCAGAAAGACGAAGGCCAGCCACAACAAGTCGTCATGGTCATGCCTCTGTTAGAAGGCCTCGATGGCGTGAAAAAAATGTCGAAATCCTACGGCAACTACATCGGCGTTTCCGAGCCTCCACAGGAAATGTTTGGGAAGCTCATGAGCGTTTCCGATGAACTCATGGCTCGTTACTACACCCTCCTTCTCGGCCAATCGCTCGACCCTTCCATGCACCCTATGGAAGCCAAAAAATCTCTAGCGGAACAACTCACCGCCCGCTACCACGACCAAACAGAGGCCACCGCCGCGCGCACTGATTGGGATACCCGCTTTTCCAAAAAGGATCTTAACGCCGCCGAACTCCCCGAACTCAACATTTCCGAGCTCCCCGCAGACCTCAGCGTCCTGTCCATTACCGCCCATGCATTTAAATCTGCATTCGATTTGGAAAAATCCAACGGCGAGCTGCGTAAACAATTCATCCTCTCCGGATCCGTCCAACTCAACGGAGAGAAGCTCACCGATCCCACGACTCCCATCTCACTCACATCCGGCGATACTTTGAAACTCTCAAAAAAACACGCCGTACGTTTCATCTAACAAAAAAAACATCATGAAAAACATTCTCCTCCTCGCAGCACTCTCCCTACCCGCCCTCGCTGGCGAAACACAACTCTTCAACGGCAAAGATCTCACCGGTTGGGTCGGAGATGCAAAATTCTGGTCTGTTAAAGACGGAGTGATCACCGCCACCGCTACCGCAGAAAATCCGGTACCCCAAAATACTTTCCTCATCTGGAAAGACGGCGAAGCCTCAGATTTCACTCTAGTCCTAAAATACAAAATGACCCCTGGTGACGATAAAAAATTCACCAACAGCGGCATTCAATACCGCAGCAAAGTCATCGATGCGGAAAAATTCATCGTCAGCGGCTACCAAGCTGACTTCGAATACGGTGAAAAATACAGCGGCATCCTCTACGAAGAAAAAGGCCGTGGAATCCTCGCTCTTCGCAGCCAACAAGTCGTCATCAAACAAGGAGAAAAACCTGCCAAACCAAAAATCGAAGTCACCGGTGTCACTGGCGACTCCAAAGAAATCCAAGCCGCCATCAATAAAGACGATTGGAACGAATACAAAATCGTCGCCCAAGGAAATCATGTCCAACATTTCATCAACGGCAAGCTCACCGCAGACGTGACTGACGAAACCGCCGAAGCTCCAAAAAGCGGCGTCATCGCCCTCCAAATGCACCAAGGCCCCCCAATGCAAGTGCAGTTCAAAGACATTGTCCTCACCACCAAAGACTGATTTCTCCTCAACCAAGGTGCAAAAACCATGACTTGCACCTCCCAGTTTCCCCTGCTAACCAACCTCTCCTCCACCGACGCACCCGTAGCTCAGATGGATAGAGCATCCGCCTTCTAAGCGGACGGTCACTGGTTCGAATCCAGTCGGGTGCACATCTTGCACCCGTTCTTTTTAATCAACCGGAGGCTGCAAACCGGATGGGCGTTGGAGCCAATCCAGTCGAGTGCATTTATGCACCACCATCCAAACGACCGGAGGTCGCACACCGGATGGAGGCATGGGCTTCAATCCAGTCGGGTGCACTTTCTGCGCTGTCACATAACCCTCCAGAGTATGGTTATGTGACAATTTCGACACGATTTGCCTGTTGAGAGAAATATGAAAATCGAGAGTTTTGCGATCGGTCTAGGCGAGTGGTTTTTTCGCGCCGCTGAGAGTTTTTATAGCGCGCAATATGCATCTCATTTTCCAAACTAGTAACTACCTCCGAAATACTTTTTTAGTTAGCGCGTGCGCTATGGTTCTAGTAGGAAAATCGCTTGCACAGAATTCAGAGCTGACGACAACGTCACCTGATATAGCGAAGCCCGGATCACCCGAAAATCCGATTTTTTACATCCAAGAATACCGAGTCAAAGGCGCGACCAAGATTAGTAACTTAGAAGTCGAAGAATCTGTCTACCCATACCTCGGCCCTGCGCGTACAGCTGACGATGTAGAAAAGGCCAGACAGAGTCTTGAGCAGGCCTACCACAAAAATGGCTACCAGACCGTCTCTGTCCTTATTCCTCAACAGAATCCGCGCCACGGAATCATCATTCTAGAAGTCGTAGAAGGGACCGTAGGTCGTCTCCGAGTGAACGGCGCAAATTGGTTTCTCCCAAGCAAAATCAAAGCAGCTTCCCCGTCCATGGCAGAGGGAGGAGTGCCGAACATGAATGATGTCCAGAGAGACATACTTGCTCTCAATCGCCTTTCTGACCGCCGTGTCACTCCAGAGCTCAAGCCTGGCACTGTCCCCGGCACCTTCGATATCGATCTAAACGTCGAAGACAAGATGCCTCTTCACGGCTCAATTGAACTCAACAATCGATATAGCCCCAACACCTCAGAACTGCGCCTGAACGCAGGCATTTCCTATGCAAACCTCTTCCAACTCGGACACACCATCGGCTTCAGCGGACAGATAGCTCCAGAAAACCCCGATGACGCTCTGGTCTATTCCGGATATTATACCGCCCGCGTTTCTGATAAACTAAGTCTACTTGTCTCCGCTGTAAGACAAGACAGTGATATCTCCACGCTTGGTGGTGGATCTGTAATCGGTAAGGGCGAGATCTTCACTTTACGTGCTCTTTTCGACATGCCTTCGTCTGATGGTTTCTACCAGTCTTTTGGCATCGGTTTGGATTGGAAAAGCTTTGGTGAAGATCTCCTAGTCGGCGGTGGGAACATTTCTGCTCCGATTGAATACTATCCACTCAGTGCAAATTACGGTGCAACATGGCTCCACGGCGAAGACGCATTCACCGATCTTAATAGCTCCCTCCTCTTCAATCTCCGCGGCCTTGGCTCTGATAGCACAGCCTACGGCCGGAAACGCTTCGGAGCAAACGGCAGCTTCGTCGTCATTAAAAGCGACCTATCCCACACCCACGATTTAAAGGATGACTCGCAGCTCTTCGTGAAAATTCAAAGCCAGCTCTCAGATAAACCTCTCATCAATACGGAACAATACAGCGGCGGCGGTCTCTCCACCGCACGCGGCTATCTCGAAAGCACTGCACTTGGCGACAACGCCCTATTTCTTACCGGAGAATATCGCACCAAATCCCTTTTTGGAAAATCCACGAAGAAACAGCCACTCGCAGATGAGCTACGCTTCCACACCTTCGTCGATGCTGGCGCACTCTACAGCTACGATGCCCTTCCAGGACAAGCCTCCAGCACCTACCTCCTTAGCGCAGGAGTCGGCAGCAGGCTTCGTTACAAGAAAATTTTCAATTCATCCCTCGATATCGCCTTTCCCCTAAATTCCGTCTCCCCTGTCGAGCAAGGTGACATTCGTGTCACATTTCGCGGCTGGATCGAATATTAACACCTCTCACTTTTTCACTTAGTAAATCGCCATGCTCCGTATCTCCTATAGCTTCCTACTCTTATTGCCGCTCATCGCGCAGCTCCAAGCAGAAGACTCACCAGAAAACTGGTGGAACCCTGCATGGTCCCAGCGGCAAACCATCACGATTGATGCAAGCGCAGACTCCGCAGCACTGGGAGATAACCTTACCGATGCCACAATACTCGTCCGTCTTCATGACGGAAATTTCCAGTTCCTCGGAGCAGCCCAAGACGGGGCAGATCTCCGTTTCGTTTCCCCAGATGGAAAAAAAACTTATCCCTACCAAATCGAGCGCTTCGACAATCTGCTCAACGAAGGCTTCATCTGGCTAAAAATACCTGTCGTTAAAGCGGGTGAAAAAACCTTGGTTAATCTCTACTACGGCGGCACCGAAGGCACCGGATCAAGCAACCCTGTCGATGCATATGATTCCCACACCAGCCTTGCCATGCAGTTCGGCCAAACAGGCGCTAATTTCACGGACTCAACTAAAAATGCAAATAACTCAAGTAACCCTGGAGTCACTTCTGATGGGGGCATTATCGGCAGTAGCTTACGCCTGCTTGATACGCCACTTGTCATACCAGCTTCCGAGAGCCTCGATTGGAAAGCTGGCCAAGCACTCACCTGGTCCGCGTGGATTCGACCTGCTGCACTCCAGAACAACGCCGTAATTTACTCCAAAACATCTGGTGATAAATCTTTCCGTCTCCTTTTAAACCAAGGCTCACCCGTCATCCAAGTCGGAGGAAATGCATCCCAGCCAGGCGAAGCGCTGCTTCCTGCAACTTGGTCTCATATTGCCTTCACTGCAACGGATGGAAACATCCAGTTATATGTTAACGGCATCCCTACCAGCTCTCTCGCAGCTGCCCTGCCAGATCTCTCATCGGACAGCATCATCGGCGGCCTTGGCGATGGTATTCCTGCAAACGGAACCGAAAAATACAATGGCGAGTTGGACTCCCTGATCATTTCTAATATCGCCCGCTCTAAAGACTGGCTGAAGCTTGCGGCTATTCAACAAGGCGCGACCGATGTTGCCCAGCGCACCGTTTTTCTTGGCGAGGTGACATCCTCAGGCGGTGGACACGAAGGCGGGGGCGGAGCTATGGAGCACATAGCCCTATTCGGAGATATTGCTAAAAATATGATGTTCGATGGCTGGATCGCCATTGGCGTCTGCGTCATCATGATCGTTGTAGGTTGGACCGTCGCCATCCAAAAATTCAATTACCTCAACAAGATCCAAAAAGCTAGCCAGCTCTTCCAACAAAAATGGAAACATGTCTCCAAAGATCTCACCGCAATCGATCATGAAGATCAGTCCAGTATTACCAGCTTCGGTGGCCAAGCGGATGCCCGCACTCAGTCGATTATCAAGCACTCTCCTCTCTACTACATCTATCATATCGGCTCTGAGGAAATCTCCAACCGCTTATCTCCTGGAAAAAATCAGCAAAGCGGTCTCTCCAGCCGCTCGATTATTGCCATACGCGCCGCACTCAATGGCGGCCTCGTCCATGAGACACACAAGCTAACAAAGGGCCTCATTTTCCTCACAATATCTATTGCTGGCGGTCCTTATGTTGGCCTCTTGGGTACCGTTGTCGGCGTGATGATCACCTTCGCCATCATCGCAAAATCCGGTGAGGTCGACGTCAACTCGATCGCCCCCGGTATCGCCTCCGCCCTGCTTGCCACCGTCGCCGGCCTCATCGTAGCCATCCCAGCTCTCTTTATTTACTCCTACCTAAACAGTCGCATCAAGGAATCCACCGCAGACATGGAGGTATTCATCGACGAATTCGTCGCAAAAATGGCCGAATTCTACCCACCTAGCGGAAAGCCTCTCACCCGCGCCCAACTCCGTAGCAAAGACGATCTTCCCGCTTAAAGAAGCCTCAAATCAATAGCAACTCAAGACTTATGGCCTCCGCAGAAAGCAACTACGACGATATCAACGTCACCCCCATGGTGGACCTATACCTCGTCCTACTTCTTATCTTCATCATCATGACCACCGCTGGTGTCCAGGGCGTAAAAGTAGATCTTCCACGCGCAAGCAAGAGTGCTGCGGCCGATCTTAGTGCACCGAAAATGCAGGCTATCACTATCAGCAACGAGGGCAAGATAGCCCTCAACACTCTCCCCGTCACTCTCGCTGAGCTTGAGAGCAAACTCGGAGTCATCAAAGCCGCCACTCCAGACGTCCCAGTCGTCGTCCGCGGAGACCGCGCCACCCAATACCAAGGCATCATGGATGTCCTCGATATCCTCGGACGCCTGCAGATCGATAAGATCGGTCTCGCCACCCAGCCCGCCAAATAACCTCCTGCCATGTCCGTAGATGAAGAATACGATTTCGAAAAAGAAGGCCGCACCAAGCGACGCCTGATCGGAGGAGTTATAGCTGCCCTCCTCATCGGAACCGTCGTCTATTTCGTCGTTTTCGCGGAAAGCACCCCTTCGTCTTCTAAACGCAAGGAAGCCCAAATCGTAGAGATATTCATCCCACCGCCACTCCCTACGCCGCCGCCACCTCCTCCGCCGCCACCTCCGGAAAATATTCCGCCTCCTCCCCAAGAGGAGCAGATGGTCGAGCAAGAACCAGTCGCCGCAGATGAACCCCCTCCGGAAGCACCATCTACACCGGAAGCACCCTCTGCAGATATCGGCACCGGACTTACCGGTGGCGATGGTAATGGCTTTGGCCTCACCTCAGGTGGCGGAAACGGCAATGGACGCCGCGGCAACATCGGTGGCGGAGGAAGCGCCAGCAAATACGGATGGTATGCATCCAAAGTGCAGAACAGTATCTCCAGTGCTCTTCGAACAAATACCGACACGCGTAGCGAAGGTTTCACGATTGGTGTGAAAATCTGGGTGGATCGCCTAGGCCGCGTGAACCGCGCCCAACTCACCAGCTCAACTGGCAAGCCTGATCTCGACCGCATTATCCGAAACCAGATTCTCACCGGCCTCCAACTACCTGATCCTCCGCCTGCGGACATGCCTATGCCTATTAACCTTCGCATGAGCGCACAGAAGCCCTGATCTCTTATCCCTATTTTCCTAAATGTACACCACTCGCAATCTCATCACAGTAATAGCATTACTTCCCAGCCTGCACGCCATCGCGCAGGACGCTCCTAACGAACTCCCTTCACCCGTGGGTTCGGCTCCTAACGCCCCACTTTCCGAATTACTCGAGTCCAAAGAAGAAATCGCCCTCCCGGACAACTTGCCCAGCGAAACTCCTGCGCCCGCAGTTTCACCCAGCCAGAATGCGACGATCAACCTGATTTCGGCACTCGTAAAAAAGGGTGTTCTCACCCAAGCGGAAGCAGTCGCTCTCATTCAGCAAGCCGAGCAGGAAGCTATGATCGCCCGCTCCGAAGCAGAAGCCGCTGCCGCCCCGCTAATTGATCCCGCTGGCCAGCGCGTTACCTACATCCCTGAGGTCGTAAAAAACGAAATGCGAGACCAAATCCAGCAGGAACTCATGGCTCAAGCTCGCGAAGAAAATTGGGGCGGAAATGAAACCCCAGACTGGACTTCTCGTCTCATCCCCTTTGGTGATATCCGCCTACGCTCGGAAAACATCTTTTTTGATGACGGCAACAACAATGCCGGAGCCTTCCCAGATTTTGCAGCTATCAACAGCGGCTCGCCCTTCGACACCACCGGCACCGTCTTCTCCCCACAACACAACGTCGATCAAGATCGCCACCGCCCTCGCCTACGTGCTCGCGCCGGTGCTGAAATTCTACTCGGAGACGGATTCAAC
Source organism: Akkermansiaceae bacterium (assembly GCA_031374665.1). GTDB lineage: Bacteria > Verrucomicrobiota > Verrucomicrobiia > Verrucomicrobiales > Akkermansiaceae > Luteolibacter. The sequence goes on along the minus strand of JANMGO010000100.1, from coordinate 20,304 downwards.
GCAGGCGTCCGCGTAGCAACCGGTGATTCAAATTCTCCAACCTCACCCAACCAAACTCTCGGTGGTAGCGGTGGCAATTTCTCGAAATACAATCTGTGGTTAGATCGCGCCTTCATTACCTATGACGCCGGTCCCGGCGATGGCGAGGAGCTATTATTCATGGCAGGCCGCTTTGATAATCCTTTCTTCAACTCGGAAGTCATTTTTGATGACGATCTCGGCTTCGATGGACTCGCAGTCCGTGCCAATGTGAAAGCGACTGATAACCTTAGCATTTTTGGAGCTATGGGTTTCTTTCCAGTTTTTAACACTGCTCTGAATTTCGCTTCCAACCAGCCATCGAAATTTGAGTCTACCGATAAATACCTCTACTCTTCCCAGATCGGCATCAACTGGAAAGTCGATGAGGACTGGACCGCAAAAGTCGCTCTCGGCTACTACTCATTCAAAGATATCGAAGGCAAGCTTTCTTCTCCCTTCGTTCCTCTGAACTCATCTGACGCAGGCGATACCGACACTTCCCGCCCCGGCTTCGCACAACGTGGAAATACCTATTTTCCTATCCGCAATATCACTCCTGACCCAGCCAACAACAACGGCACAATCAATCAGTTCCAATACTACGGCCTCGCCACACCATTTGAGAACTTCACTTTCACCGCAAAAATCGATTATGATGGCTTTGATTCAATCCGTTTCTCGGCACTCACTGAGGTAATCAAGAACGTTGCCTTCGATGAGACCGCGCTCAATGCGAACGCCGTCAATAACCGCGGCCCAGACCCGGATGGAGCTGGGCCTCTCCTTGGTAACTACGATGGCGGCGATATGGCCTACTATGGAGGTTTTCAGATCGGCAAACCTCAGATGGAGCTTTTCGGTGACTGGCTCGTCAGCATTGGATATCGCTATGTCGAGAGCGACTCTGTTGTCGATGGCTTTGCCGATTCTGACTTCGGCGGCGGTGGCACCAATGTAAAAGGCTACCACTTAGGCACGAGCCTCGCCCTATCACCTAAAGTCCGCATCGGCATGCGCTGGATGTCATCCGATGAAATTGCCGGCGCTCCACTGTCTTCCGACACCTTCCAGCTCGATCTAAACGCAAAATTCTAAGCTCATGAAATCAGTATTCTGTCTAATCCTTCTGAGCTTACCGCTCGCTGCTCAAGATGTATCACCTGCCGAGATAAAACTTCGCGAGCAACTCCGCTCAACCGCCCTCCTACTGCGTGCCGCAGAAACGGAAAAAGCCAACGCGGTCGCCACGTTCGCTGCGGAGCAAGTGAAATCTGCCAATCTCCAAAAGGAGGTCGACAACCTAAATAACAAGCTCATAGGCATGATAAAAGAAACTGATAAGCAAAAATCGGAATCCGAGAAGATCATTTCCGGTCTGAACGAAAGGCTTACGACCTACGAGGAACGCCTCAAGGAATACGTACAAGCCCTAGAGAAATGGAAAGTTTCTCAACAGCAGGCTGTCGAAACCGCCCAACAGAAGGAAGCTGCCCGCTCAGAACTCGCCAACCAAGTCCTGTTCTTAAAAAACACCATCGCCGATCGCGAACGTAAGAATCTCAAACTCTATACCACCTCTCTGGAAATTCTCGATCGCTATGAAAAATACGCCCTCGGTAAAGCTCTCTCCGCACGTGAACCCTTCATTCAGAAGACCCGTGTCACCATCGAGACCCAAGTCCAAGACTATAAAGACACGATCATCGACAATCGCCTTTCCGCTCAAAAAGAATAATTTCCCATGTTTATCAAAATCATATCACTCATCGCCGCCGTCACTGCACCAATGCATGCTGCGGAAATTCTCGGGAAAATCGGCGAGGTAGAAGTTACAACCACTGAGGTGAAATCCCTCCTCGATTCCATCAACGCAAGTAGCGAGACAACCGCACCGCTTAACCCGGAAGCCCTCGACCAATTCGTCCGTGCTCTTCTCATCCAGCGCCTCGTTCTCCAGCAGGCAGCAACCGCCAAGCATGACCAGAAACCAGAAGTCATAGCGCAACTCCGCCGCACCCAGGAAGCTGCACTTGCAGAGAGCTATCTCAGAGAACAATCCTTACCCGCTGCTGAATATCCTTCTCAAGAGGAACTAGCTACCGCCTACAACGAAAATAAAGCTGCATTCAAATTACCAAAATCTTGGCTACTTTCCCAGATCTACATCGCGGATACCAAGAACGGCGACAGCACCGAGACAAAGAAACGCCTCGATGCTATTCTCAAACAACTCGATGCCCCCGGCGCGGATTTTGAATCAATCGCACGTGTCACTAGTGATGACCGCACCAGTGCTGCTCATAGCGGCGAACTCGGCTGGCTGCAGGAAAATCTAATCCAACCATCCATACGAGAGGTGCTTCCATCTCTTAAACTCAATCAAATTTCAAAGCCCATCCGCATGGAGGACGGCTGGCATATCATCAAATTCCTCGATACCCGCGAAGAAACTATCCCCACATTAGAGCAGATCACGCCGCAACTCAAAAACCGTCTTCGCGCACTCAAAGCCCAAGAAAATCGTGAGAAATTTCTCGCCAGCCTGATCGAGAAAAAACCACCCGCTATCAACGGGATCGAACTTCAGAAACTTCACTCAAATCCATAATAGTAGCTCGTAATACAAACTCTCCTCCCTTCCTCAAAATGAAACCGACATTTCACAAGTCCAGCAGAACCCTCGGCGGCTACCTGTCTCTCGGTTTCGCTGTTATCATCTCCAGCGTTATTTACAGTCGTGCTGGCGATATTCTCCGAGGAGGTGGAGGCAGCTCCTCAGCACCCACAGGCAGCGGATCGGGAACTGGCGTAACTACACCCGCCGATACCGCCCAAGCGCGAACCAACGCCCAAGACGCACTCGCACGCACCAGCAACGCACTCAATGCCGTCCGTGCAATGCAGGATGCCGCCCGCGCCGCAGCTATATCCGGACCTAATAATCTAAGCCCCGGGCTCCCTATTGTGCCCAATGGAATCGGTATCAACGGGCTCCAAGTCGCCCCCGGAGTGGGCACCGATCCAAGTAAATGGCAGGGCGCAGATCTTCCCACCGAGACTACGGACCTGCAAGGCCTAGTCGATGTCGGCATTCGACAAACTGCCCAACAGGCACTGCTCCAATGGCAAACTTTTAACGTCGGAAAAAACACCACCGTCACCTTTAATCAGTCAGCAGCTGGAGCGAACGCCAAACAATGGATCGCCTTCAACCAGATCACGGACCCAACAGGCAACCCCTCCCAAATTCTAGGGCAAATCAAAGCCCAAGGCCAAGTCTACGTCATCAATCCAAACGGCGTTATTTTCGGCGGTTCCAGCAAGGTAGACGTAAACACCCTCACGGTCTCCTCCCTACCCATCAACAACAACCTCATCAACCGCGGCCTTCTAAATAATCCTGACTCCCAGTTCCTTTTTTCCGGCCTAAGCATGCCAGCAGGCCCCAACGGCACACCAGCTTTCACTCCAACAGCACCGGTGAATAGCCAGTATGGAGATGTTATTATTCAGGCAGGTGCACAACTCAAAACATCCGTTTCCGCCGATGGAAATGGCGGACGCATCGCGCTAGTCGGCCCGAATGTTAGCAACGCCGGATCCATCCTCACTCCGAATGGTCAGACCATAATTGCCTCCGGATTACAAGTTGGCTTCGCTGCTCACAACAGCGCAGATCCCTCCCTTCGTGGACTCGATGTCTATGTAGGTCAAATTGGCAGCTACGGTGGACATAGTAGCAACTCAGGACATATCTCCGCACCGCGCGGCGCCATCACTATCGCCGGCAGTATGATCACAAGCACGGGAACTCTTCAGAGCAGCACCTCCGTCTCCCTGAATGGACGCATCGAACTACTCGCCCACTACGATGCATTGGCAAACCCCATTTCCGGCACCTCGACCAACTCTGCTCCCTTCCTCAACCGCAGATCTGGAACTGTGACTTTAGGCAATGGCTCGGCCATAGAGATCCTTCCAGAATACTCCAGCACGGAAACGACTATCGGCTCAGTTCTCGCCCTCCGTTCCCAAATTAATATAGAAGGTCTCGCTGTCCATCTGGGTGAAAACGCCACCATCTTAGCTCCAAACGCACTGGTAAGACTCGCCGCCGGTGAATGGAATTTCCTCGGAGGCATTTCCCCAACTTCCACGTTCACACAATCTGCAGGACAAGTCTATCTCGACAGTAACTCGCTCGTGAATGTCGCGGGTTCCATCGACGTCCCTGTCTCCGTCGCCCAGAACATCATCAGCGTCGATCTGCGGGGTGCAGAGCTTGCGAACTCCCCCCTCCAGCGCAACGGCCCCCTTCGCGGCCAGTCGGTGCTTATCGATATCCGTGATGCCGGCATTTACGAATCCGCCATGTGGATCGGCACGCCTTTGGCGGATGTCGCGGGCTTCGCCAACCTCATCCAGCGAGGCGTAGGCCAGCTCACCACCGGAGCAGGCAGCGTCACCATTTCCGCAGGGCAATCCACCGTGATCCAATCCGGAGCGAAAATCGATGTCTCCGGCGGCTCCATCGCCTACCAAGCGGCCACCGTTCGCACCACCCGGCTTATCACGGCAGGTGGCAATATCGTCGATATCGCAGACGCCCGCCCCGACGTCATTTACAAGGGCATCTACGACGGCTCCCTCGATGCATCCAATTACAAGTTCGGCGTCACGGAAATTTATTCCGCCATCCTATTCCCCGGCGGCGCCAGGTTCGAGCAAGGCTACCTCCAAGGTTCTGCCGGCGGTTCAATTGGCATCACAACCCCAGCACTAGCACTGGCTGGAACTCTCCGTGGCAACACATTCGCCGGCATCTACCAGCGCAGCACCCAACCCGCCGGCAGCAGCCTTTTGCTGGACTTCACCGCCACCGACCGAAGCTACCCAAGCCTCCCTGACTTCGCACCGACTCCCCCGGCCATAGTTTTTCAGTCCACGAATCCCCTCTCCTCAGCCGACCCTTTCCAGACCGATGCCGCCGGAAATCCCTTGCCGCTGCGCAGCGATCTTTTGGCAAACGTCTATCTCAACCCAGACATCCTCACCACAGGCGGCTTCGCGAACTTCACTTTGAATAACCCAGATGGCACTATCACCATTCCGGAGGCTTCCAGACTTACCACCTTGAATCGAGGCAACCTCAGCTTCACAGCCTCGAACATCGACGTGCTCGGCTCCATTATCGCACCCGGCGCGACCCTGAGTTTCACCAGTCCCAACCTCCCTCTCTCCACTCTCAATTTCATCGCTAACAACACGACCAACGTAGCTCCTCCCATCATCTCTGGACGTGGTAAATTCACTCTCGGGGCAACCGCCACGATTAGCACCGCAGGTCTTCTTGTTGACGACCGCCTGACAAGCCCCTCATCAGGTTCGGATCCAATTCTTCTAACAGGTGGTGGCATTTCAATTCGCGCCTTCGATACCATTCTCAACAATGGCGGCACACTCGATGTATCAGGTGGCGCACGATCGGACTCAAAGGGCAAGATTACTTACGGAAACGCCGGCTCTATCAGCCTCACTGGCGGGCGAGATACCAACATCCAATCCATTCTAGGCGGCTCACTTCGCCTCGGCGCAAACCTTCTCGGTTTTTCGGGCAGCGCAGCAGGCAGCCTAAGTCTCACCGCCTCCGCAATCCAGATCGGAGGAACAACTTCCGATCCCGCCACGCTTCTCCTTGATCCTTCCATATTCAACCAGGGTGGATTTTCCACATTTAACCTGACCGGCCTAGGCCTAGCAAATGGCACTCCGGGAATTCTCATCAAGGATGGCACTATCATCCGCCCTATCGTCAGCACCCGAGTTGCGACAGCTGCAGTGGGCAAGCCGCTAGCATTCGAACAGCCAGTGATTTTTCAAGAGGGTGTGCGCACCACTGCTTCACTTTCATTTTCCTCTCCCGGTGTGACTGACTCCTTCACTCGCCAAATCGTTTCCTATGGAGAAGTCATCATGGAAAGTAACACTTCCATTGAAACGGATGCTACAGGCAAAGTTGCTTTCAATGGCACACTCAACACCATTCGTGGCTCGGTATTTACGCCTGGCGGAACCATTTCAATCGCAGGAGCGGTATCCTATCCGATCATAGGTGCCGCTCAGAACGCACTCCCTACGGTCCATATCGGATCGTCAGCCTCGCTTTCTACCGCCGGAAAGCAGGTCTTGGTGAGCAATCCTCTGGGCTTGAGGTCGGGTAAGGTTTACGCGGGCGGCACGATCTCCGTCTCAGGTAACATCGTCATCGAGTCAAATGCACTTCTCGACGTATCGGGTGCCAGCGGCATTCTTGATCTTCCGCTCACACAGCAGTTTCTGGAACCATCAACAGCTTCATCGGTATCGGGTAGACCGTATGTCCCTGTCTTGCTCGAATCGAACGGCGGAACGATCATCTTGGCGGGGTCACAAATGCTCTTCTCGGACGCAACCCTCGTGGGACGGAAAGGTGGAGAATCGGCCATCGGCGGGGTCTTGAGCATTTCCTCGGGACGCTTCCTCACGGATGGAACCCCATACACCACAGCCGATGCAAATCTAACCGTGCGGCAAGCGGGACTCGTGTTACCGCAAACCGGAACACCTATCGCCGTTGGCACCATCGTGAAAGACATGTCCGGCAATCCAATCCCGGAGCAGGGATATTTTTCTCTATCCTCGATCGCTTCTGGTAATTTCGATTCCCTGACCCTGCGTGGAAACGTGCGTTTCGAGGGAAATGTAGCCATTAATCTTCCAGGCAAGCTCCGGGTAGCTGATGGAGGGGTGCTGTATTCTTCCGGTGATCTCAACCTCTCCGCAGGTCAGATCGTGTTGGGTCAGGACTTCCGAACTCCTACCCAGCAGACAAACGTCGAGTTGTTCAGCTCTGGCGTGACCGGCAGCCCCAATATACTACCCTATAAATTTGCCCCGCGCTCTGGAACCGGTCGCATGACTGTGAACGCAGGCCTAGTAGATATTGGGGATTTATCTCTGGATGGCATCGGCGAAGCTCATTTTGATGCGAGTGAAGGTGATATCAGGGGCAATGGAACCTTCCAGATGGCTGGCGATCTGACACTTCAGGCCGGACAAATCTACCCGACCACACAGCGCACATTCGGCGTGTTCGTTTATGATAAGGCGATAACTGAGCCCGGCAAAGTCACCATCCTTGCAGGATCCCTCCGCAACCTCCCATACTCCGCCGGTGGCACCCTAACGATCCAAGCCTCACAAATCAGCCAGGCAGGCACTCTGCGGGCTCCCGGGGGCATCATACGCCTTGGATGGGACGGAAACGGAGCAGCACCTGTGAATTCGATAGCCGGCAACACGGTATCCGCCCCAGTCACCTCGTCGCTGATCCTTGCCGCAGGTGGAACGACCTCGGTTTCCCTTATTGATCCCATAACGGGCAAGCCCGTCACCATCCCCTACGGCATCAGCTTCGATGGTAATTCTTGGATTGATCCCTCCGGCAAAGACATCACGGTCGATGGCCCGCCGGCGAAAGCGATCAGTCTTGCCGCATTGAGTCTGGTTACCGAGGAGGGTTCCTCATTGGATTTGCGCGGCGGCGGCGATCTCTACGCCTATCGCTGGATTTCGGGAAATGGCGGCAGACAGGACATTCTCTCCTCTTCCGAAAGTTTCGCGATCATCCCGGGATACGGTTTCAGCTACGTACCTTACGCGCCGTTCAACAACGATTCGGCAGCCACTAACCTACAAGGCCAAACCGGCTATACCAACCCCACCTTGAAGGCGGGCGATCAGATCACCCTCGCCGCTAGCGGCGCCCTTTCCGGCGGAACCTATACCCTGCTTCCCGCCCGTTATGCGCTGTTGCCTGGCGCGGTGCTGGTGACACCTGTGTCCGTCGCGCCGTCACCTAACTCCATAATGGCACCCGACGGTTCCTCAATTGTCGCCGGCTACCGATCCAATAACCTGGATTCCTCACGCACCGGTGCGACATCGGTGGGCGGCTTCCAAATCGCTCCATCTGCGGTGATCCGCTTGCGTGCGGAATACCAAGATTTTCTTGCAAATACCACTTTCCGGGATATCGCCCTCTCCCGCGGCACGAGCGTTGCCCGCCTGCCACAGGACGCGGGGTATCTCTCCTTCACCGCCAGCGCGAGCATGCTTCTGCGCGGAGGTGTTTCCGCCATCTCGTCCTCCGGACGCGGAGGACTCGTGGATATCAACAGCTCATCTAACATTCTCATCAACGCCACCGGAATCGGCAGCGGTGGACTGGTTCTGGGGGCGGAAACACTGAACCAGTTCGGTACGGAAAGTCTACTCATCGGCGGGCTACGCAGCTTCGGCTCAAGCGGCGTGAATGTCACTGTGAACTCTAGGTCGGTGACGTTGGACAACGCAGGGGTTGCCCTGACCGGCAAGGACATCATACTGGTTTCCCGCGAAAACCTGATATTAGCGGAAGATTCGGCCATCACAACGCCAGAAGACGATACGCCCATTGATTCACTCTTCCTCGGAGACGCCTCGGTTATGGGCAGCGGAGACGGCACATTAGTCCGGGTAAGCGCGAATGCCTCGGGTCAGGTGTTCCGTTCCGGTGTCAGCTCATCCGCTCTCCAACAGTTGGAGATACGAAGCGGCAGCACCTTGACCGGGGGAAGCCTTGTAATCGATTCCTCCTCAGGGACAAGCCTCGCCCAGTCCGTTCGTCTCATTGCCAAGGATGTTTTTCTGGGAAGCGGCAGAATAAGCCTCGCCCTAAACCAACCGGGTGTCATCAATGGCGGCAACGGCCTTCTCCTCGGTGGCGAAAGCCTCTCAAGTTTGCAGAACTCGGTTCGTCGGCTCTCCCTTCTCAGCTATTCCAGCATCGACACCTATGGAACGGGTAATCTGGGATCGACTTCCCTCGAGACGCTTTCCCTCCAAGCGGCAGCGATCAGGGGATTCAATACAGGTGGCGGCAACGTCTCCTTCGCTGCGCAATCGATCACTCTCGGCAACAGGGCGTTAGCCAGCACCATTCCTGCGACAGCCGATCCGCTCTCCGGCTCGATCTCTTTCGACGCCCAGTCGATCACTCTGGGTTCCAACACGCTGCAGCTGCAAGGATTTGCGCAAAACTCGCTTCTGGCTTCCGGAATTCTGGCAGGATCTCAAGGATCACTCGTATCATCAGGAAATCTCAGCCTCGTCACTCCGTTCCTTACTGGAGCAAACGCATCAAACTATGTGATCAGCACGAGCGGCACACTGCGGGTTACGCGCCCTGTATCGGCTTCCCCGTCATCCCTCAGTGCCGGATTTGGTGCGTCCCTGACGCTCCGAGGATCGGATGTGGCGATAAACGGCGACATTTCCCTGCCCAGCGGAAAACTCACACTTCACGCGACCTCAGGCGATCTTGTGGTAGGAGATGTGGCGAGTGCAGTATTGCGGGTGGCAGGCACCAGTTCCACATTTGTGGACACGGTACGATATACCGACGGAGGTATCGTTAGCCTACTCTCGGACGCAGGCTCGGTGAGACTGGGAACCTTGGCAAACCTCGATGTCTCCGCCCAGGTTGGCGGAGGCGATGCCGGCACGATTCAGGTCAAAGCATCCATGGGATCCTTCGACCTGCTGGGTACTATTTCCGGATCAGCCGGCAGCAAAGGCATGACCGGCTCTTTCGTCGCCGACACAATGACGGTTACGAACGGCAGCCTTGCCGCGCTTGATACCATACTCAACGCCGGCACATTCACCCGCTCCCGCGACTACCGCATCCGTACCGGAGATGTACTTCTGGATGGTGCCGCAATTTCCTCCACATACCGCGTGACTGCGGATTCAGGCAACATCACTGTCACGGGCAGCATCAACGCCTCGGGAAATCGTGGCGGAACCATCGACCTCAAAGCAAACGGCAGGCTCACACTCGCATCCTCTGCTATCCTTGACGCTTCCGCCGCAACGTTCGATGCCGCTGGCAAAGGCGGCTCGGTAATTCTCGAAGGAGGTAGCCAACGAAACGGCATCGTCCGTACTGACCCTATCCTGCTGAATCTCACCACTGGCTCCGTAATCGACCTTTCCGTGGCGGAAAAAACATCTGCCTCCGCCTCCCTCGGAAAATTCAGTGGCACCCTCCACCTCCGCGCCCCACGCAATTCCACCAACTCCGACCTCCAACTAGCTCCCATCGGCTCTACTATCACCGGTGCATCTGCGATCACTGTAGAAGGCTACAAGCTCTACGATCTCACTCCTCCCCCTCTCCCTCCTACGACCAACGTCACCATCACATCCACCATCCAAACCCAGGTGCGTAATGATGCAAACGCCTACCTCGGCACAGCGGGCAGCACCACCATCGGATATTCCACAATGCTAGCCCGCCTCACCGCGCTCAATCCCGCCCTCGATCTCATCCTAACCCCGGGCGCGGAAATCATCAACCGCACCGGCGATCTCACACTCGGCACCACTTCCAGCACCACGACCTCAGATTGGAACCTCGCCACATTCCGGTTCGGCCCCCGCAGCGCAGCGGGTGTCCTGACAATGAGAGCTTCCAGGAACATGGTCTTTTACAACGCCCTGAGTGACGGCTTCGCCGCCGTGACCCCCAATACCAATAACGGCCAGTCCTCGCTGTGGCTAGCCCCCCTGATGGCTGCTAACCCCAACCTTCCAGCCAATTCGCAATCCTGGTCCTACCGCCTGACTTCAGGCTCCGATCTCTCGTCCGCGGATTTTGGCTCAGTGCTTCCTCAGGCATCGCTGGCTTCCGGAGCCGGATCATTCCTGCTTGGCAAGAACTATGGCAACGCAGCGACTTACGGCTCTGGTGCCACTCACACCACAGAGACCTCCATCGAGCGAGCCGGCTATCAGGTTATCCGCACGGGTTCCGGGGACATCTCCATCCACTCCGGCCGCGACGTAACCATACTCAATCAGTTCGCCACAATTTATACTGCGGGAACTTTGGTGAGCAATCCCACATCTCTCTATGGATCTGGCGATTTTGTCGTCCCGCTGCTGCTGAGCAACATTGGCCGTCACCCAACACAGGGAACTCTGCTTGGCGCTGTGCAGCAACCTTACTTTGTCCAATACAGCATGGCGGGTGGCAACCTCTCCGTCGAGGCCGCGAACGATGTCTCGCGAATGACGAGAAACACCGTCGCTGCGACGGGAGGAAGTCTGATCGACGATTCCTCGCGGCAACTCCCCAACAATTGGCTCTACCGGCGCGGCTACATCGACCCGGCGACCGGTGCATCAGGTGTCGCATTCGTGAATGACGGTGGGGCTTCGCTAACGGATCCGGACGCATCCACGACATGGTGGGTTGATTACAGCAATTTCTTCGAGGGGTTGGGCACGCTTGGAGGCGGCAACATACGAATCACGGCCGGTAGGGACGTGAAGAACATCGATGCCGCTGCTCCCACCAACGCCCGCATGGCCTCAGGCATTCCCTCGGAAGCAAAGGTGATCGAGCTCGGTGGCGGTGACATCACTGTCCTTTCAGGCAGGAATATCGATGCGGGCGTGTATTATGTTGAGCGCGGACATGGCCGCCTCGAGGCCGGCGCTTCGATCGTCACCAACTCCACACGCTCCCCGTCACGCGGCATCCTCTCGTCCCTAACGAACCCCCTGATTTTCGATAGCAACACTTGGCTGGCGACAACGCTTTTCGTCGGCAAGGGGGGCTTCGATGTCCAGGCATCTGGGGATTTGCTTCTCGGCCCGGTTTCCAACCCATTCTGGCTGCCTCAGGGCATCAACAACAAATTCTGGTATAAGACCTACTTCAACACCTATGCCGCTGATAGCTACGTGGATGTCATTTCGTTGGGCGGCAGCGTAACGCACCGCGCCGGCGTCTCCCTGCCCACAGAAATCTCCTCCACGCCCGCTTTGGACGCCTGGCTCGCGTCCCAACAGAGCATGTCGACTACCAACGGAGCCGCAAACTTCCAGCCGTGGTTGCGGACGGTGGAAACCGACAATCGGGCGTTCAAAGGATTGCTTGGGATCATGACACCCACCATCCGCACGACATCTTTTTCTGGGGAAATCAAACTCGTGGGTGACATCACCCTCGCTCCCTCACCTGTCGGTCAGATCGAGATGGTCGCCGGGGATTCCATCAGTGGGTTGCAACCCTCGGGATTCATCAATAACCTCGGCGTGCAAAGGTGGATCACTTCCACGATCAACCTATCGGATGCCGATCCCAAGGCGATTCCCGGTATTGCGTCTCCTTATGCCTACCTCCAAGTGGTCGGTTCCGCAGTATCCGCACAGCGGGTTACGGGTAGCGGAGCGGGGGCGGGTTTCCTTGGGCGCATTCTGTCCCTGTTCAACGAAACCGGCTCTTCGAACGGAGTTCTCCAAGATGAGCAAGCCCGCCACACTCCAGGCAACCTCCATGCAAATGACCACATTCCGCTGCGTATCTACGCGCAGGCTGGCGACATCGATGGTTTCAGGCTGTTCTCACCTAAGGAAACCAGGGTCATCGCCGGAAGGGATATCGGAGATGTCGCGCTGTATATCCAAAATCTGGATCAATCAGACTTGAGCGTTGTCAGCGCAGGGCGCGACCTGGTGCTTTACAATGAAAATTCAGAATCACAGAGACAGGCACGCACCAACACGGCATCGAATTCTTCCGTGGTGATACCTACCTTGGATGGGGACATCCAGATTTCCGGCCCTGGCGGCCTCCAGGTCATGGCGGGAAGAAATCTCGACCTCGGCTTCGGCAGCGGCAACGCCGATGGCACGGGGTCCGGGATCAGCAGCATAGGCAATGCGCGCAATCCTTATCTCACTCTGACGGGCGCCGAAATCACAGCTGCAGCAGGAATCGGGTTCGCTAGCGGCTTGTCCACCAGCAGCTTGGCGTTTGCGGAATTCGAGACCCTCTTTGTGGAGACCGACCAAGGCAGGAAATACCTTGCGGAGATCGCTCCCGGAGTGGACTACGACACGCTTGATAGCGAACAGCGAGCTCAATTAGCCATGGAAGTTTTCTACCTCATCCTGCGTGACACGGGTCGCAATTTCAACGATCCCGAAAGTCCGGGTTACCGCTCCTACGACAACGGCTTAGCCGCCATCAGCTCCTTGTTCCCGGAATCTGTTTTATGGGATGGCAGCATTCTGACCCGGAGCCGCGATATTCGCACGCGCAGCGGTGGGGACATTCTCATATTCTCTCCGGGAGGTCGATTGGAGTTGGCTAATACAACAATCGGCAACCCACTGACTCCGCCCGGCATCGTCACCGAATCCGGTGGAACCATTTCAATTTTCACTGATGAAAGCGTTGATATCGGCATCGGCCGGATCTTCACCCTGAAAGGTGGTGATGTTACAATTTGGTCGTCGAACGGCAACATCGCGGCGGGTTCATCTTCCCGGACGATATCCTCCGCCCCCCCCACCCGCGTGATCATCGATCCCCAGAGCGCATCTGTGCAAACTGACCTTGCAGGTCTGGCGACGGGCGGTGGCATCGGGGTGCTCGCGACTTTGGAGGATGTGGATGCCGGAGACGTGGACTTGATCGCACCCTCAGGTTTCATTGACGCGGGCGATGCGGGAATCCGCGTAAGCGGTAACATCAATCTTGCAGCCCTCACAGTTGTGAACGCTGGCAACATCAGCTCGGGTGGCGCAAGTACGGGTGGCAATCCGGCCGTCTCGACTCCAAGTGTTGCGACAGTAACCACCGCATCAAACTCCGCAGCTGCAACTTCGTCCGCACCGCTCCAAGAAAATCAAAACCGGGATAAGACTACGCAGGAAGAAGTGGCCTCACAGCTTTCAGTCTTCGAAGTAGTTGTACTCGGTTACGGAGGAGGAGACTCCACTGAGGAAGACGAGAAAGATGAGAAAAAGGATAAGGAAGAAAACTCCGAGGAAGCCTCTCCCCCCTAGGCATGGCGGCCATGGCTCACCGGACGGCAAGCCGGTGAGGTGCCTCAATACCATACCCCCTCTCATCCGCTTTCCTTCGCGCATGTCGTATATACCATTTGCCATAAGTCCTTGCGCATATCCATACCGCCGGAGGCTTTTGACTACTGCGGTTCTCATCCGCAGCTTTTTGGGTTAGTGATGGAAAAACGAAGTAACCCGGTAGCAACCCGTCGTCCCGTAAAACAAAGCCGCCCTTGAGAGCTGTGAATGAAGAATCACAGCAGTCCAGAGCCTGCGGCGTATTCTACTTTGTTGCCACAATTTCGCGCACGGACTTATGGCAAACGGTTATAGGGAGCGTTATTTGAGCAAGTCGGCACGAATGGGAAGAATTTATACCATCTCAATAGCACCTCATTTCATGCGGCTGCATGCGGCGAAGCAGCCCTACCATTTATTCCTGCTCCGTGGCCTCCGTTAGACTGGTTGCCAGCAACCAGTCTAGACGGCGGAGGGCTACTTTGGCGATGCGGCATGGTCAACATTGGATTTTTCCTTGGCGGCATACTCCGCCTGCATGGCCTTGGCGGTAAGCTGGACATAAGCAGGTCCGCCGAGAAATAGCCTGATCTGGTGGTCGTGATCGACGGCGGATCTGTTCCACTGGTCGGCGTATTCGGCACTACCCGTATCCGCGTTCGGCACGGAGTTCATGTCTTGTGCAAACTTGAGTTGCGCTTTGTATAGGACTTCCTCCTCGGGAGAGCCAACGTTGATTTGTCCCTCAGGGATGGCGAATGAGAAAGGCACAGCCGCTATAGGGGGAAGCTGGGGAGACTCCGGGTCGGCATGCTGAACCGTACTGCCAGTGCTGGATGTTGAATCCGCTGAGATGCGGGGGAGGCGCGTTGATCTGTCAAGTGGGCTTGTGTGCGTAGCCTGATCGAGCGGCCGAGTCTGGTCGGATAGTGGGCGTATTCTGACTTTTCTGACATGCGTAATGGTGCCGTCTGGGGAAAACGAATTACCTGAGCTTGTGTGCGTAACCTGATCGAGCGGCCGAGTCTGGTCGGATAGTGGGCGTATTCTGACCTTTCTGACCTTTCTGACATGCTCGATGCTGCCGTCTGAGGAAAACGAAGTATCTGGGCTTGTAGAGTCCACACCGCCCTCCCCAGATGACGACCGGGTTCTTCCCCATACCAACAACATTGCAAGCGCAACGACGGCAAGGGCGATAATCTTTTCATAGCGTGGAAAACGACTTGGGATCATATTTGTAAGTAAAAAATTACCATTGAGGGGATTGGACCCACAATGGTTAGGATTTCAGATGGTGTTTGCCGGAGCCGGCAGCGGAAAGTAAATAGGCTTCCCACGCCAGACGGCACCCGGCTACTTAGGTGTGACTTTGGCACCGTCGGCAGCGCGCTCGACAGTCATATCGCTGAGTTTCAGAGTGGAGGCGGTGGCAGCTTGGGCTTGGAGACCGTCCCTCAAACCACGGTAAAAGGTCTCGGTCAATCCTACTCCAGTCGAGTCGAGCATGGTGGACTGGTGCAGATAGCCCCATTGCGAATACAAGCCGTTGTGGACGTTAGCAGCCGTGTAATCCACGCCGTTGAATTTCAGATAGCTAGCACCAGCTAACGCTGCTGTAGCACCATCCGAAGTCCCAAGGTAACCGACCAACGACGTATTCGCCACCGACATTGTGGCGCCGAGCAAGGTGGACACACCGCTTCCTGAGCTATACCCGCTGTCGCCAGCGAAGGTGAGGACGGCTGGGTCACCGGTGCCAGTGTATTGATTGAGAACCAAACTGAGTGAGTAATAGCAGTTGGCAGCGGTGGTGATCCGGGTGCCGGAATCGCTGTTGCGACCGGTAGCGTAAACGGTTTGGGTAGAATCAGCGGCAACACCGGTGAACATCGAGAGCGGAAGCTCGCCAAGAGAACCATAGAGCGCATCGAAAAGAGGCGGGGTCATGTTGGTAAGCCCTGCGGGAGCACCATCATTCTTCATGAACACGAAGGGAAGCACCGCCACTTGAACCTCGTTAGCGAGGGGGTTGGTGGTGTATATGGTCGAGCTTTGGAACACGTCCGAGAACCCGATTTCCGAAACCGTCTCGGCGGAGGCGGCTGCGAGGGACGCAGAATCGTTTCGACCCGCCCCACCGGCGTAGTTGGAGACAATGTAGCTGGCGGCGAGCTGTGGGGCGTTCGAGATATCGCGGACACCGGCGGCGGAGCCACTCCAGAACATGCGCACAGTTACAGCACTACCGTTGTAGGTGCCACCGTAATAGATTTGGCGGTTCGCACTGGTCTCAGAGGCGTTGCCGGCCCAGGCGGCGGTTTCGCCGACCAGCAGCGCCTTTACAGCAGTTATGACGGCGGAACGACCTGCGGTGGAACCGGTGATGTCGATGACGGTTTGCCCGCTGGATGCGCCGATGAGGGCGAGCGAGGCAGCGGTTGCGAATATTGATACTTTATTTTTCATTTTGTTATTTTGTTAGAATTTAGAATTTGGATTCAAGCGTTGCGGCGGCGGCGTAATAAGGCAAGGACGCCCAGGGCGCCGAGCAGTGTGGTGGAAGGTTCGGGGATAGTCGCAATGGCCAAGTTCCCGCTGGAGTCCAGGAGGAGTGTGCCGATGTATTGACCATCACCTACCGTGGCATCGCCAGCCGAGCCACCGGCAGTGAGGTCGGCTCCGGTCGCGTTGTGCAGAACACGATATATGTCAAGGGCACCTTCGATCCCGCCAAGCGTTCCGGCGATAGCGTGATTGTTGGTGATGGTGCCGGATCCGAGTGATTGATACGGATTGTAGGCGGCGCCAAGGCCAAAATACGTTGCAACCGTGGGCGGCAAGAATTCGTCAATGGTTGCAGCATCCGTTTTGGCGATGATTGCTCCATTGGCGTTATCGCCGCTGGTATCGCCGGAGACGCCGTTAAACACCGAAGTGAGGTTCGTGCTAAGAGTACCCCTGTTGGTTGACGAAATGTTGCTGCCAAAAACCGTGTTTCGACCCGTTACGGAAACCGTCGACGATGCGAGCGAAAGGTAGCTGGTGCGTGCGGTATCTCCATTGATGGTTGCTGAGGCAGCTGACACGTTTCCGATCACCATCCAGCGGACGGTGCCGTCGTTCGCCCAACCGGCGCCGAATGCAGCGACTAGGTCGGTCGAGATGTTGGCGCTGACAGGGCCGCCGGCTATCGAGCTCACCAATCCGGAAGAGGTGTTTTCACGGTAGTTACTGGCTTGGCCGAGATCAAAGATGTAGGTGTTGTTCGAGACGACACCAGCGACAACCTGATAGAAGGCTACTGCGAGGTCTCCGCTGCTGGTGGTCACCGCACCATTCGCCTGAGAGGCGATAAGAGCAGTTCCCACGAGGCCGAGGAGAGCTGGTTTATTGATAAATTTCATTTTTTCTGTTTGTTTGGTTTGGTTTGGTTTGAGCTGGAGTAAATGTTTGTCCCAAGACGTTCGTGTTTTAATGTGGTGCCTCTTAGGACAACAAGAATCGTAATGTCACAATGATGTCACCCTTGGAGGGCGCCGGCGAAAACCGAAATTGTTGTTTCATCTGGGAATTTCTTTTGTCCTTCGTAAACACGGTAGATCTAATTTTTGAGCGCTTGTAGCCACTCCTGGCTAAATCAAAATTGTGACGAATCAGTCATAAAGCCACCCCCTGTTCTAGATGCCGAAGGCCACGAGTCAGTCCATGTCGATAGCCCAATGGGTGGGATCCCTCCGAAGCATGACAAAGACACACCGAAGTTGGAATACGTCTTCAAGACCTTACGCCTGAACGCCGGGAAAGGCCTCACAGGCAAGGGCTTCATCTGCGCCTGAACGGCGGAGTTAATCCAGTCGGGTGCTCGTCTGATGGAAATAGGTCTTATAAGTCCTATAAGACCTATTCTTACCATCCCCTCCCTGTCACACTGCGCCAAATCTCACCAACTAAGTGCGACATCTTGTCCACTCCGCCAGCGATGAAAATCCCTCCCTTCTCCGTAATCCCTTACCAAACCTAGAAAAACCACCCATCCCAATGATAGGCACACGCCCTGCGAAGCAATCGCAAGCAACCAACCTATCAACTTATGTCAAAAATTCTAGGAATCGACCTCGGCACCACAAACTCCTGTATGTCCATCATGGACGGCGGAGAACCCACCGTTCTTGAAAACTCCGAGGGTGCCCGCACCACTCCTTCCGTGGTCGCCTTCGCCAAAAACGGCGAACGTCTCGTCGGCCAAGCCGCAAAACGCCAAGCCGTCACCAACCCAAAAAATACCATCTTTTCCGCCAAGCGCCTCATCGGCCGCAAGTTCTCCGAACTCACCGATGCCGACAAACGCATGCCTTACAAAATCGTTGCCGCTTCCAATGGCGACGCCCACATCCAAGTCGAAGTCGCCGGCGAAACCAAAACCTACTCCCCACAAGAAATCGCGGGCATGGTGCTCGGTAAACTCAAAGCCGATGCCGAAGCAAAAATCGGCGAGAAAATCACCCAGGCGGTCATCACCGTTCCTGCTTATTTCAACGACTCCCAGCGTAACGCCACCAAGGCCGCTGGCGAAATCGCAGGCCTCGAAGTCCTCCGCATCATCAACGAGCCCACCGCTGCTGCACTCGCATACGGCCTCGATAAAAAATCCGATGAAAAAATCGCCGTCTATGACCTCGGCGGTGGAACATTCGATATCTCAGTCCTCGAAATCGGCGATGGCGTCTTCGAAGTTCTCGCAACCGATGGCGACACCCAACTCGGTGGTGACGACTGGGACAACGCCCTCATCGAATACATCGTTGGCGAATTCAAGAAAGACCAAAGCATCGATCTCTCCGGCCAACCCGACGCACTTCAGCGCATCAAAGAAGAAGCCGAAAAAGCAAAAATCGCGCTCTCTTCCAGCCAGTCCTACGACATCAACCTTCCCTTCATCACCGCAGACGCGACCGGACCGAAACACATCCAGCTCACACTCTCACGTTCCAAACTCGAACAGCTCACCGACAAACTTTTCGAGCGCACCAAGAAACCCGTCATCGACTGCCTCAAGGAAGCCGGCGTTTCCGCATCCGACATCGACGAACTCGTTCTCGTCGGCGGCATGACACGTATGCCGAAAGTTGTCGAAATCGCTCGTGAACTCGCAGGCCAAACTCCTCACCAAGGTGTCAACCCAGACGAAGTCGTCGCCATCGGCGCAGCCATCCAAGGCGGCGTTCTCCGCGGCGATGTCAAAGACGTCCTTCTGTTAGACGTCACACCGCTCACGCTTTCCATCGAAACCGAAGGCTCACGCGCCACTCCGATGATCGAGCGCAACACCACCATCCCAGCGAAGAAATCCCAAGTCTTCTCCACCGCTTCCGATAACCAACCCGCAGTTGACATCCGCATCTCCCAAGGAGAGCGCCCCATGTTCATCGACAACAAATTGTTAGGAAACTTCAAACTCGATGGCATCTCCCCCGCACGTCGTGGTGAACCTCAAATCGAAGTCACCTTCGACATCGACGCAAACGGCATCCTCCACGTTTCCGCTAAAGACAAGCAATCCGGCAAAGAACAAAAAATTTCTATCCAAGGTTCTTCAGGCCTATCCAAAGAAGAAATTGAAAAAGCCAAAAATGATGCCGAGGCACACGCCGAAGAAGACCGCAAACGCGTCGAAAAAGTCGATGCCGTCAACAAGGCTGAAAACCTCGCCTTCTCCGTCGAGAAACAACTCGGCGAACTCGGAGACAAAGCTCCAGCCGAACTGAAATCTTCACTCGAAGAAAAAGTCAAAGCCGTCCGCGACGCAATCACCAGCGACGACGTCGAAAAAATCAACGCCGCAGCCTCCGACCTCGAAGGCCAACTCCAAGCCCTCGCCGCTGCCGCTCAACAAGCCGGCGCAAGTATGGGCGGCGACCCAGAAGTCGAACCCGCCGAAGCTTCCGAATCCTCGGAACCGAAAAAAGCCAAAGGCAAAGTCGTCGACGCCGAAGTCGTAGATTAATGAAAAATTTCCACTACTACCTCGGGTAATAGTGGCTTCTCAAACCAAACAATAACTAAGAAACGCATAACACATATGGCTAACATCAAACCACTCGGACAACGTGTCCTCGTCAAACGCCTCGAAGCAGACGCGATCAGCGCGGGCGGAATCGTCCTTCCTGACACTGCTAAAGAAAAACCACAAGAAGCTGAAGTCCTCAGCCTTGGCACTGGCGGCAAAGACGACAACGGTAAAACCATCGAGTTCTCCGTTAAAGTCGGAGACAAAGTTCTCATCTCCAAATACGGCGGAACAGAAGTCAAACTCGA
>JANMGO010000037.1:0-1556 GCA_031374665.1 Akkermansiaceae bacterium | reverse complement strand
CCAAACCAAATACGATCTGCATGAAATTCTGCACCTCATAGATGACCTCGGTTTGCGCTTTGGTGAATTGGCCGATCGCCTGAAGGTAAATTCTGGTGCGTTCTGCGGTCGGGCGGTTCGGGTTGGTTTTGATGTATTGTTCAAAAGTTTGGCCGGGTTCTTCGTGTTGTGCCAACCAATCACTGAAGCCGGGCTCCTTCTTTTTCGTAAAAAGCAGGCGGATTTTTTGCATCTGCTGCTGGTATTGCGCGAGCGCATCGGCGCCTTTCTGAGCTGCATGGAGCGGCCATCCCAGCAGCGTTGCGCCCCCAGATAACAGGCCTAATTGTAAAAAATGACGGCGATTCCTTAGGTTTTGATCCATCATACTACAACACTGCCTTAAATAGTTTCTCAGATCCATCCATTTTGCTGGGAGAAATGACCCTAAATCCCCACGGATCATTTTTTTAAAAAATTCCGCTATTTTCGCATTGCCACGCGAGAAAAAGCACCATAGCTTCCGCGCCCCAACCGTCTAACCGCGCCTCAAGATGTCCAAGCACAACTCACTCAAATCAAACACCACCGTCGGTGGCAAACGCTCCGTCCTTAAACGTTTCGAGCGCGTGAAGCTTCTTAAAGAGCGCGGCGAATGGAAACAGGGCAAATCCCCTATCGGTCTTCCTAAGACCAAGCACGAAGGCTAATTCTTCGTCATTTCCAACTCCCAGCCTCCGTGTGAAATCCACGGAATATTCATAAAAACATGTCCGAGGGAGTCCGTCTCAATAAATATCTTGCTTCATGCGGGGTTGGTTCACGTCGCGCCTGCGATGATTTGATCGCCACTGGCCGGGTAGACGTCAACGGCGCACCTTGCGTCAAACTCGCCACCCGCGTTTCTGAAACCGATAGCGTTCGCGTCGATGGCAAACGCGTTTTCCCGAAAGAAGAAGTCGTCGTCATTTTCCACAAACCGCGTGGTTATGTCTGCACCCGCAACGACGAGCTCGGCCGCGATACGATTTACAGCCTCCTTCCCGTCTCGTTGCACGCCCTCCATCACGTCGGCCGACTCGATACCGATTCCGAAGGTATGTTGATTCTCACCAACGATGGCGATCTTTCACAGCAGCTCATGCATCCATCGAAGTCGGTGGAGAAAGAATATCTCGTCACCTCAAACCAAGCGTTCGAAAACGCCCACCTTGATCAATTTCTCGCCGGTGTTTTCACCGAAGAAGGTAAGCTTAAAGCCAAACGCATCGAGCGGATTTCCGCGCGTCGCCTCAAAGTCGTCCTCGACCACGGCGCGAAACGCCAGATCCGCGTGATGTTCGAGGCACTTGGTTACCAAGTCACCAAACTGCTCCGCGTGCGGATCGGAAACCTCTGGCTAGGAGATCTCGAAACCGGCCGCTGGGCAGTCCTCAACGCCAAGGAAGTCAAGATGCTGCTCGGTGGCGAGGCGAAGTAGGGTATTCGGGTGCTCTGTTGAAATAATTTTTACCGCAGAGGCGCAGAGGTCGCGGAGGATCGCGGAGGGGAAACTTAGTGAACTGATATGGTTAAGA
>JANMGO010000025.1:0-2572 GCA_031374665.1 Akkermansiaceae bacterium | reverse complement strand
GGGACGGCGATGCTGAGTCGGTCCAATTCACTGAGAACCACCGTGCCGACGATGTCGTTGACGCAGATGAGCGCGTTGTATTTTTTTGAAAGGCTGAGAATCTTCGTGTCGGTGATGCCGTTGATGTTCGGAAAGGTATGAGTATCTTTCACGGGATCGAAATCAATGCTCAGTTGCTTGCATGCGGCATCGACTCCGCTCAGGCGCTCCTCATTAATTTGTCCGAGCCCATCGAGCGTGATGAAAGCAGGTTTGAGATTTTTTCCGCGTTGTTTGAAAAGGTGAGAAACGATCTCGTTCATTCCAGCGCTGTTTTCCGATGCCACACAGGGGATTCCCGGTATGTCTCGGTTGAGAACGACGAATGGGGTTTTGTTTTTCTTAAGCTGTTTGAGCGTATCTTCGGAAGGGCGATGGAATGCGAAGATGAAACCGTTGATGTCGCCACCTTTTTTATGGGGATAGGGTTTGTAATCTTTGCAGCTTGTTTCGCAGACCAGATTGATGCCGCAATGTTTGAACCCGGATTGAATGCCTTCGATGAGTGAAGCGAAGTCGTAGAACAAGGAACGCTCCGGCTCGATGTGGCGCGGGAGGACGAGTTTGATATTTAAAATCGAACGTCCGCGGTGCTTACTGATGTTTCGTTTTTTGTAACCCATCACTTCAGCTTGATGCTGAATTTTTGCGACCAGAGCCGGATCCACTAAGCGCGATTGATTTAGCGCACGTGACACGGTTGCGGTGGAGATCCGCATTTTCTGAGCGATATCGGTAATGGTGGTCATGGATTTGGCGATTCGATTTTAGTAACCCAAACGAGTCACACAGTCGGCAAGGATCTCGCTTTCCCATTCCGGACGTTTTGCGGATTTAGGATGAGTTAGCGGGGAAGGGCAGCGACCGATGAGGTTTTGGAAAATGGCGCAGGAATGTTTGTAAGCTGGCACTGGAGCACGGAACGCGATGTTGCCGAGGTATTGGATGTTGTCGGTGAGTTTTGCGTAACGGTCATCGCCTTCTAACCAATATTTGTCACGCAGGGCAAATAGCTCAGGACAGAAAGCGGCGAGCCCGAGCAAGTAGTCGGAGCCGTATTCGGTCATGTCGATCGCGAGGTCGTTGCCGGTGAAGATTTTGAAATCGGGCCGGACTTGATCCCTGATTTCTAGTCGGCGTAATTCGATATCGCGCTCCAAGGAGGAATGTTTAATTCCTTTGAGCGATGGAATTTTGATAAGGCCTTCAAAGGTTTCTTCGTTAAAAATCATTCCGTTCGGCGCGAACATGGCGCCGAGTTCAAAGGCGACCACGGACTCGTAGCCATCGCAAACTTCAGCGTAAAGGTCGACGATTTGCGCAGGTGACCATTGATGAAAACGGGTGGTTTGGAAAAGGATGGGGGTGCCGCCGTGAGAGACGATCTCATCCATTTGTATTTTATAAAGCTGCACCAGATCGCCCTCGAGTCCTTCGACAAAGGCACCGGCGATGAAGTCGCGGCGTCCGGCGATCGTTTGATTCGTCAGCTCCAACATGCGAGTGCGCTCGGTAGAGGTTAGATAATTTGCGTAGCCCGTATCCATGTTCACCGCGCAACCAAGCCCCGCATCAGTCGTACGTGCGACGGCGGCTTGAAAGGCATCTTCTGCAATCGTGCCATCGGGGTTGAAGGGTAATAAACACGCGGCGTAACCGGTGGCTTGACGATGCAGCTTTTTTGTCTGGTGGCGTTGCGAGAGCGACATAATTCAGTTATTTATATGTCATATAATTTACATGCAAACTATTTTTCTGCGATTGTAGAATTTTTTGTCATGACATCTGGGAGGGTTTGCGAAAGATCAATCCATGTACGAGGCGACAGGTAAAATTAAGGTGATCTATGATACGCAGTCTTTTCCGAGTGGATTTTCCAAACGGGAATTTGTGGTAACGACAGCAGACAGCAAGTATCCGCAGGATTTGAAGTTCGAGGTGGTGAAAGACAAGTGCTCGATTTTGGATAACTACAAAGAAGGTAGCGATGTCGTGGTGAACTTCGATGTCCGTGGAAACGAATACAACGGCAAATACTACGTGAACTTATCTTGCTGGAAACTTTCCGGTGGAACCGGCGGTGGTGGAGGTCGTAACAACGAATACTCTCAAGAAACGCCTGCCGAGCCTTCGCCAGAAGATCTCCGCAAGACGGATGATTTCGATGACGATATTCCGTTTTGATTTGGGAGTTGGAACCACGGAATGCACGGAGTACACGGAATGGTTGCTTGCGCGCTAATCATTTACTTTTTTGATTCATTCATTCCGTGTATTCCGTGCTCTCCGTGGTTAAAAATTATTCAGCCATAGCACTTCCGATTCGTGCGTAGAGTTCAATTTGCTTGCTGGAGTTTTCTAGCAAGTCTTTGGCTAGGGTGACTTTTCCGGGTTCGAAGATCGTGATGGTGGATGAACCGCCGAACGCGAAGTAACCTTTCTCCGCACCTTTTTCGACGGGTTGGTTGGGAGTGTAGGTTTGATGGATGGAGCCGACGCAGGTGGCTCCGATTTCGAGGAGCAGGATGGTTCC
>JANMGO010000021.1:0-17955 GCA_031374665.1 Akkermansiaceae bacterium | reverse complement strand
GAACATGTGGGATTTTATCGGAAAATATTGGCGTGATGGGATCGAAATACTCGTTCTCGCGTTCTGTCTTTATCTCATTTACCGATCATTCCGCGCGACTCGTGGAGCTCAGATTCTCGTTGGCCTTGGGTTCATTCTTGTCGCCATAGCACTCGTGACGCAGCTGTTTCAGTTCGAGGTAATCGGTTGGTTGATCACACGTTCAGCTGCGGTGTTGGCGTTTGCCCTTTTGGTTATTTTCCAACCAGAGTTGCGCAATGCGTTGGCGCGTTTGGGCAGTAGCCAAATTTTTTCATTCTCCAGTAAAAGACGTTTGGCGTTCGTTGAGCGCTTGGCGGACGCGGTGGTGATTCTCTCGAAAAAACGCATCGGCGCATTGTTCGCGATCCAAAGAGATATCTCACTGAAAGAGCAACTCGAGACGGGCGTCTTGCTTGATGCGCATTTCTCTTCTGAACTTGCGATGAGTGTCTTCTTTCCGAAATCCCCACTACATGATGGCGGCATGATCATCGCGGACGATCGCGTGGCGGGTGCTGCCTGCGTGTTTCCAGTGACTGAAAAAGAAATGCAGGATCGCTCTACTGGACTACGCCACCGTGCTGCGATTGGCTTGACGGAACGCACGGATGCAATTGCCATTGTTGTCAGTGAGGAAACCGGTAGCATCTCGATCTCAGAAAATGGTCTTCTACAGCGCAACTTAACCGAAAAACAATTCCGTGAACGAATCTCCGAAATCTTCTTCGCTGCCACACCCGCTAGTGAAACTGAAACCAACGAAAGACTGGATAGCGAAGATCCTGTGTCTAATTCTAGCGACCGGAATATGGTTTCTGATTAAGAGTCATCTCGGGACCTTGCCATTGAATGATGAAGGTAAACCGGTGATTCCACCGAAAGCGATTCCCGTCGATGAGAATGCGATTTCTAACCGGAGATAATGTCACCCAATGCTACGGTGAATTTTGACCGCGACATATTCAGCATTTGGCAAAATCCGCTTCTCAATCTCAACGTTCACATCTTTTAACGGATAAGAAGTGAGCAACATCTCAGCCAAATCCGTGGCGAGAGTTTCGATCAAATGTCGTGGTTTTTTAGCGGCGAGCTCGGCGATTTTCAGAGAAACCTCATAGTAATCGACCGTGTTTTGCACCTTGTCTTGGAGCCCGAGAAATCCCCGTGATGGCCGCATGCGTGCCGTAACCCAGAGCTTTTGTAGAACCGAGCGTTCTTCATCTGGAACGCCGATATGGCATTCTACTTCCAAGCGTCGGATTTCGATTTCATCAGGATTCATGGCAGCAGCTTCTCATCGATCACGCGTTGCAAAAGAACTTTCGTCGCGTGGTTGAGTTCTAATTTCAAAGCATCATCAATGCTCACCCAACGGAAGTCTTCGGCTTCGTCGTTGAGCGTGACATCGTGAGACGATGCTTTGGCGAGATAGTTGAGCAGGATGAAATGTTCAGGCCGGATGAACTCGGGAGAGTCGATGCAGTCCTGATTCATCACGAAACGGATATCGGAAATTTCCAAATCAGTCTCTTCACGGATCTCGCGCTTCAAAGCGTCTTCGCTGGATTCACCGCGTTCGATTTTTCCGCCTGGGATCCCCCAAAGATCGCTCCATTTGTGAGTGCGAATCATCAACACGTTTCCTGCTCCATCGTGGATCAACGCCCCAACGGTTGCGATAGGTCGAACCGCTTTTCTTCGGTCGAAAAGTTTCACCAACACCCCGAGATCGGGAACGGTGATGTCGGGGCGGGCGGCTGCAAGCACCTCCGCATGATGATAACCGGTGAGCACCGCGATGGATGAAATGCCGCCGTGGCGAGCGGTTTCGATGTCGTGCGTCATGTCGCCGATGAACGCGGTTTCATCTTTGTGCAGCGCATGGGTTTCGAGAATTTGCGCGATGAGTTCACGTTTATCTAACACTCCGGCGTAGGTTTCTTCGAAAAAATCCTGCATGCCGAACTCGTTCAACTGGCGCGCGAAAGCCGTTGGATCCATCGAGGTTAGCACAAACATCCGCATCCCGCGTTGCTTGGCCCATTCCAGTTTCTCGCGCGCATGTGGAAGCACGGTCACCAGACTCGTCGCGCCATCAAAGGCCGGACGGAAATGAGCTTCCAGTTCCGCAAGCGCAACGCCGGGAAGGAGTTCTTCATAAAACTCATGATAGGGAAGGCGAAAACTTCTGCGGAAACCCTCGCGATCGTATGGCGCGATCCCGTATTTTTCGAGAACCACATTGGTCGCTTCAATCACTGGCTCCATGTCGTCCACCAAAGTGCCGGACCAATCGAATATGAGGTTTTTGAACATGACTGCGTTGATTTGTTAGAGATTGAATCTCAACCCAAGGAAAATTTGATCGATTTAATTTTGTCTTTGCCGAAGCGTTCTTTGATGTTGCGAAGCAGCTCCGGCTTCATTTGTTCGAGGTGAAAACGCATCGCCGGTTGAGTGACGCGCAATACCAAGTGGCCGTCTTTTACGGAAACCGGTTCGGTGTTGCTACTGATGAAATCTCCGGCGACCTCTTTCCACGCGGTTTTCACTTCCTCTTCGTTGAGGCTTTCCGCGAAAAATTGTTTTTTGAGAATGGAGTCGATCCAATCCGCTGCCGCCGAAATATTTTCATTGAGCCCAAGTGGTTTCTCGCAGCCTAGCCATTCGCTCATCAGCTCCTCGTGGATGCCATCGCGCCGTATCTGCGGTTTTCGTTTCCTAGGCGCAGCCATGGCGGGAGTTACGCGTCGCCGTCTTCACCGATGGCCTCGACAGGGCAGCCTTCCATGGCTTCTTTGCACTGTGAGATTTCCTCGGCGTTTTCCGGTTGTTTGAACACAAAAGAGTAACCTTCGTCATCCGCGCGGGTGAAATTGCTTGGAGCAGTTTCGCGGCAAAGATCGCAGTCAATGCATTGGCTATCGACGTAGAATTTGCCGCCGACGTTCTCTTCGTTTCTATCTTCTTTGTCTGCCATGGTGGTGATTGGTTTCCCTTCCCCTTGGATGCCTCGGGAAAGGGTAGGTTGCAACTTTTAATTATCTTACGCGTGCCAAAAGCCACGGCAGGAGATCTTCGATCGCCAGGCGTTCTTGCTCCATCGAGTCCCGGTGACGGATGGTTACCGTGCCTTTCAGCTCGGGAGTTTCCTCGCCCAAAGTCTCGAAATCCACAGTGACGCAGAACGGAGTGCCAACCTCGTCTTGGCGGCGATAGCGACGGCCAACGGCTCCGCTGTCGTCGTAAAACACGTTCATCCATGGCTGGAGCTGCTTCTGGATCTCCTTGGATAGGCGGACTTGTTCTTCGTTTTTCTTGAGGAGTGGGAAAATCGCAACCTTGATCGGCGCCATCGATGGCATGAAACGCATGACCGTGCGGATGTCGCTTTTGCCTTCGGTGCCGAGCTCCTCTTCGTCGAAAGCTTCGCAAATCAGCGCCAGAATCGTGCGATCACAGCCAGCTGATGGCTCAACAACGTGTGGGAGGAAACGCTCTTTGGTTTCTTCATCGAAATATTCCAACGGTCTGCCGGAACCTTTGGCGTGGACGCCGAGGTCGTAATCGGTGCGATACGCCACACCTTCGAGTTCTTGAATACCGAATGGGAATTCGTATTCGATGTCGTAGGTTTTCTTCGAGTAAAACGCGCGGTCGCCATCGGGCACATCGAGGATGTGGAGCTTGTTGCGAGGAATGCCGATTTCTGCGTAGAAGTTCAAACGCGTTTCCAACCATTCATCCGTGAGGCGCATACCGTCGTCCGGATGGCAGAAATACTCGATCTCCATTTGTTCAAACTCGCGGGAGCGGAAAGTGTAGTTGCGAGGGTTGATTTCGTTACGGAAAGATTTTCCAACCTGGGCAATACCGAACGGCAACTTCACCCGATTCGAATCGAGGATGTTTTTGTATTGGCAGAAAATCGATTGCGCGGTCTCCGGACGGAGATAGGCGACCTGATCACCCGTCGCACCGAAATTGGTTTGGAGCATGAGGTTGAACTCGCGAGGCTCCGTCAAAAGCGAGCCGTTTGCTGGATTGTAGCTGGTTGTACCAGTCACTTGCTCGGTGGTTTCGCCTTCAAGCTGGATCGCTTTGATGGCGTCCTTTTTGCCCATCGCGGATTCTTTGATGAACTGAGAGTAATATTCGCGGGCGGTTTTACGAACCTTCGCCTCGTCTTGGCCGGGGAGCTGGAGAACCGAATAGGC
The DNA here is from genome assembly GCA_031374665.1 of Akkermansiaceae bacterium. Taxonomy (GTDB): domain Bacteria; phylum Verrucomicrobiota; class Verrucomicrobiia; order Verrucomicrobiales; family Akkermansiaceae; genus Luteolibacter. The sequence goes on along the minus strand of JANMGO010000021.1, from coordinate 13,717 downwards.
TTTCTCGGATTTCCAATTGATTTCCGCCAAACTTGCGCCGGTGAAATGGTAAACCGTTCCGTCCTGTGCGTCGATCTGGTCGGCACGCAGCCGAGCTTTTGAAAGCAAGCAATCGCACATCGGATCGCTGAATCCACCGATATGGCCGGAGGATTGTAAAACTTCTTCCATCGTCAAAATCGCGCCGTCCATGCCGAGGACGTCGTCGCGCTCCTGGACGGTTTTCCGCCACCAGTAATCCTTGAGGTTACGCTTGAGTTCGGTACCAAGCGGGCCGTAATCCCAACAACCGTTGAGGCCTCCGTAAAGTTCACCTGCTTGAAAAATGAAGCCTCTGCGTTTGCAGAGAGAGACAATTTTCTCCATCCGCACTGGGTCTGTTACGTCCTTGTTTGCCATAAAAAGTGGTGCCCGAATTTTTCGGGCGGGCGCGGATAGAAACACATACAGCCCTTCGCGGCAAGGCATCTTAGACGATTTTAACCCACTCGGATCGCTGCGGCGAATCCTGCCTCCCGAAGGAAGCAATGAATCCGCCGCAGCCCATCCGCTAACCACGGGAATGACTCATTTGGAGCGTTAATCATGCCAAGATTGTGGGTTCCATCGTTCTTAACTTGAGGAAATTCCGAGTGATTTAGCCGCGCAGGATGAGTTGCCCTCATATCAAATCTGGCTGGATTGTCCGCTTTACTCTCAAAGGGACATTGTCCAACCTCCCGCCCCGCACCATGACCGCCTCTGAGATCCGCCAAAGCTTCCTCGATTTTTTCAATGAAAAGCAGCACACCATCGTGCCCTCCGCGTCGTTGCTTCCGCAGTCGCCGGGCTTGCTATTTACCAATGCGGGGATGAATCCGTTTGTGCCGTATTTCCTCGGCGTCGAAAAAGCTCCCTACAATCCACCGCGCGCGGCCGACACCCAGAAATGCATTCGTGCTGGCGGCAAACACAACGACCTCGAGGACGTCGGCTACGATACCTATCACCATACGTTTTTCGAAATGCTTGGGAACTGGTCGTTCGGAAACTATTTCAAAAAAGAAGCCATCCAATGGGCATGGGAACTGGTTGTCGTGCGTTGGGGACTTCCGGCGCACCGGCTTTACGCATCGGTTTATGCACCGAAACCCGGCGATCCCGGAAATTTCGATCAAGAAGCCTACGATATCTGGGCAGAACTTTTCCGCGCGGCGGGTTGCGATCCAGCGATCCAAATCGTTCACGGCAACGTCAAAGACAACTTCTGGATGATGGGCGAAACCGGTCCCTGCGGCCCGTGCTCCGAACTTCACGTCGATCTAACACCTGAGGGCAATCCCGTCACCGGTCGCAATCTCGTCAACAACGACTCCGATCTCTGCATCGAAATCTGGAACCTCGTTTTCATCCAATACAACGCCGAGGCCGATGGCACGTTCCGCGAGCTTCCTGCCAAACACGTCGATACCGGCATGGGTTTTGAGCGCGCTTGCTCGATCATTCAGAACACCAAAGGCTTCACCGACTTCTCGAAAAAACCTTCCAACTACGCCACCGACGTTTTCCAACCCATCTTCCGCAAGCTTGAAGAACTCAGTGGAAAAACCTACGTCGACATCTACCCAGAACTCGGTGCGGATCGCTCCGCGTTTTCTGAGGAAATGGAAACCGCCATCGCGTTTCGCGTCATCGCGGATCACCTGCGCACCCTTTCCTTCTCCATCGCCGATGGCATCATGCCGGGGAACAACGGCAGAAACTACGTCCTCCGTCGCATTCTACGCCGCGCGGTGAGATACGGTCGCCAGCTCGGATTTTCCGGAGACAAACCCTTTTTCGGTGCACTCGTCGAAACACTCGTCGCCGAAATGGGTGGTGTGTTCCCTGAGCTAAAAAACCGCGAAGACGTTGTTAGACAAACGCTGGAACAAGAAGAGGCGAGTTTTAATCAGACGCTGGATCGTGGACTCAAACGCTTCGAAGAAGCGCTCATCGAATTTGGCAATAATGAAGTTTCCGGCGATATCGCTTTCCAACTTTATGACACCTTCGGCTTTCCCATCGACCTCACTGAACTGCTTTGTTCAGAGCGCGGCTTGAAGTTGGATATGCCACGTTTCGAAAAACTGATGGATCAGCAGCGCAAGCTCGCTCAAGCCGCTCAGAAATCTTCCATCGTACGCGCTCTAGATATCTCCACCGAAGCCGTTACAGAATTCGTCGGCTTTGACTCCGATTCCGTCGAAGCAACCGTGTTAGAAATTCATCCGCAAGAAGACGCTCTTTTCGTCATCACTGACAAAACCGTCTTCTACGCCGAAATGGGCGGCCAGTCCGGCGACACCGGAACGCTCAATGACATTCCCGTCACAGGCGTCCAACAAATCGGCAAAGCCCGTGCTCTGATCATTCAAAAATCAGAAATCAACAATCATCAATCGTCAATCAATCCGGGCGATAAAGTCACTCTCAAACTCGACACCACCCGCCGTCGCCCCATCGAAGCTCACCACACTGCCACGCACCTTCTCCACTGGGCGCTTCACGAAGTCGTGTCCAAAGATGCAGCTCAGCAAGGCTCATCGGTTGATGAAAACCGCCTGCGTTTCGACTTCAACAGCGGAGCCGTTACTTCTGCGCAACTTTCCGAAATGGAAGAAATGGTCAACGGTGCGATCAAGCAGGGAATGCAGGTTTCGTGGACCGAAGTGAAACACGCCGACATCAAACACCGCACCGACATCATGCAGTTCTTCGGTGATAAGTACGGTGATACCGTTCGTGTGGTTCAGATCGGTGGAGGCGCTCATCAACTCGACGGTCCGTCCATGGAGCTTTGTGGTGGAACTCACGTTCGCAACACTAGCGAGATCGGTTTGTTCAAAATTAAATCCGAAGGAGCGATCGCTTCCGGCGTGCGCCGTATTGAGGCTGCCTGTGGGGAATCGGCTTGGGAATACATCCGTGAGTCGATCGAGAAATGGGACAGCGAACTCAAAGCGGCTGCAGAGAAACTCAAAGCCGCTAACGAGAAACTGGCTGAACTTGGTGAAGAAATCATTACCGTCAACGAGTTCCCACACATCATGGGCGCGATGCTGGTTGAGCGTGCGGATATTTCCCAGATCAATGCAACCTACGCTCATGGGTTGCGCACTTTGGAAGAAACCAAAGAAGCGGCCATTGAGGCCGAGAAGCGTATTAAGAAAATCCAGTCAGCCCAAGCGGCCTCGCTCGCTGATGAAGCGCTTGCCGATCTCATCGCGAAAGGCGAGTCTATCATCGCTTCCTTCGAGTCCGATGCCTCATTGCTCCAGGAATTGCAAAACGGCCTGAAGAAGAAAAACTTCGGCGGAGCCGCACTGTTGATCGTCGATGACGGAGAAAAACTCCACCTCGCCACCCACTGCGGAGCGGATGCACTAACAGCCGGCCTCAAAGCCGGCGACCTCCTCCGCGACCTCGCCGCCATCGCCGGCGGCAAAGGCGGCGGCAAGCCGGATCAAGCAAGAGGAGCTGCACCGGATCGGAGCAAGCTTGAGGAGATTAAGGCGGCTGCTAGAGAAGCTTTATTGGGCTGACGTATCCAGTCGTCCCTCCGCATAAGCGGTGAAGACTTTCAAAATCTCATCGCGGACACGGCGGAAGACGGCGAATTGTTCTTCTTCTGTGCCGGTGGCATGAGCGGGATCGTCGAAGGGCCAGTGGTGGCGATTCATTTGACCGGGGAACATCGGGCAAGCTTGATCCGCGTTGCCGCATACGGTGATGACGGTTTCCACTTGGTCATCGAGAAAAAGATCCATGTGTTTCGAGTGATGGCCGGTGGCGTTGATGCCGATTTCTTCCAACGCTCGTATCGCGAGCGGATGAACGTATCCAGCAGGTTTCGAACCGGCGCTTTCGACGCGAAATGATTCACCGAGCGCGCGGCGCAGGATGGCTTCGGCAAGATGGGAGCGGCAGGAATTTCCGGTGCAGAGAATGAGGATGGCGGGTGGTTTCATGAAGCGGTTTCTGGTTTGTGACTGATTCGATAAAGCGGAATGGCGATGATGGCGCCGATGATGGTTGCGACGGGGTAGAGCCAGATGTGATTGAAATTCCAACTGACTAATGCGGGACCCAGTGAGCGTGCGGGATTCATCGATGCGCCACAAATCGGTCCCGCGAACATCGCTTCCAATCCCACCACGGATCCGATCGCAATCGCTGCGGTGATGCCTTTTTCCTTCGCACCATGCGATACACTAAGAATCGTAAGCATGAGGATGGAGGTGAGGATAATTTCCAGAAAAAAGCTCTGGGATGGATCACCTGATGGAAGCGTCATGCCGAGTGATTCGGAGGCAGGAAATAAAAGTTTCAGCAATCCACTTGCGCTCAAGGCTCCTAGCATCTGAGCGACAATATAGCCGAATAGATCAGCGGCGGGAAATCGACCAGCAATCGCAAAGCTGATCGATACCGCGGGATTGAAATGCGCGCCACTAGCATCCCCAAACGTGTATATCATCGCGGCTACGACCAAACCGAAAGTGAGAGCCACACCTGCATGACCGATCACTCCGCCGGAAATTTCATTCACGATGATCGCGCCCGTTCCCGCGAAGACGAGAATGAAGGCGCCGAGAAATTCTGCGAAAAATCGATGCTTCATAATCTAACAACCTTTAGGTCCACAGCAGGAGGTTTTCCCACCCAGAGCAGGAAGGCGAGTGATAGCAGGTAGGCCGCAAAGTTCCGGTGCTAAGCACTCGGTGTGTTTGTGGGCGAGTTGGAGAATGACGGCTTCATCGGTCAGTTCGTGGCTGGTGATGGTGTATTGAGAAATGACATGGTCTTCGTATTCGATCTCGACTGGGACGAAATCGTCGGGGATCAGGGTTTTTCCTTTTTCAAGGATGCTCGCCATTTTTCCAGTTTCAATCCGGTGGTCATAATCTTCGCCGACCCAGATCTGGAGCTGACAGGTTTGGATTTCGCGTTTCGTGCCACCGCAATCGAGGAAGGTTTTATGCACGTGACCGATCTCGGTGACGTGGAAGGAAAGCGGAATTGCATCGCCTTCTGGAAGACGGATGCGGAAATGGCGATCCGAATACTCGGAGAGGAGAGATTTCAGTTCGTGGAGCAGCATGATGATTTGGCGAGTTTGATGGGGCCCGGGCAGCAGCTGTTTTCTCGATCGGTGAGGCGGGCTTTCGCTTTTTTAAGATCGGTTTTGTGTTCGGGGTTGTTTGGTAGCGATTCGATAATCTGGGCGAGCAGGGAAAAGTGATGGGAATGAATGCGGAAATAGGTCCATTTTCCGCAGCGCTCACTTTCGAGCAGGCCGGCTTTGCGGATGATCTGCACATGGCTGGAAACCGAGGATTGCGGCATTCCTAAAATATCGGCGAGCTCGCACACGCACAGCGCACGATCGAACACGAGCCGCACAACCCGCCAGCGAGTTTCATCGCCAAGCGCACGGAAAAAGGAAGGAGCAGAGGTCTTCGTCACGAAGAAAATCGTAACGAGTATTTTCGTTGTGACAAGAGATAAACCTTCAGGAGTTAAAATGCTGACAAGGACACAGATCATTTTCACTGACCAAGGCAAGTCAAACGGCTGGATCGCTCGATCCGTATAAAAGTTACTTGCTCGATGGACATTCCTCGCTTTGTTGCTCGGATGCATTTAAGCGCCGCGCTAGCCACTGTTTCCGTACTCTGCATTTCTCCGATTTTTGCCAACTCAGAAGAGTTATCCGATTCTTGGATTCAGCTATGGAACGGAAAGAATTTCGAGGGGTGGACGACATGGCTGAACGTTCCACACAAAAGCTCCGAAGTGGCGGGGTTGGCGAGAGACGAGAACGGCAAATACACTCAGCCGATTGGCACGGGTCGGGATCCACTCAAAGTCTTCACGATTTCACCTGATGTCGATGGCCAGCCAGCGATTTTCATTTCAGGTGAGTGCTTTGGTGAGCTGCGTAGCAAGGCATCGTTTAAAAATTATCATCTAAGTCTTCAGTTCAAATGGGGCGATAAAAAATGGCCGCCAAGGGATGATGCGGAAACCCCACGCGACAGCGGGCTGTTGTATCACGTCCATGCCGAGTCCGGTGCTGAAGGGCGGAATTGGTCGCGCTCCATCGAGCTCCAGATCCAAGAGCGTGACTGCGGGGATCTCTATGCGATTGGTTCGGCCATAGCTGTTCGCTCGCGTTTCGATACTAAGATGAAAACGCCCCAATATATCTACGATCCTAACGGAACTTGGACATGGTTTTCTCAAATTTCCGGTCAGTCAGGGCGTTGCATCAAATTTCCCGATGCGGAAAAGCCATTCGGTGAGTGGAATACCGTCGAACTGATTTGCTTCAATGACGAGGCGATTCACATCGTCAACGGCAAGGTCGTCATGCATCTGAATGGACCAACCCGTATTGATACCGCTAAGCCTCAGCCCGTGAACTCCGGACCCATTATTCTGCAATCTGAAGGAGCTGAGATCTTTTATCGGGAAATCAAATATCGTCCGATTCAGGCTATCCCAAAAGCTTTTGAATGAATTCACCTGCGTTTCATTGCGCTGGGGTTTTTCAACCATTCCGGAGAATTATCCGGTTCCCAAGTTCCCTTTTACTTGTTTAATTTAGATAAGTTTCAGGTGATAATCCCATCCCTCAGAGTTGCTTTTGTTTGCGTCATCTCGTCAGCTACTATTTTAGCCGATTGGAGAGATGACGTTGGCTTTACGCGCCTGCAATTGATCGTCGAGAGCGATTTGCCAACAACGGTCAGTGATGGATTTACCCAGGTTGAGGCGCAAGAAAGCGTCACCAACTACATGCCCAACACAGGAGATGCGATCTTTCAGGGGAAAACCTTTGTCAACAAAACCAATACATCTTCGGTCACTAGCAATCATGCCAACACGGTAGCGTCCTTTTTTTACAGCACATCGAGTCTTCTTCCCAGCACTGCGGCGACAACGGTGGATGTTTATTCGGCGGGTCACTGGCTCAATGCAGGATTTTTAAAAACCGGCACTACCACTGAGCCCGCTATCGAGAGCCGGGCGATTCAGAATCACAGTTGGATCGTCTTGAATGGTGACAATGCTAGCTTTGAAGAGGTCAATCAACGGCTTGATTATGCGATCGACCGCGATGGGTTTGTTTCCGTTGTTGGTGAAAGCAACGATAGCAGCACCACTCTTCCAGAGTTGTTAGGCCAAGGCTATCATACCATTGCGGTGGGTCGGACAGATGGTCTGCACAGCCACGGCCTGAGCACGCTTGATATCACAGATCGCGTCAAACCAGACCTGGTTGCGCCGGGTTCGGCCACGAGTTATGCAACTCCGATGGTTGGCGGTGCGGCAGGTATTCTTTACCAGAAACTCCAAGCTAGCCCGTATTCCCTTGGCGGAGCGGACTTGCCCCGAACGATAAAGGCAATGCTGATGGCATCTGCTCGCAAGGATACGGTTACTGGATGGGATCAAACAAGCACCCGACCGCTCGATGATGTCTATGGAGCAGGGGAGCTGAATATTCACAACGCATACATGATTCTCAGTGCGGGTAGAGTGTCGTCTGGAACCACGCAACACGGCCAACGCGCATGGTCGGCGGAACCGATCAATTCGAGCGCCACCAAGAGTTACTTTTTCACCATCCCAACCGGTGCGCCATCGACTCCATTTTGTACGGCTCTTGTATGGCATCGGGTCATTAATGATAACCTGGTTAGTCCGGTCAATTGGGGCAATTTGACCACCAGTATGGCGAATTTAAACTTGAGTCTCTATTATGCCACTGGAACCACTCGTGGATCTCTTCTTAGCCAGAGTTCCAGCACGGTGGACAATGTCGAGTTGATCTATCAGGCGACACTTGCACCGGGTGATTATGAAATCGTTGTCTCCAGCAACACCGCGACCGATACCCCATACGCGCTTGCATGGCATAGCCTTCCTGCGGTGACAGTCAGTGCGACCACCGCAGAAGCTAAAGAAATCGACGGTCAAGATGGTATCCTTACTTTCACTCGCACCGGTGACACTGCGTATCCACTATATGTCCCCATCATGGTCACAGGAAATGCTGTCGCCAGCACTCATTACCAATCACTTCCAAGTAGCCTGATCATTCCGGCAGGACAGACATCAGCAACTCTTTCTGTCGACCCTATCCCAGATAGCACGGCGCAAGGTGATCGATCGATTACGGTCACCATCACATCCGATTTTGCCATCGTCAGTGATTCCTCATCACCCGGCACGATTACCATCAAGGACAAACCCGGAGACGAATGGAAATTCAATGCCTTCTCCGGGGCTGAACTTACGAATTCAACCATCAGTGGTGACAACGCTGATCCGGATGGCGATTCCATGGCAAACCTCCTTGAGTATGCCATTAACCTGAATCCCAAGGTATCAAATACCTCACCGGTAGTTGCTGGAGAAAACAGCGGTTACCTATCCCTCAGTGTCGCCAAAAATTCAGCCGCCACTGATTTGACATGGTCTGCGGAAGTCAGTCCTGATCTCAGTCAGTGGTTCCCTGCCACCACGATCACAAACACACAGAATAACTTTGAAGCTCGCGATACGGTTTTGAAAAATTCGGCACCCATTCGGATGATACGCATTAAAGTCACCAGACCGTAATTTTCCAGACCTCAGCGGCAGCTAGAAGTTTGCAAACCGGACAACGAGAAGTTGTGCGTTTGAGGGTTTCTTTAAAAGTAGGTAGGCTCACGCTGGGGACTTGATAGTGATCGTGATTGAAATGAATTATGGGTTCTCCTGCAATGGCTCATTTTCTAGGAGCTAATGAACCGTTGGTTGAGCTTCAATACATCGACTGCCTCAGCAACACTCCTTCCGAAATACCGCCAACTCCCTCTTTTGGAATGAAAATCCGCTTGATAATATTTAAATGCAGTCAGCGGTAAATTGCATAAAGCATTTCTTTGTTATGCATAATTCTACCGCTTGGGGTGTCGGTTCTTGCAAATCAGTTATCAGGTGAGTAATCACCAAACAGGATTAGAAAAAGCATCCGATGTAGCATGAAAGCAGCAGAGAATTCGATATTACAAGGTTTGACATCATTCATAGGGCTGGGACTTACAGGTTTGTTGTTAGTCATTCCATCCTATGCTGAAGAGCCAAAGCCCATCACGGCTGTGGCGTCCCGGCCGTGGCCAACTCCCAGCAAAGTCATTCGACTCTGGCCTGGAGACGCTCCGGGATTGGTGGCGCCTGCCAAAGCCGAGGAAATTGTCAATGAGCGCATTCGCAACGTATCCGTACCGGAGCTGTGGGTGTTTCTTCCCGAGAAACAAGACCCCAAGCGTGCGGCCTTGTTGATTTGCCCGGGTGGTGGCTACTCGCATCTTGCCATGGGTCTGCATGTGGGGAACGTTGTGAAACTCCTCAATGACCAAGGTGTGGTGGTGTTAGGTCTCAAATACCGAACCAAATATGGCGCCAATCCAGTGGCCGATGACGCAGTCGCCGACTGCGCCCGAGCCGTGCGTATCATCCGCCAGCAAGCCGATGCATGGGGTATTGATCCGAGTCGCGTTGGGGTCCAGGGATATTCCGCTGGTGGTAACATCGGGCTCAATCTGCTCGGCCGTTACGATGCGGGCGATCCACAGTCCGCTGATCCGGTGCAGCGTTTCTCAAGTCGTCCCGATTTTATGGCGTTGATGTGTCCTTGGTCCAATGGCAAGCCGATCGCTGATTACCCAGTGAATAAAAATCCGCCACCGGTTTTCATCGCCTCGGCCGAGGACGACAAGACCGCGACCACCGCCTTTGCTATGGAGATCGCCACAGCGGTGAAAAACCAGAGTGGCAAAGTCCAAATGTTTGTTGTCCCGACGGGAGGCCACGGCGCATTTCATTACGGAGCAAGCAAGGGCGATGGAGCGAAATGGCCCGAGGCGTTCAAACCGATGCTTGATAGCCCATCATTCTAGAAATCGGAAAATATTCATGAATCGGAGCACCAATAGCGACGGACTTTCCCCTGTCGCGATTTCCTTTCTCACCTGGAATATTCTGCGCGAAGGGATGAGCCCTCTCGCAAGCGGATGGGACAGGCGCCGTCAGTCATTCGAGCGGATCTTTCAGGACGAGAGATTTGACGTTATTTGTTTCCAAGAAGTTCTTCCCCGACAACTCGACTTTTTCAAAACTCTCTTTCCTCGATATGATTTCTATGGTTTGGGTCGAGATGATGGGAATTCCGGTGGCGAGCACTGCCCGATATTTTTTAATCGCGAACGTTTTGAGCTAAAAGACAGCGGCACGTTCTGGCTGAGCCCTACTCCTGAAGTGCCGAGCACAGGTTGGGGGGAAGCATTTCCACGCCTTTGTAGCTGGGTCGTGCTAGGGGATAGTCTCACAGAGCAAACGTTTAGAGTTTCGAATCTTCATCTACAGCTTCATCCCTACGCCCAGATGCGGGCGGCGGATTTACTGGCTGACCGGTTCGGTAAGGTCGATCTACCTCAACTTGTGGCGGGCGACTTCAATTGTCCCGCCCACTGGCCGGGCGTGAAGCGGGTGCTTGCAAGCGGGCTGGTCCGAGTTCCAGACGGCAACCAAGCCACCTTTCATCTGCGTGGGCTTCCACTGCGCAAACTGGATCATATTCTCTCCTCTTCCGAATGGGCTGTTGAGGACGCGAGACTTCTCAATCAACGGGGTGGCAGATTTTTCCCCTCAGACCACTACGGATTGTCGGCCAGATTACAATTGGCCAACACTCTTGTTCGTATCTAACACTGTACCAAACGTCTTTACAGGAGCGGGTTGGGGTCGTTGAATTCCCGCCGCCATGCCTCTTAATATCAAATCGAAATCCGAATGCGCCTTTGATCAAATTTCCCTCGGCGAGGTGATGCTGCGTCTCGATCCTGGTGAAGGCCGGATCCGCACCGCGCGCCAGTTTGCGGCATGGGAAGGTGGAGGAGAGTACAATACCTCACGTGGTTTGCGGAAATGCTTTGGCTACAAAACTGCGGTGGTGACTGCGTTCGTGGATAACGAGGTCGGGCATTTAATCGAAGATTTCATCATGCAGGGCGGAGTCGCCACGGATTTCATCCAATGGCGTGAAGACGATGGAATTGGTCGTTCCGTGCGCAATGGATTGAATTTCACCGAGCGTGGTTTCGGGATTCGTGGCGCGGTTGGAAATCCAGATCGTGGCAACACGGCGGCTTCACAAATCAAACCCGGCGATGTCGATTGGGATCACATTTTCGGAAAACTCGGGGTGCGTTGGTTTCACACCGGCGGAATTTATGCAGCTCTTTCCGAGAGCACCGCACAGGTCACGGTGGAGGCCGTGAAAGCTGCGAACAAATACGGCACGATCGTTTCCTATGATTTAAACTACCGTCCATCGCTCTGGAAAACCATCGGCGGGCTTGCCAAAGCACGCGAGGTCAACCGTGAGATCGCGAAATACGTTGATGTCATGATCGGTAACGAAGAGGATTTCACTGCATCGCTTGGCTTCGAGGTCGAGGGTGTGGATCACAATATTTCCACCATCGAACTCGATGCGTTCAAAGCGATGATCGAGACAGCAGTGAAAGCTTTTCCGAACTTCAAAGTTGCTGCCACCACTCTGCGTGGTGTGAAAACCGCAACGATTAACGATTGGTCCGCCATTCTTTGGCATGAAGGAAAATTCCATGAATCGCGCAAATACGATGACTTGGAAATCCTCGACCGTGTTGGCGGTGGCGATTCCTTTGCCTCCGGCGTGCAGTTCGGATTCTTGGAATTCAACGATGCGCATAAAGCCGTCGAATACGGAGCCGCCCACGGCGCTCTGGCCTCAACCACACCCGGCGACACCTCCATGGCAACCCGCAAGGAAGTCGAGAAACAGATTTCAGGTGGTGGAGCGCGCGTGGTGCGTTGAGTTTGCAATCTGTCGCCACGATCCTTACTAGACTCCGTAGTTCAGATGGGTAAGGATTTCGGCGTGTTGGAAAGTGAAACGGAAATCATTAAGACGCCGAAGCTCCGTGAGGATCTCACGGTGTTGATGAAGGTGCGGCTGAATTTCTTCGTCCTGGTGACGACGTTTTTTGGCTATTTGTTGGCGCGCAAAGGTTTACCGATGGAATGGGCGACCTTGTTTCATACCCTGATCGGGACGGCGGCGGCGGCGTTTGGATCGGCGGCGTTCAATCAACTCATGGAGATTGATTTGGATCGTTTGATGAAACGCACGGCGGATAGACCTCTGCCAGCTCGGCGGATGAATCCGATCACGGCCTTTGGTGTGGGTTGGATTTTATCGGCGGTGGGAATCATTCACTTGGCAGTGATGGTCGGACCAGGTGCTGCATATCTAACAGCCGCCACGGTTGCGATTTATGTTTTTGTCTACACGCCGCTGAAACGGATCAGTTCGCTCAATACTTTAGTTGGCGCTATCCCTGGCGCGATCCCGCCGATGATTGGTTGGGTCGGTGGTGGTGGTGGGGTGTTTGATCCTCAATCATGGTTTTTGTTTGGGATTTTGTTTTTCTGGCAGCTTCCTCATTTCGTAGCGATCAACTGGTTGTGCCGTCAGGAGTATGAAGATGCTGGCTATAAAATGTGGTCGAACGGAGACCTCAGTGGCAAACGCAGCGGAATGTTGTGCGTGTTGTTTTCCCTGATGCTCGCAGTGTTCTCTGTGCTGCCGGCGATCTGGGGGTTTGCGAATTTTCTCTGGTTAATCGGCGGGCCGATTTTTGGTCTGGCAATTCTGGCGTTGTCCGCTCGGTTCATTCGCGACGGTGAGAGAACCTCCTGCCGACAGTTATTTTTCGCCACCTTGATCTACTTACCCGCTGCCTTGGCGTTGCTTTTGATCGCATGGAAACGATAGCCAGTAGATTGATTCAAGTGGGACGTGAGCTGGCGGATGAATTGCGTCCGCTAAAATTTTCCGATCCCGTGACGCATACCTATCTCACGGTTGATTACGCGAGAGTGGGCTACGAAGCTTATCTTGAAACCTTCGCGAACTCAAAGAAACGAACGCTTCTGTTAGGGATGAATCCCGGTCCATACGGTATGGCGCAGACGGGTGTGCCGTTTGGTGAGATCGCAGCGGTAAGAGATTGGATGAAACTTTTACCTGAGATAGGAAAGCCAGGCAACGAGCACCCGAAGCGTAAAATCAGCGGAATGGATTGCGAAAAATCTGAGGTCAGCGGTCGGAGATTATGGGGCTTGTTTGCAGAGCATTTTCCAGATGCGAAAGACTTTTTCAAAGATCACTTGGTGATTAATTTTTGTCCGCTGATCTGGATGAAAGATACCGGAGCCAATCTCACGCCAGATAAAATCCGTGCTACCGAAATGTCGGCGGTTGATGCTGCGTGTCAGAAGCATCTGCGTCGCTTGATCGAAATACTAGAACCTCAGTATTTGATCGGGGTTGGAGCTTATGCCAAGAATCAAATGAGCACCGCTCAAGAATATCTTGGTGGCACCGCTACCATCGGAAAAATTCTGCATCCTTCTCCCGCATCGCCTGCCGCAAATCGTGGTTGGGCGGAAGTGGCGGAAAGGCAGTTGAGGGAGATTGGTGTTTGGTGAAGGTAGGGTCGAGTGGCCTCGCTCGACCGTAGATGATTTGAATGGGGGATATGAAGGGCAGGGTCAACTTGCCGTAGTTGACCGTGATTCAGATAGAGTGGGTTTG
>JANMGO010000015.1:0-9522 GCA_031374665.1 Akkermansiaceae bacterium | reverse complement strand
TCCGTGCAGAATTTCGGGATGTACGCAGCCTTTCCGTCGGGGATTAAGACGTTGGCGGGAATGATGTTGGTGTGTTTTTAAATGTTTTCCCACAAGAAGGTGTGGTAGGTCTGCGAGTGATCGCGCGGCAGGCCGATGTATTCGTCGAGGTTGAAGGTAATGACTTGGCTCCAATCGAGTTTGAGTTCGATGAGGTGCTGATAGAGCGGCAAGGGAGTGCTGCCTGTCGCGAGGCCGAGGACGGCGTTGGGTTTCTCTTGAATGAGTTTTGCGATGATGGATGCAGCAACGTTGGAGGCGTCCTGTGCGCTTGGCTGAATGATGATTTCCATAAATGTTATCCAAGTTTCTGAGTGATTTTCTGTCTGACATCGTTTTGGAAACGTTCGATCAGGGAGCAGATGAAATCGGCGATGTCGGTGGTGGGATCGGCGACGAGTGGAGTGAGATCGATTCCGAAAATGACCTGCGTTGCGGCATCGGTGGAGTGGGAATCGAAGAACGTGGCGTTTGCGGCGCGTCGGCCGGTGATGGCGAGATCGTAGCGTTTTCCTCCGGCGATTTGGGAATCGAACACTCCATTGATCGCAGCGGCGAGGTTGTCGTGGCCACTGACATCCATGATGACTTTTTCTTCATCTGGAAGCCAATCAAGATTTCTCCAGACTTCGCAGCCAATGACTTGTTTGGGGTGTTGATCTTGGGGAAGCTCACGTATCGCTTGGATGGCGGCGATGGTGACGCCGATGTGAGTATCGTGTTTATCAGCGAGGTTGTGGGTGTAGACGACCTCGGGTTGGGTCGCGCTGAGAATTTCTAACAGATCTTCTTTAAGCGAGGTATCGGAAGGGGATTTGATCGTGCAGCTTGGGTGATCGAGTTGAAACATCGCGCCGTAATTTCCGATCATGGCCGCGGTGTTTTGTTCCTGGCGCCTGATAGAAATCATTTCCGCATCGCTGCAAGCGACGTAAGGACCGGTGCGGGAGCTGCCTGCGCCATCGGAACAAGTGACGCCGCCGAACCAGAGATCATTGCTGGCGAAGCATTTCAGAATGCCGTGAAACGCCATGAATTCGAGATCGTCTTGATGGGCGCCGATGCCGAGGTGAGTGATGCGCTCCAAAGCCTCCGTGATGGGTGCTTGGTCGGGGATGAAAATTTCCGCTGTTGGATGGTGCAGCCGCATGAGTTTATTTTTTCAGTTTTGGAAGGCTTGCAGCCGCAACGGCTTGACCGACCCGACGCGTTTTTTCATCGGGCACGTGTATTTGAATCTGCTCTGCGCATTTCGGGAAGTCTTGTTTCATGACATCCGCTGCTTTCTTCAAAACGATGTCGCCGCCCTCGCCGGTGGTGACGCGGCCGAGGATGAGCATGTGGTCGAAATCATAGAAATCGAGATAATGCGGGATCGTGTAGCCGAGATAGACCCCGATGGTTTCGTAAATTTTCGCGGCGCGTTCGTCGCCGGCAAGCATGAGTTTCTGGACTTCGACCAAGCGCTCCGGGAGTCCCATGTCTTTGGGCAGTTTGATCTTCGCTGCGGGCAGGAGTTTGTTGACGGCTTGTTGGGAAAAATACAAAGCGCCGACCCCGAAGTCGCCCGACCATTCATCGGCGGGTGCTTGGGTGTTGTAATCGACTGGAGCGAAGGCGAGCTCATTGAGCCATCCGAGGATGCGTCCGCGTTTGTCCATGAAACCGACAGCTTCGCTGGAACCCATGGCGACACCTAACATGCCTTTTTGTTTGTGTGACATCGCGCCAGCTAGAGCGGTGACATCGCCGTCATTCATGGTGACGAAGGGAACGTTCCATTCTTTGGCGATGCGTTTGAAAACGGCTGCGGCGGTGGCGAAGTGTTTTTTCGGAATCGAGCGGAGCAGGGAAGCGACGCGGATTTCGTTATCGACGATGATACCGGCGGAGCTGCCTCCGATCGCATCGACGCGAGGCATGCAGGCGGCAGCGCGATGCAGGGCTGAGGAGAGGTGATGGTAATGGTATTCCGGATTGCTCTGGTTTTTCGGATCCCAGGGAGTTTCCGCAGTGAACACCGCCTCGCCATCGATCACGGCGGAGACTTTGTAATCGCTCGCACCAAGATCGAAACCGATCCGGCAGCCAGCGAGGTGACCACCTGCCGGGACTTCCATATCTTTCGCAGCGGGAACTTTCGCGGCGGTTGTTAGAAAAACTTCGAAATTTTTTCCGTAGGCGAGCGCCATCATCTTGCAATCGAACTTGCGAGCGCCGCGAGAGGAGTAGGTTTTCATGATCGCCTCGCCGATGTTTTTGGGACCGCCGAAGTGGAGTTTCCAACCACCGCGTGACCAGATGAGAAATTTCACGATTCGCTCGACATAGAAGAGCGTGGTCGGATCGGCGGTCGGGGAGACGAGAGTTTCGAAACGAGAGATCAGGCCATTTTCGCGTTCCAAGCCGAGGACCAGCGGGACGCCATTTTTTGAGCTCTGCAGACTTTTCTGATACTCGCGATTGAAAAGGATCGCAGGTTTGAAATGCGGATCGAGAGGCGCGGTGATCGATGAATGAGATGGCGATTTTGGCATGATAGAAAAGGCGTTGTAACCTGCGTGACGCGGATGATTTATGAGGAGCGAGAAGGCTTTCGCAATAAAACAATTAGGGGAGACGCTAGACTTGGAGACATAAGACACAAGATGGGGTTACATTATGTCTTTGATATGAGGTAAGGAATGGATTGAAGTGCGGGGTCGTTATGCCGGATTTTTTATATGAGGATGGGCTGGTTTCACGTGGCTTTGTGAAAGTTGCGGGGGTGGATGAGGCGGGGCGTGGACCGTTGGCTGGGCCGGTGGCTGCTGCTGCGGTGATTTTGCCGAGGTCGTTTTCCTGTCCGATGCTGGACGATTCCAAAAAGCTTTCGAAGAAAAAGCGTGATTTGCTTTATGACGAGATCACGGGGAATCCCGAGGTGGTGTGGGCGGTGGCGATGGTTGAGGCGGATGAGATTGACCGGATCAATATTTTGCGAGCGACGCATCGTGCGATGGGCTTGGCACTGGAAGCGTTGAATGTGAAACCGGATATTGCGCTCATCGATGGTTTGCGGGTCAAAGGGCTTTCGATCGAGCATGAGGCATTGGTGAAAGGCGATAGGCTGTCGTTATCGATCGCAGCAGCCAGTGTGATTGCGAAGGTGACAAGAGACCGGATTATGGAAATGATCGCTGCAGAATTCCCCCTCTACGGTTTCGAACGCCATCAAGGTTACGGCACACGGGAGCACCTCGAAGCACTTAAAAATCATGGGCCTTGTCGCTATCATCGTCGGTCGTTTCAGCCGGTATCTCAACTATCCCTACCACTCTAACAGTGGACCGTCGGGCGCGCGGAAATGGATGGGCGACTACGGGGAAAACGTGGCGGCGGATTGGTTGCGGGCGAATGGTTGTAAAATTCTGGCTCGGAATTTCAAGGGTAGGAGGGGTGGGGAGGTGGACATCGTGGCAAGGAAGGGCGGGCAGTTGTTGTTTACCGAGGTGAAGACGCGCAAGAAAGATTCGCTGATGCGTGGGCTGTCGGCGGTGAATCGCAAGAAACAGGCGCTCATTTTACGCGGCGCGAACGAATGGTTGCGGCGGCTCGGGACGCGGGAGGTGCCGTGGCGGTTCGATGTGATCGAGGTTGAGGTTTCCGAGGGTGAAAAACCTCTGGTGCGCCGGATCGAAAACGTTTTCGGGAATTCCAAGCCACGGCGAAAATGGTGATTGCCAAGTTTCCGGCTGCATGGTTGTTTTTCCGCCCAGTCGTAAGGCTGGCCTAAGTGCGCGCGTGGCGGAATTGGTAGACGCGCTAGATTCAGGTTCTAGTGGGGGCAACCCTGTGTAGGTTCGAGTCCTATCGCGCGCACCATTTTTTCGATCAAACGATCATAAACTTCGCCGCGGCGATGACTAAGACTAAGGCAAGCGCTCGCAGCAGCGCTGGGTTTTGGGCGCGGCGGCTGCCCCAATGTGCGCCAATCATGCCGCCAATTAAAACCACGAGGAGGAGGTAGGATGTTTGGATTGGGATTTCTCCGCCTTTGACGAGAAATCCTGCGAGGCCGGAGATGGAGTTGACGAAGATGAATCCGGCGGAGATCGCGGCGGCGGTTTTTGAATTGCTCCAGTGAAAAAGGATGAACAGGGGAGTGAGGAAAATTCCGCCGCCTATCCCGATTAGGCCGGACAATAAGCCGATGCCAATTCCCAGTCCGATGAGCGCGATGATGTTCGGGGAACGAAATTCCGCGTCGTCTGATTTTTTTCCGAAAGCCAAGCGCCACGCACCGAACACAAGTGCAACCGCGAGGATCCATTTAAAAATGGGATCAGGGAGTTGCAACCAACCTCCGAGAAATGCGGCGGGAATGGAAGCGGCGGCGAGCGGCCAGAATAGATTTCCACGAAAATGGCCAGCGCGGACAAAGGCGATCAGGGCGAGTAATGAAACAGCTATGTTCAGCGAGAGCGCGATGGGCTTCATCTCCATCGGTGCCATTCCAGCTAAACCCATCACCGCTAGATAAGCCGAGGCTCCACCGTGTCCCACCGAGGCATAGAGCGCGGATGCGAAAAACAGTCCCAAGACGATAAAGACCATCGATTCTGATATGTTTCCTAACATGTATGACAAGGTTCAAGCATCACAAATACCATGTGAGAGTAAAGCCTCCGGAATGGGAATGACCCGCTGTCATACTGAACGGAAACGTAATTCACATGACATAAACACTAAATTGAGGGGTTGGCTAGAATTCCGCTTTGTATGCCAACGGAATTGCAAACCATTCCTCGCTATACTATGAAACTAAAAGCAGCACTATTGATGATAACCGCCCCGGTTCTATACGCGGGTTCTCCTGAAATCCCTGTGGAATCACCTAAAGAAGATTGGATCACTCCAACTTTGAACATCCGTTCTCGTTATGAGTTCGGAGATGTAAATAGACTCGATCCTTCTCATTCCTTAACATTCCGTGAGCGTCTCGGATTCAAAACGATGGCATGGAACGGTTTCAGCGCCGTGGTTGAGGGTGAATTCACCCAAGCTGCTATCGATGATTATCATGGCGGTGCTGCGGGAGTTGATCCGTTCGATCCCCGGAACACGACGATTGCCGATCCTGAAACCAACGAGCTCAATCAGCTTTTCCTTCAATATGCGGGCTACGATACCGTCACGAAACTCGGCCGTCAGCGCCTCATCTATGATAACGCTGCATTTATCGGTAACGTAGGTTGGAGACAAAACGAGCAAACCTTTGATGCGATTTCATTCGCTAACAAATCGCTTGATGCACTCACTCTCAACTACGCCTATCTCAATCAAATCAACCGTATTTTCGGTTCTGATGCTGATGGCACTTTGCCAAACGTTCAGGACGTCTCTGCGAGTGTGCATTTGATTAATGCATCCTACACCGGTTTCGAAGGACTCACGCTTGGAAGCTATGCTTACATCATGAATTTCGAAAATTTTGGTGGCTGGGATAACAATACTTTCGGAGTAAGCGCCAAAGGCAAAGCAGTTGGTCTCGATCTGTATGGTGAGCTCGCATGGCAAGACAAGGCTGGTGCGGCTGGTGCTGAAGATGCGCTATACACGCATCTCACTGCTACCAAAGCTTTGGGTAAACAATCGGTTACACTCGGCTTCGAACACTTGGATGCCGGATTGAAAACTCCGCTTGCTACTGTCCATGCATTCAACGGATTCGCTGATGCGTTTATCGCAGGTAGGCTTGGTGGAACTCACCGGGGGCTTTCTAATCTCTACCTCACTCACACCCTTCCCGTTTTCTGGGGAATGAAATGGGCGAACTCATTACACGCCATGGGTGATAACGAAATCTCCACAGGCTATGGCTGGGAAGTTGATTCAGTGCTCACCAAGAAATTCAACGATCAGTTTACCGCCATCGCTAAACTGGCGCACTTCGAATCTGAAGGTGATGCGTTTGTTGGAGCCGCCGGACTTCCTACTACTACTCGGCTCACCGTGGAGTTGAACTATGAGTTCTAATAAAGAATATTTCTTGTTCGGTTGTTGATTGCATGAGCTCCCACTGGAAACAGGGGGAGCTCATTTTTTAATTCTGAATCGGCATCATTGAAAAGGCCATTTCACAAAGCCCGATAAAAGCTTCTTCCACAAGACTTGGCTCGCGCTTGGATGAATGGAATACACCCCATTCGCGTTCGATCGGAGTGCCCTGCATATCGATGACTTTCAAACTGCCATCTTCGATTTCCCGTGCAGCAACCCATGGCGCCACGATTCCGACACCGATACCGATCTTGGCCATTTCCTTGATCGCCTGCATGTCGCCAAGAACCAAACTCCTGTTAGAGTTTCCGATCCGTTGATCCATCCAGTTTTCAATCAAGCGATGCGTTTCGGTGGCTTTGGCGTAAATGATATATTGCTGATGACTCAGCGTGGATTCGATTTCCGCACCCTCCTGCGCCCATGGGTGAAATGGGGAGACGACGAATGCCAGGCGATCCTGAAACATGTGGCGAAAACCTTCTTCGCTACGCCCGCGCGGCTTCAGGCCGACCACAAGATCGAGATTTCCTTCGGTGAGTTGGTTGAGGAGCAAGGTGCTGTCGCCGACTTCAATAGATGGCTCGCAGCGGGGAAAGCAATCGCGGAATTCGCGAAGGATCGATGGGATTAAAAAATGGCAAAGCGAATGTGGCGCGCCGATACGAATTCGTGTTTGTCCCCAACGCCGCAGGCCTTCGAGATCCATGCTGACTTGGTCGATTTCGTGAAGCATCCTGCGGCAGCGAACTAACAGAAGATCGCCTTCCGCTGTGGTGACCACGCGTTTGCCGGAGCGATCCAGCAGTTTGCAATTGAGTTGCTCTTCAAGAGTGCGAAGCGAATGGCTAACGGCAGATTGTGTTACGAATATCCGTTTCGCAGCCAAAGTGAAGCTGCCTTCCTCGGCTACAGCGACAAAAGCCCTAAGTTGTCTTAAGTCCGGAACCCATTCCATAATTTCAAGATGAAGCGCGCTCATCCTGAGCGCTCCATTTAAATTAGCAGCGTTTATGCCAAAACTGAAAATTTGGCACTCGATACGCTTAGGGAGTGTATGGAATTTTTTAATCCTGATTCTGGAAACCAATCACAGATTCGACTGGGCTTTGTTCCTTTGAGCGATTGCGCTCCAATAGCTGTTGCGATGGAGATGGGAATTTTCGAACGCAACGGCCTGAACGTGAAACTTTCCAAAGAGCTCGGCTGGGCCAGCGTGCGGGATAAAATGTATTACGGAGAGTTGGACGCCGCACAATCCATCGCTGGGATCGCCATGGCTCTCGGTTTGGGTTTCAGCGATTTGAAATCCGAAGTCATCGTTCCCATGATTTTAAATCTTCATGGAAACGCGATTACTTTATCCAAAGAACTCACACCCTCGATCATACAATCCGGTGAAGGTCTGAAAACCTACCTCAACCACTACTGGAAAAAGAACCGCCCGTTCACCCTCGCGACGCCGCATCGTTATTCCTCTCATCACATTCTCATTCATGCTTGGCTGCGTAGGTATGGACTCGATCCGCGCCAGGATGTGGAAATCATTTTCCTTCCGCCGCCGCTTATGCCGAAACATCTGAAAGCGGGTCAGATCGATGGTTACTGCGTCGGTGAACCATGGAACTCCGCTGCAATCCTCGGTGGCTTCGGCTGGTCGCCGGTGACTTCTGCGGATCTTTCCTACGGCCATCCGGAAAAGGTATTGATGGTTTCGGGGCGTTTCATGCGTGAGCAAAAAGACCGAACCATCGCCTTGGTCGCATCGCTACTGGAGGCTTGCAAAATGTGCGATGACAAAGCTTTCCTCGATGATCTCATCTCCATCCTCAGCCAGAAACGTTACATCGGCGTGAGCGAAGAATTGCTGCGGAACAGTTTCTGCGGACATTTTGTCACCGGTAAAGACACGATTAACGACAGCCCGTTTCATCTGTTTTATGGAGAATCAGTGAACCGCCCGACGATGGAAAAGGCCTCTTGGCAGTTGGCGGGTTTGCGCGCAATCGGGGTTCTTCCAGAAATTACTGCTGGCTCTCTCTCCCGCATCCACCGCGAGGATATTTTCTCAGCAGCTCAACAACTCGTCCATGCCTGAAGAGGTATGACTCATTCTCATTTCCATGATGAAACATCATCCCGCAGGGAAAACCTCAATAAGGACACTTGGCATCGAACCCGCTTAATTAAGCTTGCCTAATAACTACAAAAACTATGTCCGATCCCATTCATCTCAGTCGCAGGAATTTCCTGTCCAAAACCGCCAAGACTTCGGCTCTTGGTCTTCTTTACTCCGGTCTCCCCACGGGTTGGGCTGGAGCGCAAACCGCATCTGATGCTCCGGAATCTCCGAACGTCAACTTCGGTATCATCGCTCTAACAGATTGTTCGCCAATCGTTATCGCTCACGAAAAAGGACTTTTCAAAAAATACGGTATTAACTCAACCGTCACCAAAGGCGCAAGCTGGGCCGCCATCCGCGACTCGCTTGCTAACGGCGATATCCAAGCCACGCATATGCTTATCGGTATGCCCATCGCTTCAAGCATGGGACTTGGCGGAGCACCAAAAGTTCCGATGATTGCGCCGTGGATTCTCAATCGCAACGGCCAAGCTATCACACTTGCGAATAGCCTCAAAGGTAAAGTAGCCGCAGATCCAAAAGCGCTAAAGCCCATCGTTGATGCGGCAAAAGCATCCGGCACTCCAATGTCCTTTGCTATGACCTTCCCGCCTGGCACTCATGCGATGTGGCTGCGTTACTGGCTTGCCGCTGGTGGCATCAATCCCGGTGACGCTGCCGGAGCCGGAGCGGATATTTCACTCATCACCATCCCGCCGCCACAAATGGTTGCCAATATGCAGGCCGGTAAAATGGACGGCTTCTGCGTGGGCGAACCATGGAATGGTAAATCTATCAAAGACGATATCGGATTCACAGCCATTAACACCCAGGACATCTGGAAAGATCATCCGGAAAAAGTCTGTGCGTTCACTGAAGCTTTCGCCGCAAAAAATCCTAAAACCGTTAAAGCAATTCTTAAAGCGCTTCACGAAGCCAGCGTCTGGCTCGATGTCATGGACAACCGTCCTGAGCAGGCGAAAATCGTCAGCGCTCCTACCTACATCAACTGCCCACCAGAAGCTATTCTGCCACGCCTTCAAGGAAAATACGATATGGGCGACGGACGAAAACTCCGTGATCCAAACTACATGATCTTCAGTGAGCGCAACTGCAACTATCCACAGTTAAAATATGGCAAGTGGTGGCTCACGCAGCTTCGCCGTTGGGGCTTTACCCAAGGTGCTCCGGATTATGAAGGTGTGGCCAAACAAGTCATGCGCGCCGACATCTATGAGGAAGCTATGAAGGAAATCGGCTACACCCACGGCGGTGCCAGCAACGAAAAAGATATTTTCTTCGATGGCGTCGCCTTTGAT
>JANMGO010000101.1:0-1903 GCA_031374665.1 Akkermansiaceae bacterium | reverse complement strand
ACCAAACTTTCGTTGTATTCTTTCCAGCTCATTTTGTTCGTTCGTATGTAATTAAATCAGAAATTCAAGATCGACTTCACGGGGTGTGCCCCGAGTTTTTCGCGTCCGTTGAGAAATGAAAGCTCGATTAAAAAAGAAATCGCCACGATTTCCGCGCCGAGTCCCGAAAGCAATTTCACTGCAGCGGCCGCCGTTCCGCCTGTCGCTAATAAATCATCTACCAGCAACACCTTCTCGCCGGGCTTCAATGCGTCTTCGTGGATCTCCACCACCGCTTCACCGTATTCCAGCGCGTAGGCAGCTTCTTTGCATTTCCATGGTAGCTTACCTTTTTTGCGAATCGGTACAAAACCCAATCCCATCCGATCCGCCACCGCCGCTGCGAGGATAAATCCACGCGCATCAATCCCCACGATTTTATCCACTTTCAACCCACCCGCCGACGCGATCAGTAAATCGATCGCCGCACGAAATAACTCGGCATCGCCCAAGATCGGCGTGATGTCTTTGAACACGATCCCTTCTCTGGGAAATCCCTCGACATCCCGAATTGCATTTCTAAGCCGCTCAACCATTTCGCAGCCTCACCCGCACGCCGCCCCGAATCAAGACCTGAGAACGCAAGCTGCATGAAAATTCATCAAGCGGGGTATGAAAATAAGATACGCGCAGTTTAACGCAAGACACGCGATGCGTGGTTTCTAAAGAACTGCTCCACTCTCGGTGTGCAAGTTCTCGCCATCACCATTCTCGTCAGCTCCTGCTTGGCGGCAATTTTTGTCGTGTGCTTCGCCATTGAGGCTTACCGCGGCCGGAGTTCTAGCTTCGAGCGCGATTCCTTGCTGCCCCTTGATTCCACCGAACCTACCACTCGAAAACGCTGATTTCTTTTCCACGTTGATCCCATGACCACATCTATCACTTACGACGATAAAACCGTCCGCCGCTTCATGACCGCCTCCATCTTCTGGGGGATTATTGGCATGCTCGTTGGCGTGCTCGCCGCCACCCAACTTTCTTGGTGGCAGATGAACGGAAAATTTCTCGAAATGATCAGTTTCGGCCTCTTCAAAGGTGAGGGACTTTCCTACATCACCTTCGGCCGCATCCGTCCGCTGCACACCAACGCGGTTATTTTCGCCTTCGTCGGAAACATGGTGTTCGCGGGTGTTTATTACTCGACCCAGCGCCTGTGCAAATGCCGGCTTGCATCAGATATTTTATCAAAAATCCACTTTTGGGGCTGGCAAGCCATCATCCTCGGAGCAGCGATCACTCTACCTGCTGGTCTGACCCGAGGCAAAGAATACGCCGAGCTCATCTGGCCGCTCAACATCGGCGTGGTGGTCATCTGGATCGTCTTCGGCGTGAACTTTTTCTGGACCCTTGCGAAGCGAAACGAGCGCTCACTCTACGTTTCACTTTGGTTCTACATCGCCACAGTCATAACGATTGCGCTGCTTTACGTCGTCAATCACCTCTCGATCCCAACCTCGCTGGTTCATTCATATCCGATCTTCGGCGGAGTTCAGGATGCGCTGGTGCAATGGTGGTATGGCCACAACGCCGTCGCGTTCTTCCTCACCACGCCCATTCTCGGGATTATGTATTATTTCATACCGAAAGCGGCGGATCGCCCGGTGTATTCTTACCGCCTTTCGATCATCCACTTCTGGGCACTTGTTTTCATTTATATCTGGGCCGGTCCTCACCACCTGCTCAACACCGCTCTCCCACAATGGCTACAAACCCTCGGCATGCTGTTTTCTATCATGCTCTGGGCACCTTCCTGGGCAGGTATGCTCAACGGCCTGCTAACCCTGCGCGGCGGATGGGACAAACTCCGCACGGATCCTGTGATCAAATTTTTCGCCGTCGCTGTCACTTTCTACGGCATGGCGAC
>JANMGO010000090.1:0-24891 GCA_031374665.1 Akkermansiaceae bacterium | reverse complement strand
TGACGATTACATCTATGGTGATCTCTCTGGAGCACTTACCGTTTACGCAAAAGCAGGAACTGCAAATGCGACGGATGGCTACGCAGGAGCTTATGCTGAAGACATCTATGGTTCTTATTACGAAGTCCAAGGTGATCTCTCAGGTGCTTTGAATGTCACCGCTCTGGGTGGAATCGCCACTTCAACGACCACCGTTCTATTAACGACTAACGACGCAGATGCTTATGTTGAGGATGTCTATGGTGTATATTCCAGTGATATCGAAGGCGATCTCAATGGAACACTTACCGTTTATGCAAAAGCAGGAACCGCAACTGCGACTGACGGTGATGCCAACGCATATGCTGATGATATCTATGGTCTCTACAATGGTGTCGATGGAGATTTATCCGGCACGGTCTCGGTCACAGCCATAGGCGGAACAGCCGATGCTCCCCTTGGCACCGCTGAAGCTTATGCCGTTGCCTATGGCGTTGATGGAAATGTTGATGGTGTCATTTCGGGAACGGTCCGCGTGATTGCCATGGCCGGTCTGGAAGATGGCGTTACATCTTATGCTGAGGCCTATGGTATCTCTAACGCCGGAGTTTTAACTTTCGACGGTGCTACAATCTTCGCTCAAGCCTATGAAAATGACGGCACCCTGTTGGCGAATGATTCATATGCGATCTCCGGTGCTACTGCACTCAACTTTATCGGTGGCGTGAGTGAGTTCACGGGTAAAGTCAACGCCGTTGCGGCAACTATCAGCACTGGTGCGACTGCGAACTTCAATGGTCTCGTGAATCTTTCAGGAAATTTGAATGTGCAAACTGGTGCTACAATCGGATTGACGATCGGTCAGTCGGGCGCTCCTACGGTCGCTACTGTGAGCGGCATAGCGACGTTCAATCCTGGCTCAACGCTTGCACTCAATGATACCGCAGGGGCTATGCTGAGTGACTTTGCTCTCGGCCAAGTGATCGTGAGCGCTGGAACATTGAATGGTTATAGCGACATCACCATCGAAGATAAGTCTATCTTTGACTTCACCGTTGATAATACAACAAATCCAAATGAGATAGTTCTTACTGGAGTCACCGTCGGTCAACAAAACTCACCTGCAACTGGACTGGTTCAAGCTGGTCTAGCCTCGGCCGCAAAAGCCATGGGCAATGTCTCGAATAATTTGGGCGCGAGCCGTACTGCGAGTCGCGGTGGTAACAACGCACCTGATAACGTTCCTCAAGGTCCAAGTGGTCCTCCTATCAAGGCAGGTAAATTGGTTGGATACATCACTCAATACAATGATATCGGTGGCCAAGACTCAGAAGGTGCAGCTGCAGGATATGATTGGCAATCCTCCGGTTATGCTCTTGGTATCGAAACTCTCATCCAAGACAATATCATCATTGGTTTTGCTGCTGGACAATCGTTCTCGAGTGTCGATGGCAAGCGCAACACTGGCGATGGCGACTCTGAAATGTTCAACGGAACACTTTATGGAACTGTCTTCGAAGACGATAAGTATTATGAATCTGGTGTTTTCTACGGCCAAGCTGACAATGACACCAACCGCGTAGACATCGGGCTTAATAGCTACAGAGGTAACTACGATTCGTCCAACTACGGAGCATGGTTTGAGACTGGCTTCACTTACAAGGAAACAGCTGATAGCCGCCTTGAACCATATGTTCGCGCCTCATATGTTGCCTCAGATAACGATGGCTTCACCGATGCGGGTGGTCCGGTTCCAATGACTGTCGCAAGTAGCGAAAACGATAGCTTAATCATCGAAGCTGGAGCTCGTTACAAGAAAACCAAGTCGTTATCGAATGGAACGATCCTACACGCAAAACTTGATGCGGGTATCCAAGCTGAGCTTCTTGATAGCTCGGTCTTCGTCGACACAGTGATCGCCGGAACGGGTCAGCGTGTGGGTAGCCCTGAGTCTGATCCTATCGCTCTGGTCTTAGGCCTTGGCTTGGATTGGGAACTCAGTGATCAATTGACATTGAGTGCCGACTACGAGCCAACACTCTCAGGCAACTGGTATAATCACAGCATGGACTTCACGCTCCGCTACGAGTTCTAAGCTGATTAAGAATCACTCTAAAAACCCCAGCGGTATCTATCGCTGGGGTTTTTTTGTGCGCATTCACCTGACGTGCATAGCCAGTAATGGTTAGACCGTTTTCCTAAAGTCCTTGCGTATTTGATCGTGGCTGGGGATTCCAGCCCCAGGCCGTTATTGGGGAATCCTGCCCTAATAATCTAGTTAAACGCACGGACTTTTGGCAAACAGCCTAGGACGACGGCAGATGAACAACGCAGAAATCGCCGCTAAATAGTCGGGACTTCTGGCAACGGTTTAACTCTATCCACTACCTCAATCCACGCAGTAGAAACTCGGCGTTGGTTTTGGTGGGTTTTAGATTGTCTAACAGAGTAACCAGCGCATCGCCAATAGGCAGGGCGGCTAGTTGCTTGCGGACGTCGATGACCTTTTTGAATTCGTCGGGGTGGTAGAGGCGGTCGTCGTTGCGGGTGCCGGATTGGGGGATGTGGATCGCGGGGAAGACGCGGCGCTCGGCTAGTTCGCGGTCGAGGCGGACTTCCATGTTGCCGGTGCCTTTGAATTCCTCGAAGACGACGTCGTCGAGACGGGATTCCGTTTCGACGAGGGCGGTGGCGAGGATGGTGAGGGAGCCGCCGTTTTCGATGTTGCGGGCGGTACCGAAGAATTTGCGGGATTTCTGAAGAGCTGCAGGGGAAACGCCGCCGGAGCCGATCGGGCCGCCTTGCATAGCGGAGTTGTGACCACGAGCGAGGCGGGTGAGGGAGTCTAGCAAAAGCACGACGTGTTTGCCGAGCTCGACCATACGTTGCGCGCGGGCGATCACGAGATCGGCGACCTGGGCATGGCGTTTCGGGGTTTCGTCGAAGGTGGATGCGTAAACGGGAGAGTTGACGGTTTCCTCGAAGTCGGTGACTTCTTCTGGGCGCTCGTCGAGGAGGAGGATAACCAACTCGATGTTCGGGTTGTTGGCCTTGATCGATTTGGCGATCTGTTTGAGCAAGATGGTTTTTCCGCCGCGGGGAGGAGCGACGATGAGACCGCGCTGGCCTCGGCCGAGAGGGGCGATGAGATCGATAACGCGGACGCCGAGGTATTCGGTGCCTTCGCCTTCGAGGTGGATGCGGGCATCCGGGAACATCGGGGTGAGTTTATCGAAATCCTGCGGTTCCACCCATTCGGCGGCGGGGATGCCTTCGATTTCGAGGATCTCGGAGGTGGTGAGGTATTTGTCGCGCTGGACAGGCTGGCGGACTTTGATTTTGAGGAGCTGGCCGTTGCGGAGTTTGGCGTCGTTGAGGACGGGACCGCCGATGTGGATATCGTCTTGTGAGGGGCGGAATGAGCGGCGTGGATCGCGTATCATCGCGAAATGTTCTTTGCCAAACTCCAGCACGCCCTCGCAGGTGACGTTGCTGCCGTTCATGGTGTAGAAGCAGATGATTTCGTAAATCAACTGGGTTTTGGTAATGCCACCTTGGATTTTCCGTGGGAGGTCGGCCGCGATCTTTTGGAGTTCGGCGAGGGGTTTGAGGCGGAACTCGTTGAGATCGATGTTTTCAGGAACCGGGTAAGGGACGCGTTCTTCGCGGGGTTGGCGCGCGGGTTGTTCTTCAGCTTGCGGGGCTGGGGTCTCGTGGACGACAGCGATGGATGGTTCCGGTGCTTCGGTTTCGGCAGCTTCGGAGCTTGGTTCGGTTGGTTCTGACATGGAGAGTGAGGGAAAAATTTTGCAGAATCGCTGGATTTGCGCTCTGAGGGTATCGGGTTGGCCGTCGTTCCAGAAGACGATGTCCGCACGGGAAATTTTTTCGTCGACGGGGAGTTGGGCGGCGAGCACGGACTCGATCAGTTCGTCATTCCAGCCATTGCGGGCTTTGAGTCTGGCGACTTGGGTGGCACGGGTTGTGGCGATGGTGATCGCTTGATCGTAGCCGAAATCGAAACCGTTTTCGAAGAGGAGCGGGACATCGGCAAGGAAGCATCGCACCCCCTGTTTAATGGATTTTTCTTTAAGGGCAAGACATTCCTCACGCACGCGCGGGTGCAGGATGCTTTCGAGAAGCTTGCGTTGATCGGGATTTCCGAAGACTTCAAGGCGGAGTTTCTCGCGGATAATTTTTCCTGTTTCAGGATCGATGATGGAGCTGCCGAAATGTTCGCTCAGGCTGGAGATGATCTCTGGGGTATCGAGCAGAGCTTTCACGGAGGCATCACAATCAAAGACGACGATGTCTGGAACGAACTCTTGGAAAAGCTGAACGGCTGTGGATTTTCCAGAAGCGATTCCGCCTGTTAGCGCGAGGGTGAGCATTTGAATGGAGAAGAGTGAATAGTGAAGTGTGAAGAGTGAAAAAGAAGAAATAGTGGGTAGAAGTCCTCCGGCTTTCTAATTTCACCATTCACTCTTCACCATTCGCAATGATCATCCACCCGTGCGAGGTGGGCGTTTTTTCTTGGAGGATTCTGGAGTGATGTTGCGCATGTTGCCGCCCGATTTAGCGCGTTGCGCTTGGGCCTTTTGCATCTGGGCTTGTTTCTCAGCCATGCGTTGCACCCATGATTTTTTGCCGCCATCCTTGCGAAGAACCAATTCAGGCTCGGGGATTTTGTTCATCAGGTAGGTTTGGCCGATGGAGAAAATGTTTTGGACGGTCCAGTAAAGCGCGAGGGCGGAGGCGTAATTATAACAGAAGAAGAAGAACATCAGCGGCATGAACATCATGATGCGCTGCTGCATTTTATCTCCGGTTTTAGGCATCATCGCCATTTGGATGACGCTGGTTATCGCCATGACGATGGGGAGAATATTGATTGGAATGCCGAAAACGATGGCGAACGTGTCGGGCTGAGAGAGGTCGTCGACCCAGAGGAAAGGTTGGCCACGGAGTTCGACGGCGTAGTCAAGCATGCGGAAAAATCCGAAGAAGATGGGAATCTGGATGAACATCGGCAAACAACCGCCGAGAGGGTTGATGCCGTATTTGCGGTAAAGTCCCATCATCTCGGTGTTGAGCTTGGTGGGATCGTCTTTGTGCTTCTCTTTCAGCTCTGCCATTTTCGGCTGGAGCTTGGACATGCGTTTCATCGAGCGGGTCGATTTTGCATGAAGTGGCCAGATACAAAGACGCACGATAATAGTGAGGCAGATGATGGCCAGCCCCCATGACTGGGTGGTGGAGAAATTATCGATGCCTTCGTGAAGGTTGTTGAGCAGCCAGTTGAGCGGGCGGGAAACGAACCAGAACCAGCCGTATTGCATGACCTCACCCCAGCCTTTTCCAGCGGCGTCGGAGTTATCAAGCTTACGAAGCATGGTGTTTGCCTTAGGTCCGGTGAAAATTTTGTAATCGAGAACCGTGACTGCTGCGGGAGAAATACTGGTTTCTGGAAGGCTGATTGCGGCGCGGACAGCGGCGAGAGTTAGGCCGTCTTTTTTAAGGCGGATTTGCTGCGGTTTGCCCCAAACTTGGGTCATTTGCGGGTTTTTCGGACGAACGACGGTGGTGAAGAACTGATCCGTCACCCCTGCGTAAGCAATGGGATTTTCGCTCTCGCTGGCGATGGTGGTTTTCGCCGAGGAAAACCAACCGCCTTTGAATTCGGTAGCGGCCTTGAAGTGCATTGCCTTGTTTTCATACCAGAAAAATCCGGTGTGTGTGGGGCGCTCCTTCTCGTAAAGCGGCGCGGCTGATCCGAGATAAAGTGAGTATTGAGAGAGGTCGAAGTTGGCTTGAGTGGTGTTCTGGATGGCGATTGAGAGATTAATGAAGAAATGGCTTCCAGGAATTTTGGATTTTTCCTCTTCCAACGAGTAGGTTTTTTTAACGATCAAACCAGAAGGCAGCGTTTGAATGTAGACGGCGGATTTCCCAGGATCGGATTGATCTGGGAGGTAAGAAAAGGCCGTGGTATCGAGATTTTGGTTAGAATCGACCAAGCCACCAATCGGGCCTCCGCCGTGGCGGTTAATACGAACCTTGGTGGTTTTATCGCCAACGTTTTGATGATTCTTGAACTCGGCGTATTTGATGCCAGCACCGATGTTGGTGAGGGTGAAAGAGACTTTCTCGTTTTCAAGAACGATGGTTTCTTCGGTAGTTGGCGACGGTGGCGTTTCCACGCTGAGGCCAGCAGGTGCGACAGAGTCAGAAATGACATTCTCAGCAGTTGCGCTTGTTTCAGCGGGTGCCGGCGGCTTTTTAGGCGAGAAATAGATATTGAGGGCGATGAGAACCCCGCAGAGGGCGAGAACTACCCAAGTTTTACGGTCGTACATGGAATTGGAAATCAGTTGGTGATTGGAAAGTGGAAAGAGACCGCGCGCTGCTTAAGTGGTCGAGAGGTTCTGGTCAACCTCAGTAGTGGACTTCACGGTAAAAGTTTCAGGCGTTTGCATTGGGTGAGCCAATCGGCTTCGAGATCGGCGAAGCTGGCCTCTGCTGCGCCGGGGCGGGCGATGGTGACGAGGTAGCGCTTGGGATCGGTGAAATGTTCAGCGTGAGCTTGGAGGCAGGCGCGGAGGCGGCGGCGGACGCGATTTCGGTCGTGGGCTTTTTTCGCGGCGCGCTTGCTGGTGATAAAAGCGGCGCGGATGGCGGGCAATGCGGGATCGGCCAGGGTGCTGACAATGACAAACCGGCCTGCTTTCGCTTGGCCGGTTTTTCTGATACGAAGGAAGTCCTCGCTTTGGTTGATGCTTTGTTTTCTCGGGAAACGCATGGGAGTGGTGTTCCGGAGAGGCGGGCAGGGAAACAGCGCGACTGGAGTCACGCGGTCCAATTATCTGCCGTGCTGCGTGATGTGACGCTTGAAGTGAAGTTCTGCGCCTTTAGGGATCAAGCGCTTACGACCTTTTTGACGGCGGCGTTTGATGCAATCGCGTCCAGCCTTGGTGGCCATACGGGCGCGGAAACCGTGTTGTTGTTTACGGGTACGTTTGGTGGGCTGGTAAGTGCGGAAGCTCATGGCGGATTCTTTGGTGAATAGTTAGCACCTTTGAAGGCGCGGGGGCGGGACTTTAGGAATATGAGTGCGCTTGTCAATGCGGCAGTGGGAACTTTTTAAAAAAATTTACGCCTTGTCGGTGGGAGGCGGGCTTGGTTGCCTGTATTTACAAGATGGCCGCTACGCAAAACACGATCGCATTGGTTTATGATTACGACCAGACACTGAGCGCAAAATACATGCAGGATGATGTGCTTTTCCCGAAATTCGGGATCGATCCCGCGCAATTTTGGAAGAAATGCAACAGTTTGGTGAGTGACCAGAAATGGGATGGGGAGTTGGCCTATATGAAGTGTTTGCTGGATTATTTGGGGATGGATCGGGTCACGAACACGATGTTGACCGAGTTGGGCGCTGGACTGACGTTTTTCCCGGGATTGCCGGAATTGTTTGAAGCTCTGCCAAAAGCAGCGCTGCGTCCGGAGCACGAAATGGCCGGAATCAAGGTCGAGCACTACATCATTTCGTCGGGTTTGAAGGCGTTATTGGATGGCTCGCGCTTGAAGCCTTATGTGAAAGAAATGTTCGGCTGCGAGTTCGGCGAGGACGCGGAAGGGCGGATCAGTTTCCCGAAACGCGTCATTTCCCACACGACTAAGACTCAGTTTCTATTCCGCATCAACAAAGGTATGCTGCGTTACGATCAGGATGTGAACGATCACATGCCAGCGGATCAGCGGCCGATCCCGTTTGAAAACATGGTCTATGTCGGCGACGGCCCGACCGATGTGCCGTGTTTCACGGTGGTGAACCGAAACGGCGGTCACGGGATAGCGGTTTACAATCCGGATGACACGACTGGGAAATCGTTCCGTAAATGTTTCGATCTCTGCACGCATGCGGGGCGGGTTAAACACATCGCTCCAGCCGACTATCGCGAGGGTTCGCATCTGTGGTTGCTGATGAAAGAAATGGTCACCGAGATGGCGGACCGCATCCTGCGCAAGCGCATCGAAGAGCGCGATCAAGCCATGGTCGCAGCACCTACTTTTTAAAATCATGTTAGAAAAAAAACATTTTCATTTCACAGGGATTTGCGGAACCGCGATGGGCGCGGTCGCAGCAGCGATGAAGCGCCGCGGCTTCGTCGTCACGGGTAGCGATACGAATGTGTATCCGCCAATGTCAGATTTCTTGCGAGGCGAGGGGATAGAAATTTTCGAGGGCTATCGCGAGGAAAACATTCCTGCTGGAGCGGACGTGGTGGTGATTGGAAATGCGATCTCGCGTGGAAATCCGGAAGCCGAAGCCGCGCTTGATCGGAAGCTGCTGTATCATTCGTTGCCGGAGGTGATGAAGGAACATTTCCTGCGCGGGAAACGGAATTTCGTGGTCAGTGGGACGCACGGAAAAACCACTACCTCTTCGATGCTAGCATGGCTTTTCGTAAGCGCGGGCAAAGAACCGGGATTCATGATCGGCGGCCTGCCGAAAAATCTCGGCTGCGGCGCGCAGTTTCCCGATACGGAAATCAATGTGTTAGAAGGCGATGAATACGACACGGCGTTCTTCGATAAGCGCTCCAAGTTTCTCCACTACCTTCCGGAATGCGTGATCGTGAACAACATCGAGTTTGATCACGCGGATATCTACGCGTCGATCGATGAGATCAAACTTACCTTCAAGCGCCTGCTCAACATCGTGCCGCGCAACGGCATGGCTTTTGTGAACGGCGATGAACAAAACTGCTTGGACGTCAGCGTGAACGCACCGTGTCCCGTGACGACGATTGGCTTCGGCGAAAACAACGCGGTGCAAATCACCGAGGTTGGATACGACGAATCTAGTAGTTCATTTTTCCTCGGCAAAGAATCCTACTCCGTGCCGATGACCGGTGAGTTCAATGTGCGCAACGCCGCCATGGCAGCCGCAGCAGCGAGATTCGCTGGATTGACTATGGAAGAGGTGCGCGATGGTTTGTTGAGTTTCGAGGGAGTCGCCCGCAGGCAGGAGCTGAAAGGCGAGAAAAACGGGATCAAAATCATCGATGATTTTGCTCACCATCCCACTGCGATCCGCCTCGCGGTACAGAGTATTCGCCAGAAATATCCGAATTCAAGATTATGGATTTTATTCGAGCCGCGATCTAACACCACGCGTCGTGCCGTGTTTCAAAAACCTCTCGCGGAAGCCCTCGCGCTGGCCGACTTCGCCGTCGTAGCCGCGATCCCGGATCTGCATAAAATTCCTGAAAACGACAGACTCGATCCCATCAAACTCGTCGCCGACATCGTCGCGCTGGGCGGGGTCAGTCATTATCTTGCGGATAACGCCGCCATCATCGCCGTCGTGAAAGCTGGTGCTAAATCAGGCGACGTCGTCGCTGTCCTTTCAAACGGAGGCTTCGGTGGGATTCACAAGCAGTTGTTGGACGAGCTGTAGGCGATTGTTCGCTTTACAAATCCCCCGCCTTCGCCCAATTTTCGCGCCCCTGCAAGGAGAGGTGGTCGAGTGGTCTATGGCACCCGATTCGAAATCGGACGTGGGGTAATACTCACCGAGGGTTCGAATCCCTCCCTCTCCGCCAACACCCCAACCCAGATTTTCTGGGTTGGGGTGTTGGCGTTTCAGGGAGGGCCCAGAACCCCTTGCCGCAGGCAACGGGGTTTGACTGCCGAGTTTTGCGAAGCGCAAAACCTTCATCTTACTCGCGCAGCGCATACTGCAGGGACGGAGCGTAGCGTAGTCAATCCCTCCCTCTCCGATCCATTATACACTTGCTTTTCAGATGCCACGAATGGCCAGCTATTGTGAAGAAATAGGAAGCGAAGTAGGGCTTCGTCCCACGATAGCAATCTCCTAGCGCTTCACTCAAAAAGCTGAAAGAGTCATTACCAATGACTAAACGCTTCCCAACATCTAAGACAATTTGGACCACGATCTTCCTGAGTCTTTTCTGCTTAACGTTCAAGACTAACGCAGCCGAATCTAAAGAAGAACCCGCGCAACCGCCGACACCAACGTTAGAACCGCAGATGGCTCTCCCATTTCTGGATAACGCGATCCTTCAGCAGAAGATCTTATTGCCAGTATGGGGCATGACGCTACCCGAGGCAAAGGTGACCGTTGCTTTTGATGGTCAAACGAAAACCACGACCGCAGACAGCGAGGGCAAGTGGAAGGCGCTACTCGATCCGAAGGATGCTGTTAGACTCAAGACCGTCAACGATACTCCTGTGGGAGAAACGATGATCGTCACCTGCGAGAAAGACGGAGTGAAGGCATCGAAGGAGATAAAGAATTTGGTCATGGGCGATGTCTGGTTCTGCGCGGGACAATCGAACATGGCTGGTGCGGTCCGAACCAACAAGAGCGGTCATTTTCCGGAGGATACAGTTGAGAAAGCGAACTACCCGGCCTTGCGTCAGTTCGTGCCCGGTGATGCGGCATGGGTCGTCTGCTCTCCAGAAACGGCGCCCGTATTCAAAAGGACCGCCTTCTTTTTCGCCCGACGTTTACAACAGGATGCTTTGGTTCCAATCGGACTCATTGCTACCGCTGTGGGTGGTTCTAACATTGAGTCCTGGTTGAATCAGGAGCCTTACGCAACTGGCGGCAACTACTCCAAGCTCGTCGCTCCTCTCGTTGGCTTCGGCATTCGCGGTGCTATCTGGTATCAGGGTGAGAGTAATGAAAAAGATGGCCGACTCTATCAGCCCAAGCTGGAGTCGCTGATCACGGGTTGGCGCAAGGCATGGAATCAGGGAGACTTTCCCGTGCATTTCGTGCAGTTGCCGGGGATAAGTGCATCTTCTCTGGAAAATCCAGCGGGTGGCGATGGTCGTGCCGAGATTCGCCAGGCGTATTTTGGAACTTTGGCATTAAAAAATACCGGCATGGCGGTGACCATCGATGTGGGAGCTACCGGTGAGCATCCGCCAAACAAATACGATACCGGAGAGCGACTTGCGCGTTCTGTGTTGCAGAAAGTCTATGGTTTCAAGGATCTAACAACTAGTCCGCTCTATACCAAGCATGTCATCGAAGGCTCTGCTATCCGAGTTTCCTTCGATAACTCTAAAAACGGACTGATGATCGCCAAGAAAGAGGGATTACTGCCGCCTGTGCCAGCACCGGATGCATCGATCGAATGGCTTTCGATCCAGGCTAAGGACGGCACATGGCACTGGGCTGTGGGAAAAATCGATGGCCCAGATCTCATCGTTTCTAACAAAGACGTCACCGATCCCATCGCCGTCCGCTACGCATACACCCAACACCCGAAAGGAAATCTCCTCTACAAC
This sequence comes from Akkermansiaceae bacterium, assembly GCA_031374665.1. Classification (GTDB taxonomy): domain Bacteria; phylum Verrucomicrobiota; class Verrucomicrobiia; order Verrucomicrobiales; family Akkermansiaceae; genus Luteolibacter. The sequence goes on along the minus strand of JANMGO010000090.1, from coordinate 13,584 downwards.
AAAGATGGTCAACCGGTCGGCCCGTTCAGCACGATAGGCTATGGAACGGAGTAGAATGCGGATAACTTGATGAAGCTAAAAAGACAAAGCATCTGGTAAATTATTTTGTCGGGCTAAAGGTCGACCTCAATGCTGTTTAGCCACTTCACAAGGGCTTGAGATTCGGCGACCGATAATCGCCGCTACTATTCTCGCCAGATTTCTTTTTTGCCGCCTCTTGCGTGTGGCGAAACATCGTTTAGATTGGCCGCGTGAATCCCAATAAATCAATAATTCTAAAGGCCGCAGCCGTTTTGGTGTTAATATGGGTGGTGGTGTTTGCGGTGCGTTCGATGGCGGCTTCGAAAAAAATCACCGCCCAGCGCTTGGATCGCGAGATAGCTGGGTTGAGATTTGAAGATTGGTCGGAATCCACTGGATCTGGCGGGGATACGAAAGAGAGGGAAGAGGATATCCGCCGGATTGCGGGGATGGTGAATCGTCTGGATTTTAAGGAACGGGAGAGAAACCGTGAGAGTCGATCCACAGAGAATTTTTTCCGTAAACTTAATGCGCGCGAGAAGAACATATTTGTCGATCTAACCATTGTCGAAACGATGGGTCGGTTCATGGAAGCTCTCGATCAGATGCCACCTGATCAGAGGAAAAATTTTGTGGAGCAGGGAATGCGTGAAATTCAAGAAGGCCGGACCGAGGAGGAAATGGCCAGGGCCCAGGAGTTGGATGATGAGTTACTCACAAAAATCAGCCAAGAAGGCATGCGCGCTTATTTCAACGAAGCGAGTGCAGACACCAAGCTCGACCTCGCACCTTTGATGGAAGCGATGAACGAGGTCATGCAGGGGTTGAGAGGTAACGAATTTGGAAAAAGATGAGCCGGACACACAAAAACGGATTCACCTTAATGGAGCTGCTTATCACGATCTCTGTGATCGTGGTGCTCAGTGGAATCGCCGTACCGGTTAGTATTTCGCTGATTGAAAAAAGCAGGCAGGCAAAATGTTTGGGGAACCTACGTGAGATCGGGGTTGGTTTACAGATGTATTTGGACGACAACGCCGATCATTTGCCAGTGCTAGCATTGGGTCGGTCTAGTAAAACCTCTCAAGAGCCCGTGCTTGAGACTGTGTTGTCGGGATATGTGGAAAGTGAAGAAGTGTTCCACTGCCCATCCGACAAAACGGAATTCAGGAAGAGCGGCTGCAGCTACAACTGGAATATCACTCAGAATGGTCGAAGTATCAATGAGCTTTCATTTTTTGGACATGACAACCGACCCGAAATCACTCCGCTAGTGAGTGATAAAGAGGCTTGGCATAAAGAGAAAACAAATTTCCTGTACGCCGATTCTAGCAGTTCAGACAAAGTTCGATTTGTATCAAGTGAGTGAAATTTAATTTATGTTAGAAGTTAGAGATCTGAATAAAACGTTTAGCGGAAAACCCGCTCTCAAAAATGTTGGCTTCACGCTTGAGCGTGGGGAGATCTACGGCTTGCTCGGTCACAATGGCGCCGGAAAAAGCACGACGCTGGGGATCATTCTCGGGATGGTCGCACCAGATCAGGGCGAGGTGTTGATCGATGGGATTTCCGTGCAAGAGCACCGCAGCAAGGCTCTGCGCAAGGTCGGCGCGATCTTCGAAGCTCCGGCGTTTTACGATTACATGACCGGGTGGCAAAATCTAAAAATCCTGATGAGTTATTCGGGAGGTTTTGATGAGAAGGCCGCGCGCGAAGTAGTCGGGCGTGTGGGCCTGGAACAACGGATCGGTTCCAAAGTGCGCACCTACAGCCACGGAATGCGGCAGCGTTTGGCTTTAGCACAGGCTTTGTTGCCGGAGCCGGAGTTGCTTCTGTTAGATGAGCCGACCGATGGACTAGATCCCGAGGGGATCAAATGGTTCCGTGATTTCATCTTGGAACTGCGCGAGCGGAAGGGCATGACCGTGCTTTTCAATTCCCACCTACTTTCTGAGGTTGAGCTGATGTGCGATCGTGTGGCGATCCTGCGCGAAGGCGAGCGGGTGTTCGAAGGTTCCGTCCGAAATCTCGCCGATGATGTGCCGACGTATCAGGTTGACCTTGATGCATGGTCGGCGGCTGAACCGGTGATTCAGCGTTTTGGTGGCAGTGGGCTTGAAGCAGGGCGGATCGCCTTACCAGCGGAGGTTGATTCCGCGCAAGTCGTGGAAGAATTGGTGAAAGCGGGGGTGAGGGTTCGCGAGTTTGCGAAAGTCCGGCGCTCGCTGGAGGATGTGTATATGGAAATACTCGATGGTCGAGGCAGCCCTAACTGATATGATCTTTTTTCAACAACTTCGTGGTGAGCTTCGCAAACTTTTTGCGCGTCCTCGGACATGGATGGGATACGGCGCGTTTCTCGCGATGGAGGCTTTGATTCTTGCCGTTTACAAACTTGAAGCGAGTCAGCAACACATGCGCGGACTTGTTGAGAGAAATGGCTTGGAGTTCAGTACCTATTACAGCTCCCTAACCATCACATTCACCATCATGCTGTTGAGCATGTTTATCTTGGGTTCAATTTATTTCGCCTTGGTCGCAGGAGATATCGTTGCCAAGGAAAACGAGGATGGGAATTTACGTATGGTGTTTGCTCGGCCGATTAGTCGATTCCGTTTGTTGTTAGTGAAATACACGGCGGTATGTCTTTACACGTTTAGCTTCGTGTTTTTTGTGGGTGTCAGTGGTTACGCGATGGCGGTCGCGGCGGTAGGATGGGAAGGCGGGCTGTTTGTGATGGAGCCAAAAATGAAAGTCTTCGCCGCTTATCCGGATTGGTGGGAAGGCGCTAGCCGGCTTGCGCTTTCCGCTGCGGGAATCGGCATCAGCATGATCACGCTATCATCGATCGCGTTCATGTTTTCCTGTTTCAAAATCAAGCCCGCAGCCGCGACGATCATTACCCTGACTATCCTGTTCATTGATATGATCCTGCAGGGTTTTCCGTTTTTCAAACCCTACGAAAGTTACTTCGTCACATGGCGCATGAGCGCCTGGATTTTTTTCGTTGAGCAATATGTATCATGGCCAAAAATCATCGAAAGTTACGCCTTTTTGATGGGCTTAAATGTCAGCCTATTCACCATCGGTTGGCTGGCGTTCCAGACTCGTGATTTTAAGACGTAGCGAGCTCAGAGCGGAGAGTGTAGAGCAGAGAGGTTAGAAAATCACTGTACACTCGCGAGAAACGTTTTATCTAACAGTAAAGCTCTTGCTTCGCCGACGAGAAACAATGAGCCAGCGACGAGAATGCGATCCTTATATTTTTTCGCTGCGGCGAGCGCTTCGGGAAACGTATCGTAACATTCGGCGGGCAGTTGCTCATCGTCGGGTAGGCTTTTGATTAACTCAGAAGTAGGGAGGCCGCGCGTGGTGGCTACCTTGCAGAAGATGATTCGCTGATTCAATCCGCGGAGTTCGGCGAGGATACCGGTGATGTCTTTGGATTCGACCGCACCGAAAATGAGAGTTCCTTTGCCGATGCCGATTTCAGCTATCCATGTTTCGCGGAGGACTTTTGCGGCGTGTGGATTGTGCGCGCCATCGAGAATGATTTCGAATTCACCGCTGGTAATGCGCTCGAACCGACCCGGCCACCTGACTTTTGCCAAACCCTCGGCGACCGATTCGTAATTCAACGCCAAGCCCAACGCATGCAGCGCGGCTAAGGCCAGTGCGGCATTCCATTTTTGATGTTTGCCGGGCAGGGCGATGCCATAACCTTCGAGCGGTTGATCGATGAAACTCAGAGGGGTTCGTCTCTGGTTCGCTTCTTTTTCGAGGGCTAGTCGCGCCTCGTCTTCCTGTGGTGAGGAAAATGCCGGCACGCCTTCGAGGAAAATCCCGGCTTTTTCCGCTGCCACCAACGCCAACGTATCGCCTAACCATTGGGTGTGATCCAATCCGATCGGAGTAATCACACAAACATCCGCAGGTACAACCGTGGTCGCATCCAAGCGTCCGCCCATGCCGGTTTCCAAAATGATCAACTCGCATTCCATCTCGCGAAACCAACGCATCGCGACGGCGAGAGTGATTTCAAAAAATGTCGGATGCACCTCGAGTTGTGCGCAAAGTTCACGCGCGTCGGTAAGTAACTCCGCGCATCTTTCCTCGGAAATCATTTCACCGGAAACCCGCATCCGTTCGCGGTAATCGATCAAGTGCGGCGAAGTGAAAAGCGCTGTTCGTTTCCCGCAGGATCTCGCTACGCGATCCATGATCGCGCAAACACTACCCTTGCCATTGGTTCCAGCCACATGCGCGACCTGCACGCCGTGTTTGGGAAAGGCGAGAAATTGTTTGAGCAGATTGCGCGGCCCTTCCAAGCCCAGCTTGATTCCAAACTGCTGGGTTCCGAATAGCCAATCTATCGCTTCTTTGTAATCCATGAGTCTGTTAGAGCACCTCAGCCACAAATCGTTCTTTCTCGAACATCGAAAACGCTTCGGGCTCTTCTCCAGTCCCGATGAAACGTGGCGCGACGCCGATTTGATCGAAGATCGTGAAAGCGATCCCGCCTTTTCCTGAACCATCGAGCTTGGTGATGATCAGACCGTCGAGCGGGCTGGCTTTATGAAATTCTTTGGCTTGGTTGAGTGCGTTCGAGCCGGTTGAAGCATCGACGACCAGCAGCGTGAGATGCGGCGCGCTTTCGTCTTGCTTGGCGATGGTGCGGCGAATTTTTCCGAGCTCTTCCATCAAGTTGTGTCGCGTGTGAATGCGGCCCGCGGTATCGCAGATGAGGAATTGTTTTTTTTCAGCGATGGCTTGTTGGTGCGCTTTGAAGCAGACGGATGATGGATCGGAGTTCGCTGCTCCGGTGACGACAGGGATGTCGAGTCTGTCGCCCCAACGTTGGAGTTGCTCGACGGCGGCGGCGCGAAACGTATCAGCTGCTGCCAGCATCACGCTGTGGCCGCGATTTTTCAACCACATGCCGAGCTTGGCGGAAGAGGTGGTTTTCCCCGTGCCGTTCACGCCGACGACCAAAATCACAAACGGATTGCCGTCCGCGCGAGGCTGAAGCGGCGGGCAATCTTCAGGAAGAATTTTGGAAAGTCGCTTGCGGGTGATGTCGACCACGTCCTGTGCAGAAACCGTGCGCCCGAGATCGAAGAGTTCGTCGACGATGCCCGTGCTGAGTTTTCCACCGAGGTCGGCAGCGATGAGATTTGCTTCGAGATCGTCCCAATCGACCTCTGCTTTATCGATGATTGCGTTAAAAAGTTTTTTGAAAAAGCCAGCCATGAATGCGGGGAGGCTAATCGTCGGTGGGAATGGGTCAATTGAAGATTGCTGAATGCGAATCGGAAGGACTAAATCGTGGCGTGCCAGTCGTCCGCGTTTTACCAGATATCTTAGCCAGCCAAGTTGCGGCAGGCGAGGTCGTGGAGCGCCCGGCGAGTGTGGTGAAAGAGCTGGTGGAAAACAGCCTAGATGCCGGGGCGCGGGAAGTGATGGTGGATATTGAAAAAGGCGGGGTGAACCTGATCCGCGTGACCGATGATGGCTGCGGGATGGCGCGGGAAGATGCCTTGCTTTCGTTGGAAAGGCACGCGACCAGCAAGCTGCGCACCGCTGCAGATCTGGGGTCGATTTTAACTTTGGGATTTCGTGGCGAGGCCGTTCCAAGTATCGCGAGCGTGGCCAAATTCCGCATGGTCACGCGGCAGGCGGACTCTTTGACTGGGACGGAAATCATCGTGGATGGCGGAAAACTCCGCGATGTCCGCGATGCCGGCGGCGCTCCAGGAACTGTGATCGAAGCGCGGAATTTATTTTTCAATATGCCCGCACGTCGCAAGTTCATGCGCGCTGAGAGCACGGAGTCCGCCTACGTGGAGCAGCAACTTCGTCTGCACGCGCTCGCTGCGCCTGGTGTGCGTTTCCGTTTCAGAAAAGATGACCGAACCATTTTTGATCTCCCTGGCGTCGTCCGCACGGCGGATCGGGTGCGGCAGTTGTTAGGAAATGAACTCGGTGGCGAGTTGGTGGAAATTCCTGAGGCTATGGGTTCCGGTATGCAGGTGAGCGGATTCATTCTTCCAGCTCAACACGCGCGTAAGGGCCGACGTCACCAATTCGTTTTCCTCAACGGCAGGCCAATCGAAGACGCAGCGATCTCGAAAGGATTGGTGGAGGGCTTTCGCGGAAACCTGCAAGACGGCTTATATCCAGCGGCGTGGTTGTGGATGGAAATGGAGCCGCATTTGGTCGATGTGAATGTCCATCCTGCAAAGAAGGAAGTGAGGTTTCATCGCCCGCATGAAATCCGAGATTTGATTTCTCAAGCCGTCGCCGATTGTCTGAAACCGCGCCCACGCAGCCCGCTACCACAAGCTTCAAACGATTCCGAGTTCATCATCGAGCCCGAAGCAAAAGTCGTTTCACGTGCAGCGATGTTTCATCCTTCTCAGCAGGAGATGACTATGATTGCGGTGGGTGATGCGGAGATCGAAGCGCGACTCTCCAAGGCTCCACAGTTCCGCTTGGTCGGGATGTTGCAGGACAGATATGTCATTTTTGAAAGCGACAGTGGCTTGGTGTTGTTTGATCCGAAAGCCGCGCGCGAACGGATTATTTTCGAACAACTCACCAAGGCCCAGAAAGAGGGCATGGATACGCAAAACCTGTTAGTTCCGGTTTTGATCGAGTTGGATCCTCGCGATCTAGATCATTTGCTGCGCGAGAAAAATGCGTTGTTGGAAGCAGGCTTGGAAGTTGAAGCGTTCGGTGGAAACACATTGCAACTCCGAAGCCTCCCAGCGTTTCTAGAAATGGAAGACCCGAAAATGTTCTTCAGTGAGATTCTAGAAGAAACCCTCCACGGCGCGGCATCGGCCGGAAAATTTACCTTTGAAAGGCTCGCAAGAATCATCGCCAGCAAAGCGGCAAAACGCGTCGTCCCGCGTCTCATCGAAGCGCAAAGCCTTTTAGAAGAGCTGTTTGAATGCGATTTACCCTACTGCGCCGCCGATGGTCGACCCACCCTGAGCGAATTCAATCGCAAGGACATCGATAGGCGTTTTGGAGTGGGTAGGGGATAGCGCTGAGATACCCGCTCGATAGCTAAATATCTATCATTAGGGTCATGGCTTCAGTGATTGTCGCTAGGCTTGGTATGAAAAACACAAGTTTTCGCAAGGGTTGCTTGACCCTGCTGCGTGGAGGGGTCTAGTTTCGCGCGGTTTTTTGCCTGACCTACTTTTTATGAATATCCACGAATACCAAGCGAAGGAATTGTTTGATCGTTTTCAAGTCCCTAGTCCGAAAGGAAAAGTGGCCGCAACACCGGAAGAAGCTGCGGCTGCGGCAAAAGAATTTGCCGGTGCGAAGCTGGTGATCAAAGCACAAGTCCATGCCGGCGGTCGTGGTAAAGGTCATTTCAAAAATGGTTTCCAAGGCGGCGTGCATTTGATCGATAGCCCAGAGCAAGCTGCAGAGTTCGCTACTAAAATGCTTAACGAAACACTCGTCACCGTGCAAACAGGCGATGCCGGACGCGTGGTGCGCAAGGTGATGATCGCGGAAGCGGTCGATATCACCCACGAATATTACCTCGCCATTCTGATGGATCGCGCCACTTGTGCGCCTATCATCGTGGCTTCCACTGCAGGCGGCATGAGCATCGAAGACGTCGCGCACGATACTCCAGAGAAAATTTTCCGTCAGGTGGTTCATCCATTACTTGGCTTACAAGCATACGAGATCCGCAAGATCACCGCAGAGCTCGGCCTCACCGGCGATATTGCCAAGCAATTCGCGAAGTTGCTTAAAAATCTCTACAAACTTTTCATCGATTGCGATTGCTCGATGTTAGAAATCAACCCGCTCGTCACCACTCCCGATGGCCGCGTGCTCGCGCTCGACGCGAAGTTCGGCTTCGACGACAACGCGCTCTATCGCCACCCAGATATCGTCGCGATGCGCGACAAGGAAGAAGAAGATCCACGTGAAGTTGCTGCTTCCGAATACGATCTGAACTACATCGGTTTGGATGGAAACATCGCTTGCTTGGTGAATGGCGCAGGCCTCGCGATGGCGACCATGGACATCATCAAGCATTACGGTGGTGATCCGGCAAACTTCCTCGACGTAGGCGGCGGCGCTTCGAAAGAACAAGTCACCGCAGCTTTCAAAATCATCCTCGGTGACCCGAACGTTAAAGGCATTCTGATCAACATTTTCGGTGGTATCATGGACTGCAACGTCATCGCAGAAGGCGTGATCGCTGCAGCAAAAGAAACCGGCCTCCCCATCCCGCTAGTCGTTCGTCTTGAGGGCAACAACGTTGAAGCTGGCAAAGCAACGCTCGCCGCTTCCGGTTTGGATATCGTCTCTGCCGACACCATGGCAGACGGCGCAGAGAAAATTGTGAAAGCAGTTGGCTGAAAACTTTGAAGCGAATGAAATCTGTTGGTACAATTTTATCGATTCTATTGCTTTCCTGCGCTTGCGTTTTAGCACACCCAACTAGCGATGATTCATTTGTTGAAGCATGCAAGACTGCTTGGGAATCTGGTCAAATTGAGAAACTCAATGAATTGACTTATACCGAAGGAGCTACGGAAGCCGACAAGGAAAGGCTTGCGAAGAACCGGGCGACCGGCATGAGTGGGACCAAGATTAAAGCTGCTACTCTCTTGCCCGTGCCTGAGGATTTCCAAAGCGTGACGATTGGCAAAGGCATGAAATGGGAGCCAACTCATACGCCGACTGGCTTTCTTAAGTTGGAGCTCTTACGAGAGGGGAAAGAGAGTGGAGCCGTTTCGATCGCTTACACAATCATAGACCGGAAATACTATCTTGTGGGCACTAAGTCGACAGATCTCAAGTGGACAGGGCCCCCAGATGTATTGTTGACCTATGAACTAACCAGTCCCGTAGCCACCGAAGTGGAAGTTGAATACAGCTGGAATGCCAGTGGCGTGGATCAAACCAGGAAAATTAAATTCCCGGTGAAGGGCTTCGTTGGGAACAGCACTCAGGGTCAGCATATCAATTGGATCAGAGTAACCGCCAAGTCGCCCGATTCCACGTTGACGCTCTCACTTAGCAAGGACACCAAGGAGTATTTCAAATCCCAGCCTCTCATCGGAGTCGGCATCATCGAATACAAAAAACCGAATTAATGACCCTCAGGCAATTTTACGACTGGCAAACACTCGGTGGCGCGAAAGACGTCATGCGTTTGGTTGCGGCGTTAGAAGAGCGCGAGATCTCATGGTGCATGATTGGCGGCCTCGCCGTGAACCACTGGGCAGCCGAGCCCATGGCAACCGCCGATGTGGATCTGGTCATCGCTTCTGAAAAAATTGAAGAAGCTTCTACGGCTCTTCAAGAACTCGGCTTTGTTGAAAATCGATTCGATTGGTCGATCAATTTCAAAGGTGAATCTAAAGTTACTATCCAGATCAGCACTGAGGCGATGTATCAGGAATTTCCATCGCGTTCCGTGCCGACAGAAGTTCACGGTATCCTAATGCGTGTAGCTTCTTTGCAAGATACGCTCACCGGAAAAATCGCCGCATACTCAGATAAAGACCGTCGCGGTAGCAAGCGCATGAAAGATCTAACTGATATCTCCCGCCTTCTCGAAACGCATCCCGAGCTAAAAACAAATATCCCCGAAGAAATCCTCTCTCGACTCGAATCTTGATAACTTCAAACTGAAAACTAGCACTCTAGCACACTTCCACCATGGCCATTTTAATTGACGAAAACACCAAAGTCCTTGTCCAAGGAATCACCGGCAGCTTCGGCGCGAAACACGCACAGCTTTCGCTCCAATACGGCACCAAGCTTGTTGCGGGCGTAACTCCCGGCAAAGGCGGTCAGAAATTTGAAAACACCGTGCCGATTTTCGATACGGTCTCTCAAGCAGTCAACGAAACCGGTGCCACGGCTTCTGCGATTTTCGTTCCGCCTCCGTTCGCGGCCGATGCGATTCTCGAAGCGATGGACGCAGGCGTGGAGCTGATTGTTTGCATCACCGAAGGCATTCCTGTGATGGACATGATGCGTGTGAAGTCCGCTCTCCAAGGTTCAAAATCGCGCCTCGTCGGTCCAAACTGCCCAGGCCTTGTTACACCGGGTCGCGGTGAGAAAAGCCATGGTGGTTGCCGCATCGGCATCGCACCGGGTTACATTCACAAACGCGGTAACGTCGGCGTGGTTTCCCGTTCCGGCACGCTCACTTACGAAGCAGTTTTCCAACTCACCCAAATGGGTTACGGCCAGAGCACCTGCGTCGGAATCGGTGGCGATCCAATTAACGGCACGAACCATCTCGAAGTGTTGCAAATGTTCAACGAAGACCCCGAGACCGAAGCGATCATCATGATCGGTGAAATCGGTGGCAACGCAGAAGTAGAAGCCGCACGTTGGGCAAAAGATCATTGCAAGAAACCAATCGCTGGTTTCATCGCCGGTGCAACCGCGCCTCCAGGACGCCGCATGGGCCATGCCGGTGCGATCGTCGGTGGTGAAGAAGATACCGCAGCAGCGAAGAAAAAGGTCCTCGCAGAATGCGGTATCGCCGTTGCCGAAACTCCAAGCGACATGGCCTCCACGCTGATGATGCGCTGGGGGAAATAATTTAGCGCCGCAGGCTTTCTATTATGAAGAAGTGATTAGAAATCTCTTCTTCATATTTAGCCTCTGGCGGAAGATCAATGACTCGCGTGATGAATCGCGAGCAGCTTCACCAATAGATCCTCGATAAATTCTAACGGAATCTGGTTGGGTCCGTCGGACATCGCGTTTGCGGGGTCGGAGTGGACTTCCATGAACAAGCCTTCGAGTCCGGTGGCAACTGCTGCGCGAGCAAGAACCGGTGCGAGTTCGCCATCTCCGCCGGTGGCACCACCGAGTCCGCCTGGGCGTTGCACGGAATGGGTGGCATCGAAAATCACTGGGATGCCTTCTTTGCGCATGATGTAAAGCGAGCGCATATCGACCACCAAATTGTTGTATCCAAAGGTCGTGCCGCGTTCGGTGATGAGGAAGCGATCACAACCAAACGCACGCATTTTATCGGCGATGTTCACGCAATCCCACGGCGCGAGGAACTGGCCTTTTTTCACGTTCACCACGCGGCCGGTTTTTGCGGCGGCTTCGAGAAGATCGGTTTGGCGGCAGAGGAAGGCAGGGATTTGGAGGAGATCGATGTATTCCGCAGCGATCTCTGCTTGCTCGGCGGTGTGGATGTCGGTGGTGACGGGAACTTTGAGTTCCTTGGAAATTTCACTGAGGATGCGGCAGCCTTCGACGATCCCAGGGCCGCGGAAGGAGTTTACCGATGTGCGGTTGGCCTTGTCGAAAGACGCTTTGAAAACGAAGGGGATTCCCGTGCGATCGGCGATTTCTTTTAACGAACGCGCCATTTCCCATGCAAAAGTTTCCGACTCAAGCGCACACGGGCCGAGGATGAAAAAAGGGATGGGTCCGCCGACCGGGACTTGGGCGATTTGGAATGGGGTGAATGATTTCATGAGATTAGGCTTCGGAATCGTTGAGGACGGTTTTGTAAAGAGGGATGAGGTTTTTCAGGGCGGTCTCGATGAGTTTGGTTTCGTGCTCGGTGAGGTTTCCAGCGGTTTTGTTTTTCAACATACCGAGGGAATCGATCACTGATTTCGCGGCACGGAGATTCACGGATTTCTCGCCGGTCACGGGATTCGGGATCTGACCGAGAAAAAGACCGGCGTTTTGGGCTTGGAGCAGGATAAAATCGTTGAAGCGAGGATCGGCTTCGGTAGGACTAGGCATGGGCGGAGAATCGGTTCCTGAGCCGCGGGAAGCAAGTTCGGAAAAACAGCCGATCAAAAATGCAATGCTTGACGAGGTTCGGCATGGATTCCTACCCTCCGCAAGTGATGGAGTCGCGGTGACCCCATCTCAAATCAGATAAATCTTTAGCAAACTGTAACTGTGGAACTCCAAGATATCCGAAATATTGTGGAATTGATGAATGAGCATGGGCTCACCGATTTCGATCTCTCCAAAAAAGATTTTCATCTCAAACTCAAAAAAGGCCCTGACATGGAAGCGCTGAGCGGATTGCTCGCCAGCATGCCACGTGTTGCTGCCCAAGCCGCACCTGCACAACTTCCAGCCGCCGCTGCAGCTCCTGCCGCCGCACCAGTCGCCGCTGCTGAAGGCGCGGAAATCACTTCGCCTATGGTCGGAACGTACTACCGCAAACCCGCACCGGACGCGCCGAACTTCGTTGAAGTCGGCTCAACCGTTTCCGAAGGACAAACTCTTTGCATTATCGAAGCGATGAAAGTCATGAACGAAATCAAAGCCGAGCGTTCTGGCACGATCTGCGCGTTGGTTGCTACCGATGGTAATCCTGTGCAATACGGCGACGTTCTGTTCCGCATTAAATAATTTTCATCACTCATCGAAATGTTCAAACGAGTCTTGGTAGCAAACCGTGGCGAGATCGCCCTGCGAATCATTCGTGCTTGTCGTGAGCTCGGTGTCGAATCTGTGGCAGTCTATTCCGAAGCGGATATCGATTCCATGCACGTCCAACTCGCTGACTCCTCGGTGTGCATCGGACCGGGTCCGAGTAAGGACAGCTATCTGAAACCGGATCGCATCATTGCTGCTGCGGAAATCACCGGTGCAGATGCGATTCATCCGGGTTATGGATTTCTATCAGAAAACGCACGTTTCGCGGACATCTGCGAAAGCTCCGGCATCGTTTTCATCGGACCATCCGCAGATGTGATCCGCATGATGGGTGACAAAGCCACCGCTCGCGCCACAGCTGTCGCGAACGGAGTGCCTATCACTCCCGGCTCAGAAATCATTCAAGATCCCGATGAAGCTTTGGCGAAGGCGAAAGAAATCGGCCTGCCTGTCATGATCAAAGCCACCGCCGGTGGTGGTGGACGCGGGATGCGCCCGTGTTTCAAAGAAGAAGAATTCAAATCTCTGTTCCAAGCCGCCTCTAACGAAGCAATGTCCTGCTTCGGCAATGGCGATTGCTACTTGGAAAAACTGGTGCTCAACCCGCATCATATCGAGTTCCAAGTCATCGCAGATTCGCATGGAAATTTCATCCATCTCGGCGAACGCGATTGCTCCATGCAACGCCGTAACCAGAAGATCATCGAAGAATGTCCTTCTCCATTGATCTCACCAGAAATGCGCGAGCGCATGGGCACAGCATCGGTTTCCCTAATCAAAGCGATCAACTACCAGAACGCAGGAACCATCGAATACCTCGTCGATGAAGCGGGCGAGAATTACGACTTCATGGAAATGAACACTCGGATCCAAGTGGAACATCCCGTGACAGAACAAGTCATGGGTTGCGAGTTGATCAAGGAGCAGATCCGTGTTGCTGCAGGCGAGCCGCTTTCGCGTCACGTGCTTCAAGCAAGCCCACGTGGTCACTCCATCGAGTGCCGCATCAACGCGGAAGATCCTTACAACAAGTTCATGCCGAGCCCCGGCACGATTACGCTCTGGTATGCGCCGGGCGGAAAAGGCGTGCGCGTTGATACCCACGTTTATTCCGGCTATTCCGTGCCGCCGTATTACGAC
>JANMGO010000088.1:0-38901 GCA_031374665.1 Akkermansiaceae bacterium | reverse complement strand
CGCTGCGGCCACCCCGATGTCAGCCTCTTCCAATAGCACCGCATCCGCTGTGGCCAGCAGGGCAAATTGTTCGAAGCCCCCAGAAAAATCAAAGAAGGATTCCGGGCTCGACGCACGGGAACCTGGAGTTGTTAGAAATGTAACACTCAATTCTGCACGGGTGATCGTTCCGGTGAGCATGATATTCTCCAACCACATCACGTCATCAAAGGAGGAAAGATCAAATCCGCCAGAACCGGTGATCTGACTACTGCCGCCTTGACCGAACATCGTGTAATAGTCAGAGGAAGTCGTCCCGCCAGCCGCGCGAAGCATGGCTGTGGTACTGGTATAAAAGTCACCAAAGGTAAAATCTCCGGCCGTGGTGCTGATTGATAGTTGGACCTGCTTGATCGCAACTCCTTGAGATGTATGACTTTCATTGCCGGAATTGTCTTCGTTAATATCCGCACCCAGCAACAGCAAGCCGCCGGTCTGGTTGAAATATTGGGTGAGCTCGCTGCCGCTAATGTTTTTAAGGAGGTTGATGACGCCGTCGCCCTTGTAGATAGCGTCGCTGAGCTTGCGGGAGACAACCTCTTGAGCGCCTGCATGGCTCGACAACAACACGCAACAAGCGGAGATGATTCTTATGAACTTGGTAGGATAATTTTTCATGGCCGTGTGGATGGACTTAGGATTATTTAAACTCTCTCAGGAACGCAGGATTTAGCAATCCCCTCAAATGAGGGTAATTTCACTCATTACCTGCCTCCAGAAAGCGCAGTACCGCTTCAGTCCGGCTAGGGACATGGGGTTTCTGGTAGATCTGGTTTAGGTGGTCCCTCACGATTTTGTAACTGATGTTAAACTCGTCGCTGCTTCTTTTCTTGGACTCGCCGAGAGGCGAGGACTCACCCTTAAAGCCTCTCGTTTTCCAAGTCGGCCACCTTCGCTAGGGCTTTTTTGAGCTTCTCGGTGATGGTGTCCAGGGCGCTCTCCAATTCGACGATGCGGCTGCTCGTTTTCACCCGGTAGGCCTGCTCCTTGGCCCGGCACCGGTGCTGCACTTCCTCCATCTCTATCATTCTGCGACCCACTTCCACACGGGCTAGAACCTCTCCAAGATTAACTGGCTTGGTCAGATAGTCGTTCGCCCCGGCTTCCAGCTGAGCGGCTACATCGGGAGTCTTGTTCATGGTGCTGATTATGATGACATATGGAGGGCAGGCGGCTGGCAGGGAACGAACTCGTCTCAGCAGCTCAGGTCCGTCCATATTCGGCATCATCCAGTCGACAAATAACAACTTGGGTGCATCCGGTTGCTGCAGCACCTCCCATGCCTCGACTCCGTCAGCGGTCATTACCACCTCATGGCCTCCATTTTGCAGCACTCTGGCCAATACAGCCCGTGATGTAACATCGTCTTCAGCAATCAGTATTTTCATGGCTGTATATTAAAAGTGGAGAGACTTGGTAATACCTATAAGATCTCAGGAACGCAGGATTTTGCAATCCCCCAATTGGAGGGACTTATTTCACTCATCACCTGCTTCCAGAAAGCGCAGCACCGCTTCAGTCCGACTGCGGACATGAAGCTTCTTGTAAATCTGTTTTAGGTAGTCCCTTACGGTCTCGTAACTGATGTTAAGCTCGGCCGCAGCTTCTTTGGGAACCATACCGATGGCGAGTCGCTCGAGGATCTGGTGTTCTCGCGGCGAGAGCGAAGGCAGTGGCACTCGAGCTTTCTTAGGACTCTGATCCTGAAAAGCGCGGATCACCATGCCGGCGATTTCCGGGCTGAGCGGAGACCCGCCTTGATGAGCCGCTTGAATACCACTGACAATGACCGCCGGGGGAGACCCCTTCAAAAGATACCCGTTCGCTCCGGCTTGAAGTGCGCCGAAGACCCGTTCCGCATCCTCATGCACGGTGAGCACGATAAAAGCCGTACTCGGTAGAATCGCAGAAAGCGCGCGGATGCAGTCCTCGCCAGAGATTCCCGGCAACTCCAAATCAACCACCACCACATCCGGATTGAGCGAATGCAGCGCAGCAAGAGCCTCCTCGCCACTGCCCCATGCCCCGCACAGATCAAGATCCGCTTGTTTGGTGATCAACTTCTCCAGTAAGACACGCACCACTCGGTCATCCTCGATGACAGCAACGCGAAGCGGGGCTACTTTTTTATGAGGGTCGGATGCAGTCGCGTTTGGTTTCATCAGGGGTAAAAATGAGATCTATCTTGCAAGTTCAACCGCTTCTAGGCTTTTAGGAGTTGTTTGTCGAATGTCTGTATCAGATTCCAACTCCGTATTGAGACGTGACGCCATTCCTAAGCGTCCGTGGTCTCACTGCTTGCCTCCACCCATCGTCATGATGGGAGTTCCGCTAGATCAACTGAGCACAGCGCAGGCTCTTGAAATCATTGGTGAGATGATCGCTAGCCGCACCCCGCACCTGCTGGCAACCGCGAATGTTGATTTCTTAGCACAGGTGCAGGGAGATGAATCGCTACGACGCATCCTAGTCGATGCCGACCTCATCCTGTGCGACGGCACGCCGCTTATATGGATGTCCAAGTGGCTGGGCGACCCGCTGCCGGAGCGGATCGCAGGAAGTGATCTAGTGCCTCTTCTGTTAGATCTTGCTCAGGAAAATGGACACCGGGTATTTTTCCTTGGCGGGCGTGACGAAGTGGTGGCTGTCGCGGAAGACAAGATCAAGGAACGCTGGCCTAATCTCCAGATCGCTGGAATGTATTCGCCGCCTTTCGCGCCGATGGACAAGATGGATCACGCAGATATTTGCAAGCGCATCCGTGAGGCAAATGCTGACATTCTTTTTGTTTCCTTCGGATGCCCCAAGCAGGAAAAATGGCTGGCGCTAAATTTCCGAGATGCCGGTGTGCCAGTGGCCATCGGTGTGGGTGCAACGATCGATTTCCTTGCTGGTGCAGTGAAACGCGCGCCGGTCTGGATGCGCAAGACAGGTCTAGAATGGGTTTTCCGCGTGGCGCAGGAACCGAAGCGATTGGCGCATCGATATTGGACGGATATCTGTGTGGTCGGGCCCGGACTGCTCAAGCAATTGCTGAAAATGAGATCGCGCAATCAGGCTCATTCGAAGACGGTCGATACGAACTCAGCTAACAAACCTAACAGTGTTGATGAGCCACAACCGTCATCTACCTCAGTCATCATGCTGCCGGAACGTTTGGATGCGCAGTCTGCTAGAGACGCGGTGCTCTGGCCCACCATCGAAAACCGCAACCTCATTATAGATGCAAGCCGAACGACGTTCCTCGACAGCACCGGCACTGGAAAACTCGTCCGTTTCGCTCGATCCTCACGCGAACATGGTGGACTATGCATCCTTATGGGCGCTACTCCAACCGTCCTCAGCACGCTTGACCTCATGAAACTACGCAATTTATTCACCGAGGTCGCCACCCTCGAGGAAGCCATCGCCATCGCCGCCCAATGAAAGTCGGACTCACCGCAACCATGATTCAAGGCGGGCGCTCGGGCGTCGCACAATACGTTTTTTCATTGGTTAGAGAGTTGATTCGAGCCGAGCAAGTGGACTTGAGCGTGTTTGTGTTAGAAGACGAGCTACCGCTTCTCGACTTCGCTAAGGACGGATGCCGTCTCATTCCCGTGCCTCGCGCCGCCGCCCCACCGATCAAAAATATCCTCTGGCATCAACTCACTCTGCCCAAGCTCGCCGCCGAACTGAAACTCGATGTCCTGCATGTTCCGAGTTACCGCCGTCTCGTCTACAGCGTACCCTGCCCCACGGTCGGCACCATTCACGATCTCGCCCCATTCCACGTGAAGGGAAAATATGACCTCGCACGGATGTTCTATGGTCGCGTCGTAGTGAAATCGCTCGCCCGAGTTCAGAAGGAAATCATCGCGGTGAGCCACTGCACCGCCCGCGACATCGAAACCTTTTTTGGCATCCCACAGAGCCGCCTGCATGTCATCCACAACGGCATCGATCACGACCGCTTCTTTCCCGGCGACATCGCAGCGGCTCGTGCTTGGACTGCGGAAAAACACGACATCACCGCGCCATACTTTCTCTACGTCTCACGTCTCGAACATCCTGGAAAAAACCACGTACGATTGATTGAGGCCTTCGTCGAATTCAAAAAAGCAACTGGCTCCGACTGGCAACTCGCTCTCGGTGGTGGCGACTGGCATGGCTGCGAGGTGATCAAAGCCGCCGCTGCCGCATCGCCATTTGCGAGCGACATCAGATTCCTAGGATTCGTGCCCGATGCTGATCTCCCCAACCTCTATCGTGCCGCGCGCTGCATGGTCTATCCCAGCCTGTTCGAAGGCTTCGGGCTTCCGCCCATCGAAGCCATGGCCTGCGGCACTCCCGTCATCAGCAGCACCCGGGGAGCACTGGAAGAAGTCGTTGCCGATGCCGCACTCGTTATTGATCCCGAGAATATCCCAGACATTGCCCGAGCTCTAACAACTCTGGCCACTGATACAACTCTCGCAGATTCCCTAATATCCCGAGGCCTCACCAATGCCGCACGTTTTCACTGGAGTCGCACCGCTGCGGAAGTGACGGAAATTTACCGAAAAGCCGCTAGGGGTTAAGAATTTCTCATGCTCCGTGGTCAACGAAACCCAAGTGAAGGAAGAAGATCCTGCTGGACCCTCTGCCAGTCAACCTCTTCGCCGGGTGGCACGCGCAACATCACTAGCAAGGGCTCAGGCCCGCTCAGACCGCGTGTGGCGCGGCGCAAGCTGGCGCGCCACCAGTAATTGAACGGAGAAGTGAATTGCTCCTTACCATCGTCGAAAAACCACAAGGCTTCCATGGTGCTTCCATTTTTTTCCATGGAAATCCAATTCGCCACGCCTGAGGAAAGGGTCATTTCTTTTTGACTACGAATGATCCACCCGCCACCAGCAAGACAGTAGCTTGGATCGTGCACGGCGTGTCGATTGCCACTGCCATCAATCACGCTGAGCATGATGGGCGCGCCTTGCCTTAGCCGCACAATTCGTTGCACGGCACTGGCTCCCGCCAAAAAATCTTTGTCCGCGGTTGTCAATTCTACCGGAGCCGAATGAAAATCCGGACCATCAAGAGGAATCGCCGACAACCGATCAGGCCCTTCAACCATTGGCAATACAGGCCAAATCAGAGTAATGATGGCCGCCATACCACATAACATAGCTAAAAAAATACGTTTGCGATTTGGTTTCATTTGATTGATTTGATAGGATTCCTACACAGACAAACGAGCAACACCATGGAAGCAATGGTGGATAGTATGGGACGCTCCCAACCCGCGATTCCTCCTACGGAAAATCGGCTGATCAACCAACCGGAGGCAGGCAACCATGACAAAGCAGCGACCGCTAAGAGCCAAACCTGTTTTGTTGATGTAATAAATCCGCACAGTGCACAGGCAAGAGCAAGATGATGACATACCCGCAGTGAAGTCATAGAACCAACAATGCAAAGCAACGCTGAGAACACGATCCAGAATGTATTGCGGCTCCACCCCAAGTGGCGCAAACGATAAGAGGCGATAACAATCGAAGAAATCCAAATGAGAAATGCGCTGAACCCACCAGCGGCGTAAAGATCATGCCACCAAGCACTCCAGAGCGATGGCAGAGCTAGAACAGCGTTGAGAATCGATAGAAAAATACCTAACAGAAAGTGTACATGGGAGTCAGTTATGGATAATTTCGCCTTCATGAGACAACACTGCGACGAATGAATACAGGGTCACGCGGGTTGACCACACAGCTAAGTAGTTTGGTCATACCAATGACTGCCGCGATGACAAACATTCCAGTAAGCCCATGCCATAGGCCTTCCGCAATCTCAACTCCAAGGGACAAGGAGAGCGCTGATAGTACTATAATTCGAAGCAAATTAGCGAACCATGCCATGATAGGCAGCAGCGCAAGAAACAACAAAAAGCGCGAGCGCGTTGGTATATCATGCACGCCAATCGTGACGCCTGTCAGCAGGGTGAGCTGGAGTAGATTCCAGCCAGCGCAAGCTGGTTCGATACGTATCGTCTCACCGAGCACCAGCAATTCAGTTCCATTTCTCAACACCGGCATTTGCATCAAATGGAAAAAACTTTCAGTCGCAGCGGCCGCAGAAAGTCGGAACCACCACCCGATTTCCGGCCACTCCATCACCATCCAAGGAAAAGATAACGCAAGGATCAACAACAACCCCACCATATCAACGCGGGGCCTGCACCAGCGCAGCATCCAAAATGCCGCCAGTGTGGTCCAAGCCAACGCCAGCAAGGTGATACAGGAAAAAATCCAAGCCACCGCAAAAACCAAACCTGCGAGGATTGGCCAAACAACCGAAAGTTGAGATTGACGGGACGCCGCATTCGCACGCCGCCATGGCGAGCCCAGCCATACAACTAGAGGAATGCCTGCTCCAAGCGGTAGGGTGTTAGCAGCGTCCGCACTCCATCCAGTGTCCCGACACCATACTAAACCTGCGCCGGCGAGCAGTCCCACCGCAGCGAGCACCCCAGATTTTGATAATTGTCTCATGGTTTACCCGCTTCCGCGGCATCGATGCTCAATAGGTTTTTCCTGAATTGTGGTTCCGCAGGAAAACGACGTGCCAGTTTTCCGGTCCATTTTCGTGCCTGCTGCCAGTCTTTTTGAGCGAATGCTTGTTTGGACAGATAGATCATTGCATCTGCGGATTCCTCACCAAGTTCTTGATAAATGCGCAGGGCCTCAGCGAGCCCCCCTTCTGCCAGTGCAGCCCTGGCCAGGATTTCCTTTCCGTGAACACTCGCGAGGAGTTCAGGACATCCATTGACCCAATGGCGAGCCTCAACAATGTTACCGCGATCCAGCTCGGCAAGCGCCAGCGACCAAGCCGCACGTCCGGCATGAGGACTTTGCGTGGCTGCCACCGCAGCTAATTTTTTCATACCAAGTTCCACTTCACCCCCAGTGAGTAGAATTTCTGCATAGGTGAGTTCCGCCGCCGTGCTGAGCACCGGCAGCGATTCGAGCCAATGGCGTGCAGCGATCGGACCGTCTCTAACAAGCAAGCAACGGGCGTAACCAAAATCGAACCACGACGGAGCATCAACTACCGGCGCCAAGTTTACCCCACCAGCCACATCCAACGCGGCTCCGTGCCAGCCGTGAGCAAAAAGTGTCGCTGCGAGCGAAGCGTGATTCGTGAGCCATTTGGAAAATAAATCGTCCTGTGGTGAAGTCGATCGCTTCCATTGATCGAACTCGCGCAAAAATGGATGCGCATCCGTCGGCAGCCCAGGCAAATCCCGCCCAGCCAATGCGACGCGTGGCGAGTCACCAGAAACAGCGGCTAGGTTTACTAATAAACGTGTCGCCATGCCTGGAGCCATGGTTTCCGCAGCTCGGGGAAATCCCGAATCGAGTCGCTCAGTGGCTGTCTTCCAATCGGATTTACGAATAGCTTCTAGCACGCACATCCATACCACCTCAGGACGTTTTGTGAGTCCGTGAATACTGGACATCGCGTAATCCAACTTGGGAGTCGTGAATGCGCCGTCCGACAAATTCCTAACCTCCTCCATGACTTCTTTCCACCCCGCTTGGTGAATTTCCGGAAGCGGACGTGACAAAGGCACACCGCAAACCTTCGACCAAAACCAAGCCTTGAATGCATAAATACCGAGACCCGTGGCCTCAGCACCATCACGCCAAGTATCAGCCGCATTCGATGGTTCACCCGTGCGAAGTTGGAAATTCGCCAACACATCGCGATATAATGGATTTGTAGGCTCGCTCAACACGGCGGCGACGTAGTCCAAGCGTGCATCCGCAACGCGCCCTGCCGCCTCTTGAATTTGCGCGCGAAATGATAGCAATTCAGCGCTGCGTGGCGCCAAGCGCAGCCCTGTATCAATCGACTCCATCGCCTTCCAGGGTTCTTGAAAATCGATTAATGCCAAACGCGCGTATCGTAATGCGCTTTCCTCACCAACCAGTTCCACCGTTTTCAACATATCACGAGCCTGCTCTTTTTCCCCGCGAGCCAATAACAAATCGGCCGTAAGAAGCTTCCATTTCGCAGCCAATGAGGATTTATCCTTCCAGCGCTCTATCAGTGGCGCGCATGTCTCAAAATCTCTATTCCAAAGTGCTTCACGAGCCAATACCAGATCCGCTTGCTCTAATAATTCTTGTGAGAAATCGGCCGAGGCGACACCCGAAGTCGCCTGCCGGATCACTCCGCCGTCTCTTCGTGAAATCGCGTCACTTAGCTCAGCAATGCGTATTTTATTTTCCTTGGCTGCCCGCTCTACAGGATCGGGAATGGCGGTGAGTGTCGATTTTGCACTGACAAAGTCGCGAGACTCTATTGCTTTTGTAAAAACCTTGGCGGACCATGCTTCACGTTTTTTGATCACAGAGTGCCGCCAGAATCCTAGCGCAGCCATCAACAAGGCTAGGATCAAGAAGCCGAGCCCAATTTTTACAATACCGGACTTTTTCATATTCTGCAGATATCGTGCCCGTTCACCGGTCATATGGAAAACTAATTATTACATCGTACGGCGGCGTGTGCAACCAGCCAGCAAACCAAAGGCGAGGACGGCACCCAAGGTAAGCGACGGTTCGGGAGCACTCAATCCAGCTAAGCTTTCCACATTAATCTTACCGATTTCCACCGCAATGAGTATATCGTTGTAATCTCTATCGCCGCCGCCCAAGAGATCCTCGAAGCCAATAATCAAGTAGGCAGAACCATCGGGTGCGAGGCTAACCGCATGAACGATACCATCACGATTCAAACTTTGATCGGTGGAGAAAAAAGTCTTGCTGCCAGCTGCGCCGTTGGCGATCAGGAAGAAGTCCAGCGCGGTGCCCGCACCGTAACGGCCCAGATCGACAAAATCTCCGGCAGCCAATGGCTCGCTGGAAGTGCGCACTGAAGCATTGGTGCCACCATAACCATCCGAACTGGATGCATCTGGGAATATCAACGCAGCATCGGGACCAAGTGGACCACCACCAGTTGTTGCGATACCCAACGAATTACGGTAGCCAGCACCTTCGTTCAGAAAGTACACGCGAACCGTAGCATCTTGAGCAAGAACCAACTTGGATGGATCCAGCGCAATCGAATTAAAGTTCGATGTTGTGGTTTTTTCCGATAGGCTTTGATTGGCCAGTTTCAGGATACCGGGCAGCGCCTCGGATTGAAAAATGCGGGATGCAGTATCAGAACCCGCCAACTGCACCGGCGCCACAATGTCCAGATTGAACGGACGAGCTGAAGATTGAACTGGACTTACGGTTTGACCAGATGCACTCGTATAAAGCACTCCGTAAATCGTGATGAGGAGTAATGGTTTTTTCAACATGGTCAGACAATGCCTGAAATTTGAAAAATCCACAATACCCCCAATTGAGTGCCCACATTTGGGGGGCGCGCACGATTTTAAACCAGTGCCAACGCCCTCTCAATCTGAGCAACCACCCCCGCAATTCTATGAATCTTGGCGTGTTTCGTGATTTTCATCCCTGAATGTAGGCCTAGGCGCGCGCCATCTCTCGAATCACTTTACGTCCCAAGATGAGCAAGGGGATCATGCATGCCATCCCGCGCCAACCTAATTCTAACAATCCAGCCTTGCCGGATATCGGCACCCAGATGGCTAGCGATGCAAGGATCGCCGAGAAAACTAACAACGGAACCACTGTCCCCTGCAAGTGGTGCAGGAAGTAAGTTTTCCACGGAATCTTCAGGCGGTTTACCGTCAGCGGAACCACCCAGAACCAGCCCACAAGAGTTGTCGGGATCATCGTCCCCAGCGCCACGCCCAACACACCCAATTTAAACGCGAGGATAATACTCAAAATCACATTCGCCACCGCATCACTGATCGAGATGAAAAGCAGTCGCCTCTCGTCACCACACATCATCAGCACCCGTTTTGAACAGCCATTGGTGAGCTGAGAACTGAACACAGCAAACAATAATGCCTGCCCAACCCACCATGTCTCAACAGGAACACTCTTCATTCCAGTCAAAAGTCTGATCAACGGCTCCAGATAAACCGCCGAAAGCAGATAACAGGGAGTCACTAGAAAAAACGTTAATCGAGAACTACTCAGCAGCAGCTTTTTTAAGCCCGAGCTATCACCCACTGCATGCATCGCCGCCGCCGCAGGCGATAGCACTTGCTGAAGTTGCACACTGAACAAGCCGAGCATCTCAGCCATCTTAAAGCCTGCCTGATAGACCGCCACTAGCGCGACTCCGATGGTTAAGGAAATCACCAGTTGGTCGCTCTTCGCCATCAGCATGTTGCTAAACGTGATCAAATACGCAGCGATAGAGAATCCCATCTGCGCCTTCACCGTGCGCCAATCGAAATATTTCGGTAACAACGAAATCCCAGGTAAGCGCCGGATCGCAACCACCGCAGCAATCAAATTTGGAAATGCACTGGTCGCCACACTGATGCCCATGAGAACGGACAAGCTCCAACCAGCGGTTAGCCCCCAGTAGAGAAACCCAAAGTTGAGCACCGTCGAAAACGTGCCCACCCAGTTCGCAATATCGATCCGCTGCAGACCCCGCAGAATTTCCGGAAACAATCCCAACGGAAACATCACCGCTAGCCCGATGAAAAACACCACGTAGGCTTTCCCAAACTCACCACGGTCCGCCGCCAGCACGCCCATCCGCGAAAGAAACGGTTCGCGGATTAATATGAACACCACTAACAACATCACGGCCATTCCGATGAAGGTCCAAAAAATCGTCGCGAGCAAACGACTCAGCCCCACCATATCACCGGTAGCCGTCTTTTCCGCCACCGCCTTCTGCGCCGTGAATCCAAAGCCGAAGTCTAGCAATATGCCGTAACCGAATAGCGACCAAAGCAAGGCCCAGAAACCGAACTCCGCACCGGAAAAATTTTGGAACATCAGTCGGAACAACACTAACCCAAGCAACATCCGTGTCACAAAGCCGATGTATCCGCTTGCGGTGGTGCTCCAGAATCTGCGTTGCCATTCAGCCATACGAATTGTGCGTTTAGAGCACTTGAATCTAAGAACGAATCAAGCTTCTCCAAGACCATTCCTATTCACATCTCCGGCGTTTGTCACCCTCCATTGCCGATAAGCCACATGTGACAGATTACCCCCGGCATGCCAAGCGCACCGCGTTTTTATCAACCTCCGAAAGCGGTGAGTTCACGCACAACATTGCCAGTTCCCGCTGAGGTTCCACGAAGCGGTCGTGCATCGGCTGCACATGCTCAGCAAACTGCTTCCTAACAGATTCTTCGGTTCTACCGCGAGTGATCATATCGCGTTCCACCCGCCGCAACAAACGAACAACCTCCGGACAATCGACAAACACAGTCATTGCAAATTTTTCCCGTAGCCACTCCAGATGCAACAACCACAGTCCATCCATTACTAGGTATGGTCGGCTTTCGACCTCGACTGTTTCGTCCTTCCTCACATGCTCCGCGAAATCATAAACTGGCACCTGCGCCACCTCGCCCCGTTCGAGAGATTCCAGAACCATACGCAGCGCATCCCAATCGATCGCCGCTGGGTCATCGAAATTCACGCTTTCCCTCTCGGGTTTTGGCAAATGACCGAGATCTCGGTAAAAATGGTCGAGAGTCAAGTGGGTAGCCTTCTCGCCGAACCACTCGACCAATTCCGCCGCCAGCCAAGTTTTGCCTGACCCGCTGCCACCTACAACCGCGATGAATCGAATGCTCTTCACTGGCTTATTTTACCGAGCCCCGCGGACGGAGGCGATCTTTTCGTCACCTTTCTTCGATCCGAGGTAATAACCAAAGAAAAGACTCAGCATCATGGCAGTGTCACCTGCAAAACGTTAGTGACCTCGGTGGCGGTGAGTGAGATGCCACCTTTAGGCATGAGCAAGGATTGGCCCTTACCGAAAACGCGACCACCCGCATTTTGCAGGCTGCCATCGACAATCAATACGACGGAAAAACGATCGGTTCGTGGATTCTGAAGTTGCTCACCGCGGACAAGTGGAACTCGACGAGTGTGGAAGTGCGGACAGTCGGCCAGTGGGTCTTGATCCGGCGCGGTCATCGTCGGTTCGATATCACCAAAATCGATACTGGCCAGCGATGATTCGACGTGAAGTTCACGCGGTTTACCATCCAGTCCGAGGCGATTCCAATCAAACACCCGATAGGTTGTATCCGAGTTTTGCTGGATTTCGTGAATCAGAAAACCCGCACCAATCGCATGCAGTCTCCCGGAAGGAATGAAGATGGATTCTCCAGGGTGAGGTTTGATGCTGTGCACACAATCGGCCACGCTGCCATCATGGATAGCTTGTTCAAAGGCCTGACGATTGACTCCACGTTTCAGTCCCACGTAGAGCGTTGCTCCTGGATCGCAGTCGGCGATGAACCACATTTCAGTCTTTGGTTCGCCTCCGAGGTTTTCGGCGATGGCTGCAGGAGGGTGCACCTGAATCGATAGGGCTTCACGAGCATCTAGAATTTTTAGCAGGATAGGAAAGCGTCCTTCGTTCGCGTAGTCACCAAATAACTCCGCTCGGTGGTGGATCCATAGGTCATTCAAACTGGTTCCGGTCCATTCTCCATGGTCGACGATTGATTGCGCATCTTCGCGGTCGACCAGCTCCCAAGATTCGCCAAAGGGTGTGTCAGCTCCGGGAAGCGGGCGGTGATAGGTCTTTTCGAGTTCGCGACCGCCCCAAACACGCTGCATGTAGAGGGGGTTGAAGGTGATGGGTTCCATTTAATTAACTTATGAATCGTAACTGCAATTTTAGCAAGAGCACAGGTCCATGAAAAGGGGGCTGAGTTATCTCGGAGACGTGGTTCGGTTCTTTGTGACTTTGTAAAATACCGGCTTTTGACCAAGATCAAGGCTAGGGTCTGCCGGACTCCAACTTGTAATGCAAGGGCCGTCCTTCCCATAGATTTTTGAAATTATTCGAGAACGAAACAGCCATCGAATCAATGAGCAACACCCAACAAGCGATGATAATGAGGCCTTCGAAGCAAATGAAGACGATCGGCATCCGCAGGGTAAGCAATGCACCAATACTCAATCCCACCACACCGATGATCGATAGTGCCAGAAGCGGAAAGTAAAACATGAGGACAATGTCCCTCAGAAGGATAGGATAGCCGCCGGAATTCAGCCAGAAGGAATGGCTTTCGCGCAAATAGGAAAACCAGAGCAAGATGCATTCACAAACCAACAGTGCTATCCCGAAGACAACGAGCCCAGCCGCGAAGACTGCGCGATCAGGAGATTTCTTGGGTGGGGATAAGGTCATGGCGAAGGTGCAACAAGACAGCAAGTTCCTGCCTAGATTCAAGTCGTGAGTTCAAGGCAAGGAATTTGTTTTTCAGTAGGCGGTCAGAATAGCCTCAATGCTAGACACGAGTATGGAGAAAGAGAGGCGACGCTTCATATTGCGAGTATCTGTAACCAACTAGTTAGTACCCTTCGGCTCCGGCTTGACGCTTTCTGAGGGAATTCAAGGAATGCAGCCACTCGAAGTGGCTTAAGAATTCAAAAGCACTGGCGAAGTTCTTGGTCATCTTATTACTTTCGGCGGCGATTGATTGCGTGGGATCGTGGTTCCTATCAATGTCAGGATTGGCAGAAAATGCTTCATAGGGAATTCTTCCACTAGCGAAGGCGCGTTTTCCGCCTATCCTCTGCGCGTGCCCAAAAAAACGGATAAAACGCAAAAACCTGCACATATCGCCCTTCGCGGCTGCCGCCAACACAATCTCCAAGGCATCGATCTCGACATTCCACTAGGAAAACTGACGGTCGTCACTGGCCCGTCTGGATCTGGAAAATCCTCGCTCGCCTTCCACACTCTCTACGCCGAGGGACAACGCCGCTACGTCGAAACCTTCTCGCCCTACGTCCGTCAGTTTTTCGATCGCATGGACAAACCGGATGTCGATTCGATCACAGGCATTCCTCCAGCGATCGCAATCGAGCAAAAAAATCACGTCCGCACCACCCGCTCAACCGTTGGAACTCTAACGGAAATCAACGATTACCTAAAAATCCTCTTTGCTCGCCTCGCGGTTGGCTTCGATCCCGTCACTGGCGATGAGATCCGCCCTGACTCCGCCGAATCCACCGCCGCATGGGCGAACGAGCAGCTAAAAGGCGAAGACATTCTCGTCACGTTTCCCATCCCTGTCGCAAAAGACACCCAAGCCAACGAACTCTTTCCTTTTCTCAACTCCCAAGGCTACCTCCGAGTTCTCATCAAAAATGAAATTCTCCGCACCGACGAAGCACCACCAGCGAAACTCCCGCCCTCCCTACTCATCATTCAGGACAGGCTGAAAATTTCACCATCCAATTCCTCCCGCCTTCTCGAAGCGCTCGAAGCCGCCTTCCATCTCGGAAAAGGCCATGCATCCATCATTCATCCCAAACGATCACAAGCCTTCTCTAATACTTGGACCAATCCAAAAACGGGTTTCACCCTCCGCCCGCCAACGCCGGGACTTTTCTCTTTCAACTCTCCACTCGGCGCTTGCCCGAAATGCCGTGGCTTTGGACGCATCATTGGGATCGATTTAGAAAAATCCGTTCCAGATCCTTCACTCAGCATCAAGCAAGGGGCGATCAAACCCTTCCAAGGCGAACGGGGCGAAGAATGCCAACGCGATCTCATCCGCAATGGTAAAGAACGCGGAATCGACCTCACAACCCCATGGGAAGATCTCGATGAAGACACCCAAGAATGGATCTACTATGGAGACCGTAGAACTAGCACACCCGAAGAGTTAGAAGAACTCTGGAAATCTGGCGGTTGGTATGGAGTGAAAGGATTTTTTGATTGGCTAGAAACAAAAGCCTACAAGATGCATGTCCGTGTCTTCTTATCCCGCTACCGTTCCTACACCACATGCGATGACTGCCGAGGCAAACGCCTCCAACCCGAATCCCTCTGCTTCAAAGTCGAAGGCAAAACCCTCCCCGATATCTGGGCCATGCCCATTTCCGAACTCCATCCGTGGGCCTCTTCACTGATCACTGCTCACTCGGCACTTGGCACTAAAGACAGCACCCTCAAACTCGTCCTAACAGAAATTCATTCCCGCCTACATTACCTCAACGAAGTCGGACTCTCCTACCTAACTCTCGATCGCCAGACTCGCACCCTTTCCGGTGGCGAAGTCGAACGCGTAAACCTCACCACCTGCCTCGGTGCCTCGCTCACCGGCACCTTGTTTGTCCTCGATGAACCCACAGTCGGCCTCCACCCGCGCGACATTGATCGACTCGTCGGCATCATGCACGGCTTACGCGATAAGGGAAATACCCTCGTCGTCGTCGAACACGAGCAAACCGTCATGCAAGCCGCCGACAACCTCGTCGATATGGGCCCGGGCGCCGGCCAACACGGCGGTAACATTATATTCAACGGCAACGTTTCAGAAGCACCCCGTCTGATCACTGATCACTCGGCACTCGGCACTGTTCCCTGGCTCACCGGAGAAAAATTCATCGCCATCCCGAAAATCCGCCGCAAGCCCGGAAAAAACAAAATCCAGATCAAAGGTGCAACCCGCCACAACATTCGAAAGCTCGATTTCGATCTCCCACTGGGTCTCTTCGCTTGTCTAACAGGAGTTTCTGGTTCCGGCAAATCCACTCTCGCTCACGAAATTCTTTATCAAAACATCGCCCGCAAAATTGGGATCGAAACCCAAGAAGAAGCAGCACCCATTAAAGACATACTAGGAACCCAGTATCTCAGCGGCGTCGAACTCGTCGATCAGACCGCCGTCGCCCGCACTCCTCGCTCGACACCAGCGGTTTTTCTCGGAGCCTTCGATCCCATTCGTCAGCTTTTCTGCGAAACCGATGCCGCGAAATCCGCCGGCCTAAAGCCAGGATTCTTTTCATTCAACTCCGGAGAAGGTCGCTGCGATCGCTGTGCGGGAAATGGTTTTGAAAAAGTGGAGATGCAGTTCCTCTCCGATCTTTACGTCACCTGCCCCGACTGCAACGGCCGCCGCTACAAATCCTCTACGCTTGATTACACTTGGAACGGAAAATCCATCGCCGACATCCTCGACCTCACCGCCTCTCAGGCCGTGGCGGCGGTTTTCAACCGCCATGCCGATCACTCCAAAAAAGATTCCCGCCTGATTGGAGAGATTCAAAAGTCACTAGCTCCCCTCCTCCAAGTCGGTCTCGGATATTTAAAACTCGGCCAAGCCCTCAACACCCTCTCCGGCGGCGAATCCCAACGCCTAAAACTCTGCCAACTCCTCGCTTCATCTACCTCTTCGCTCTCAACTCCCAGCTCTAAGCTCTTAATCCTAGATGAGCCTACCACCGGCCTTCACTTTTCCGATATCGAAAATCTGTTAGGCGTATTCCAAAAACTCGTCGATTCCGGACATTCCTTACTCGTCATCGAGCACAATCTCGACGTCATCAAATCCGCCGACTGGATCATCGACCTCGGCCCCGAAGCTGGGAAACACGGCGGCCAAATCGTCGCCCAAGGCAGCCCCGAGGAAATCGCCAAACACAAATCCCCCACCGGAAACTACCTCCGCAATGCACTCAAAGGAATCTCAACTCTGCCAAGTAAACCACTGATCACTGCTCCCTCGGCACTTGGCACTTCCACAATCTCCCTGCGCGGTGCACGCCATCACAACCTCAAAAACATCTCCATCGATATCCCACGCGATCAACTTGTCGTGATCTCCGGACTTTCTGGATCAGGTAAATCCACCCTCGCCTTCGACATCCTCTTCGCAGAGGGACAACGCCGTTTCCTCGACTCCATGTCAGCCTATGCGCGTCAGTTTGCAGAGCAACTTGAGAAACCTGAAATCGATCAACTCCATGGCCTTCCACCCACAGTCGCCATCGAGCAACGCGTTTCCCAAGGCGGAGGGAAATCAACCGTCGCCACAGTCACGGAGCTCTGGAATTTCATTCGCCTGCTGTATTCAAAACTCGGAACTCTCTATTGCCCAGACTGCCTCGTTCCAGTTGAAAAGCAATCCCTCGCAGCCATCGAGAATCACATCCGTGCGGAGCTTAAAAAAGGTCCCGTAAAAATACTAGCCCCACTAATTCGTGGAAAAAAAGGTTATCATACGGAAATCGCGCAGTGGGCAATCAAACAAGGATTTACGACACTCCTAGTAGATAAGCAATTCAAGCAAGCCGAAGATTTCACCCGCCTCGAACGCTTCGTCGAACACGATATCGACGTTGTCGTCGAAGAAGTGCCGAGTGATCAGTCATCAGTGATCAGTGGAAGAAATGCGATGAGTAAGCGCGAGAGCCAAACACTGATCACTGCTCACTCGGCACTCGGCACCAAGCTCGCCAGAGCGCTCGAAATTGGCAAAGGCCTAATCAAACTATTCACCACAGATAAAAAATTCATCCTCCTCTCCACCCACGCAAGCTGCCCTTGTTGCAACCGCTCATTCGAAGAACTCGATCCACGCCTGTTTTCCTTCAACTCTCCTCATGGCTGGTGCAAGGAATGCAGAGGACACGGAAAAGTTCCAAAACGCCGACAGCACCTCGATACCTCACGTTTTGATTCCGTTCTCGAAGCTGAGATGGACGCTGATCGATCCATCGACCGCATGGAAGATGCCGAACTCATTGAGTGCCCCTCTTGCCAAGGCTCACGCATCAATCCCGTAGGCTCAGCTGTCCAATTAAGAGAAACCTCAGTCGCCCAACTCTCTCAACTCTCGATCAACGAAGCCTCTTCCCATTTCCAAAATCTCAAATTCACGGAGTCGCGTGAAAAACTCATCTCCCGCGATATCATTCCAGAAATTTCCCAACGCCTGTCATTCCTTCAAGAAGTCGGGCTTGGTTATCTCCATCTAAATCGTTCCGGAAACACTCTGTCAGGCGGCGAATCGCAGCGCATTCGCCTTGCCGCACAACTTGGCTCCAACCTACGCGGTGTGCTGTATGTGTTAGATGAACCCACCATTGGCCTGCACCCACGCGATAATGCCGCCCTACTCAAAACCCTCACCGCTCTCCGAGATCAAGGTAACTCACTCATCATCGTCGAACACGACGAAGACACCATTGCGGCGGCAGATCACCTCATCGACCTCGGCCCAGGAGCGGGGCGTTTGGGTGGCGAGATCGTGTATCAAGGGCTACCGCCTCAAGTGCCAAGTGATCAGTTAGCAGTGATCAGTGGGAAAGCTAAATCTAAGCGCGCGAGCAAAACACTGATCACTGATCACTCGGCACTCAGCACTTCTTCCCCCACCCTCCGCGCGCTTTTAAACCCCATCATCCACCCCATTCGCGGTGAGCGCCGATCGGTCGCCAAATCCCACCCGTTTCTGAAAATCACTGGCTGCCACGCGAACAATCTAAAATCCATCGACGTCGCCATTCCGCTTTCACGACTCACTGTTCTTACAGGAATTTCAGGCTCTGGAAAATCCACGATCATGCATCAATGCGTGGCGGCGGTGTTTAATCAAAAAGCCAAACAGAAACCCTTCAAAAAAGTCAGCGGAGAGAAATCCATCAAAGCCATTTATGAGGTCGATCAATCACCTATCGGAAAGACCTCCCGCTCTTGCCCGGCCACTTACGTAAAAGTGTTCGATCACATCCGCGCACTCTTCGCACAGCTACCTGAAGCGCGCATGCGCGGATTCGATGCCTCGCGATTTTCTTTTAACACCGATGGTGGTCGCTGCCCGAACTGCAAAGGCAACGGTCGGGTGAAACTTGAAATGGATTTCCTGCCATCTACTTGGGTGCATTGCGAGGAATGCAACGGCATGCGCTATAACCCAGCGACCTTGGAAATTACATTCAAAGGTAAAGACATCGGCCAAGTGCTTGCGATGACTATTGATGAAGCGGCGATCTTTTTTGAATCCCAACCGCGACTTTCCGCTCCACTCAAACTCATGGCCGATACCGGACTCGGCTACCTCCAGCTCGGCCAACCTTCACCCACCCTCTCCGGCGGCGAAGCCCAACGCATCAAACTCGTCTCCGAATTAATCAAAGGCCGAGGGATGAAGGCCACGCTCAACAACGCGAGCCTCAAAACGCGTAATCTATATCTTATAGAAGAGCCTACTGTCGGCCTCCATCACGAGGACATCCGCCGCTTGATCGACATCCTCCATCGACTTGTCGAGGAAGGACACACAGTCGTCGTCATCGAACACCACATGGTCATCGCCGCAGAAGCCGATTGGATTTTAGACGTCGGCCCAGAGGCAGGAGAAAACGGCGGGCAAATCGTCGCCCAAGGTCCGCCTGAAACCATCATCAAATCCAAAACCTCCCGCACCGCTCCGTTTTTGAAAATCGCTCTGCGAGGGGTTTAATTTCAAATGGCCATCACTATGAAACCTAACATCTTCATCCTCATGGGCGTCGCGGCAGTTGGGAAGACGACGCTTGGCATCGCTCTCGCCGAGGCCACGCAGGGCAGTTTCTATGATGGAGATGATTTTCACTTCATCGGTAATCGAGAGAAAATGACTGCAGGCATCCCGCTCACCGATGCGGATCGGAAAGATTGGTTGGAAGGCATCGCTCAGCTCATCGTGACTCGAGCGAACGAACCTTGCCCCACATTCATCGCCTGCTCCGCATTGAAACAAAGCTATCGCGACATCCTCCAAGCAGCACATCCATCACTCGTTTTCCTTTTTCTCACCGCTAACCCCGAAACCCTTTACCAACGTCTCACAGTCCGCCACGAATCCGGCGAGCATTTCATGCCGCCATCTCTGCTCGATTCTCAGCTAGCGACCCTCGAACCACCCGCCGATGCGCTGG
Source organism: Akkermansiaceae bacterium (assembly GCA_031374665.1). Classification (GTDB taxonomy): domain Bacteria; phylum Verrucomicrobiota; class Verrucomicrobiia; order Verrucomicrobiales; family Akkermansiaceae; genus Luteolibacter. The sequence goes on along the minus strand of JANMGO010000088.1, from coordinate 19,048 downwards.
AGCTCGATTCATCAAAATCCATTTCGGAATTGGTTTCTTTGGTGAAAGCGAATTACCGGTCTTTTGTTTGAAAATTGAAATTTGAGGTTTGAGATTTTCTCCCTACGATAACCTCCGAATGGATCAAATCGTCATCCGCGGTGCGCGTCAGCATCATTTGAAAAATCTCACGGTATCGATTCCGAAAGGGAAACTCACGGTCATCACCGGACCTTCGGGATCGGGTAAATCGTCGTTGGCATTTGATACGCTCTACGCCGAGGGCCAGCGACGCTACGTGGAGTCGCTCTCCGTTTACGCGCGTCAGTTTCTCGCTCAGTTAGAAAAGCCTGATGTCGATTCCATTGAAGGGCTCAATCCCGCGATCGCCATTGAACAACGCGTTGGTGGACTCTCGCCTAGATCGACCGTGGCCTCCGCCACAGAAATCTATGATTACCTCCGCATCATCTGGGCAGCGATCGGTGTGCCGCACGATCCCGTAACGGGCGAAGCGATGACTCGCATGGGCCCCGAGGAAATCATTTCCGAACTCACCGCGCAGCCCGAAGGCACTAAGCTCATTCTACTCGCCGCTGTGCCTGAAGCTGAAACGGAAGAGCCTGAGCGCTTGCTCGGTGATCTCCAGCGCCAAGGCTTTATCCGCATCCGCTTGAACGGCGAAATTCAAGAAATCAGCGAGGTGAAATTTGAGACCCCCGGCCCACACCAAATCGAAATCGTCATCGATCGTTTGGTGATTCGCGATGGGATCGCTTCACGGCTCGCCGATTCCATTGAACTCGCCCTGCGCCTCTGCGGAGCGGAAGCAAGAGTCTTGCTGATGGCTCCCGGCGAAACGGATTACCGCGAACTCACCTTCCAAACCTCCTACCGCAATCCCCGCACCGGAGAAATTTTCGGCGATCTCTCACCTCGCCACTTTTCCTTCAACACCCTCGAAGGAGCATGCCCAGACTGCGAAGGCATCGGCTGCAAAACCTGCAACTTCCTCCGCCTCAAAAAAGAACTCCAGTTCGTCAAAGTCTCCCTTTCTTCCACTGTTCACTGCTCACTGATCACTCGGCACTCACTCGGCATCATGGAATTCTGCCAATTAGGAATCGACGAAGCAAAATCCTGGATCTCTTCCTTAAAATCCAACCCCGCCCCCATCAACGAACTCGCGAGAGAAGTCGAAAAGCGCCTGACGTTTCTCGAAGAAGTTGGCCTCGACTACCTCACGCTGGATCGCTCTTCAGGCACTCTCTCTGGTGGTGAAGTCCAACGCATCAAACTCGCCACCCAACTCGGCGCCGGACTTTCCGGAGTCATCTACGTCCTCGACGAACCCTCCATCGGCCTGCATGCAGCTGATACAAAAAAACTTATCTCCGCAATCATTCGACTTCGCGATATAGGAAATACTGTGGTTGTAGTAGAACATGATGAAGAAATCATCCGCGCCGCAGATCACCTCATAGATATGGGACCCGGCGCCGGCCCACACGGCGGAGAAATCCTAGCCGAAGGTCTTCCCGCCGATATCCAAAGCCCCACCGGTCAATGGCTACGCGGCGAGATTCCTCGCTTCTCAAATCAACAATCAACAATCGTCAATCAACAATCAACAATCGTCATTAAAGGTGCAAGAGAGCATAACTTAAAAAATCTAACGATAATAATCCCTCTCCACCAAGTCGTCGTTCTCTCTGGTCCTTCAGGCTCAGGAAAATCCACACTCGCTAACGACATCTTAGCGAAAGCTCTAGCTCGTCATTTCCACAAAGCCAAAGAAGAACCCGGTGCTCATGATTCGATCAGCGGATTTGAATCGATAGAGAAATTCATCCTCGTGGATCAATCCTCCATTGGCCGCTCACCACGATCCAATCCCGCTACATTCATGGGCGCGTTTGATTTAATACGCGATCTCTTCGCCAAACTCCCGCTCGCCAAACAACGCGGCTACGGCAAAGGCCGATTCTCATTCAACGCGAAAGGCGGTCGCTGCGAGCGCTGCCAGGGAAATGGGAAACTGAAAATCGAAATGCATTTCCTGCCCGACGCATGGACTGAGTGTCCGGCCTGCCTCGGCAAACGCTTCAACCGCGAAACTCTAGAAATTACTTACAAAGGAAAATCCATCGCTGAGGTTTTGGAACTTTCTGTCGCCGATGCGAAAGCTCATTTCCGACCCATCCCGAAACTCTACCGCATCCTCCACACCATGGACGAACTCGGGCTCGGTTACCTTGCCCTCGGCCAAGCTGGAAACACTCTCTCTGGAGGCGAAGCCCAACGCCTGAAACTCGCGCTCGAACTTTCCAAACCCTCTTCTCCCCACACTCTCTACCTCTTCGACGAGCCCACCACCGGACTCCATTTTGGCGATGTCGAAAAACTTCTCATCGCTATTTTTAAACTGCGCGACGCTGGGCACTCCATTCTCATCATCGAGCACCACCCCGATGTCATCGCCACCGCCGACCATCTCATCCAACTCGGGCCAGGTGGCGGGAAGAATGGTGGGAGATTAATCTAATTCCATTTTATCTCCGGAAGACGAAATAGGTCGCATACCTTTTCCAAAAATCTCTCGTCCGTTTCATCGAACGCAGCTGGAGTATCGGAATCCACATCAAGGACCGCTCGCAGTTGCCCCTTTGCATCGAACACCGGAACCACGATCTCAGATTGAGTCGTTCCTGAACATGCAATGTGATCCGCCTCCGCATGCACATCAGCGATGTTTAAGGTTTTTCCCGTCCGCGCACACCGACCGCAAATCCCCCGCTGAAACGGAATCACTAAACAACCATGTCCTCCTTGATACGGGCCAATCTTTAAAACTTCAGGTTCGACCACCCGATAAAATCCGGTCCAATTGAAATACGGAAACCCATGATGAAGTTCACATGCCACCGTCGCCATCAACGCGACCTCATCCGTTTCACCGGCTACAAGCGCTAGGATTCGCTGATAAACATCAGCACAGACTTTTTCTTTATCGAAAGAGAAATTCATTTTCGTGTGTTTATATCCTCTCCAATTTAATCGGATAGGTATTTCCTGAAAGGAACTGAGCAACGTAAAGCGAACCATCTTTTCCAATCGTAAGATCATGCGGGTGAAGGAAAGTGTCCGAGGTGGATATCATTTTTCGGAGTTTTCCGGCATCGTCATACTCTGGCTGACTGCCTCCAATGTTGGAGATGACTTTAAAATCGGAGTCGAGCACTGAGACGAAACCACGACTCTCGCGGTCGGCTGGCCAATTATCAGCTAGATGAGCAATGAAGTAGTGACCTTTATTCTTTTCGATCTGACGCGGATTACCGCCAGGGAGTGGAATGCTGGCGAGCTGTTTTCCGTTAAGATCGAGGCGAAGGAGATTCTGCTGATCGCTCATGGCGATGAGTAGGCTGTGATCCCCTGCCTCAGTCGTTTCTAACATTCCACCATGAGGACCCCAATGAGGGATGCCACCTTCCTTGCCACCAAAGATTCCTGCATATTTTCCTTTGGTATCATAATGTGAAATGAAGTCGAGGCCGTAACCATCAAGCACATAAAATCCACCCTCCGGATGATGAAGGGTCCATGCTGGTTTGTATTGTGCAGCCTTAATATATTTTCCAGAAGCTTCAGGAAACCCCCATTCATCCAGTATTTCGCCTGTGGTGGTGGCTTTGAAAACCTTGTGAAGTTCAAGGTCTGTAAAATAGAGAACTTCTTTCCCACCCTCTACAACAAGCGAGAGACCATGCGCGCCGGGATAGGATTTTCCCCACTTGTGAAGCAACTTACCGGATGAATCATAGACGATGAAATTGTTAGAAATTTCATCGGTGAGCAGGATGATATTTCCTTCCGCATCGCAGACAATGCCATGACAATTCTTCACTGGAGCCTTCTCACCAAGCACACCCCAACCAGGAACGACTCGATAGCGGAAATCCCCTTGTCCTAAAACAGCATTTTCACCCTCAGCTGCGCGGGAAGTGACGACAGATGAAAGTGTCGCCCCTCCGAGTGCGAGAAATTTTCTACGTGAGAACGTCATGAGTAGGATTAAAAATTCTTAGTTGGGATGAGCCGCTCTGATCAAGCTAAGATCTTCTTCACCACATTTCCATGAACATCAGTCAGGCGGAAGTCGCGACCTTGAGCACGGTAGGTAAGCTGAGTATGATCGAAACCGAGTAAGTGAAGGATCGTCGCGTTGAGATCATGGACGTGGACTTTATCTTCAACCGCATTGAAACCTAGTTCATCAGTTTTACCGATTTCACAGCCGCCTTTCACGCCACCGCCAGCCATCCACATCGTGAAGGCATTCGGGTGGTGATCGCGGCCATCGTTGCCGCCTTGCACCATAGGCGTGCGGCCAAACTCGCCACCCCATACGATCAAAGTATCATCTAACAAACCTCGTTGTTTGAGATCTTGAATCAACGCGGCACAGGCTTGATCGACGTCTTTGCAGTTCTTTTTTAAATCGCCAACAAGATTGAAATGCTGATCCCATGACTCATGGAAAAGCTCCACAAAACGCACACCGCGCTCGATGAGTCGACGCGCCAGCAGGCAGTTGTTCGCGAACGAACTTTTCCCCGGCTCAGCTCCATACATTTTTTGCACCGATTCTGGCTCCAAGGAAATATCTGTCACTTCCGGTGCGACGTCTTGCATGCGGAATGCCATTTCAAATGCAGCGACACGTGATGCAATTTCGGGATCACCTACTGATTCGAATCGTTTGTGGTTGAGCATATTGATCGCATCGATCGTCTGACGTTGTTGCTGGCGTGTGATGCCTTTTGGATTGGAAAGATAAAGCACTGGCTCACCGGTGGAGTTGAAGCTCACACCATCGTGCACGCTCGGCAAGAAACCGGAGGACCAATTGCTATTTCCTCCAGACGGGCCTTTTTTTCCCGAAGAAAGAACCACGAAACCGGGTAAATTTTGGTTTTCCGAACCCAAGCCATAGGAAACCCATGAACCCAGAGAAGGTCGACCGAACTGCTGGGAGCCCGTGGACATGAGAATCTGAGCAGGAGCGTGATTAAACGCATCCGTGTGCATGGAGCGGATCAGAGAAATATCATCCGCGCACGAACCAATGTGCGGCAAAAGATCCGCCATTTCCATTCCGCACTTGCCGTAATTTTTGAACGGAAACTTCGAACCCAATAATTTGTTCTCAGGACGAATGAATGCCGATTGATAGCCTTTCAGCAATTCAGGCGGTGGATTACTGCCATCCATTTTCCGCAGCACGGGTTTGTTATCGAAAAGATCAATGTGACTCGGTGCGCCGCCCATGAATAAGAAAATCACGTTCTTAGCCTTCGCTGGGAAATGCGGAGCTTTGGGCAATTGAGGATTTTCCAGAACTTGTGCGGCAGATGCAGTGCCCTTTCCTAGCATCGTTGTTAGCGCGATTGATCCCAAGCTCAGGCCACAATCTTTCAGGAACCAACGACGCGAGAAAGAACGTTGGGTATCGTGCAGAATGGAAGGAGGGAGCATGATTCAGTTTTTGGTGATAGTTTCATCAAGGTTCAACAGCACACGCGATACCGCAGTCGCGGCGGCGAGTTGGTCGATGGGATGTGCGGAAAGATCGATGGTGACCGGCTTGTAGTTTTCTAACAAAATCTTTATTTGTTCGGGATCGGTCGCCAGAGTGGACTCGTAATGAGATTTTAACGCGGCGATCTCATCGGCATCAGGGACTCGTGCAGTGCAGCGCTGGAACGCACGGGAAATTCTTTCTTCCAAGCTACCAGTATCCGTCAGCATACGATGCGCGAGACCGAGGGCCGCTTCGACTGAAACCTGTTCATTGAGTGTCACCAAAGCTTGCAACGGCGTGGTGGAAAGCGTGCGACGCACACAGGAAACCGAACCGTTTGGCGCATCGAAAGTGGTCAGCATCGGATATGGCACAGAGCGGAAACGGAAGGTGTAGAGCGCGCGGCGGTAGCGCTGGGAATCTTTTTCCACAATCCATGTTTTCGGTCCGTAGGAAACAGGTTTTTGGAAAAGGTAATCCGGTGCGGGCGGGTAAACGCTGCGGCCACCCAGTGATGCATTTAACAAACCAGAAGTCGCGAGCTGGATATCACGTACGGTTTCGGCAGGAGCGCGGAATCTCGAGCCTCTAGCTAGAAGTCGGTTTTTCGGATCGAGATCGCGAAGTTTTTCGGTCGCCTTTGATTCTTGCTGGTAAGTCGCGCTGTTGGTGATGAGTCGATGCAGGTGTTTCATGTCCCATCCGCTTTCCACGAACTCACAAGCGAGCCAGTCCAGCAATTCCGGATGCGACGGACGTGCCGCCTGATGTCCGAAATCCTCGGAAGTTTCTAACAGACCTATTCCAAAATAGGCTTGCCAGACACGGTTCACGAACACGCGGGAAGCAACGGGAGATTTCGGATCGACCAACCATTTTGCAAACGTCAGGCGGGATTCAGGATCGCCGGGCGGGAGCGGATGCAGGAAAGCAGGAACGTGAGGTTTCACGACATGCTTGGGATGGGTTTGCTCACCGCGCTCAAACAAACGCGTCTCACGTGGGGTTTTCGATTCAGCCGCTACCAAGGCCCATGTCGCCAGTGGGACTTTTGCGTAAAGCGCTTCGATCTCTTTGGTCTGTGCGGAAAACTCTGTCTGGTTTTCGCGCCAATGCGCAAACAAGCGAGATTCCTGTTCGGAACTGCGCTTGTCAGCAGGAGTTTCAAGCGCTGCTAAAACCAGTGGCGGCAGCTGATCGAGCGCGTTCGGTAAAGTAGAAGAAACAGATAAGCGAACGCGACCCAAGTTATAGGTCATGTTGTCATCGGAATTGAAACCACCATGATTTAGCGAAAGCGTGAAATTGAAATAGGTTTTTTCCGCTCCCTCCAAGGGTTGTTCCAATTCAAAAGTCAGCACTGCGGGATCGTTATTGCGTGCCGGATCTCTCTCATGTGTCCATGCGGTTTTGTTATCACCATCCAATGCGAATGCTACTGGCCCCGTGCGCCTATCATCTGGTTTACCGTCCTCACTATTAGGAAAACGTTTTGGATCCAGTGGAACTACTGGAGGATTCACACTTGCCACTGGGTTTTTAAATTTCAGCTTCTCGGTTTTTGCCGCGTCTTTGCCTCCTTTTAAATTGAACTCAGTCAGCGCACCCGTTCCGCGAGTGGATCGTCCCGGTCCGTTCATCGGCAAATAGGGATCGTTCATCACCTCGAGACGGGCAGAACGGATCACAGTCAAATCAGATGAGCTGGTAAACGACTCACCACCACGCGTTGCTGCGTAGCCCATGTTGATGACAGACTTATCTGCTAGCGGCCAAAATTTCTGTCCTGAATCACCAAGTTGATAAAGCTCAAGCGCTTCCCATTCGGTGCGCGGCAGAGCTAGCATTTCACGCTGCCATGCTTGAAATTTCTCTTCGGTAACTGGTGATGATTTCCGCACAGTTTTATCAATCTCTGATATCTCAGCTAACAACTGATCCACCGTTTTTCTCTCACTCGGCGTGTAGGCTGCGATCGATGTTTCACTGATGTTGTTCAGATACGCGAACATCCCATAATACTCATCGTGGGTGAGCGGGTCGTATTTGTGGGTGTGGCATTGCGCGCATTGCGCGGTCAGGCCGAGCGTCGATTTTCCAATCGCATCGATCCGATCGAATACTCCTTCAACGCGGAACTGCTCGGGCTTGGCTCCCCCCTCTTCGTTGACCATGGAGTTGCGTAAAAATCCAGTGGCGATGCGGTCGTCTTGAGTGGCGTTTGGCAAAAGATCGCCGGCGATTTGTTTCACGACGAACTCATTGTAGGGCATGTTTTGATTCATCGCGGAAACCACCCAGTCGCGATAGAAATGATGGTAGCGCGGCAGATCTTTTTCGAAGCCCGCGGAATCCGAGTAACGCGCAGCATCTAACCACTCACGTCCCCAGCGTTCACCGAAATGAGGACTGGCGATCAGGCGATCGACTTCCTTTTGCGTATCACCCACCGCAGCAAGCTCTTCCAACGTTGGCGGCAGCCCGACCAAATCCAGTGACAAGCGACGCAGCAAAGTCTCGGGTTTTGCGGACGGTGCGGGAGATAATTTCTGGCTTTCCAATTTTTCTAACACAAAGGCATCGATCGCATTTTTCACCCATGCTTTGTTTTTTACTTCCGGCACTGGCGGACGCTCGGGTGTTTCAAATGCCCAGTGAGTTCCCCACTCGGCACCTTGATTGATCCAGTCGCGGATCAGTTTTACTTTTTCGGGTGGGAGTCGCTTCTTTTTATCCGGTGGCGGCATCACTTCTTTGGGATCCTCATGCAAAATCCGCTCCATGATTAACGACGCATCGGCTTTTCCTGGCACGATGGCCTTGCCACTGTCGCCGCCTATGAATGCCAGCTCCTGCACATCCAAACGCAATCCGCCCTCGATCTTCGCTTCATCCGGGCCGTGGCAGGCGTAGCAGTTTTCCGATAAGATCGGCTGGATCTGCGTGGTGAAATCGATCTTCTCCGTTGCAGCGAACGAAGGAATGATTGTCAGGAGATAAATGGGAAACCGGCGCATGAGTTGTCGGGTATACTACGACGGCTGGCGAAAACTTTCCATGCCACAATCGTCTTTTTATGGTAAAATCCGCGCATGAATCAATCCGCCAAGCCTCCCATGAATGAGTCGATCCTCGGCTTATTCGATCATTTGCCCATGTTGATGTTCTACGTAAAAGACGCGCAGGGCGTGTTTGTCCGCTGCAATCCCCGCTTCGAGGAGTTCCACGGGCTGGGCAAAGGCGCGGCGATCGGGCTGGATGATTTTTCACTGCACCACCCCGCCATCGCGAGCCGATACCGCGCAGAGGATAGCAAAATCATGGAGACGGGAAACCCCGCCACCAACCGCATCTGGCTGGTTCCCAGCGCAAAAGGCCTGCTGCGCTGGTGGGTTTCTAACAAGTTTCCGACCTATGACGGTTCGGGGAAAATTTCTGGGATCGCGGGCGTGATGTATGAAATTTCCGACGCCAAAGGAATGACAGAGCCCTTCGCGAGGATCGAGCCGGCTTTGAAACTCATCCACTCGGAGTTGTATTCCTCGCTCACCACCGCGCAACTGGCTTTTGCCTGTCACTACTCGGAAAGCCAGTTCAACCGAATTTTCCGCGACCTCACCGGTCAATCCCCGCGTCAATACTTGCTCCACCACAAAATCGAAATTGCCAAAGATATGCTCTCCCGAACGGATCTGCCACTTTCAGAAGTCGCCTATCAATCCGGGTTTTACGATGCCAGCGATTTCGGGAAACGCTTCCGCGAGATCGAAGCCGTCACGCCGAGGCAGTACCGTAACAACCTTCAAAAACTCATACTCGATCCGAATCGGTAGAATCCGTGATGATTTTCACCAATTTTCATCCGGCAAGATTTCCGTTGAATAAACCCAACTCTGGATTACTCTGGTTGTCGCTAAGCGAATGGGGGCGTTCTGGTTTCGACGGGATGTTTGAAGCGCTGGCTGCACGTAGAGGTTGATCGGTTGGCCTCTTAAAAAAGCCGTTCAAAACAAATAAATGCAGACTCTAACGAGCTCGCACTTGCTGCTTAATTGACAGCAACGTCAAATCCCTGATGTCTGTTAAGGGATGCGGCGAAACTTAGCAGACTGGATTGAGGATCGGGTAACCGGATTCACTTTCGAGATCAAACAGGTTCCTAGGAAGCGCAACGCCGTGAGTCAGCCCAGCATTTCCGAAATACCAGATGACCCACTAAACGTGTAGATGCCAATGTAGATGGCGTTCCGGACAGGGGTTCGACTCCCCTCGCCTCCAGCCTTCGCCAAGGCTTCGGCTGGCAAGCCGTAGTCTTGGCGAAGGCTGCCCGCCGTAGCTTTAAGCGAAGGAGGGCATGCGCTCACATAATCCCCCCAGTTATGCACTATGCCCTACGGCAACTCCTCCACCTCGATCTCAATTTCCCGGCTGAAAGTCTCGATGGCGGTTTTGCCGACGGAGCGGGTGTCCAGGATGGAGTAACCTCCTACTACGATAGGGCCGATAATCGGTACCCAACGGGAGATCGATTTCCCGATGGCTTTCTGGGTCAGTTGGATGGTGACGCGTTGAAGGATTTTTTGGATGACCCGCAGGCTGCCTTGTTTGAGGATGAGTCTTTCACCGACCCGGATGAGAATGTCACGCGCCAGCATGGCGGCGCCATGTCGAAACAGGCAGTAGACCATCATTTCTTGGTTCAACTGAGCGGATTTCCCATAGCAGGCAGCGATGTCTGAAACCATCTGCTGTTGAATATCCCATACTTTTTTAAGATCCGGAATGATGGTGAGTAATCCCGCTGGCCCTGGTGCAAGTGCCAATGTGGCTGACACGGCTCCAGCTTTGATGCCTGCGACACGCACGATGTCCCGCGCGCGTTCTTCAGGCGTGTTGCTGACCATTTCCTTGGAGATGGGAACGCTGGAAATAAGTTTCTCTAACAGGCTAAACACCTTTTGCTGAGCAGGATGCGCCAGAGAATGGTTGATGTCAGTGGTGTCGGACATGGTCTGAAACTGATTTTACAGCACGGAGTGGTTTTCTACTCATGGAGTTCAACATTTCGATGCGGAGAATGGAATCCAAATTCCGGCAATCTGCGAATCATCTTGAAATTGAATGGTTTCGAAACAGATATGGTAGCGCGATATGTCGCTATTCTCCTTTTTAAACCCAGCGAAGGATCACCTGATGGCAGGTGCCGTGAAGCTGTGGTTCAATCAAACTCAGAAACGTTACGGAAACATGACCACCATCCAGATCGATTCCACCGCCAAAACCATCCACATAGAACTTGAGTTGAAAGGAGAGGCGTCGCCTGTGCAGGTGGATGTGAAGAGTTACGAGCTGTCCACCAACGCAGGTGAGACGTTTATCGAACTCGGCGAGATCCAAACCTCCCGCGAATGGATCAATCATCTGATCGAAGATTTTCTAACACCTGAGAAAAAATGTTTCAAAGTCCCGAGTGCGGTCAAAGCGCTGTTGTAAATCACCCCGCAACTTTTGGATCAGTTTGGGCGCTAGCCTTTCAGCGCCTCATTCCACCAACTGCTCGCGGATGGACTGTAATTCCTCGAGTTGTTTTTCTCCGAGTTCAGGATAGGTCATGTTGAGGCTCTTGAAGACGTCGACGATGATCTCGGAAATGATCAACCGAGCGTTTTTCTTGTCATCGGCTGGGACGATATACCATGGCGCTATTTCTGTGCTAGTGGCAGTGATGCACTCTTCATAGGCATGCATGTAGAGATCCCATAGTTTTCTTTCCTCGATATCGGCCTTACTGAATTTCCAGTTTTTATCCGGCTCATCGATACGATCGAGAAAGCGGTCGCGTTGTTCGTCTTTGGAGAGATGGAGAAAAAATTTGATGATACGGGTACCATTGCGGTGGAGGTGGCGCTCCATATCTTTGATGGATTGATAGCGATCCTTCCAGACTGTCGTTTCGTCCATGAGAGCGGCGGGAAGACCTTGTTTAGCGAGTAATTCCGGATGAACCCGAACGACTAGAACTTCCTCGTAGTAGGAGCGGTTGAAAATTCCGATGCGACCGCGTTCCGGCAGCCGGCAATCTGTGCGCCACATGAAGTCGTGATCTAACTCTTCGGAACTTGGTTGTTTAAAACTGAATACCTGGCAGCCCTGTGGATTGACTCCAGACATGACGTGGCGGATGGCTCCATCTTTACCGGCGGAGTCCATCGCCTGAAAAATGATCAATACCGCATATCTATCAGACGCGTAGTGGAGACGTTGTAGTTCGCCGATTTCCTCTACCTGATTATCAAGTTTCTCGTGGTATTCTTTCTTGGACTTGTAGAGCGGCTTCACCTTCGTTGGCCATTTTTTGAGTTCCACGATTTCATCTTCTTTCACACAGAATGTTTTGGTTTTAATTTTCATATCATTGGGGTCTCATTCGGTTTGGAAGAGTGGAGTGGCGGTCATGGATTAGGAAAAGATCATAGGCGTTAATCTTTCTCTTTATCCGCGATTGCTGCTTGGAGCATTTGATCATGCTCGGCCTCGCTGACACCTTCTGCGAAGAGTTGCGCGCTTTCACTTTCGCCATCTTCATCCTCGTCTTCGCTGGTAGACTCTGGCGCCTGATGTCCGGTCGATCCTAGAACTGGATCCCAGCGATCGGCTTCAGGAATCGCTTCAAGAAATGCCTGTTTGGCATCGATATCGTCTCCACCCGACAGTTCACGCAGCGCCTGACCATAGTGCGCGTTGGTCATGGGGCGGCCATCGATCAGGGCAAGTTCTTTGGCGCGAGTCCACACCATTTCGCCACTGATATCTCCCACGCCTTCTGAGTTTTCTTCTATGATTCCTTTGTTGAGTGGATTTTTGTTCATGAGATTAAATGGGGGATTGGTTTATTTTTCTTCCTGTTCGTGTGCTTCAACGAACCAAAGATTCATATCTGCTCCGCGAGAAACTTGCGTCAATAGATCAGCCGTTCCTGCATCACCGATCTCGGTGGAAAGCGCGATTCCCTCGCGAATCATTTCGCCATAAAAAGCGACGGCATGGGCAAGTTCCGCCACATGCTTGTGACCACTGGAAATTTCCAAGGAATACTCCGGCATGCCAGAGGCCTTTGCCGCTGCGCGTATGGTTCCTTGTGCAATTCCGCCTAACTGAACAATGCGCTCAGCAATGAGATCCACATAAACTCCAGTTTCCGTGTAGACTTTATCGAAAAGCTCATGGAGCGGAATGAAATGCGGACCCTTCACATTCCAATGAGCTTGCTTGGCCTGCATCATGAGATCGATGGAATCGGCTAGTCGCGCCTGCAGTAGCGCCACAATTTCGATGCGTGACTTTTTCGGAATGCTATTTCGCGTATGAGTGAGCTTTATTTTCATGACCCAACTGTTAAGTCACAGCCTAAAACTTATCCATGGGGTGAAGACCTCATAGTCATTCGTTCTTTGGCAAAGTTGGATGAAGTAGCGATTTGTTTAGATAGGTTTAATAAATTTGGGGGTTTGACCCCATAGTTTTAACCCCTCATTTCAGGGAACTATCTTGGCCATGAATACAAAAGAGCTGGAGCCTGTGAGAGAATGGAATCAAGCGGCGCTCATCAGCGAAAATGAGATTCGCAGCAGTAGGCGGAGTGGGGGTACTCTTTCCCCCCGGGCTGAGCGGATGATGCTCATGCCTGTTGCCATGTTAGATCGGAAACGCACGATCGAACTGCGTGATTCTGACTGGTCGTTGTCGAATGATTTAAAATCTCGATACGCTTGAAAGATTGATCTTTTCGATGTCACGAGATTCTTTTTCTCCTCAGACGTAGAGCGTTGAGGATCACGGAGACGGACGAGAAACTCATCGCGGCGCCAGCGATCATGGGGCTGAGGAGGATTCCGAAGAATGGATAGAGCACTCCGGCAGCGATGGGGACGCCGACGGCGTTGTAGATGAAAGCGAAGAACAGGTTTTGGCGGATGTTGCCCATGACCGCACGGCTAAGATGAATCGCGTTGGAGATCCCCATGAGATCGCCTTTTACGAGAGTGATGCCGGCGCTCTCGATGGCAACATCCGTGCCGGTGCCCATGGCGATTCCGACATTTGCTTCTGCGAGAGCAGGCGCATCATTGATGCCATCTCCGGCCATCGCAACGATAGCTCCTTGAGATTTTAACTTACGGACTATATCGATCTTATCCTGAGGAACGACCTCCGCGTGGATTTCATCGATTCCGAGTTCTTTGGCGACGGCTTCAGCGGTGAGTCGATTATCTCCCGTGCACATGATAACTTTCAAACCAAGGTCATGAAGCGCACGAATCGCTTTCGCGCTGCTTTCCTTAATCGGATCCGCAATAGCGAGAATGCCCGCCACTTCATTTCCAAATGCAACCCACACCACTGTCTTCGCTTTTTCTTGGAGTGAGATGGCTTCGGTTTTCAAGTCGTCAGGAATGGTGATGCCGTTGTCAGTGAGAAAGCTGGATTTCCCTACTCGCACGATTTGTCCATCAACCGAGCCAGTGACGCCTCCGGCAGTGGTCGATTCGAAATCCGTGACAGCAAGTAGCTCATGCCCAGCTTCTTTTGCTTCATCGACGATGGCGCGTGCCAGCGGATGTTCGCTGCTGGCCTCGATTGATGCGGCGAGTTGGAGGAGTTTTTTGAGATCAATTCCTTCAGTAGGTTTCGAATCGGTGACGCGTGGTTTGCCAGCTGTTAGGGTTCCTGTTTTATCGGTGACGAGATGAGTGACTTTTTCGGTAGTCTCGATGGCTCCAGCATTTTTCACGAGAATACCCATCTGCGCGGCACGACCGACACCGACCATAATCGACATCGGGGTCGCGAGGCCGAGGGCACACGGGCAGGCGATGATGAGAACAGAAACGGCATTCACGAGGGCAAACGCCATCGCAGGTTCTGGACCGAAAATCGCCCAGACAATGAACGTTGCCACGGCCGCCGCGACCACGATGGGCACGAACCAACCCGCCACGGTATCGGCCAACTTCTGGATGGGTGCACGACTGCGTTGCGCTTCCGCAACCATGTGGACGATTTGTGAAAGCAGCGTATCGCCACCGATTTTTTCCGCGCGCATCACGAAACTTCCGGTTTGGTTGAGGGTCGCGCCGATGACGGGGTCGCCGTCTTTTTTCGCCACCGGCATGGGCTCACCGGTGATCATGGATTCGTCGATATTGCCGCCGCCTTCGGTGATCGTGCCGTCGATGGGAATTTTTTCGCCGGGACGGACGCGGAGTAGATCGCCGACTGCGATTTCATCGACCGGCACGTCTTCTTCTTTGCCGTCGCGCAGGCGGTGAGCGGTTTTCGCGGCGAGGCCGATGAGGGATTGGATCGCTTCACCGGTGCGTGCGCGGGCTTTCGCTTCTAACAATTGACCGAGCAGAACCAGCACCGTGATCACTGCAGCGGCTTCGAAGTAGAGACCCACCTCGCCGTGATCTTTGAAAGATTCCGGAAATACACCGGGAGCGAGAACCGCGACCGCGCTGTAGATGAACGCCGCGCCGACGCCGGTAGCGATGAGCGTGAACATGTTGAGGTTCCATGTTTTCAGGGAAACCCATGCTTTCGTAAAAAACATCCCGCCCGCCCACAAGACGACGGGGATGGTCAGGATGAACTCGATCCATTTCGTGATGTCTCTCCGAAAATGTAGATCAGGAAATAGGTGAGCCATCGCGAGGAAAAACACTGGCAACGTGAGCACGGCGGAGATCCAAAATTTTCTCGTGAGATCTCGAATGCCTTCGTCTTCTTCATCGCTTTCGGAAATCCCTTTCGGTTCCAGAGCCATCCCGCATTTCGGACAATCGCCGGGATGATCCTGTTCGATCTCCGGATGCATCGGGCAGGTGTAGATTGTTTTGCTGTTAGGTTTCCACATCGGATTCTTTTCCAAAGCCATGCCGCATTTTGGGCAATCGCCGAGTTTATCTGATTCCACACCGGGACACATCGGGCAGAAATATTTCGCGCCGGAGGAGGGTTTTACTTCTGCCTCTGCCGAGTGATCGTGGCCGCCGCAGCAGGATTTTTTTTCGTGAGAATGTTTCATGGGGAAAATCGTTCGATGTTTCATATACACCCTAGCCAACGAACGTGCAGTGAAAAGGTTACACTTTGATTTGGCGCAATGCACCAGAATGTTTTAGACCCTAACACTTTTTACCACTAGGTAGCAATACACCCCATTTGCGGCGTGCCTGAGTGGGAGCAGAGTATCACGTGAGCATTCCGCCAAAGAGCATCCAATCCAAATATTTTGTCAGGGTTAGATGATCTTGAAGCTTATGACTTATCAACCCGCTGGGAATTTTCAAATGGAGCATTCTGCTCGGATCTATGCCCACGGAAAATTAAACGAACAAATATGAAAACAACATTTAAAACCATGATTCTCGCCGCGATCGCAGCGAGCCTTGTCACCGCAGTTTCCGCCGCGCCTTCAGGCAAGGGCACTGGGACTTTCAAAAAAGCCTCCACCGTGGAGGAAATCCAGAAACTCAAGAAAGGCGACCGCTACGCACTTGTTTGCAAGGAATGTGACTCAGTGACGATCAAAGAAGTGGGAGCTGCTGAGGAAGTGGAAGCCCTCTGCCACGACGGCGGAGCCATGCACTGCGGTTCCTGCGAGAAGAAATTCACGGTCAAACACATGGGTCCTGCCAGCAAAGGAACTACCAAGAGTGATATGACCATCGTCAATGCCGAAGGCAAAGAATGTATGTTCGTTGTGCCATTGAGCTAATAGGTATTCATACGCCGCCGCGCTCATCCCTCCGCCGCCAGAAGCTTCTGGCGGCGGATTTTTTATTCTCACACTTCGATTTGGGAAAGTTTCATTTCAAACCTTGCCAGCCCCGTGCAGGCAATCAAATATCCCCGCGATCCTTCATTTTAACCATCCACACATCCTCTCATGAAATTCGGAATCATAGGCGCCGGTATGATCGGCCACTTTCACGCAAAAGCGATTACTGCCATGGCTGGCGGCGAGCTCCAATCAGTTTTCGACCTCCGCGCGGAGGCTGCGGAAAAAATCGCGGCGGAATATGGCTGCAAGGCTTACTCGAACATCGACGAATTTCTTGCCGATCCTGAATTGGAAATCGTCACCATAGGCACGCCATCCGGTGCGCACCTTGATCCGGCGCTTGCTGCTTTGAATGCTGGCAAACATGTCATTTGTGAAAAGCCGTTGGAGATCACCACCGAGCGCATCGATCAGTTGATGGCTGCTGCGGAGAAAAATGGTAAGACTCTCTCCGCGGTGTTGAATCGTCGTTTTCATCCCGGCATGGACGCGTTCAAAAAAGCGGCCGATGAAGGACGTTTTGGAAAACTCACCTCGGCATCGGCCTATGTGAAATGGTTCCGCGATCAGGCATATTATGATTCCGCTGGTTGGCGCGGGACATGGGCCTTGGATGGCGGTGGTGCGTTGATGAATCAATCTGTGCATACGGTCGATGCTCTGCTCTATCTCGCAGGCCCTGCGAAATCCGTGCAAGCGGTCACCGCTTGCCTTGCTCACGAGCGCATCGAAGTGGAAGACAGTATCGTTGCTACGGTGGAGTTTGAAAATGGTGCGCTCGGCGTGATCGAGTGCTCGACCTGCACTTGGTCGAAAGCCGGACATCCCGCTCGCGTCCAACTCGCCGGAACCGATGGATCAGTTTTCCTCGCCGATGAGGCTTTTGAAATCTGGGATTTCCGCGAACAAAAACCTGAGGACACGCAGATTAAATCAACCTTGATGAAAGGCCAAGAAGCCGGACTCGGTGCAAACGATCCTACCGCGATCAATTTCTATCAGCACCAACGCAATTTCGAAGAAGTCGTGCAATCGATCCAAGAAGGTCGTCAGTGCAAAACGCATGCGGGTGAAGCCCGCAAAGCCGTGGCGCTGATCCGCGCAATTTATGAATCCGCGCAGAATGGCGGGAAGAAAGTTTCGGTTTGAGATGATTGTTAGATTGGTAGGGTGCCATCGCCGAGGGCACCGCGCGAAGCGGCGAATCATTTGATAATTCATTTACGGAATCATTGAAGCGGCTGCCTCGCCGATGCAGCCCTACCTGCATGGCTTCTCACTTCCAAATCGGTAAACTCGATGCCGGATTCAAGACTTCCGGAGGTTCGATGGCGAAGGATGCTTTTTCTCCGACTCGATAAGAACCGTAAGCGATGGGAACAACAGTGATTTTCAGAGCTGGTTCGTCTTCGACGATAGTTTTGGAAATGTGAATGATGGCGGCGCAGTTCGGGTTTTTGTTTACCTCAAGGATGTCACCCGTGTTGAACTGGAAAACGGCTTCGTTGTCTTGGGTGGGGAAAATATATTCCATCACCACTGGGAAGCCGATGGCTTGGGCGAAGTCGTCTTGTTTCACTAGCGCTTGAGCGCGGATCACGAAACCGGGGTAGAGGAAATCGCCTTTTTCCAGCTTGGTTACATCGGCTACTTGATAATCACCTTCGGCATACGTGAGCAGCAGATTTTTATCGAAGTTGCGCATGTAATTGCGAAGCAAGAGAGAGTTGAGCCTGTTGCGTTTGTCTTCGCTCAGTCCGAAATATTTTCCGTAGAGTTCGGTGGGGGTGAGTGCATTTCCGTTAGGGACATCAAGGACGGTGTAACGTTTTAACTCGGGGAGACGGCCAAGTTTTTTTAGGATCGAGTAGTTTCGTGGAATTTCTGGATTCCCGAAAATATGCAGGCATAACACCCAACTAAAGACCGCGAACGATCCCGCTAAAATATTCGCAAGCATCCACCAATAATAGGCTGGCTTAGGTGGATCGAGTTCTTCGCTCTGTGGTTTTCGGTTGTGTGGCACGAAAATTAAACCGCGCCTCCCTCGCCACAAACTTCACCGTCTTCCGCACCGCTGCCTTCGGGTTCGTCATCTGGCTCGAACGATGTTCCGCATCCGCAGGAACGCCGCGCTTTGGGATTGTTGATTTTAAATCCGGCATCTGTTAGATCATCCGAGTAATCAATTTCACAACCCCGTAATTTATCAAAACTATCCGCAGCGATGATGACCCGCGCCTCGCCTTGCTCGACGATTTCGTCTCCCGCTTCTGGTTCGGCGACTTTCATTTCATACTGCCAACCCGCGCAGCCGCCTTTGCTGACTCCAAGTCGCAACCCAGCCGTCGGCGATGCCGACTTGCTTTTCAACAAGGACACGAGTTCCGCGCTTGCTTTGTCAGTGATTTGGATCATGCCCAAAAACTAGCCGCTCGATGCGAAGTTGAAACTCCAAAGTTTACCCTTAAAAAAGGTAGGGTCGCCACGCCGTGACGACCCTGGTTAAAACATTCAACGCGCGATTGCTCTAACGGGCGTGCGTCCTTTCTCAATGCCACTTCTTTCTATTCTACGGTCAACACGGCGTGTTGACCCTACCTTTCCAAATCACAATTGGAACGAATCATCCGCAGGGG